>JABHBK010000054.1 GCA_018673915.1 Nitrospina sp. | reverse complement strand
TGATCTCATGGAAATGAACGATCCCCTGAGAAGGGAAGAAAAAAAAGAAACCAATCCAGATCGCCATGATTCCGGTCCCACCAGCCCGGAACCTTCACGGCCGGGCAGGGATAATCTTTTGAAGCGGATGAAAAAGGTGGACCCAAAACAGACGGAAAAATACAAGCAGAGAACTGGCCAATGAGTTTTCAATCTGATCCCAAATGTTCGCCCGGAGATTTTTTTGATCTCCTGGAAAAATCCGGTTATCGCTGGCAGGCCCAAATTGATCTTTCTCGGGCACAAAATGATATTACCGTGACCCATGGGACAACCGTCCTGGCATTCCACTTTAAGGGTGGAGTGATTGTTGCCGGTGACCGGCGAGCCACCGCAGGTAATAGCATAATGTATGAATATTGCGATAAGGTTATTCCCATTGATGATTATTCTTTGATGGCTATTGCCGGGGTTCCCGCTACTGCATTTGAGATGGCCCGTGTGCTCACTCATAATTTTGAGTTCTTTCGACGCTCGCAGATGCAGTCCATGAGCGGGGAGGGAAAAATTCGCGCCTTGTCGAGACTGTTGAAAGAAAATGTAGGTATGGCTGTTCAAGGGCTGGGAGTTGTGAGCCCCATATTTGCTACCTATGATTTGCAAACCCGAAAACCCGCCATACATTTTTACGATATGCTAGGGGCGGATTTTCAGATTCGCACACATACCTCGACAGGATCGGGTTCGCCCACTATCCGAGGAATTCTGGAGCATGAAGACTTATGGGGCGAAAAGCCTCTGGCCGAAAGATCTGAAAGTAATGCAGTCACTCTGGCTGTCCGGCTTTTGCAAACTGCGGCACAGTTTGATTCTGCGACTGGTAAAGCTCGCCCTGAGGAAGAGGTTTTCCCCACTGTGGCATTAATTACTGAGGCGGGTTACCGATTTATGAATGATCAGGAACTGGCAGAACTATGCAAGACATCCCTGAAACGGGGATAAGAGTCATCTATGAAAAATCGTATCTACGGCATCGAAACGGAATACGGCCTTCTGGTCAAAAATGTTGAGGAATTTCCTTATGATCCCATGGAAATTGCCAACAAGATCAAGAATCATGTTTTCTCAAAAAATCTTGGGGTGTTAGATCTTCACTACCGAGCCAACGATGAGCCTCCTGGCAATGGAGGTTTCCTGCTTAACGGTGGGCGCCTGTATTTGGATATGGGCCATTTGGAATACGCCTCCCCGGAATGCTCCAATCTCGTTGATCTTGTAACTTTTGATCGCGCTGGAGATACCCTGATTCAGGAAGCAGTGGAAGAGTTGGGTTGGACGGATCAAATTTCCTTCATCAAGAACAATGTCGACCTCGAAACCAACGCCACTTTTGGATGCCATGAGAATTATCTGGTTGGCAGAGGGTTTCCCTTCGATGAACGAGACAACCTGAAACTACTGTCTTCATTTTTAACGACTCGACTAATTTATTGCGGCGCGGGTCGCATTGGCTCCTGCGATCCCCACCCTTTTAGGGACTGGGAAGGCGTCACGCCTGATGAAAATCGAGGTGATGAGGTGGACTTCCAGATTTCACAAAGGGCGGATCACATTCCCAACGAATTTTACCGGTGGGTTCAGTATAACCGAGCCATTGTCAACACGCGTGATGAACCCTTATCGGACCCGAGCAAATACCGGCGCATACATCTCTTAGTTGGCGACTCTACAATGAGTGAGTTTGCAACTGCCATGAAGATGGGGACGACAACGCTCATGTTGGAAATCATGCAGTTGGGGGTCGCTAAACGAGAATGGATTCTCGCAGATTCGGTTCAGTCCATGCGATCCATTTCGCGCGATCCAGAATTCAAGTGGCATGTGAAACTGGCTTCGGGAGATTCTTCCAGCGCTCTGGAAATACAATGGGATATTTTAAATACCTGTAAGCAATACCTGGGTGGAAAAGATCGAGAGACAGATTGGATTTTGGAAGGTTGGGAATCTGTCTTGACAGATTTGCCAAAAGGTCCGGAAGCGGTTATCGGTAGGGTAGACTGGGCCAGTAAATACTGGATGCTTAACGAATTCAGAAATGAAGAAAACCTGGAGTGGAATGACCCCTGGCTGAAAAGCCTGGATCTGGAATATCATAATTTGAATAAGGAATCGGGCCTGTTCTGGGGTCTGGAGGCTAACGGAGAAGGTTACAGGAAAACCACCGATGAGGCCGTCAACTTTTCTAAAGTTAATCCTCCAAGAGGGACCCGGGCCCATGGTCGAGGAGAACTTGTTAAAAGACTTATGTCCCAGCACTCTCACATGGGTTATCTCATAGACTGGATCGGCTTTCGCCTGGGTAAGACTGATGAACCGTTTCTCATGCTGGATCCGTTCATTTCGTACAAGGAAGAAATTATAAATCACCTGGCTCAGTTTGATCCCCTTCCTCATCAGAAAAGTGAAGAAGGCAATGATGTGAAAAGTCCCGGTGGACAGGGGAAGAAACCTTATGAGTGATTGTCTGTTCTGCAAAATCAGCGAAGGCAGTATTCCTTCCGATAAGGTTTATGAATCGGACACGTTGTTTGCAATTAACGACATCAATCCGCAGGCCCCGACGCATATTTTGATCATTCCCAGAATTCATCAGGCAACTCTACTGGATGTCGAGGAAAAGGACCATACAATGATGGGTTCAGTAATCAGTGTGGCTAACCAACTGGCTAAGGAAAGAGAGCTCGACAAATCCGGGTTCCGACTGGTGGTCAATTGCGGAGCAGGTGCCGGACAATCAGTTTTTCATATTCATTTCCATTTAATAGGTGGGCGTGCCTTGAACTGGCCGCCGGGTTAGAAATATGGTTACCGCAGAACAACTCTACGAAAAACTTAAGGATATTCAGGTGGGTAATCCCGTTTGCCGGTTTACCCGCGAGAATTGTGAATTGTTGCTCCCCACCATACAAAGGATTGAAGATCTCAAGCGCGAAAAGAATGCCATCATTCTGGTTCACAATTATGTCGCGCCGCAAATTTATTATAGCGTTGCCGATTACACCGGCGATTCTTATGGGCTGTCAAAAAAAGCGAAGGAGTCCGATGCCGATGTCATCGTTTTTTCAGCAGTTCGCTTTATGGCAGAAACCGCTAAAATTCTTAATCCCGGGAAAATGGTGCTGGATCCCAACCCCAATGGCGGTTGTTCTCTGGCCGATGGAATAACAGCGGGCGATGTAATCCAACTTCGCAAAAAATTTCCTGATCATACCTTCGTCTGCTATATCAACACGACCGCAGAGGTGAAAGCCCAGTGCGATGTATGTGTCACCTCCTCGAATGTTTATGGCATTATTGAAAAAATTCCCAACGACAAGATTTATTTCCTGCCCGACCGGCTCATGGGTGAAAATGTTATCTCCCATCTTAAATCTCGGGGTGTGAATAAAGATATCCAGCTCTGGGATGGCACTTGTTATGTTCACGAGGAGTACCAGCCCGAAAGCATAGATCAGGTGCGCAAAAATTTTGCAGACGTAGAAATTCTTGTTCATCCCGAGTGCAGTTCTTCAGTGGTGGGTAAGGCCGATTATGTAGGAAGCACCAGTCAAATGCTTGACCATGTGCGTGAGTCGGAGAAAGACGCATTCTTTTTGCTCACCGAGTGTGGGTTAACCGGTGTTCTGCAATCCGAATTTCCTGAAAAAACATTTGCCGGAAGCTGCACCCTTTGCAAATATATGAAATCCAATTCTCTGGAAGATATATTAGGCGTCCTGGAAAACCCCAATCCACCTAGCATCATTGAAATCGACCCGGAAACTCAAAAACGGGCCCTTCATTGCGTCAATCAGATGTTCCGCTACGCCAATTAAAACTCGAAAACCCCTTGTTTTTCTGATGTCTATAACGCATGTCAAATAAAGGCTTAAGTCATTTTTTTAAGCCGCCGATAAGATTATACAGGGCATGGTATAGCCCGATTTAAACATCTTTTCGGTGGAGGATGATCCAATGATTGGAGACAGTGGAGGACTCGGTTCAACCATTCTTAACAGTTTTACCCAAAAAGCTTTCCAGCAGGTTCAAAAAGAGGATGGCAATCGCTCGGGTGGACTGGACCCCAGTGAAATTCAAAAGAAATTAGATGAGACCGGGAGTGGTAAAGACCTGCTAGCAAATTTTGACTCCATCGACACGGACCAAAGCGGAGAATTATCGGCTACGGAATTGATTGCGTTTCGAGCAAAGTCCTCAGAAGGGCAGGAAGAACTTTTTGATCAACTGAAAAATATTTTCGAGCAATCGGGAATTTCCAGTAATAGCATCACTGAATTTTTGAGTGGCCAGGCAAGCCAACAAACCGATTTATCTTCACTCCTGCAATCGAGCACAAATCTGGATGCCTTGATTGAATCTAGAGTTCAGGAAATTCTGACCAGTACCGGTGAGACTCCTGAAGCCTCTCTCTTAAACTTCGATACTACTATTTGATGATTGAGTAAATTCGGTAAATAAAGAGGAGTTTAAACCATGGGGGGAACAGAAAAATAGCGAGGGTTTTAAACCATCCGGTAGCCACCATTTTTCTCTTTTCGGGCAACCAATAAGGTACCTTGAAATTCCTTATTGGTTCCTTTTTTCATAACCATCTCATGGGGCACGCTCCACATTCCTGTAGCAGTCAACATAAAGCTCATGCTGTTGCAAAAATCGTAGAGGGTGGACTGTTCGTTTACTTTAAAAGAAACCTCCAGGTCAGATGTCGTTCTGGGGCCAACCCGCCTGGTCAATATATGGGCCCTGCTGGAACTGCTGAGATCTCCATCGTAAAATTCATTAAAGTCACGACCAATCAGGTCAAACACATCAAATCCTATAAAGCTAACTGCTTTATTGGCAAAATTAATTTTTCCGTCAGGGTCGGTCTGAATGATTAGGTCGGATACCGAGTCGATGACCTTGCGGTATTTTTCACGGCTGTTTCTGATTTCCTGATAGCCGCCTTCAATGATTTCGAGATCATCCCGGTTTCTGGCTGAGACGGCTTTTAAAATTTCCCACACCACTTTTGGGTTCGAAGCAAAATATTTAAAGAATGTATCTTTTTCTATTTCCAGCACTTCAGTATTAGCAAGTGCCCGGACACTGGCTGAACGGGGTTTGGATTCCACCAACGCCATTTCACCTAAAAAATCCCCAGTTCCCCGAACCGCGATTTGTTTATGCTTTTTATAAATCTCAACTTTTCCAGCAAGAATGATGTACATGGTTTCTTGAAAAGAGCCTTCAGAAAATAGAACCTGGCCCTTTTTCAGGAAAATTTGTTTTCCAGCGTTAAAAATGCGTTCCAGTTCCAATTCTTCAAAAAAATTGGAGAAGGAGGTTTTTTTCAAGGCTTCTAAATCCTTGCTGATATCCATAAATTATTAACACCCAATGGATTAAAATATTTTATGCGTTACTGTAAAGCTATTACTTCAATCTTATAAATGCAAGGATTAAATGGCTTTATTTGGTTTCGTAACTGTATTGTAACAAAACTAGGACAGTTGAAATTGGGCCGGTATGTCCTTTAGATAACGGCTTTTCAATAGATTTGAGGTGTTTTTGTCTACCGCGTTTGTGGGATTGCGGAAAGCTGTAAAATTCCTTATTTTGTAAAGGTTGAGAGAGAAAATTCTGCGGACGCTCAAAACTTTTGCGAGGCCAAGTCATGATGGCAATAGAAAAGTTTGCTTCACCCACACCGACACTGGATTCAAATACTTCCATTTTTGACACCATCGAATATCTCATCATCAATGATTGTGATCATGCCTTTGTTCAGCATGAAGGGGATATGGTTGGCATTGTATCGGCGGATCAATTATTGGAGAGTTACAAATCGCAGGATATGTCTGGTGCTACGATCCGGGAATATATGGGGCCTTTTGTAACGATAAAGGGCAACGAACCCAAGTCCAGAGCGTTGGAACTCATGTCGGAGCACGATGTGGAATGCATTGCGGTGACCAACCTTAACGGGGTGCTTCTTGGAGTTGCGAATTGTAGTAGCTTGGGAAGCTCAAGCTCGGTGTTATGAAATCTCTCCCAGACAAAGAAGTCAATACAACTTTTTTAAAATGATCGGAAGTAAAATAGCCAGCACGACTACAATCCCTATAAAAGTTTGCCAATTTTGAAACATTATTTTCTTACCCCTGCTTTAGGCTAAGCATATAAAAGAGCCCATGTAGCGTGACCCTCATCCCTTCGGGCCTATCATTTTTTCTGGGCGAACTTTTTCATCAAACTCCTCGGGCGTGAGCAAATTCAAAGCCGCCGCCGCTTCCTTCAGGGTGCTGTTTTCCTGGTAGGCCTTTTTGGCTACTTTAGCGGCGTTGTCGTAGCCGATATGCGGATTGAGTGCCGTGACCAACATGAGTGAGCCATTAAGATGTTTTTCGATCTGTGCTTTGTTGGGCTCTATACCGACCACACAATGGTCATTGAAAGACCGGCAGGAATCAGCAAGCAGGCGAATGGATTGAAGAAGATTATAAATCATCACCGGCTTGAAAACGTTGAGCTCAAAATTACCTGAGCACCCACCCACGTTTATGGCGGTGTCATTACCGATCACCTGTGCGGCAACCATGGTCATCGCTTCTGACTGAGTGGGGTTGACCTTGCCTGGCATGATGGAGCTTCCCGGTTCGTTAGCAGGTAAAACGATTTCCCCAACTCCACATCGAGGACCGGACCCGAGCCAGCGAATATCGTTGGCAATCTTCATGAGCGAACAAGCAATAGTTTTTAAAACCCCGCTGGCTTCAACAATAACATCGTGTGCGGCGAGAGATTCAAACTTGTTCGGAGCAGTAACAAAGGGGCACCCTGTAAGGTCGGCAATTTGTCGGGCAACTTTAATGGCGAAATCCTTATGTGAGTTAAGGCCCGTTCCCACAGCTGTTCCGCCCAGTGCGATTTGATACATTCGGGGCATACAACCATCTATGCGGTCAAGAGCGTATTCCAGTTGCGTGGTATATCCGCTAAACTCCTGGCCCAGGGTAAGCGGAGTGGCATCCATCAAATGAGTTCTTCCGATTTTTATGATGTCTT
Organism: Nitrospina sp.; assembly: GCA_018673915.1. GTDB lineage: Bacteria > Nitrospinota > Nitrospinia > Nitrospinales > VA-1 > LS-NOB. Next base: position 145,440 of record JABHBK010000054.1, on the reverse strand, counting down.
TAAAATCATCAGATTTTTTCCTGAACGATTTTGCCAGGGTCGTTATAGTGGGAATGAGCGTATCCCGAATGCGCTCCACAGCGGCAATATGCATGGCAGTGGGGAATGTGTCATTAGAAGACTGGCCCATATTAACATGGTCGTTGGGATGCACCGGGTCCTTGGAACCGATGACCCCACCGGCAATTTCAATAGCCCGATTAGCGATCACCTCGTTGCTGTTCATGTTGGACTGAGTTCCGCTACCCGTTTGCCAAACCCTAAGTGGAAAATGCTCATCCAGTTTTCCTTCGATCACTTCATCAGCGGCTTGGCAGATCAGGTCTTTGATGTTTTCAGGCATAAGACCTAACTCACAATTGACGATAGCGGAAGCCTTTTTCAAAATGCCCATGCCTCGGATGATTTCGCGTGGCATGGTTTCGGTGCCGATGTTGAAGTGGATCAATGATCGTGCAGTTTGGGCTCCATAATAACTACTGGCCGGGACATCGATTTCTCCCATGCTGTCAGTTTCTGTCCGGGTACTCATATCTCCTCCTCAGTTTTGAAAATAATCAGCCGCTTCCGGCATGTTTTCTTCGATAAAAATTTTAAATTTTTTCAGCAACCTTTGTTCGGCCTGGCGCACCGCTTCTCGGGTAACGCCTCTGCGTTCGCCAATTTCCTGCAACGATAAGGGGTCCTCGGAAAGAACGCGTTCGGTGAGAATTTCTATTTCGTTGGGATTCAATCCATCCTTAAAATTTTCGATATTCTCTTTAAGAATCTGCCGGAACTGGCTTAGCTCTGCATTTCTTTCGACAGAGAGTCCGCCCTGTGAAAGGGTCTGAGCAGGCGTCATGGGGCTATCAGGGCGTACCGGGGTGTCGATGGAAACATCCATCGCACCAATGCTGGCAGAGACATCAATAATTTCTCCCTCGTCTACTCCAAACCGTTCTGCCAATAATTTGGTAGTGGGGTCAAAGCCCTCCTGCTCCAATTTTTCTTTTTCCTTCTTCAGGTTGAATAATAGTTTTCGCCGTGCATTGGTGGTGCCTACCCTCACCAGTCTCCAGTTGTCGAGAATATGTTTCAGGATATACGACTTGATCCACCAGGTGGCATAAGCAGAAAGACGTACCCCGCGAAAGGGGTCAAAGTTTTTAACCGCTTTCATCAGGCCAATATTGCCCTCCTGAACCAGATCCATCAGGTTTTGCCATTCGCGCTTGAAGGTCATGGCAATTTTAATGACCAGCATCAAGTTGGCGGTGGTCAGTTTGTAGGCGGCATCCAGATCGCCAGATTCCTTATAAAGAATAGCCAGTTCCTTTTCTTCCTCTTCGGACAGGGCCGGATACTTGCGGACTTCCTGCATATAAGCGGAAAAAGGATCGAGCGGGACCAGGGACCCTTTCGCCCGGACTGCCGGTACCAGAGATTTTTTCTGATCCGGTTGATCTAGCTCAAATTTAGTTTCATCATTCATGATTTGGAAAAACCAAACTAATCAATTAAATAATATTAATACTTGTCCCAACCGACTAATGTCGGGTTGTATTTAGCGCGGCGAATCTTTAAAATAGGGACATGGCCCGTTTAGCATTATTAGGAATTGTCGTTGTTCTGCTCGTTATTCTTGCGCGTACAATTTTTCCTTCAAAAGGCTCGTCTGCAGAACAAGAACCTACAGAAATGGTCAAAGACCCCAATAACGGGGTGTATATCCCAAAATCTGAAGCGATCCACAAAACTATTAACGGCAAGGAATATTATTTTTCAAGCGAACAAAGCGCTGAAGAATTCATTAAAAAACAAACGACCCCGTAGTCGGAGCAAATAACAAACAGTTATTATATTATAACAGAGGATTTGTTTTTAACCGGAGAAACAGGAAAATTCATGATGCATACAAAAAATGATCGGCTTAGGCAGTTATTGAAGCATTATATGAAGCAAGGTGTTCCTGTTTTGGTGATTCTGGGGCTGATGGTTACATCTCCCGTGTTTGCGGAGAAAAAATGTGAGCCCGTGGATAAAAAACGCATCAAAATTGAAGGTTTTATTTCAAAATCCTATCGCAAGCAAAGAAAACAGGTCTTTAAAGAATTTAGCGAGATCGGTTCAACAAAGGTGGCTTTGAGGGTGTATCCCATGGGCGAGACCTCAAAGGTGATTGCGATAGGGCGGTGTGTTCCGGCTTATATTGCCCAGCATATCATCAGAAAATCCATGGAATACAGCACGGGGGTGGAAAGCCTGGTGCAACAGCAGTTTATCCATACCCACTGGGTGGGTGTTGGCGTTACCATGTTTGATGAACCTTCACAGCAGATTGTATCCGCCGAGCAAGTTCAGCAACTTTTAAAACAGGAACTTTCTGATGAGGAGTTTCATGTTCTCTACCGAAAATTGTCCGTGCCCAATGCACTGGTTCCATTCTTTGGCTTGAAATCGCCAAATGTTAAAATTGCGCAACCCAATTAAGCGCACTCGTTAAAAATTGTGCATGAAATGAGGATGCGTTGGCGACAAAGAGAAATTTTTGATTTTCTTGGGCGGGCATGATTAAAAATTCTTTGATTATTTTTAGTCATTTCTAAATTGGTTTAAGAATGCATCAACTTTTGCGGTCTGTTGAAGGTTTTTTTCAGCTTGTTCAAGCCCTTTATTAATTTGGTTTGTCCTTTTTGCTAAGCTCAGGCTTGCTTCAAGCAAATAAGTATTAATGTGGCTTATATGGTTCAGGACTTGTAGGAGTCTTTCATTCTCCTTGTTGCCGGCAATTCCAGCATTGCTTGCCATCTCTGAAATTTTTTTAGCCGCGACTATGGCTCTATGGGTAACAGAACCGTTAGATAATAATAATTGATTCACCTCTGCTTCTCGATCCTTGAAACTACTTGCCGAGAGTAGGGGTGAAGGCCCCAGCTTCCATCCAATTTTCCCTTCAATCTTTTCCAGCCGGCCCAAACTCTCGGCAACTGAATCAATAGAATTAAAGTCTGAATTGTCGAGATAATTACTCAATAGATTAACTTTATGGTATTCAATGCTAATTTCAGTTGCGCTTAAAAGGGAATCATTGATTGTGCCGACAGACCTATCTACATAGGAATGGATTTCATCGTCTTTCACCATGGACAAAAATTGACCTTTAGTGAACGACACTGAGCAAAGTATCCTTGATGACAAAGGATTTATCTGCTGACATTTTTGTAATAATTGTTTTCCTGTAATCTCAGATTCTCTGAATTCATTCTCTGTACAAATGACCGAAAAAGGGACGTTAGCTTTAATCAAGTCCAGTGCTTTTTCGGGAGTTCTTACGCTTATTACTTCCAGTCTATTACCGTCACTTAGCAACCCGTCTATTAAAGAACCTATATAAGGGGGCTGTTCTACGGTAAGCAGAGAATGTGACTTCTGTTGCATTAACTTTTACCTCTTTTCAAACCTTTTTGGATTTCCATAACCACAACACATTCTTTTATATGCCACCCGAAGTTTAATGACTAAACATATAGAAGGGTTGCAAGCTGTACAGGTTTTAATTTTGGCTGGCATTATTTTCTGCCGGAAATATCATTAACCATGGCTATAAAATATTCTATTTCCCCACTCTCTAGTCGAACACAACTGACAAATATTTCAACGGGAATAATAGAGCCGTCTTTCCTGATGTATCTCTTTTCTATTGAGTAGGTGTCGCTTTTTCCTGAAATAAGCGAGTCAATGAATTTGACATCCCTTTTTAAATCGTCAGGGTGAGTTATCTCGTCCCACGTTTTATTTAGTAGTTCCTTTTTTTTGTAACCGGTAATCCTGCACATTTTCTCATTAACATCTATAAAACCTTTGTTCAAATCTGAAATAACACTTCCTATTAATGGCATCTCAAAATAACTCTTAGACCTTGAATGACTTTTTGCTGACTGCCGGGTTTTTTTCTGAACCAGTTCTTCAAGGTGGTCCTTATTGTATTCGACCTTTTGTTCTGACTTTTTAAGGTCATTGATATCTATGAAGGTGACGACCAGCCCATCGATTTTATTTTCTGCCGTTCGATAAGGTAATATCCGCAATTGGTACCATGTATCTTCTTTTGACTTTATCTCCATCTCTTTGAATACCAATGTTTTTAGAACCTGTGAGCAATCTTCAGAAAGGTTATGGTAATCCAGTTTTGAAACAATATCGCTGATAGGGCGACCTACATCGGACGATATCAGGTTGATGATCTTTTGCGCCTCTGTGGTGAAACGCTTAACGTTTAGATCATTATCCAGGAATATGGTCGCGATATTAGTGCTGTTGAGAAGGTTTTTCATATCGTCATTGGCCATGGAATAATCGTCAATTTTTGCCTGCAGTTCAGCGTTGGTGGTCTGTAGCTCTTCGTTGAGCGACTGCATCTCTTCCTTCGAGGTTTCTATTTCTTCATTAGAACTTTGTAGCTCCTCGTTGGTGGATTGCAATTCTTCATTGGTGGATTTGAGCTCTTCATTGGTGGTTTCCAATTCTTCGATCGTGCTTTGCAGGCTCTCCTTGGTATATTGAAGTTCTGTCTTTAACTTTTCCTCTGTGCGCGAAGTCTTCTGCTTTAAGTCTAGGACACTGGCTTTAGCCTTTTTCGAAGTGGGGAGAACGCTACTTGTTGAGGGCTCAAATATAATCAGGAACAGACCCTGGAGCTGTTCAGGTTCAATAATCTTTTGGATGGTCAGATTAACTATCGTGCTCCCGCCATTGTTTTTGATCAGTATGTCCTTTATTGAAACAGGCTTTGTCTGGCTATGGGCTTTGCGCAGGGCTGTAGCCAATTCAATCTTCAGACCTTCACGTGCCATGGTCAAGATGTTATGGCTGGGTTTACCTGCAGCAGGCTCAAGATAGGCTCCGGTTTTTCCGTGAATATAAAAAACTCCGCCTCGTTCGTCCACCACAACACTTGCCGGGGCAAAATGGCTTAGCAGATGTCTTTCCATCAGAGTTTGTACATCGGTGATGGCTATTTGTTTGTCAGCTTTATTTCGGGCGCTGGTATCCTGATAAACGCCATCAACCAAAGGTGAAGTAAAAACATCCGTGTATCCTACACCTAGAAGGCCTGGTTGGATGGGTTTGCGAGAATAGATTTTCCATTTTTTATTAACCGGTTTGAATAAGTGGGTGCTGGAACCGAGTGATTCTGAGTTGCCCAGGAAAAGCTGACCTTCTGGCTTTAATGAATAATGAAACAAGGCAAGGACTTTTTTTTGTAGATGTGGCTCCAGATATATCAAGAGGTTTCTACAAGAAATAAAATCCAGTTTTGTAAAAGGAGGATCTTTAATAACGTTTTGCGGAGCAAAAATTACCATTTCCCGAATACTTTTTCTGATGCGATAATTGCTGTCTTCTTTATCGAAATAGGTTTTTAAACGGTTCTGAGAAATATCTGCCGCAATTCCGTCTGGATACAGACCCATTCGAGCTATATCAATAGCATGAGGGTCTAAATCTGTTCCAAAAATCTGAATATTGCACTTTGTGGAATATTTGTTCTGGCATTCTTCAAAAAGAATAGCCAGAGAATAAACTTCTTCGCCACTGGCGCAACCGGGAACCCACAAACGTAAACTGGAGGTCTTCAGCCTGGATTTCAGGATGCTGGGAATAATTTTGTCTTTAATAATCTTAAATGCATCCGGATCTCTGAAAAATGCAGTCACACCAATGAGCAATTCTTTGAACAGGACGTCCGCTTCCTGCGGGTTCTCCTGAAGATATTTCAAATAATTTTTCGGGTTATTTATGTGGTGGACGTTCATGCGTCTTTCAATACGCCGACGCGTGGTATTGGATTTATAGCCCGAAAAATCATGTCCAGTGCGGTTCCTGAGTTGCAAGAATATCTTCTGCATAACATCGCCCAAGGAGGGCTCAAGTTTAACTGCAGGAGCGGAAGACGACAGGAAAGGGCCTTTTACATATTTAATCAACCGCGCAGGCATTTTGCTCGAGGGTAGAGTGTAATCCACAAGACCTGTGGTGAGAGCACTGCCGGGCATTCCGGTGAACTTGGCGCTTGACTCATCCTGCACCATCGCCATGCCTGACTCACCTTTAACTGCTCGCAAACCCAGGGTTCCATCTGTTCCTGTTCCAGAGAGAATAATACAAATCGCCTTGTCCTTCTGGTCTTGTGCCAGGGAGCGAAAAAAGAAATCTATGGGTAAAGACAAACCACGCGGCTCCGTAGAGTCTGAGATATGAAAAGTCCCATTAAAAATGGCTACATTTTTTCCGGGGGGATTTAGGTAAACGCAGTTCTGCTTGACCTTTATCTGGTCGGTGACTTGTATGACATCCATACTGGTGCATTTTCTCAACAGTTCGGGCAAGACGGAGGTATGTGCGGGATGTTGATGGGTCACGACCACAAACGCCATACCCGTATCAGGGTCGATATGTGCAAAAAAATCCTCAAAAGCTTCCAAACCCCCTGCAGATGCACCTATGCCTACAATGGGAAAAGACTTATCACTGAATCCTCTCCTCAAAAGAGATGTAGATCTTTTTTTTGTTTTAAGTTTCTCGGATTTGGGTGGGGTGATTTTCTTTGCTTTGGTTTTTTTTGTAGAGGGAGCTTTCTTTACTGTTTTTTTCTTAATGGGGCGCGAAGCTTTGGCAGGGGTTTTTTTTACCTTCGAGGCAGTCTTTTTCAAGCGCTTTTTTTTTGTCGCCATAATTTTTCACAGGGCATGGAATATTATTTATATTAGCATGAGAAACCTTACGGATATTTTTTAAATACTTCAGGTTAAGCTCAATACAATTTAAATTGCCTTCACAATGAACTGCTCTGCCTCATATTAGAATTCAAGCCTGGTTATTGAAGTGTTTTCTACTTGAAAGACATTGCCATAGTTATTACAACATAGGGCCTCAACGCCTAGTTGTTATCCCGGCGAACAAGTCGTACCGCGTGCGAAATAGTTTTATCATCCTTGCCGTACCAATAAGCGCAGCCGTTCATATAGAACAGAATTTGCGCTTCTTTGCCACGGGTGGATGCAGTCCAGGTGCAATTCGCCGCACCAGGAGGGAATATGGAATCGAGATGTATGTCGCCGCCCTTAACATCTTTATTTAATTTTTCTTTGTCATATATGGAGGACGCCTCATGAACGGTGGGAATGCGCCAGTCATCATACCCGCCCACTTTTTTTTCGTTGGTTTTTTTCAGGTAATCTTCTGCCTCTGCATAAGAAACCTCTTTATCAGTATCCAGCCGTGAGTCGTTCGCCATCCAGGTAACGCTGGTTAGTGAATCATATATAGTTCCATCGTCTCTTTTTAAAAATCGTGATTTTTCGTTGCCCATTCTATTCCTCTCAGTAATTTACAGAGGTCCTATTCCCGCTTTTTAGAAGCCTCATATCTTTGGTTTAAACTATAGTTATATTTTAACCGATGCATCGGTCATTTCAAACAGGGTTCGTGACCCAGTCTATCATTCTACAAAAATGCACTTATATTTTTCCTCAGGATGGGTTATTTCACTCATATCCTTTCAGGTTTTGTTATTTTTGCAGGCAACAAGAAAGCAGTGGAAATATTAAAATCAAATAGTTAGCGAAAACCCATCTTCTTCAAATAGTTTTTGATCTCAATCCCGCATTTATCGGTAGCAATCTTTTTATAACCATGATCATCATAAAATAAAAGCTATTCGACTTTTATAGGTACAATTGCGGGCCAAGTTCGTTATTCCTTAAGGGGAAACTTAAAAAGTAGAAATAACCATGTCAATATTTTCAACTTTTCGAAACATATTCATAATTATCGTGGCCCTGTTCTGTCTGGTCAGTTTTTCAGCTTACAAAATGAATGTACTGGAAAGAGCCCACGATCAAGCTTTGACCCAGCAGGAAGAATTGAAGGAGATAGGGGAACAACTGGCTAGAGGTTCTGATTATTTAACGAGTGAAATTCGCCGCTTTGTTCAATTTGGAGACCGGATCCATTATGACAATTTCTGGCATGAGGTGAATGTCATCCGATCTCGAGATAGAGCTGTTGAAAGACTGAAAGAGCTTAAAGTGTTACCGGAAGAATTAGCCTATATCAAAAAGGCTAAAGGATTCTCCGACAACTTGATCAAAACAGAAGAAAAGGCCATGGCCACGGTAGCACAAAAGGATTTTGACGAAGCAAGAAGGCTGGTGTTTGGAGAATATTATGATGAGCAAAAAGGCCTGATCATGGGAAACATTAAAACCTTTCAGGCAATTGTCAATGCCCGGGCGCAGGCCATGACAAAACATTTTCATGATCAAAAGTCCTTCTTCATGATGCTCACAAACCTTCTCCTGTTAACTTCCGGGGTTCTTGTTTTGTTTCTTGTATACAGCATCGGAATCAGGCGCCTTCTTAATCCCCTTAAATATTTAACCCTTATCATGCAGGAACTTGTAAGGGGGAATCTGGAAACTCCGATTCGGGTATCGAATAAAAAAGACGAGATGTCAGAAATGGGTCAGGCGCTTCAGGTATTTAAAGAAAATGCCATCAAGAAAAATATTGCTGAACTGGAGCTTACCAAAGCCAATAAGTCCAGAAGTCTTATTCTGGAATCCGTTGGGGAAGGCATTTATGGCCTGGACCTGGATGGCAAGGTGACCTTTCTCAACCCTATGGCTGAAAAATTAATGGGATATTCTCTGGAAGAACTGAAAGACGAGCCCATCCACTCGATAATTCACCACTCCAAGCCAGACGGAACCCCCTACCTCATTGAGGACTGCCCCATTTACCATTCATTTCGTGATGGTGAAATTTATAGTGGGACAGATGAAGTGTACTGGCGGAAGGATGGGTCACGCCTTCCTGTTGAATTCACCAGCACACCTATCTATGAGGAAGGCATGCTTACCGGTGCTGTTTTAGTTTTTAAGGATATTTCTGAATTTAAACGCGCAGATGAAGTTCTAAAGCAGATTGTCGTGGGAACCTCTGCGGCTATAGGGGATGAATTTTTAAAATCACTGGTCAAGAACCTGGCAACATCTCTAATGGTTAAATACGCCTTCATTGGAGAATTTAAAGGGGATCAACTGGAAAAAGCTTCAACCCTTGCGGTATGGGCGAATGGAGAACTGGCTGAGAACTTTGAGTATGGCTTAAAGGACACCCCTTGTAGAATCGTGGCAAATGGTAAAAATTGCCACTACCCGAATAATGTTCAAAAGCTTTTTCCTGATGATCAGCTATTGATCGATATGGGAGTCGAAAGCTATCTGGGTGTACCGATGTTTGATAAAGAAAAAAATATTATAGGACTCTTAGTGGTTATGCATGACATGGAAATATCAAAAAGCATAAACCCCGAGGCTATTGTGCAGGTATTTGCTAACCGAATCGAAGCCGAACTGGAACGTCACAAAGCTGAGAGGAAACTGGAAAAGCATCTTGAAGACCTTGAAAAGCTGGTCGGGGTACGCACAGCCGCCCTGGAGAAAAGTAACCAGGACCTCAGTGATTTTGCTTTTATAGCCTCCCATGATTTGCAGGAACCTCTTCGTAAAGTGAGTATATTGGGAGACCAGCTGAGAGATTTTAATAAGGATTTAGACGAAAAAAGTCGCGACTATATCAATCGCATGCAGAACGCCATATTAAGGATGCATGATTTTATTAATGACTTGCTTGTTTTCTCCAGCCTAACCACCGAGGTCTCTCCATTTGCAAAATTTAAACTCAATAATATCATTGAAGACACGTTGTCAGATCTTGAGACCCAGATCTCCGAGTCCAGGGGAACAATAAATGTGAATACCTTGCCGGACATAGAGGTTGACCCCGTACAAATGCGTCAGCTGTTTCAAAACCTGATCAGCAATGCTCTGAAATACCGTAAAGAAAATATTGCCCCTGTTATAAATATATTTTCCCAGGGCGGTGATAATGGCTACGTAACTATAAAAATTGAGGATAACGGTATCGGATTTGATGAAAAATTTAAGGATAAAATTTTTCAACTCTTTCAGCGACTGCATGGAAAAAATGAGTACGGAGGAACGGGGATGGGTCTTGCGATCTGTAAAAGAATCATTGAACACCACAATGGAACCTTAACGGTTAATAGCAAACCAGGCGTGGGGACAACTTTTACCATTAACCTGCCTAATGAACAGAGCCAGATAAAATCAGAATCATGAGCGACCGAATTTTTTTAGAGGCCTTTTAAAATCTTTGAGTTCAGTAACTAGCAGTAAAAGTCTTCGCGACGGTCTTTGAAAATGTGGTTTTTGGAGGTAAGAAATTTTTCGCGGGCTTTTTCCAGATCGATTTCAACCACATGAACTTCCTCTTCTGTTTTAGATGCGCGGATCAGGATATTTCCATCTGGGTCTACCACCTGACTTTGGCCTATAAAGTTTAGCGACTCCATCCGGTCTTCTATTCCTACCCGGTCTGCAGTGACCGCAAAGACCCGATTCTCCAGGCAACGGGTAATCATGGCTTGCGGGCAATGAGCCAAGACTAAATTGGAGGGGTGTGCGATCAAGTCTGCCCCCCTAAGCGCGAGGGTTCTCGCGGTTTCAGGAAACCGCCAGTCGAAACAAATCATAACCCCTACTTTTGCACCAGCGATGTCAAATAGTTGGAGTGGCAGGTCCCCTTTTTGGAAGCAGGCTTTTTCTGTATCAAAGAGATGGATCTTGCGATATTTTCCGATGTACCCATTGGGTCCCGTAACAACGGCAGAGTTGTAGACCTTATTTTCATCGATTTCTGGTAGGCCAGCAATGATATAGGCATCGATTTTTTTTGCGATAGCAGTCAGTGCACTAGTGGTTACTCCCCCGGGGACCTGTTCTGCCAAGCTGCGGGACTCTTCAAAATCTTTAAACTGATAGCCTGTGGCAAAAAGCTCGGGAAGAACAAACAAATCAGCGCTATGACCTTTGAGAAGTGCTTCAACACCCTCGAGGTTTTCCAGAACATTTCCAAAAATGGGTTTGTTTTGAACGAATCCAACTCTCATATTGGGCTCAGTATATTGAGAGGGTTAAGTCAATCGGGAAGTTTTGTTTCTCAATAGATGGTCTATGAGGGTCAGGGCAACCATAGCTTCTGCAATAGGAACAGCCCTCGGGGCAACGCAGGGGTCGTGTCGGCCTTCAACGCGAATTTCAGATTTTTTTCCTTTTTGATTGATGGTTTCCTGCGCTTTGTTGATGGATGAGGTAGGTTTTACAACCAGTTTAACCACGATATCCATACCATTGGAAATGCCACCAAGGATTCCCCCCGCATTATTAGTTTGAGTTGTCGTTTTTTTGTTTTTCATGGCGAAAACATCATTGCATTCCGAACCGGTCATGGTGGCGGTTTCGAATCCTGCTCCAATTTCCACCCCTTTGACAGCGGGGATACTCATGACCCCTTTGGCCAGATCGGCATCCAGTTTATCGAATACGGGCTCCCCTAATCCTGCGGGCACACCCTTGGCAACGACTTCGACCACGCCTCCCAGTGAGTCACCCTCTTTACGAGCCTGCATGATGGCTTCCACCATTTTTTCGGCAGTTTTCGCGTCCGGGCAACGTACGATATTTTTTTCTATTTCCTTGAAGTTTATAGTTTTTGCTGTGTGAGGCCCGACTTGTCGGGTAAACCCGGTGACGGTGATTTTATCCCGAGCCAAAAGTTTTTTAGCGATAGCTCCGGCGGCGACTCTGCCAACAGTTTCTCGAGCGCTGGCTCGTCCCCCACCCCGGTAATCCCGAAACCCGTATTTCATATCATAGGTATAGTCTGCATGACCGGGACGGTACAGGTGTTTAATCAATTCGTATTTTGAAGAGTCGGCATCTTTGTTGATAACTAACATTGAAATGGGAGTGCCAGTAGTTTTGCCTTTAAAGACACCAGACATAATTTGGATCAGATCCCCTTCTTTGCGAGTAGTGGTGACTTTACTTTGACCGGTTTTCCTTCGATCTAAATCTTTTTGAATGTCGGATTCTTTAAGCGGCAAACCAGCAGGGCAACCTTCCACTACGACGCCGATTCCGCTACCGTGAGATTCGCCCCAGGTAGTGATTTTAAAGAGTTGTCCGTAAGAACTGCCAGCCATAATTTTACAGGTCGAATAGTACGGGTTCTGTCAGAGCCATTTTCGGATCACAGAACGATTATTCGAAAAATTGTAGGTTAAGGTATTGAAACTAAGGTTAATTTTTGGAGAGGGTGCTGGTAACCGGGCCAAAAGACCCTGGTCAAGCGGTCCAAATATCGATGTGAATGGAATGATGATTTTTTCTAAAAAATCTCGGATCAGGATTCTTGCTCTTGAGCTTTTTCATGTTCGTCCACTAACTGCCTCAATTCCTTCCCCGCTTTGAAAAAAGGCACCTTCTTGGATGGAACGTCCACTTTTTGTCCTGATTTTGGATTGCGTCCAACTCTGGCATTTCTCTGCCGGATTCGGAAACTTCCAAACCCTCTCAACTCGACTTTTTTACCTTCAGCCAACGAATCGGTAATACTTGAAAAAACAGTATTCACCACAACCTCGGTCTGTTTTTTGGTCAAGTTGATTTGGTTGGCTACCCTTTCAACAAGTTCTGCTTTAGTCATTAAAAAGTCTCCCCCACCGGTAAACATTTTAACCGCTACTTTGAAAACGAATTCGGAGAAGTATATCATTAGCTGAAATTAAGTCAAGCCCAATATTTTAATGGGTTTACCCGTTTTTAGAGGCTGAATTTGGTTCCTTAAAAATCGTCTTCAAGAGGCTGAATTAGGGGATTTTATTACTTGAGAAAAGAGGAAGGAATTATCTTTGCTTTACAGAGAAATCCCTGCAACCATATATTTTATAAGGGGTTCCATACATATTGGAGGGTTGGACCGAAGGAAGGGATTAAGCTTGCGGCTAGCTGGCTGGGAATTGAGCCTTGGAGAAGCCAGTCAAAAAAAGGAGTTTTTTCTTTTTCTTCAATGACTTTAGGCCTTCCCTGAACACCAATTTTTTTTGCCAGGAGTTCTTTGGTTTTTTCGAGCCCCCCTAATTCATCTACCAGTTTCAGCTCAAGAGCCTGCTTGCCCGTCATGATTCTGCCATCAGCAATCAATCTGACCTCTGAAATGGGTAGCCCTCTACCTTTAACAACGGCCTGAACAAATTGCAGGTGCACATCGTCCACAACATCTTGTAATAGTTTTCTCTCTTCCGGTTTCATGGCTCGTAATGGGGAACCCACATCTTTGTACTTACCACTCTTAATGACATCTGGTTTAACACCTACTTTTTTAGTAAGTTCCTCAATATTGTTAAATGCCATGACAGCGGATATGCTTCCCGTCAGAGTACCGGGATTAGCGAGAACGTAATCTGCCGCACAAGCAATATAATATCCACCGGATGCTGCCACCGTTCCCATGGAAGCAAAAACCGTAATATTTTCGGCGCGCAACTTCATGATTTCATTGTAAATTTCCTGTGCCGGTGCAACCGCTCCTCCTGGAGAATCAATACGTAACAGGATGCCTCGTACTTGCTTGTTATGTCGATAGTCAGTGAGCTGGCGGACAATATCCTGTGAATCCATGAGCATTCCCTGAATGCGAATTAAGGCTATATCGCCTGAAGGAGATTTCCAGCGATCCGGTAAAAATGCAGAACCGATGGATACCAGCACCATCAAGATAATGAGACCTGCACTAAACCGGAAAAAAGATCTAAAAAAAGATCTTTGGGGTTTGTTTGAAATAGTATTTTCCATAATTAAATCTCTGGACCCTTGCGGGTCCAGAGTTCAGCAAAGCTTACTCTTCTTCTTTAAAGTCTTCCAGATCTACCTGTTCTTTTTCGATTTGCGAAATGTCGAGGTTTTCCTGAAAAGCTTTAATGCTTAAAGCAATCTTTTTGTTAGTGGTATCCACTTTGATTACTTTTGCTTTAATATCATCGTCCACTTTTACCGCAGATTCGGGATCAGTAATTTTCTCCGAACTGAGTTGTGAAACATGGATCAAACCTTCTAATCCATCACCAAATTCCGCAAAAGCACCGAATCCGGTTACCTTGATGATCTTACCTTCGACCTCGGTGCCGATAGGATAGTTAGCGGCGATATCATTCCAAGGATCAGGTTGTAACTGTTTAACTCCAAGAGAAATCCGACAGTTTTCCTTGTCGATGCTGAGGACCGCTGAAGTAATTTTATCTTTTTTCTTCAGGACTTCAGAAGGGTGCTTGATTTTTTTCCAACTCAAATCGGAAATATGAATCAAACCATCCACACCGTCTTCCAGTTCAACGAAAGCTCCAAAGTCAGTCAGGTTTCGAACTGTACCCTCAACTTCAGTACCAATGGGGTACTTATCTTCAATTTTTTCCCATGGGTTAGGTTCAATTTGTTTCATCCCGAGAGAAATTCGTTTCTTATCCTTATCGAGGGTCAGCACAATTGCTTCCACTTCATCCTCGATCGAAACAATTTTGCTCGGGTGTTTGACATGGCGGCTCCAGCTCATTTCGGAAATGTGGACCAATCCCTCAATCCCTTTTTCAAGCTCGACGAATACTCCATAATCCGTAATGCTGACCACCTTTCCTTTGATCTGGGTATTGACCGGGTATTTGTTATCTACATCTACCCAAGGATCGGCACTGGTTTGCTTGAGCCCCAGTGAGACGCGTTCCTTCTCTTTGTCGTACTTGAGAACCATAACGGTGACCTTGTCCCCAATAGAAAACATTTCGGAAGGATGATTGACCCGGCCCCAGGACATGTCGGTAATATGAAGCAGGCCGTCAATTCCGCCCAGATCGATGAACACTCCGTATTCAGTGATATTTTTAACAATACCTTCAATAAGGTTACCTTCACCCATTTTCTCCAGAGTGCCTTCGCGAAGTTGTTTGCGTTGCTCTTCAAGGAGAATTCTCCGCGACAGAACAATATTTCCGCGTTTTTTATTCATCTTGATGATTTTCATGTCAAACTTTTCGCTAATCAGTTTTTCCAGATTGCGAATCGGGCGCAAGTCGATTTGAGAACCAGGCAGGAATGCCTTAAGTCCGATATCAACGGTTAATCCGCCTTTGGCTTTGGCGACAACCACACCTTGAATGATTTCATCTGCCTCATAAGTTTTGACCAGATCATCCCAGATTTTAATTTTATTAGCCTTTTCTTTGGATAAGACAACATTGCCATGGTTGTCTTCAACCTTTTCAAGAAAGACCTCAATCTCTTCATCAACTTCCAGGTTCTTGCCGTTTTCAGGAAACTCGGAAAGCGAGACCATCCCTTCAGACTTAAAACCTACGTCGATGGTGGCGAGCCCATTAGAGATAGCAATTACCTTGCCCATAATAATCTGCGAAGCCTTGAACCGGCCGAGACTGTCGTTAAAATATTCTTCCATTTCTTCATAGGCTTTGATTTGATTAGGAGTTAAATCCTCCAGCTCCGCCTTGTCATCATTTTCCATTTGCTCTAGTAATTCTTTGGATATTTTCATGACCTCCAGTTTCTCACTTTCTTTCAGGTTGGGTTGTTTATATTTTTCAAAACTTGATCAGTAACTTCTTCAATACTTAACCGAGTGGTGTCGACTTCCAGGGCATCCTCTGCCTTGACCAGGGGAGAGATCTTTCGATTGCAGTCCTCGTAGTCACGTTGTCGAATTTCCTCGATAATAATTTTCAAATCCAACTCCGGATTTTTAGATTTCAGTTCCTCATATCGCCGCCGCCCACGCTCTTCTGCATCGGCAACGAAAAAAAATTTCTTGTCGGACTGGGGGAATACCACGGTCCCGATGTCCCGACCATCCATTACTACATTGCCAGTTTCGCCGATCTGACGTTGTCGGGCTACCAACAACTCACGGACGGATTCCTGTGCAGCAACTGTTGCGGCCCCTTTGCCCACTACTTCATTTTTTAAATCGGTTGTAGCGTTTTCCCCATCCACCAGCACGGTTTGCCCATTCGCATTAGGAATAAACTCTATCTTCAAGTTCTCGGCAATCTTTGCCATCGCTATTTCGTCAGCAAGGTTAAGTCCATTTTTCTGAGCGACCCAGGCTACAGACCGATACATGGCGCCGGTATCGATGTAACGGTAATTCAGCTTTTTGGCGACTAACTTGGCGACAGTACTTTTGCCACTGCCTGCTGGTCCATCTATGGCAATAATCATTCCTTCAAATCACCTTGAGCCGGTAATTGTTTGCGGCTATAAATTCATTTTTTAAAGTTTGCCCGTCTCCCTTTTCGATAATGCTGCGAATTTCATCCAATTTAATCTGAAACAGGTCGATCAGGTCCAGAGAATGCTTGCGATTGGAAAGGCAGATGTCTCGCCACATAACCGGGTCGCTAGAAGCGATCCTTGTGATGTCTTTCAATCCCGCTCCCGAAAATGCCGTGACTTCACGGTCGTCTTTGGTCCTCAAGGCCCCGAGCGTGTTCATCAGTGCATACGCCACTATGTGGGGCAAATGGCTCACTGCTCCAAAAATGAAATCATGTTCCTCTGCAGATAACCTGATGACATTCATGCCCACTGCCTGCCAAAGGGCATTGATTTTTTCCAGAGCTGTTTTATTGGTTGCCTCAGTTGGAGTCACAATGCATTTTGCGTCCTGATATAAATCTGCAGTGGAAGCTTCCAAACCAGAGTTTTCACCTCCAGCTATGGGGTGCGACCCGACAAAATTACCGTCCGGAATCAGTTTGTCTGCTTCAGAGACAACGGGATCTTTCACTGAACCAACATCGGTGATCAAGGTCCCAGGTCGAATTTCTGAAATCATATTTTTAATCAGTGGAACAATGGTGGAAACTGGCGTACACAAAACAATCAGGTCTGCATCGTTCACCGCTTCTGATAAATCAGCACAATAATGATCAATGATTTTTAAGGACTTGGCTTTTTCCAGGTTTTCTCGGTTTCGGCCATGCCCCACAATCTCTTCAACAAGACCGCGTTCTTTACAGGCCTTGGCTAAAGAGGCACCCAACAGGCCAACACCGACTACAGTCATTTTCCTGAATAACTTCATGCTTGCCCTTTTTCAGGGTAAGAGCCCAGCACCCGTATAAACAGGGCTTGTTTTCCCAATGTTTTTAAAACACGCTCAACTGATTTATCTTCAATGTGCCCCATAAAATCGACATAGAACAAATATTCCCAAGGCCGGTTGCGTAAAGGACGAGACTGAATTTTAGATAAGTTTATTTTATTTCTGGCAAATAACTGCAAAGTTTTGAGCAAAGATCCGGCTTCATCGGTAATAGAAAACATGACGGATGTTTTGTTCTTTTTGGCTCTTTTAGCCTGGTCTTTTGAAATGACTAGAAAGCGGGTGTGGTTTTCGGCCCGGTCCTGAATATTTTTTTCGACAACTTTTAATCCATAAACCTCTGCCGCAAGTTCCCCCGCGATAGCAGCGGTATTCTTATTTTGTTTTGCTAGCTCCGCTGCTTGGGCCGTGCTTGAAGCAGGGACTTGTTCAACACCCGGCAGGTTGCGGTTCAACCAGTTTCTGCACTGTGCCAAAGGCTGGGGATGCGAATAAATTTTCTGAATCTTTTTTCGGTCGGTTGCGTTGGACAAAAGGAATAGACCAATGGGAAGCCGTGTCTCATTGCAAATATGAAGAGGCGAATCGACAAAGCAATCCAGAGTCAGATTGATAACCCCCTCAATGGAATTTTCTACAGGCACGACTCCATAATCGGAGTTGCCCAACTCGACTTCTGAGAAAACGGATTCTATATTTCCGCAAGGATTGAACGTGCATGAATGACCAAAATGCCGCACTGCCGCTTGGTGGCTGAATGTAGTTTCCGGCCCAAGAAAAGCAATCTTCAAAGGCTTTTCCAAAGCTAATGTAGCCGAAAATAGCTCACGAAAAATGAATTCAATAGAAGGGTCGGGAAAAGGGCCTTTATTTTGGTCCTTCAGCCTCTCAAGGATAGCCCGCTCACGGTGGGGAACATGGAAATGCTTTACCTTCCCCTGACGGGACTTTTCATCGCCGATTTTTTGGGCCAATAGGCCACGGCGACTGACCAGCTTTAACAGCTGATCGTCAATTTTGTCAATCTGCTGGCGCAGATCATCTAACTGGGACAAAAAACAGGTACCGCCTTTACTAGGATTTCCCGCAATCTCTTGATGGGATGGTTGATCATTCCACAATTTCGCCCTAAAATGCAAGCAATTATTATTAGCACATCTCTAATATTTCAATATTTTACGTTCGAGGTTATGAGTCATGATATTGCTTGAGTTCAGTATGAGCCCCATGGATAAGGGCGAAAGCGTTAGCGATCAGGTTAGCCGTTCTCTTAAAATTATTGATGATAGCGGCTTGCCCTACAGGCTCAATCCGATGGGAACGGTGCTGGAAGGCGAATTCGATGAAGTTATGGGAGTGGTCAAGCAATGTTACGAGACCATGAGGGCGGATTGCAAGCGTATCACCTGCGGCATCAAGATTGATTACCGCGAAGGCAAATCAGGCAGGCTGGAATCTAAAATGGCCTCAATTGAAAACAAACTCGGAAAAGAAATGAGGAAGTAAAAAACGCCGTTAAGGCTAAAAAGAAAATCAGATCATTTTCCGCTATCTGCTGATTCTCATTAGTGTTTATCAGCGTTTTTCGGTGGTTTCAGTTTCATTAGCTTTTGCCTGATGTAAATCACCACAGCCCGGATTTCTTCCTGTGTGAGGTTCGATTCCCAAGGCATCATGGCGGTGCCTTTCCTTCCTTTTGTGACGGAGTTGGTCATCCGTTTTTCTGTCAGTTCTTTTTTTGATATTTCTGCGGTGAAATTTTTTGGGGGAGGATTCAGCACGTTGGCGGCGAAGGTTTTGCCATCGCCTTTATCGCCATGGCAGGCCTTGCAATGTTTATAGAAAATATCGCGTCCGGTTTCGAGGTCGGCCGGAAGTGCCATAACTTGTGATGCGAAAAATAAGTTTAGGAGGATACCTGAAAAGAAAATCCAATCTTGTTGTTTGAACGCACGTCTATTCAAATTTCAAAACCTTTCCCATCACCAATTAAGTCGAGCTAACGGGTTACTTGCCCAATAACGATTATTTAGCCTTACCGTTAATTGACCATTCGCCATTTTCGAGTTGGATTTTTTCTCCGGGTTTAGCGTTGTCGCGGTTGAGGCTGGCAGAGATTTTCTGTACTCTTGGGAGATCTTTTTCGGTGAAGTTTTCGTTGGTCGCCACGATTCGTTGCAAAACAATAAGTCGATCTTCATTTTCTTCTGCAATAATGGCTTTCGAAAATTCTTTGAACTGGGTATCGGTTTTAGTCCGTTCATTTTCAAAAAATTGCAGAAACCCATCCTTACCTTCTCCGGCTACCAGTATTTGTTTAAACTCCTGAATATCATCCCGGTTGAATTCCTGTCGTTGCAGAGCCCTGAGCGCCTTTAATTTTCCTTGCGGAATTTCAACGGTGGGCTTGAGCTTACCTTCTTCATCCACAGATCTCACCGAGGCAAGCAGGAGAACCTCGTTGCCCAACTCTTCATAACTTCCTAGAATCTGATTTTCCAACGCGGTCTTCTGGTCAACAATGGTGACATTTACATCCACCAGCTTTTCAGCACAACCTGATAACGCAAAAACAACCAGCGCGGTTGTCATTATTTTACTTATTAAGGAAACATTCATGGCTCTACTCATATTTTTGCAGGACCATCGCGGAGTTTTTTGAACCGAACGAAATACAATTGCTGACAGCGACTTTTATTTTGCTTTCTCTTCCTACATTCGAGACATAATCCATGTCGCATTCCGGGTCCGGATTTTCCATATTAATAGTGGGAGTCATGAACCCATTTTTTAAGGACAAAGCCGAAACTGTTACCCCCAGTGCCCCCGATGCTCCTTGCGGATGCCCCACCATGGATTTTGTAGAACTGGAAGGAATGTTCATGGCATGACTATTGAAGGCCTGCTTTACTGCAAGCGTCTCGACTTTATCATTGATCAATGTAGACGTTCCGTGAAAATTGATATATCCCACATCCTCTTTATTCACCTTCGCATCACGCAAGGCCAGGTTTAAGGCTCTGGAAGACTGTTTCCCATCCGGCATCATTGCTACCCGATGAAATGCATCGCAGGTAGTGCCGTAACCCAGAACTTCAGCGATGATCTCCGCTCCCCGTGCCTTGGCGTGTTCCAGTTCTTCCAGAATGACCATCCATGAGCCTTCGGCGAGCACAAAACCTTCCCGATCTCGATTGAATGGGCGAGACCCTCGCGCTGGCGAATCGTTATAATTTGTTGGATTGACTTTCATTCTTTCAAATCCCTGCATCATGGCAGGGGTGACGCAGGATTCTACTCCTCCGGAAACGAACCAATCTTCCTGACCGAAGCGAATGGTATTAAAAGCATAACCCATCGCATCGGTAGAACTGGTACACCCATTGGACATCACATGACTCCGACCATGGAGGCCAAAATACATGGAGATTTCGCTGGACAGCATACCCACCAATGAATTTGAAATCGCATAGGGACTGATTTTATGCTTTTGTTTAGAGAAAAAAATTTCAAATTGTTTTTCTGAATAATCGAAACCCGAGCCCCCACTTCCCACAAGAACTCCCAGCCCTTCAAAATCCTCTTCCGAAAAATCCGACAGATCAATTCCTGCATTGGCCAAAGCTTCCTGAGTGGCCGCCACAGCAAGTGGGACCGAACGAGGCAGTTTTTTTAAATCCGATGCTGAGAAATAATGGGAAGGTTCAAGTTGGGTCACTTCACCTGCGATTTGGCAGGATAAGCCGGAAGGATCAAAGCTGGCAATACGATCAATGCCACTGATCCCCTTGCATGTGTTTTCCCAAAAAGTTTTTAAACCGATGCCATTCGGGCTCACTGCACCAAGGCCGGTAATCACCACTCTGCGTTGCATATATATAAGTATTGAATGTTGATATCGAGTTATTAAGTTATGGTAACATACGGGTGCCGAACCGGGCAACGATGCCCACTCGCCAAAACAGCAAACCTTTTTGATTTTTAGAAACAGGAATGGGTCTGCGGCAGGAAATTGCCATCGGACACACCGCTCATCAACACTTTCCAACACTGACTCCTTTTGCTTTCGCTGAAACAACAGACCGGCCAAATGATTGTGTCAGGGTTTGAGGGAACCTCCCTCAACGCCCGAACGGAAGAATTGATCCTTCAGCAGGGCGTTGGTGGCTTGATTCTCTTCGAACGCAACTTTAGGAATCCCGATCAATTGTTTCAATTAATCAATGATCTTCAATCGCTCAATGCAGACAATCCCGAAATTCCGCCACTTTTCATTTCGGTGGATCAGGAAGGAGGAAGGGTAGCTCGACTGGGCGCACCCTTTACACAATTTCCCCCTATGTCCTGCCTGGGACAGGCCAACTCAAATGACCTGACTTATCGGTTCGGGCTTGGAATGGGGAAGGAATTGCGGGCGATAGGTATTAATATGGATTATGCTCCGGTTCTTGACGTTCATTCCAACCCAGCAAATCCGATCATTGGGAAAAGGTCTCTGGATACTGACCCCGAAAAAGTAGCTCGTTTAGGGGTCGAGCTAATTCGTGGATTCTATGAAGCCGGAGTTATTCCTGTTGGCAAACACTTTCCGGGACATGGAGATACGTCCCAGGATTCTCATTTAACCTTGCCTCGAGTGGAACGGACGCGGGAGTCCCTTGAAAAAACCGAGCTGATCCCTTTTGCGCAAGCTATCCAACAAGGCCTGGAAGTCATAATGTCGGCACATGTCGTCTATCCGGCTTGGGATTCCGAGCAACCCGCTACCTTCTCCCCAACAATTATGAGTGAATTACTCAGAAACACCCTTCAGTTTGACGGAATCCTTATTTCTGACGACCTGGAAATGAAAGCCATCGATCAAAAATTGGAATCCATCCCAGTATTGGGAACCCAGGCCGGAATCGACCTGTTTCTCATTTGCCACGATTTGGAAAAAGTCACTGCCCTTCAGGATGCCATGATCCAGGATATTGAGGCAGAAAGAATCCCTCATGCAACCATTGAGCAATCCCTTGCCCGAATCTTCAAAGTAAAGCAACGGCTTAATATCCTTGAAGACTTCAATTCTGACTTTGAAAATATTCTTAAGGAAAACCAGAGTCTCGCGCAAGAAATGCAGGCGTTTGTAAAAGAATAAGTCGAAAAATGGACAACCCTTCCAAAACAAAAAACTCTCTTGCTAAACAATGGGGCCAGGTTTGCCTACTCTATCTGGCACTACTCGCCTATTTTTGGTTTTTTTCCAAATATGGATTGAATATCTGGGACGAGGGAGGATATGCCAACGGAACCTTAAGGACACTTAATGGAGATGAGGCTCTTGTTGATTTCAACCCCAATGGTTACCTCCCCGGTCGATACTGGTATGGGATGCTGTTCTTTAAGTTGTTTGGAGTAGAAATTCAAAGCTTGCGCATTGGAGTCCTGCTTATTACACCTCCTATGGTATTAATGATTTATTCTATAGGACGAAAAATCATGCCAGCCGGATTCGCACTACTTTCCTCGCTGTTTATGCTTTCTGCGCCTTCCATGTATTACAACCGTTTCTACACCTTCTTTGTCGTTTTAAACCTGTATTTTCTTATAAAGATTTTAGATAAGAGAAACCTCACGTCTTTTGTGTGGCTTGGCGCTGGCATAATTTTAAGCGCATTTTTCAAGTTTGAAGTAACCCTTTTTTCAATTCTGATTAGCCTGGTTGTACTCGCCTTAATGTTGAGCCAAAAACGTTGGCGCGATGACTTTCACTTTTCGCCGGGAAAAGTGACTCCGAGCTCCTCCACCCCAGCCAAGACTTATTATCTCGCTGGTGGGATCTCCAGCATTGCATTCCTGTTTGCTGTTTATCTGGGACAAGACGGCTACTTCACCAAGGTTTTTAAACTGGTGGTTGATGCCCATGAAGTATGGGGAAATCCATTTCCGGAAATTTTCCCATTTTTTACAGTTCTCAAAGAAGTTGGCTACCATCAAATGTTTGAATGGGCTTTGTTCTACTTTCCTATTTTTACTTATGGAGTTGTGGCACTCTTTCTTTTTTACCAGCTCCTCCTCAAAAAAGAATCACTCCAAATTACCCACTTGATGGTTATCGCTATTCTACTATTCGGCGTTTGCGCCTTTGGCTTGGTAATATGGCGGGCGGGATTTGACAATCTACTAAGAACTTTGCCGCCTTTCTATCTTCTCCTTTGCTATTTATTGTATCGAATAAGAAAAAAAGTTTTGTCCTTTCATAAACCAGAGAGGAAATTTAGCGGCTTAACTCGGCTACCGCTGAATCTGCTTATTATTTTCATTCCCTTCATGTTTTTTATTGAGATGAACACACATCACGGTTTCTATGCGGGTAGCATTGGCGCATTGAAGTTGGAAACCACTCGCCTCACCCTCGACAAAATAGATGTCTATACCAGTCCCGCAGAGGCAAAATGGATCAAGCGGGTCATTGAAAAAATAAACTTACACTCCCAAAAAGGAGATGCCATTTTGGCCTTGCCGTTGAACCCTATTTTTTATTTTCTTTCTGGCCGAATAAACCCAACTCCTTATGAATGGGTTTTACCGGGCATGCTTGAGGAAAAACAAGAACGTGAATTAGTAGAATTGTTGAAAAATCGCCTACCAAAAGTGGTGATTTATGTGGACATCGCTATCGATGGGAAGGAGGAAAGAAGACTCTCCAGTTATTCCCCATACCTATACAAATTCTTAGTCGAACATTATTCTTTTAATGAGATGATCGGGATTTTTCAAATCCTTTTACCTAAAAAATCCGCTTTATCCTTGGACTTCTAAATCCCCCGCCCTATATTTCTTTATAAGCATAAATAAAATTCTCACATTAATGTAAAAATTTTAAATCAGAAAATATTAGAAAAAAGATTGACGGCAAGAATATTTTAAGGAATTATAAAGGTATAGACTGTTTAAAGGTTGGGCAAACTACCTAAAGTTTTGACCGCAAGCTTTCCCTCTCAGGCCTGGTTTGACATTGAAGATTTGGGGAGTCAGGTTCTTTTTTATTTCAAAGTTTCTTTAAAGAAAAAGCTTTTCTAGCATCCCTCAACTGGCATTGCCTGAAACTTTATTGAGGCATTTTTGGGCTATATGATTAATTAAGGATACAACCTCGCATTATCAATTATAATTAGGTATACCGTATTATGCAAGAAAAAAAATCAGGCACAGCGAAATTCTTAGGGTCTCGTCTTCGGCAATGGAGAAAATCTTTGCCGCTAAAGTCATTTCAGTTGGCTAAATTGATCAGAATCTCCCAGGGGTCCTTGTCGGATATTGAGAATAATAAATCCCTGCCTTCAGCCGATACCATCGCAAAGCTTTACCAGCATACAGACCTCAATATTATTTGGTTGCTAACGGGAAGAGGACCTATCAATAAGACGCAACAGGCCATAGGTGGTGAAGAACCCTGCGTCAATGAGGCTATGGAAACTTATGGGGAAGACCCAAACTTAAATGAGTTGATCCAGAGATTGGTGCGTACCTATTACCGCGGCGATGCAGAGAAAAAAGCACATTTGATAGGTTTTTTAATTGGTGCTGACCCGGGAGAATAATCCTGCGCCCTCCATCCCCCATCTTGTATTGTTTTATGATTTGTGAGCATCCACCCCTTCAAGCCAAATCACAAACCTGACCCTTCATGAGTGGTTGGGTCCAGCATTTTCATTGTATATAACGTGTGATACAAACCCTTCTGGTTCATTAAATCCTCGTGTTGGCCTGTTTCAACGATGCAACCTTTATCCAGTACTATTATCTGATCTGCTTTATGGATCGTACTCAGCCGATGCGCCACGATAAAAGTTGTTCGGTGGGTCATTAGCGTATCCAACGCTTCTTGAATGAGAGATTCCGACCGATTATCAAGAGAAGAAGTTGCTTCGTCCAGAACCAGAATTTTTGGATCCTTCAATATGGCCCGGGCAATGGCTATCCGTTGCCTTTCACCTCCTGAAAGTTTTGTTCCCTTTTCACCTACAACGGTGTCATAACCTTTTTCCATATTCGAAATAAATTCATGCGCGTTGGCTTTTTGCGCGGCCTCTTCCAGTTCCAATTCAGTAGCATCGAGTTTTCCATAAAGAATATTTTCCTTTACCGTTCCGCCAAAAAGAAGTGTCTCCTGAGGAACCAGAGCAATCTGACTGAGAAAACTTTTCCGATCCAAAGTGCGGATGTCGTGACCATCCAGCGAAATGACCCCGGAGTCTGAATCAAAGAAACGGTGCAGGAGTTTGATGATGGTGGATTTCCCAGCTCCACTCGGCCCCACCAGAGCAACCGTTTGACCCGGCAGCACCTCAAAACTAGCGTTATGGACCACCTGGGTGGAATCCTGATAACCAAAACTCACATTTTCAAACTGGATACGGCCCGTTATATTCTCAATGAAAACCGGATTATCAGGATTCTGAATAATTGGCTGGGTATCAAGAATCTCATAAACTCTTTGGATGGCTCCACGAGCTTCTTGAATCTGAGTATACAACCGGACAAAAGTTCCAATGGGTCCTGCAATAATCAGAGCGTATAGGAAAAAAGCCGCCAGTTCGCCAGGAGTGGTCGTCCCTTGCATGACCTGATATCCGCCATACCAAATCAATAATGCAGAAACCAGAAAAGTAAGCCCCAATATGAAGGGCCCGAAAAAAGAAGATATCTTGATCTTATCCACGGCTCTTTCAAAAGCTGTTTCAATTTTTTCCTGAAAACGATTCTGCTCATAAGGCTCTCGGGTGAAGGATTTCACTATCTTGATAGACGACATGACTTCCTCAAGCACTACCACCGCTTGCGCCACATGATCCTGAAGCTTTTCCGAAATTGTTTTTAACCTCCGCCCAAATACCCGTGCAAAAATCATCAAGGGAGGCAAGATAAGTAAAATCAGACCCGTCAGTTTCCAGTTCAGATAAAGAATAATCGCCATTGCCCCAAGCAGGGTGATGCTTTGGCGCAATAAGGCTACAGGAATGGTCACCAATGCATTCTGGATCACTGATATATCATTATTCATGCGGGACAATAATTCACCGACCCGACGCTCTTGGAAAAAACGCAAAGAAAGGGATTGGATGTGAGAAAAAAATTCGATGCGAAAATCTGTGGTCATTCTGTGACCCACGAAACCAAAAATATAATTATGGGTGACCGCAAATGCCGCCTGAAGACCAATGATGATAATTAAATCCCACGCCAAACTATCCAACACCTCATTGTTTTTTAAAACGATGACAGCATTGATCATATTGCGAACGATCAAAGGCAAAACCAGATTGATCAACGAAGTCAAAGCCAGACAAAGAAATGCAAAAATCAGGCTTTTTGTATACGGCTTAGCGTATTTAAGGATATTGCGAAATTCATTCATATCAGAGCAACAGGCGGAGAAGCTATGACCCTGAAATCCGAGTCAAACTCCCTGAACCACATAATTTTCAAATATTTTTTGGCCCGACATCATAACCTCTAAGGAGGTATATTTCAAACCTTTATCCATCCCACATTCAGTCCTTTCTCTCAAATCAAAAGCTTTTAAATATTTTTTGTAATTTTTTTCTAAAGATTTTTCTTAAGTCACCGTTAAGAAGAAGGCGTGTACTGGGTAAAAAGTTAAAAACGCAAGGAGAGAAACCAATAAATACATATTTTTCAATTACTTAACTAAGCAGCCTTATTAATTAGCAGTTGAGGGAACGTATCATGGATACCCAAGCAATTAACTCAGCAGGAAATCCGAAAGCTCCAACACCCAAAACGCGATCATCGTCATCAAGTTCTGAATCTGTGTCAAACGGGGCCTCTGCTCCCAAGCCATCAGGAGACTCTGTCGACCTGTCGGCTGAAGCTAAAGCCTTGGCTCAGACCAGCAAGGGTGGACAAACATCTTCGAATAGCGAACAAAGAAGGTTATCGGTAACGGATGACAACGATGTGGTGCTTAAGGTCATAGACCCTAAGACCCAAAGGGTGGTTAAATCTATTCCTTCTGAAGAACAAATGCAGTTGAAAGTTGCCATTCGAGATGGAATCAGCAGTATTACAGAATAATTTTTTTCTGAAAAATATAACGGATTTTTAAACTTAAATTTACAACTTAAAAAAGGAGTCGCATCATGGAGGTTTCAAGCCTGGGAAATTTCTCTGCAGCTCAAAAACAAACTAGCGAAACAAGTTCCACCGAAGGGAGCAAAAGTGCTCGTTTAGCATCCGCTTCCAATGAAGCTCAAGGCACTGCCACGGAGGAAGCTCAATCCAGCCCTATTCCCCCTGTTAATCAAACGGGTGAACTGAGTGGTGAAGAGGGTAATTCGGTAGCATCTGAATCAGGAGCAGGTAGCGCGATAGATCTTCTGGCCTAACTCCCTTAGCAGGGAATGCAACTGGGCAAGGGCTCGTTGTACCCTTTAAGGGCATGAAGGCTAATGAAGAAATATAACAAGCCGAGATAACTCTTTTACCCCTTCGGGGCACGAGGGAAGAATCTCACGGCCGGCGGAGGGAGTTCATAAAGCGGTTGGTGATTTCTTCTGGAGTGTGTGTCACGCGTCCAGTTTTAGGATCAAAGCAGGGTTCCACCTTGATCAACAAAAAGCTGGGTCCTTCGGAATTCATCAGCTTTTCAAACGCAGGTTTGATTTCTTCTTTTCTATTGACACGCAACGCCTCCCGGTAACCTGAACTTTTAGCAACTAGCTCAAGAGGAACCCGGTTGGAAAGCGAGCGTTGACTTCCTGTTGACTCATACACTTCGTTATCAATCACAACGTGCACAAGATTTTTAGGAGCTTGCGCGGCAATCATTGCAAGAGTTCCCATAGCCATTAAGACATTGCCATCCCCATCCAGCACAATCACCTTGCGGTCCGGTTTGCATAAAGCCACCCCCAGCCCAATGGAAGAAGCCAGCCCCATAGAACCAATCATATAAAAATTTGCTTCCCGGTCTTTTAAAGTAAACGACTCTCGGCATATGAATCCATTGGCATGCACCACGGGTTCGTCTTTCAATAAAGGCAGTAATTCCTGAAAAGCCTCAGTGCCTCTCATCAAATAAACCTTTCTCAATAAGAAGCGTATAAGGAAGTTTCTCCTCATTAATTTTTTTCAGGGCGGTTTCGAGAACCTGATCGCAATTTTCCGGCTTTAAGACGGCATAATCCATACCGGCAGTTTCCAGAAGCTTCTGGCTGATATCTCCCATGATGATGTGTTCGGGAGCATCTTTTCCCCCTTGGCCCCGCCAGCTCATAATGACCAACACGGGAATTCGGTAAATCAGATTCAGTGAAGTAAATGCGTTAAGACAATATCCCAGCCCGGAGTTCTGCATCAGCAGCACAGGAAGAGACCCCGAAAGATAGGCCCCCGCACATAGGCCCACGGCTGAATCTTCCCTCACTGATGGAATATATTTGGCATCCTCAACTTCTTCCAGGTATGAAATCAGACCCGATAATAACGAGCAGGGAACTCCGGTAAAAAATTTAAAATTTTCCCGAATCAACCGGTCGATGAATGTTTTAGATGTAAAAGACGACACGTTTTATTCCTCTACCAGTTTTGAATATTTCGCTCGCCACCGTATTCGCCCTGAAGCTTATGGATGAGTTTAATATATTTCACAATTCCTTCTTGACCCGGAAACTCGACTCCAAGCTCCGTAGCTGCTTGGCTGGACATAGGCACGCCATCTTCGCCCATTACCCCTTCAACTTCGCCGAAAGAATCAATGGAATCCGCAATCAATTTTCCAAGGTCCATATTATGAATATGTCCATCAACCAGATGGTAGGTTTTCCCAGATGCCTCAGCATTTCCCATGACCTTCTGAATGGCTTGCACCACTGAGCCCACTGAAACATACTTGGTACTGCCCTTAACGTCCACGTTGTAATTGGTAGCAAGGTAATCAATAGTTTGAAACCATTCGGACTTGTCAAGCTGGGGCCGCACTCCATACATGGTTACGGGCCGCAGGATGGTTAAGTCAAATGCCCGGCTCTTATGGTAATAGTGGCAAAACCCTTCAATTGAAGATTTAATAGAACCATACAGACTACTGGGCCAAACAGGGTGGTTTTCATCCATCGGATGTTCCTTGTCAACAGTGGGGAGAACCTCTCCAAACACCGTACACGAACTCATGAAGATCACTTGCTTGACCTTGGCCTTTTTGGCTTCCTCCAACAAATCAAATGAGCCGTTGACATTTACCTTGATCAGTTCATCCAAAGTTTGAACCGGACCAGGAAAATGGGCCAGATGCACCAGCACCTCTGCATCTTGCACCAGCTTTGCAAGAGACTCTCGATCCTCCAAGCCTCCAATAATAAAATCCACATCCTCAAAAGTTTTCAAGTGTTCTACCACACTACCTTCACGGATTAAGGCTCGAATGTTATGCGGAGAATCGCTTTCTTCAACAATTTTTTTGATCAGATGGGAACCCACCATTCCGGTGATACCGGTGAGCGCTATATTCATTCCTTACCTCCAAGCGGAGTACCTTCTCAGGCAACAGGTTATTTCAAATGAAACTGGCCTCCACATATCGATAGTGGCGGCCAGCCTTTCAAACTAAAGAATTTTTTATTTATTATGGTGACCAGCAAAAACTAAGTCAACCTTTTTCCCGGAATTTCAATTATCCCGCCAACAAAGTCTGAGAATATGTTCAACTGTCTTCCTGGATAACAGCTTGGGCGGCAGCGAGGATAGCCGTGGGCACTCGATAGGGGGAGCAACTAACGTAGTCTAGACCAATTTTATTAAAAAAGTTAATCGATGCAGGGTCTCCACCATGCTCCCCGCAAATCCCCAGGTGAATATTGGGTTTGACCTTTCTTCCCTTTTCAACCGCGATACTTATCAATTGCCCTACTCCATCCTGATCTACTGATACAAATGGGTCATGGGCCAATAAGCCTTTTTCGAGATATTCGTTCAGGAAGCTACCGGAGTCATCCCGGCTAAGCCCGAAAGCGGTCTGAGTCAGATCGTTGGTTCCGAAGGAAAAGAAATCAGCTTCTACCGCTATTTCATCTGCCGTCATAGCGGCCCGGGGGAGCTCAATCATGGTACCGATTTTATACTTCAGGTCCACACCCGTCTTCCCAATCACTTCTTCAGCTGCCTCTAAAATAAGTTCGCGGACGATTTTAAATTCACTCACATGCCCGACCAGCGGCACCATGATTTCCGGAAACACATTTATTCCCTTTTTAACTAATCTACAAGCTGCTTCAATAATCGCCCTGACCTGCATGCTATAAATATTAGGGAAAGTAATTCCAAGCCGGCAACCCCTATGTCCGAGCATGGGGTTAACTTCTTTCATTTTTTCTATTTTTTTCCCCAGAGTTCCCGGCGACACCTTCATCTCCTTAGCCAGACTTTTAATCTCGGCTGAAGTATTAGGTAAAAATTCATGTAGAGGAGGATCCAGCAACCTTACCGTCACCGGAAACCCTTCCATCACCTTAAAAATTTCCGTAAAATCTCCGCGCTGGATGGGAAGCAATTTTTTCAATGCTTCATCGCGGGTTTTTTCATCCTCGGCAACAATCATTTTACGCACCAGAAAAATACGCTCCTCGTCAAAGAACATATGTTCTGTTCGACATAACCCTATCCCCTGGGCTCCAAAGTCCCTTGCCATTAGGGCATCGTGCGGGGTATCGGCATTAGCTCGAATCTGCAAAGACCTCACTTCCCCCGCCCAGGCCATCATCTTAGTAAAATTATTAGTCAACCGAGACTGGATCAAGGGCACCGACCCTTTAATCACCCTGCCGGTCGTACCATCCAACGTAATCGAATCGAGTTCCTTAAGTTGAAGGTTCCCTAGCGTGCATTTTTTTCTTTTCGCGTTTACGTCCAGAGTGTTGACCCCAGAAACGCAAGGCTTCCCCATTGCCCGGGCCACTACTGCAGCATGGGAGGTCATACCTCCCTTGGCAGTCAGAATTCCCTGCGACACACTCATTCCATGAATATCTTCAGGCGATGTTTCCATACGCACAAGAATAACCTTTTCCTTTTTCTCAGCAAGTTCTTGAGCACGCTCAGGAGAGAATACAATCTTTCCTGCGGCCGCACCGGGCGAGGCCCCCAAACCTTTCCCTATCAATTTTAATTTTGCCTTGGGATCAATCGTTGGATGAAAGATTTGATCCATTTGGTTTGCCGGAACCCTCATCAAGGCTTCCCGTTTACTGAGCAACCCCTCATTCACCATATCTATTGCCACTTTAATGGCCGAGGCCGTCGTACGTTTACCTGACCGGGTCTGCAATAAAAATAATTTCTGGTTTTCAATGGTGAATTCCAGATCCTGCATGTCTTTGTAATGGTTTTCCAGTTTCTGGTAGACTTTCACCAGGTCCTGATATACCTCTGGCATGTCTTGCTCAAGCTTCTCGATCGAGTGGGGCGTCCGGATTCCCGCTACAACATCCTCCCCTTGGGCGTTGATCATGTATTCCCCATAGAATTTTTTCTCTCCGGTGGCGGGGTTCCGAGTGAACGCAACTCCGGTAGCAGAAGTATCGCCCATATTGCCAAACACCATCGACTGAATCGTGACCGCTGTACCCCACTCGTGTGGAATGCCATTTAACCTTCTGTATGTTCGCGCCCGTTCAGTGTTCCAGGAGTTAAAAACAGCTTCAACCGCCATACGCAATTGCTGCAGAGGATCCTCTGGAAACTCCTCATGAGTTAAACGGGTAACCAAGGACTTAAACTGCTTGATGAGTGCCTTCAACTCTTGAATAGTAAGTTCCGTATCAAACTCGATCTGGCGTTTTGATTTTTTCTTGGAGAGTATGGCCTCAAACCGTTCTCCGGGAATTCCCAGCACCACATTTCCGAACATAGAAATGAAACGGCGATACGAGTCGAGGGCAAACCATTCATTCTTGGTACTCTTGGCCAAACCACGAACAGTTATATCGTTCAGACCCAGATTCAACACCGTGTCCATCATGCCAGGCATGGAAACTCTTGCTCCCGATCTTACTGAAACAAGCAAAGGGTTTTCGGTACAACCAAATTTTCGTTTGAGAGACCGTTCAAGATCTTTCAGGCGGGATAGAATCTCATCCCATAATTTTGGTGGGAAGGTATATTTATGATTGAAGAAATAAACGCAAGCTTCCGTGCTAACAGTGAAGCCTGGAGGGACCAGTATGCCCAGGGAAGCCATTTCAGCAAGGTTGGCGCCCTTACCTCCAAGGAGGTTATTCATATCTGCTTTGCCCTCGGTATTTTCATCTCCGAAAGCATAAGTATATTTTTGCGCCATATAACAACCTACTCCAACTATTTGAAAGTTAGGGTCAAAAGAGTCTGCATGTGGAATAGTGTTAGGTTATCTGATGGTAAATTGGTTTTCAACCTTTTTTCAAAATGATTCGGGAAAAATCGGCAAGCCCAGAAAAAAGACCGGATATCTGATAAAGAAGGTGAAGGCGATTTTTTCTTAACGAAACATCTTCTACCATTACCATGACCCCGTCAAAAAAGCCGTCAACAGCTGGTTTTATTTCTACAATCTTTTCTAAAGCCTGGGAAAATTCCTTGTTTTGAATATGCCGGAGCACCGGGTCTCGAACTTTCAAGTATGCTTCGAATAACTCTTTTTCGGCAGGTTCATTTAACAACCCCGGGTCCACTTCGCCTTCAGCCTCATCATTAAGTATGCTAACCACTCGACGAAAAGCAATTGCCAGGGGTTCGAAATAGGGTTGTTTTTTCAGTTCGGAGAAAGCAGAAACTTTCGCCCTGATGTCGACAATAGAATCCAGACCTGTAGACAAAACACAATCAATCGCGTCATAGGGAAATCCCTCGGCATTCAAATAGGTTTTGTATCGTTGGGAAAATAAATCCATAACATGATTCTTGATGGTTTCAGGTTCCAGCTTTAGCTTCGAGCCCATGGAGTTAAGGCCCTCCTTAACAAGTTCGTCCAAGGAGACCTGCCAACCCCGGTTCAGGAAAATTTGTATGATACCCAATGCATTTCGCCTAAGGCCATACGGATCTTCAGACCCGCTGGGAATCAAACCCACCCCGATACAACCTAAAATGGTATCGAGCTTATCTGCTACAGCAATAACTGTTCCCAACTCACTTGCAGGAAGATCATCTCCCGCAAAGGCAGGACGGTAATGTTCCAGGATCGCCTGGGAAACAATAGACTCCTCCCCGGAATGAGCCGCATAATACCCACCCATGACCCCCTGCAGTTCCGGAAATTCATAAACCATCAAGGTTACTAAATCGGCTTTGCACAAACGACCCGCTCTCAATGCTTGCGATTTCTTATCTGGACAAGTGTGGGTGGATAATATTCCCGAAAGCCCACAAATTCTTTCCATTTTTTCATAAAGGGTTCCCAGTTTTTTCTGAAACACCACCCCTTTCAAGGGTTCGACAAAATCATCCAGGTTTTTCTTTTTGTCTTCATTATAAAAAAACCTGGCATCTTCCAACCGGGCACGCAAAACTCGTTCGTTTCCTTTTTTTATTTCCTGGCCTTCTCCAGCAGGCATATTGCTGATCGTTATAAAGCATGGCAATAAATTTCCTTTGCCATCCGTGACAGGAAAGTATTTCTGGTGATACTTCATCGTCATCACCAATAATTCCTTGGGCAATTCCAGGAAATGGGAGTCAAAATCTCCACGGATGGCAACGGGAAATTCCACTAGATAATTTACAATACTCAACAATTCCGAGTCCTCTTCCACCAACCCTCCTGCTTCTCGAGCAAGGTTTTGAACCTGCTCAAGAATTTTCTGCTTTCTGATTTCAGGGTTGACCAGTAAAAAATGATTTTCACTCTCCTCCAAATAAGAGGAAAGGTTTTTCACTTGGAATTTATCCGGTTTTAAAAATCGATGTCCCAGTGAAAAGTTACCGCACGGAATACCATCAAAACTAAAATCCAAAGGCTCGCCATCAAATAATGCAGTGATCCAATGCAAAGGTCGCGCAAATGGACGTGCCTTATCTGCCCAGCGCATTTTTTTGGAAAAAGGAATGTTACCAATGAATTGAGGAAGGAACTCATTCAGATGGTCTGGAGTAGGACGGCCTTTTTTTTCTACACGAGCACAAACCACTTCCCCTTTGGTGGTTTGATCACGAGTCAACTCAGAAACATCTAACCCCTTGCCGCGCGCAAACCCTATTGCCGCCTTAGTCGGATTCCCCTGATCGTCATAAGCCACCGAGACACTGGGGCCATGAAAGAGCTCAACAATATCTTCCTGCAAAGCATCCACACCCTTTACTGAAATCACCAACCTCCTCGGCGTACCCAAAATCTCGGGGGTTTCAGCTTTAATTCGATTGCGGGTAAAATAGGAAGCCAGTTCCTCGCGCATAAACTCAAGAGCGGGCTGAACATATCCTGATGGAATTTCCTCAGAACCAATTTCTAAAAATAATTCGGGCATATTCTAAGAATCTCAATTTAAACGATCATAAAACAACATAAGCTGACAAAAACCGGTATTATCGAGCAATTATTCATAAAGTCAACCATCGGGAGCACCCTGAAACCCTTGCTCATTGCACATATTGATTATTTTTCAAAACTATACAATGTTAAAATCAGCCTGCTCAAAAAATTCAGACCTCTTTTAAAGGTTGTTTCATGACCACAATTCTAATCATCCTTATCTCAGTCGTGGTGCTGGCTGCACTGGGTTCAAAATTATTTTCTAAGGGTTCCTCCGGGAAAGGTGCATCTGGAAAAGATAAAAAGGCTACCGATTCGGGGGAAGCTTCATCACAAAAGAATAAGAAGGAAGAAGGAGCTGACATTGAAAAGACCTTAAAAATGTCTTCCAACATAAATATCACTGGCGTAACTCTTTTTCGGCCCCCACCTGAACCTATACTTTTTACCGGCAGAAAAGAGGTTCTGAAGAAAGTTGCCGCCCAGGCCTCAGCACCTCCAATTCTAATTGGAATCAGCGGTTTTTCGGGTATCGGTAAATCCTGCTTGACCATTCCCTTGAGTAAAATGTTCGCGGTTCAGTATCCTGATGCTTGCTTGTTCGTAGATATGCAGGGTGATCTACCCAATCCCCCTTCTGCTGAAGACATCATGCGGAGGATAATTTTAAAATTTCATCCTACCCAACCCATTCCTACAAACGATAAGCATCTTGCTAAATTGTACCGGGTGGCCTTAAAAGCACATAAAGGCATTTTGATTCTGGATAACGCTTCTGGGGTAAAACAAATCAAGCCCCTTCTCCCCCCAGTTTCCTGGGTTTTAATTGTAACTTCCGTGAAACCTATATTGTTACCCAAAATAATTTCTATTGAACTGGAACCCATGGAAGTTCTTGAGGCCCATACCCTGTTAACCCGGTGGGCTCCGGAAATTAGCCCCGCAATCAAAGAAATTTCCCATATCTGCAAGGGCGTTCCTCTGGCTCTGGAATTAATCGGAAAACTTTTCTATATCAACTCCACCATGGCACCTGATTATTTCGCTAAAAAATTTACAGAAGTTCGAAAAGGCTTAGGTGGAGAAGATGAAGATAAAAAAGGCAATTTAATTGATGGAGTCCGAGCCGCACTGACCCTCAGTTACAGTATGTTGCCAGAAAAAACTGCATTAGTTCTCAGAAAACTTTCTGTTTTTCCTGGGTCCTTCTCGGCCGAGGCGGCC
Organism: Nitrospina sp.; assembly: GCA_018673915.1. Lineage (GTDB taxonomy): Bacteria > Nitrospinota > Nitrospinia > Nitrospinales > VA-1 > LS-NOB. The sequence goes on along the minus strand of JABHBK010000054.1, from coordinate 109,628 downwards.
TCTTTTATCTGTGAAGACCCTAAAAGACTTTCCCTTACCGGTTTGGAAAAGTTTGGCCTGATTCAACTCAATACCAATACCCTCCGATATTCGCTGCACAGCCAAGTTAAAAAATTCATCAAGTCTTTAGCGAAAGCCGGTGATCAAGGCATGGTTGCAAAGCGTCATGCTACCGAATTCATGAATGTGCTGGAATCTGCTTATACCCTTGTAGAAAAGGGAGGCAAAAATATCATTAAAGGGTTCCGGTTATTTGATCTGGAACTGGAAAATATTAAAGCGGGTATGGAATGGAGCCGCAAACACTGCGATCAAGATATAGACGCGGCACGTGTTTGCAGTGCCTACACTGAAAATGGGGCCACTATGATTAACAAGCGCCTATCCCCTGCGGAGTGCATACAGTGGTATGAAGCCGCTCTGTTAGCCGCCAATCAGCTAGAAGATAAAGAGGCAGAAGGAAAACATCTCTTAAACCTCGGCCAGCAATATGTTCTTCTGAACCAATCAGCAAAGGCGATAGAAACCTTGCAAAGTGCTCTTGCATTTTGCAAAAGAGAAGGAAATGTTGAAGGGCAAACCACCGCTTTGGAACAATTGGGAAAAGTCTGCATGATTAATGATGACCACCAACAACATATCAAATTTGTAGAGGAACACCTGGATTTGCTGAAGGATAGTGGTTCCAAAGTTGAAGAATTTAAGCTTTTGGTGCAATTAACAAAATCCTGTGTAGAACTTAAGGAATACAATAAAGCCGTCCATACTGGTGAGCAGGCTACGGAGCTTATCCCGATAAATCAAGATAAGATATTGCTGATCACTCTATTACACAACCTGGGCATTGGACTTATGGAAACTGGGGAAGCAGAAAAGGCTCTTGAAAAATTTGAAGCCGGTGCAGGGCTTTCCCAAAAAACTCCCAACTCCCCGCTTCTGGGAGCACTATTTCAGTTGATCGCTGAAACAGCTTTAAAGGCCGGTGATGTTCCTGGGGCACTGAAAAACTTAAAAAGAGGATTGGAAGCCGTACAGAAAACTAAAAACCTGCAAGCTACAGGGCTTATGATGGTTCAGCTAGCTGAAGTCCACATGAAGAGCAAAGGCGAAGAACAGGCGATTAATTATTTTGAGGAAGCTCTGAGCTTATCCCAAAAAACCAAAGATATCTCGTTGAAGGGCGCAGTATTGTGGAAATGGGGCCTGGCATTGGGAGAGAAAGGCAACATTGAAGAAGCAATCAGCAGGTCTCAAAAAGCCTTAAAAATTTATGAAGACCTCGACCCATCCCAAGCTAATGAAATTCGCGCCCAGGTTGAGAAATGGGCCGGTTCCTGAAAAAGAGTGCCGCTACTTTTTCAACAAGGGGAACTCCATTGCCTCTCTTTGTTGTACATAGCTTTCAGCGCATAACCGAGACAGGTTTCTCACCCGGCCAATGAATCCGGTTCGTTCAGTAACACTTATAGCTCCCCTGGCATCTAACTGATTGAAGGCATGAGAACATTTTAAAGTATAGTCGTAAGCAGGCAAAACCAGTTCCTGCTCCAACAAATTTTTAGCTTCCGCTTCATACATATCAAACCATTGGAATAGCCTCTCTTTGCCGGACGCTTCAAAATTGTAACGCGAGAATTGTTTTTCTGTTTCCAGATGGACATCGCCATATAAAATCTTTTCATTCCATTTAAGATCGTATACGTTGTCCACATTCTGCAGATACATGGCAATGCGTTCCAGTCCATAGGTCAATTCGGCCGTAACAGGTTTCAAGTCTATTCCGCCGACCTGTTGAAAATAGGTAAATTGAGTGATCTCCATACCATCTAACCACACCTCCCACCCTAAACCCCAGGCTCCCAAGGTAGGCGATTCCCAATCATCTTCTACAAAACGGATATCGTGTTTTAGCGGGTCCACCCCCAGCGAAGTCAGACTATCTAAATAAAGATCCTGCACATTTTCAGGCGATGGCTTTAGGATGACTTGAAACTGGTAATAATGCTGTAGCCTATTGGGGTTTTCTCCATACCTGCCATCTGCGGGTCTACGCGATGGCTCAACATAAGCGGCGCTATAAGGTTCCGGACCCAATACTCGGAAAAACGTACAGGGATTAAACGTCCCCGCACCCACTTCAATGTCATAAGGTTGGTGCAGGGCACAGCCTTTTGAAGACCAGTAATTTTGTAGGTTGAGAATGATATCTTGAAAATGCATAGCCTCAGGGTGTATCAAAGTTTGAAGGATAAAGTCAACCCCCTCCTTAGCAGGGGAGGCCACTGGCAAGAGCTCTTTGCTAACCAAATAGAGTCATTGCAATTTGTCGGCGGCGATCACACCGGAATCCTGATAAAATCTCTACAATAACTTCGAATCGGAGATGACAGTTGCAAACCATTTACAAAGCGCTTCCAATAGAAGATGTAGAACGCATTATTGCATACTGCAGAAACAAGGGCGGATTATTTGAGGTCTATCCCGGCCCAGATTGCAAGACGCATATGGTGGTCGTCAATTCTCGCCCGGAAGACGAACCCTTAGATAAGTTCTGTCCGCTGGGAGCTTTTTACTGCAATTACCTGGGTCCCGGTATCATCTCACTGGAAGAGGAAGAACCCAACCATGATGGCATGCCCTCTGCCCAAAGCCATATCAAAGCCATCAAAGAAGTGATCAACAAGCTCCTCGACTTACCCGCCAGTGGCAACAATACTACGCCTTGAGGAAACGGGCAAAAGATCATCAAGCCGAGAAAACGTTTGTCGGCTTGATAATGACATTGCCTCTCGCGCTAGCGAGTTATTCGCCGATACGGAGATGGACGTTTTCGCCTCGGTAGGAAAACACCACGCGATTCGACTCAATATGTCTAAGGGTAGCGGCTTGAACCGTTTCGCCAACACGGACTTTGAGGTTTTTGCTTTCTGAGGTGGAAACAAAAATGTGGTTGGAGGAACTTCCCGGAGAAAAAAAGATGATGCCTTTTACTTTTAGTTGAGGAATAGAAATTCCCCTTGTGGCTAAATCTTCAGGGTAGGCAAAAGATTCTGGTTGTTTCGCATCCAGTTTTGCGTTTTGAATTAAGTCGCGAATTTCATTGATTCCCTGGGGAAGCACTTCAGGCTCTGCAACGGATTTTGGTATTACTGTAACAGAGGGCGGCAGGAAATTCTCTATAGCCTGCGGAAAATTCTCGCTAATATTCTCTTCATAACGTGGGCGATGCTCCGGAATGTTGGATAAAGGAATACCCACCGTTGCCTCGGACCCTCTCTTGTTGAGAGATTCTGGTTTTTTTTCAGAATTCCTCTGAGAATAATGAGTCAATTCATTTTTAGCCGATGGTTTGAGCCCCAGAACCAAGCCAATTATGACTCCCGCCATCACCAAGCCCAACGCCATAAAATGATTACGGGATAATTCTATTGTCTTCCCGGAAAACGGTTTTTGATCTTCTTGAAGAACAAGCTCCTTGAGATCAGAATCCTTTTCCAGCAATCTTTTATCTTCTTCCAGTTTTTTGAGCGTCTCTAATATCGTGCTCATTCTCTTGCTCTTTCAATAAATAGGAAGAAGGGTTATTGGGAAACCAGCCTTGGAGTGGAATAAATCTGCAACAGATTATACAAAAGTAATTTGCTGTCAGTATTAAAAATTCCATCATCTTTGATACTATTTTTACGCTGAAGCTTCATCATAGCCTGGACTGTTTTAGGACCATATAATGGTGCCTCCCGTCCCTGAAAATAACCCAGGAGCCTAAGATTTTTTTGCAGCCATATTGCCTCTTTACCCTTGTAACCAATTCCAAGGGATTCCGGCAAATTTTCAAAATCTTTCCAAGGAATAATGGCTTTACGAGTCCAGAGGGAATCAATGACTGATAGCGGCATTTTAATTTTATCTACCGAACCAAACACCGCAGTATCCCCTTGAATAGAAACCAGAGCCAGATATTTAGTTCCCTGGGCGTTGGGTAGAGCAATTTCAAGCAACGCAGGATAGTTGAGGCTTTTCAACCGTTCCAGAGTACCATTCACTTCGAACGAGGATAACTGATGGTCCTCTTCAATCATTTCCAAGTCTGCCTCAGTTAAACCCTGCAATTGTCCAAGGTCAATATGCCAGGCTTCCAGAATCCATTTCACCGCTTCCAATTTACTTTCTACTAAAGTCAGACTGGAAAGGTAGGTCACAAGTTTTTCCGGATCAAGAACACTCAAAGGCCCGTTGCTGGGAATCCTTCTTTGCGGAGTGGATAAATCGTTATTCACCGTTTCTGTTTTTGAGAAAACGGGTGCTTTCACTGGCGCGGGTTGAACAGCCATCGAGGATGAAGGAGAAAAACGAGGCACCAGCTCTCCTGGAGTAGACAGGTCCATCGGATTTTCCTGAATCAACGCAGAAATATCTTTTCCCTCTGGGGCATTTTTATTGTAGCCCGGTAAAGCAAAAAAATTAATGGCGAAAAATATCAACCCTGCGGCCAATCCGGAAGGAAGTACCAGCTTCCAGAATTTATCCGCCCAGGATTCAAGCGGATCCAATTCACCTATGTCACTCACCGCCAACTTAACAATCTTGGGCGTGATTTTTTTGGTGCTTTGTGTATAAGCGATCAACAGGGTTCGATCTGCCACCACATTAATCATGCGGGGAATGCCCCGGGAATAGCGATAAACCATTTCCACTGCTTGTCGGGAAAAACGCACCTTCCCCTTACCCAGCGCAACGTTGAGGCGGTGCTGGATGTAACCCCGAGTCTCTTCCAGGTTTAAAGGCAAAAGTTCCCACTTAATGGTAATGCGCTGGCGCAATTGACGTAGCCCATCTTTAGCCAGAACTTTGTCCAATTCAGGTTGTCCTATCAAAACAATCTGAATTAGTTTTTCGGTATCGGTTTCAAGGTTGGAAAGTAGACGCAGCTGTTCCAATACATTGGTTGCAAGATCCTGAGCTTCATCAATGATAACCACTACTCGATGCCCTTTGGCTCTCTCTTCCAATAAAAAGTGGTTTAGGACATCAACCAGTTTCTTTTTACTTTTGCTTTTTCCCGGAAGTCCCAGTTCCGCATTGATCGTTTGGAGCAACTCCAATTCATTGATGCATGGATTAAAAATATAAGCGATATTGAAATCGGCCCGAAGCTCTCGAAGAAAACTTCGGCAGATCATCGTTTTACCTGTTCCAACTTCTCCAACTATTTTTAGAAACCCATTGTTCTCTTGCAACCCATAAACCAGATGTGCAAGTACCTCTTTATGCTTGGGACTCAGGTACAGGTATTTGGGATCAGGCGTCAGATCGAAAGGTTTCTCGGAAAATCCGAAAAAGTCCTGATAAACATTCTGATGTTTGGATTTTCTTGAGTTATCTTTAATTCCCAGAAACTTTAAGGGTCCCGATTTAGAACCTTTAGGTTTTTCTGAAACACCATGACCTTTCTTTACCTCAATGACCGCGTCGTAGGCTTCGCGTTTCTGTCCGTGGGAAAGCGTGTCATAAGCTTCTTGCGCTACCTCAATCCGTTCCTTGAGAGTGGGCTGATCCACAGAAGCAGATTTCTTTTCTGAGGAATCAAACTTGCTGATCAGTTTTTGATACGCAAGGTCAATTTCCTTCTGGGTCGCCCCATGTGGAACACCTAGCAACTGGTAATAATCCTGAACTTCAGTAATCATAGCGTTTCATCCCATCGGGTTGATAAGCAATTTCGATCTGCGATTATTGAGACAAAAAATCGAAGCCTCAACAACCCATTGATAAATAATGCTTTAAATTTTCCGCGAAATTTTTTATTAAAAATCCTTCAAAACTAATAAACCTAATTAAAACAAAAGGTTAAAACATTCCTAAAAAAATCCCCCATAGACCCCATCCAAAATGAGATCTATAACGCCTTAATATACAAATAGTTGTGAAGAATGTAAACAAAAATTCAGAGGTGGGATGAAATGTAGCAAAAATCAGGCTTGTGCTAGGATGCAAAAAGACAAGATTTTAGGTTGAAAACCGTGAACGAATCATCCCAAAAACATCTAAAATGCGGGATCTGCAAGGAGCCTGCAGAGATGGATAGAACTAAAAATCCGTTTTTACCCTTTTGCTCCGAACGCTGCCGAACTATCGACCTGGGTAAATGGCTGGATGGGAAATATGTCATCGATGGAGACGAAATCATTCCCGACTCGGAGCATTAACTTTATAACCCAGGTGGGGGAAGAGTTCGGAGTTCCACTAAACATCATTAAGCGGGGCATTGGCTTTTCTTAAAAACACCTCTAGGATTTGTTTCTGGTAAAGCACCACCGCGATATCCATCATGCCATCGTGATTGAAGTCCGCACCCGTGATGGAGCGGGGCTGGGAGCCCACAACATAATTATAATGTGGGTAAAGAAACGATCCGTCTCCCTTTCCAGGGATAACAGAAATGGACCCACCTCTACGGTTGCACACAACAATATCGGGAACCTTGTCGCCGGTGAAGTCCCCGACCACTATGTTATGCGGCCCTTTTTCTCCGGCAAAGTCTTCCTGCTTGGAGAACTTGCCCTTGCCATCGCCCATATAAATGCTGAGGCTGTCCTTCATCGGACTTGACGCAATCAAATCTGCCTTGCCATCCAGGTTCATATCATGGTGAATGATGAAAGAGGACTGGTTGCCGCCTGAAATTTTTTTAGGGGGCAGGAAAGTGCCATCCCCATTGCCCAAAAACAATTTAATATGCCTCACCTTGACGGCATTGAGCGCCATGGCAATATCCAGATTGCCATCGCTGTTATAATCGCTGATGGTCATATTTGCGGGAGTTGGACCTGCCTGATAGGCCTCAGCCACTTTGAAAGTACCATCGCCCACTCCGAGAAGAATGAACAATTTATTGAAACGAAGTGAAACCGCGAGATCGATTATTTCATCGTTATTGAAATCGCCCGATGAAATGGCTATGGGAAGCCGTCCTACCTTCACCTCGGTCTTCAATTTGAACAAGCCGTCTTTTTGCCCAAGAATGATGGAGACATTTCCATCGCCATAGTTGCATAAAGCAATATCTGGAATGCGATCGCCATTGAAGTCTGCTACATCCAGAGCAAAAGGCTCCCGCCCGGTTTCAATAGTTTGCGAGTCTTTGAAGGTGCCGTCCCCAATACCCTCTAGATATGTAAGGGAACTGCTGGCAGAGTTGACAACTAGAAGGTCAGGAAATTCATCGTTGTTCATGTCCTTGGCCAATATCACTTCCGGTTTTTCCCCGACCATATAAGATACCGGCAGTGCAAATAAATCTGGCGAGGGCTGACTTTGTACGCAACCGGCAAATAGAAGAGCACCTAATAAGGTAGCTATTGTTTTTAAATCCAACCGTAACAACTTTTTCACCATTATTTTTTTCCAATTCTTTAATAAAGCGATTTTTCGTTTATACAGGATGCCTCGAAACTTGTAAACGAAATTGAAAAAATGCTACAATTTTTCAACAGCTTATAGCACCTTCAAGCCTCCTAAAAATGCCCTTCCAACATTATTTAAAATTCATTATTCTCATCAGCTCTTTGCTCCTTATAGGATGCCAAAGTTTTCAATACGATCCTTGGCCAGAAAATGGGGAAGGGGTCTACCACACAGTACTCAAAGATCAGACTCTTTACCGCATTGCCAGTGTCTATGAACTGAGTGTAGAAGTTCTGAAACGTTCCAACCATATTAGCGACCCCACTAAACTGAAGGCGGGAACCCGTTTATGGATACCCGGTGCCCGCCGTGTTTTGCAAGTACCCACTTCCAATAAGTCCCCCTCGCGTACGGTAAAAAAGAAAACATCTCCCACTGTTAAACCGCGTAAAGGTTTTCTCATCTGGCCCTCGAAAGGTACACTTACTTCCAAGTTCGGAATGCGTAACGGACGCAAGCATGAAGGTATCGATATAGCAGCTCCCAAAGGGACTCCTATTTATGCTGCTGCAGAGGGAGAAGTCGCGTTTAGTGGATGGGGGCCCACGGGTTACGGGAAAATGATCATCATAAAACACAAACACCATCTAACCACCCTTTACGCTCACAACTCTAAACTCCTTGTTAAAAAAGGAAATAAGGTCAAGCAGGGACAAAAAATTTCCCTTATGGGAAGCACAGGTCGATCCACGGGACCCCATGTTCACTTTGAGGTGAGGAACAACACCCATCCCAAAAATCCCATAAAATATCTGCCTCTAAAAAGATAAATTTTTCTTTTCCTCAATTCTTTGATAAAAAACCAAGGTTGCAACTCTGGTCCAACGTGAAATCCAAGAAAGGTGAAGCCATGGAATCTGTGAAACAAATCATCCGCGATGTTCCGGACTTTCCCAAAGAGGGTATCATCTTCAAAGATATCACACCGCTTTTGAGCGACTCCGTAGCATTCCAGAAAACTATCAACTCTCTGAGAGATCGCTATGCGGACAAGACGGTGGACGCGGTGGTAGGTGTGGAAGCACGCGGATTTATCTTTGCTTCAGCTTTAGCCTATGCGCTGGGTACCGGGGTAGTCATGATCCGAAAGCCTGGCAAACTCCCTTACAAAACTTTCCAGGAAACCTACTCCCTGGAATATGGAACCGACACAGTTGAAGTTCACCAGGACGCATTTCGATCAGGCCAAAATATTATCCTCATCGATGATGTATTGGCTACGGGAGGAACCATGGCCGCTACGCTTGATTTGATCCAGAAAAATTTTGAAAATGTAAAAATTATGGAAGCCACCTTCCTCATTGAATTGGACTTCCTGAAAGGCCGGGAAAAATTTAATGGTATTCCCATCCACTCAATGATCCATTACTAGCCCACTCCTGTGGGAGGGAGTATAAAAAAAGCCCATCAAGCCGCGACAGGTTTTTGCTAGCTAATGGAAACTATTGCTCGCTATCAACAGCGATTCGCCGGCGAAAAGGAATCTCTTCGGAAAGCGATTGCACCAAACGGCGTGTATCTTCTAAGTAATCAGGAGATATCATGAGTTCAATGATTCCTCGGGAAGCATCTACCGTTCGCACCACCGCCAGATTATCGTATCCCTCAAAAATACTGACTATGTATGCGATGTCTTTTTTATCGACTTCAATCTGCCATTGAATAGAATCAGTGTGCATAATATCTTTCTCCGGCCCCCTTAGCAGGGGAGGCGAATGTGATTGTTGTTTTTAACGACCAAATGTTTATCTCGGCTGAACGAACCCTGGCCAAATCCCCCCATACCAAGGGAAAAGTTTTTGCTTTTGGCGGTCGCGTGAGCGTTGCCGCCTCATTGCTACCCCTCGCTAGAGGGGCGGAGCATTTCGCGGGCGTGTTCGAGGGAAGCATCGGTGATTTTTTCTCCGCTGGACATGCGGGCCAATTCTTCCACGCGTTCTTCAGGCTCCAACTGACGAATGCTGGATCGGGTGCGTTTCCCTTTTATTTGTTTTTCTATGCGGAAATGAGAAGAAGCCATGCCCGCTATCTGCGGGAGATGGGTGATACAGAAAACCTGTTTGGCCTTGGCAACTTTTTTCAACTTGACCCCTACTTTTTCAGCCACGCCGCCGCCAATTCCCGTATCCACTTCATCAAAGATCATTACCGGAATAGTATCCTGATCGTTCAAAATAGATTTTAGAGCCAACATCACACGGGATATTTCACCGCCCGAAGCAATTTTTGCTAAAGGACGCAACTCTTCGCCGGGATTGGGTGAAAACAAAAACTCCAATGCACCCAATCCGGTTGGAGTGGCTTTCATTTTTTCTTTGCGGAATAGAATAAATCCGTCTGGGTTGGATGGATAATTAAAACGCACTCCAAACTGGACATTGCCCATACTCAGTTCTTTCAACTCTTTTTCAATACTACTGGTAAGGTTCTTTGCGGTGACCTCTCTTTTTTCTGCCAGCTTAATGGCGAGTTTTGACAAGGCACCTTCTTTTTGTGTCAGCTTCTCTTCCAGTGCTTTCATATTTTCTTCATTGGAAGCCAACTGCTGCAACTCTTCGGCAATTTGATCCCGGCGTTTTAAAATTTCCTGAATATCGTTGCCATATTTTCGTTTCAGTCCGTTGATCTCGGCAAGGCGGTCTTCAATTTCTTCCAACCGGTTTGGATTGAACTCCAAAGACCGGTCATAACTTTGCAAAGATTCCACTACCTCTTCCAACTCGTAGTAGGCGGAACGGGATCGCTCTACAATTTCACCAAGGCTGGGGTCAATAACGTGAATGGCTTCCAGCTCTTTTAATGCCTGCCCCAGATTTTCTATGATAGACCCCTGCTTGTCAGTCAGCAGGGACTTACTTTTCTCCAGTCCTGCACGTATTTTTTCCGCATGTTTTAGTTTATTGCTTTCTGCCTTGATTTCTTCTTCCTCTTCTTTTGAAAGTCCCGCTTGATCAATTTCTGTGAGTTGAAAGCTTAAGAATTCTTCTTTCTGGATACGTTCCTGTTCATCCGTTTCCAAGGATTGCAATTTTTTCATTTGCGCCTGGAACTCTGAGAAATTCTGCGTGAACTCATCCCGAAGATCTTTGGATTTGCCATACAGGTCTAAAAGGTCTACATGCACTTCAGGATGAAGCAGGGTTTGGTGATCGTGCTGTCCATGCAAGTCTACCAGCCGGTCTCCAATTTTTGCCAGAGTGGAAACGGTGACGGGACTTTCATTGAGCAGGCAACGGTTTTTACCGGAGTTGGAAACCTGGCGTTTGACGAGAAGTTCGTTATCTTCCATTTCAATGCCGGATTCCCGAATTATGTCGAGGGTCACGGGGTCGTTAACTTCAAATACCCCTTCTACATAAGCGGTGGTTTCTCCTGAACGAATGGAATCGGTATCTGCCCTTCCCCCAAGCAGGAGATTCAATGCATCGATAATGATGGATTTTCCCGCTCCGGTTTCACCGGTCAGAACGTTTAATCCTTTTTCAAAATTCACCGCAAGATTTTCTATGATAGCAAAATTGCGGATTCTGATTTCTTTAATCATAGCTTTATTAATCAGAAGGTAGCTTGTTAATCAACTCCTGGCCTTTTTTTCTTAACTCCAATAGATCCTCATCGTCCGCAACATTATCAGTCAGACGCATTAAAGTGAGAAGCGTTTTCCTGGCAAAGATGGGATTATTTTGGGCGTAATAGGCCTGCGCCAGCCCTAGATAGTTTTCAGCATAATCGGGACCCAGGCGAACGGCTTCCTCAAGATGATAAACCGACTGATCCGTATTACCGCCCAGAAAAAAAGGCAGCTCCAGATACAGCTTGCCCAAGGCTCGATGAGGTCCTCCATTCTCGATAACGGGGTCGAGATCCAGCGCTTTTTTCATATCTTCTTCAAAAGGTCCGATGATTCCCAGACTAGACCAAATGCCTTTCATCTCTCCCTGCTTCCCTCGGCACAAGCCACGATAAAAAAAACTGATAGCAGAACCCGGTTCAATTTCCAGGGCTCGACTACTGTGTGCTATGCATTGGTCAAAGTGATTGTTCTTGGTCTCTTCGTTTTCAGTTTTTTTAGCGATTGAGTAATGGGAACGGGCAAGCCGCCATTCCCAGCCTGACCGATTGGGTTCTTTTTCCAGTATTTTTTTGATTGTCTCCACAATGGCTTTGAACTCTACAAGGGATTTAGCTTGTTTGTAGTTTTTGTCCACCCCGGCTTGGCTGGCAAAAGCAGCTTCCCCGGCAAATATTGCAGGAAAAACTGTCAGCAGGAAAATAAAAGGGCGAATTTTTCTACAATTTGTGAAGACGCTCATTTTAGTTTTTCTCAATAAATCTTTGCTCGCGGATAGGTTGAACAATGGGATAGCAATATTTTTAAATTAAATGCGGGTTTGCGTTATAATTAAAAGATCTCCATAAATAGTCTGTTGCTTCGGCATGCCCGGCTTTTTCTCAATACCAGAATGTATCATAATAGATGAAAATGAATAAAATCTTAAGCTCTGTTCTCATAGTTGCGTTAATCATTCCCGGCCTGCTTTGGGCTGAAAACAAGAATCCTCAGGCTTCAGTAGAACTGCTTTTGGGGGAAATTCGTCAAATAGAATCGGGAGAGAAAGAGAAACATTCGCAATTGGCCCTGAATCTATTGAATGTTGCCGAGATCAGCAAAAAAACTTTAGGGAAGCATTGGGCAAAACGCAGTGACCCTGAACGGGAAAAATTTCAGGCCCTGCTTGGGGGTTTGTTCGTTCATGTAGCCTTTCCCAGTTCCGCTAAATTTTTTGCAGAACTGGATCTGGTATATGGAGAAACCAAAGAGAAGAAACAAAAGGTTGTGGTTCCCTTGACGGTGATCCATGAAAAAGAAGGGGAAGTGGGTATCGATTTCCACCTGATTAAGACTGGGGATAAATGGCAGGTGGTGGATGTTGTTCTGGATGGGGCCAGCATGAGAAATAATCTTCGCAATAAGTTTTATAAAACCATAGCAAAAAAAGGTTTTGACGCGCTGCTCCTCACCATGGAAAAGAAGCTAACAGCTAAAAAAAGCTGAATTTAATTAAGCCTTTAATAATTTAAAAATTACGGAAAATGGAATGAAAAAAATTGGCATGGTGAGTTTGGGCTGCCCTAAAAATACTGTGGACTCGGAAAGGGTCTTGGGCGATCTGGTTTCATCGGGGTTTAGCCTCACCCCGAATGAAGAAGATGCAGAGGTGATCATTGTCAACACCTGTGGATTTATTGAGTCTGCCAAAAAAGAATCCATCGACACAATTCTGGAAATGGCACAGCACAAGACCGAAGGAAAATGCCAGCAGTTGATCGTCACGGGTTGTCTGGCCGAACGATATAGTCAGGAACTTCTGGATGAAATTCCGGAAATCGACCACATGCTGGGAGTCGGTCAGTATCCTCAACTGAAAAACATAATTGCGGATGCCGATCCGTTATCAAAAAACCATGTCGCTACCCCTGCCGAATATTATGAGTCTTACACAGACCGGTTGTTGACTACGGCATTTTACACGGCATATCTAAAAATTTCTGAAGGTTGCTCCAACCGTTGCGCATTTTGCATCATTCCGAAAATGCGTGGGCCGATGCGCAGTCGCTCGCCAGAATCAATTCTGGCTGAAGCTGAGCATTTAGCTCGCAAGGGGGTCAAAGAGTTCAACCTGATCTCGCAAGACACCACCATGTATGGCTTTGACCTGGGAATGAAAGACGGACTGGTTCGCATACTTAGAGAGATGGTTAAAGTCGAAGGATTGGAGTGGATACGCCTTTTATATTGTTACCCAACCTTTTTGAATTCGGAGATGATTGAGTGTATTGCGTCAGAGCCTAAAGTCTGTCGCTACATTGATGTGCCCTTGCAACATACGCATGATGAAATGCTCAAGAGTATGAAACGGCAGGAGACCGAAGGCGGGGTTAGGAAAATGCTCGATGAGGTACGGCTGAAAATTCCGGATGTTGCGTTAAGAACCACATTTATAACCGGATTTCCGGGAGAGACCGAAGTTCATTTTCAACACATGGTACGGTTTCTTTGTGAAATGGAATTTGATCATGTTGGAATTTTTACTTATTCAGATGAAGAGGGTACGACTGCATATGATTACCCCGGTCGGATCCCTCAGGAAGTGAAAGAAGAAAGAAAAAATATACTGATGGAGTTTCAAAAAGATATTGCTCTTCGGAAAAACCGGGAACGCCTGGGCAAAGTGGAACCGGTTTTGGTGGAAGGTTTTGACCCGCAGGAAAACTATTTGATGACGGGAAGACTCACCTCCCAGGCTCCAGATATTGATGGTCAAGTCCTCCTTGAAAAATGCGAAGCCGAGCCAGGGCAGATCATCTCCGCAGAAATTAAGCAAGTTGCGGATTATGACCTGATCGCAGAGCCCGTACAGATGCCTGTTTCCCATGAGTCTTAAACGTGTTGGGATTCTGACTGGAGGGGGAGATTGCTCCGGCCTCAATGCGGTGATCCGAGCGGTCACCCGATCAGCCATTATCACTCATGAGGCCGAAGTCATTGGTATTAAGAATGGGTTCGAAGGGCTGATCTTTGACCGACACCGAAAACTCACTGTCGCCGACACCAAAATTCTGCCATTAGGGGGTACCATTCTCGGAACTTCCAATAAAGGAAACCCTTTCGAGTACCGTCAGTTTGATAAAGATGGCAATTTGACGACCCAGGATTATTCCCAAAAATCTATCGAAAACTTTAATCGTCTCAATCTAGACTGTCTTTTTGTGGTGGGCGGAGATGGAACCCTGCAAATCGGTTACAAGTTCTTTGAAATGGGTATGCCGGTGATCGGCATTCCCAAGACCATTGATAACGATTTGGTGGGTACGGATTATACCTTCGGTTATCAGACTGCCGTGCAGGTGGCCTGCGATGCACTGGACCGATTGCATACCACCGGAGAGAGCCACGACCGGGTTATGATTCTTGAAGTTATGGGCCGGGAGGCTGGCTGGATTGCGCTGGAAGCAGGAATTTCCGGGGCTGCCCATGTCACCCTGATTCCGGAAATCCCCTATGACCTGGAAAAAGTCCTGGAAAAAATTCAACTGAGAAAAGAGGGTGGAAGTCCCTTCAGCGTGATCGTGGTGGCAGAAGGAGCCAAAGAGATTGGAAAGCAAGCCATTACCAGTGAAGCGGCATCCACCCGTTTACAGGGAGTAGCCCAATTGGGCGGAGTGGGCAATTTTATTGCCAAACAATTGAGCGACCGAATTGATCTGGAAGTCCGTTGCACTGTTTTGGGACATATTCAGCGAGGCGGCACACCTCTATCGTTCGACCGGGTTCTTGGTACCCGATTGGGAACCCATGCGGTGGAGGCCGCAGTAGAGGGTAAATTTGGTACCATGGTGGCATTGAAAGGCCAGGAAATTGTTCTGGTTGAGCTGGAATCCCTGGCCGGGATTGTCCGAAAGGTGCCTGAAAACTCACAATTAATCCGTACTGCCGAATCGATAGGCATTTGTCTGGGGCGGTAAGGAGAAAATACCGAAAACGGCTATTAACGCCCTATTTTATTGGGTTCTGTGTTGTCACATCCCCTTGAATATGTTAGTCTGAGCGACAATTTAGTTTCCCTTTCGGGAACTTCCCTAAAAATTCATCACGCACGTTTCCGGATCAAGCCAAGGGTGGCCTGCGGGTTCTTGGCACGAGACGATGGAGGCGAAGGTACAACCCATTAACTATTAAGGAGTTTAAATGTCAGAAATTACCATGAAACAACTACTGGAGGCCGGAGTTCATTTTGGTCACCAGACCAATCGCTGGAACCCCAAAATGAAACCCTATATTTATGGGGCTCGGAGCGGAATATATATTATTGACCTGCAAAAAACCCTGGCTCGTTTTCAGGAAGCTGAAAAATATGTTCGAGAGATTGCTCGAGCAGGCAAAAAAATCCTTTTTGTGGCGACTAAAAAACAGGCACAAGAATTGATTGCAGAAGAAGCCACTCGTTGCGGAATGTATTACATCAACCAAAGATGGTTAGGTGGAACGTTGACAAATTTTGCCACCATTCGTAAGAGCATTGCTCGGTTGCATGAACTGGAAAAAATGGATGAAGAAAACCAGTTTGATGTCTTACATAAAAAAGAAGCTTTGAGAATGAGAAGGGAAATCGACAAGCTGAATAAGTTTTTCAAAGGCATCAAAAACATGAAGGATTTGCCGGATGCCATTTTCATCGTCGATACCCGCAAAGAAAAAATTGCGCAGGCAGAGGGTAAAAAGCTGGGAATAAAAATCATAGCCATGGTCGACACTAACTCCAATCCTGATGATGTAGATTTCCCCATTCCTGCAAATGATGATGCGATGCGTTCTATCAAGCTATTTGCCAGCAGGCTCGCAAATGTCTGCCTGGAAGGACAGGAAATGAGTAAGGCTAGCAAGGAAAAGGAAAGTCAGGAAAAAGCAGCTAAAGCAAAAGAGGTCGCGAAACCCACTTCTGAAGTTACGCCGGAACCAGTTCCGGTTGCCAGTAACGACGGGAAAAGCTAACACCTTGACCCCTGAACACCCTCGCAACACCGGGTACCTAATGGGTTAAAAAGGCCATCCCTCCAGGCGGCGAGCAAAGTAATCCTAATGTAGAGGGCCGGATCTGGAGTCGGAAGGGCCAATGGCAATGAAATTAATTTTAATTAACAATTTTTAGATTAGGGAAAAAGAATGGAGATAACTGCTGTGATGGTTAAGGAGTTACGCTCCCAGTCGGGAGCTGGAATAATGGAATGCAAATCTGCCTTGAAGGAAACCAAAGGGGATGTGGAAGAGGCCATCACATTTCTCAGAAAAAAGGGATTGGCCAAGGCAGATAAAAAGGCGGGCCGCGATACTGCAGAAGGAAGAATTGGCACCTACATTCACCAGGGTAATAAGATTGGCGTGATGGTGCAGCTCAATTGCGAAACGGATTTTGTGGCTAATACCCCTGACTTTCAAGAACTGGTCCAGGATATTGCCATGCATATTGCTGCCGCCAAGCCCCGTTTTGCCACACGCGAAGAAGTGACCGAAGATATCTTGGGAAAAGAGCGGGAAATATTTGCCCATCAAGCCAAGGAATCTGGAAAACCTGAAAACATTATTGAGAAGATCGTAACGGGAAAAATGGAAAAGTTCTATGAAGAAAACTGCGTACTTGAGCAATCCTTCATCAAGGACAATACTATTTCCATTGGTGATTTGATCAAACAAAAAATTGCCTTGCTGGGTGAAAATATCAATATTGGCCAATTTACAAGATTCGAAATTTAATGGACAAGCCGATTTATAAAAGGGTGTTGTTGAAACTTGGTGGAGAAAGTTTGGCCGCTGGAGAAGGAGCCTTTGGTCTGGATCAGGGTGCTCTCACAAATATTTCAGAGGAAGTTCTTGAAGCCAGGAATTTAGGCGTGGAAATTGCCATTGTCATTGGAGGTGGTAATATCTTAAGAGGCGCATCCTTGAGCTCCATAGGAATCGAACGCACCACCGGTGACTATATGGGAATGCTCGCTACAGTGATAAATGGCTTGGCGTTACAGCATTCATTGGAAAGCGTTGGAATTCCCACCCGGGTGCAATCGGCAATCGAAATTCAGGCAGTATCAGAAGCTTATGTGCGCCGCCGCGCGATTCGACATCTTGAAAAAGGACGTGTTGTTATTTTCGCAGGCGGGACCGGCAACCCTTATTTCACCACCGATACTGCGGCATCTCTAAGAGCCATGGAAATTGGAGCACAAGTGATTTTCAAAGCCACTAAGGTCGATGGAGTTTATACTGCTGACCCCAAGACCAATGAGTCGGCAACAAAATTCCAGGAGCTAACTTATCTGGATGTGCTAAATAAAGGATTAAAGGTTATGGATTCGACCTCAATATCTCTTTGCATGGACAACAAACTACCTTTGGTCATTTTTAACTTTCGCGATAAACATAGTATTAAACGGGTTCTGCTGGGTGAAAAACTCGGCACCAAAGTGGGAGTCTGATAATGATTGCTGAATTAATTCAGGAAGTAGAAAAGAAAATGGGAGTTTCTATTGACCACCTGCATCATGAATTGGGCAAGCTACGGACAGGTCAAGCTTCTGTAGCCCTTTTGGATGACCTCAAGGTCGATTATTATGGCAACCCAACGCCTTTAAAACAGGTGGCGACTTTAGGCACTCTCGATAGTCAAACCCTGACCATTACACCTTGGGAAGCTTCAATTTTGAAGGATATTGAGAAAGCCATTCAGACTTCAGATCTTGGTCTGACCCCTAACAATGATGGAAAGTCAGTTCGACTCACTATTCCTCCGCTGACCAATGAGCGCCGTCAGCAATTGGTCAAGCTGGTGAAAAAGTATGCTGAAGAATGTAAGGTTGCGATCCGGAATGTGCGCAAGCATGTTAACGATAAGCTGAAGAAGTTAGAAAAAAATCATGAGATTTCTGAGGACGAAAGTCATAAAGGCGTTGATGATATTCAGAAAATCACCGACAAGTTCGTTGCCGATGTTGATAAAATATCCCACGCCAAAGAAAAAGATGTCATGGATGTTTAAAGCGAATTTTTGTAATATCTTTAGTAATATGTGGTTAGTTAGTTTTTCTTAGAGCCTCTTTTCTTCTTACCGCCGGGTTTGGCCGATTAATTAGGAGCCGCCTCCTTGGTCAATACAGAGTTGCAGGAAAAAATAGACCCCAGTCGATTGCCTCGACATGTCGCCATTATTATGGATGGCAATGGACGTTGGGCAAAAAATCATTCCCTCCCTCGGGTTGAAGGCCATTGGGCAGGCGTCAAAGTGGTGGACCGAATTGTCACTCTGAGCCGAAAACTCAAATTGGAAGCTTTGACTCTGTATTCGTTTTCAGATGAGAACTGGAACCGACCCTCAGCAGAAATCAGCACACTCATGAAAATTCTGAGTTTTTATTTGAAGAAGGAACTGAAGCGAATGAAAGAAGAAAATATCCGCTTCAATACTATTGGGCATATTGAGGATCTGCCTGGAGAAATTCAAAAACTGATCCGCAATTCTATAGAAGACACCTCCGATAATACTGGCATGACTCTTACTCTGGCACTGAGTTATGGCGGCAGGCAAGAAATCATAGATGCGGTAAAAGCAATTGCCCAGCAGGTGCATTCTGGACAGCTAAACCCAGAAGAAATTGACTCATGCCTGTTTGAATCTTTTCTTTCCACGCAATCTCTTCCTGACCCAGACTTGATTATCAGGACAAGTGGAGAAAGAAGGATTAGCAATTTTCTTTTATACCAGAGTGCTTATACCGAGTTGTTTTACAGCAAAGTATTGTGGCCGGATTTTTCGGACGACGATTTCCTAAACGCGATCATTGATTTTCAGGGCAGAGAGCGACGCTTCGGAATGACACAAGAGCAAATTGTAAAAGCCTGACCCATTGATCATCCCTACTTTGAAGACCATACCCTTGATTCCTCATATTCCCACCTGGGTTCATCAGCATCTGACGGGAGCCAAATCTTGAAACGTGTCATCAGTGGAGCCATTGCAATTCCTCTGGTGTTGGGTGTGGTGTTGTATGGTTCCCCTCTCTTGTTCTTTTGTTTTGTTGCGGCAATCGTGTTGGTTGCCAGCCATGAATATTTTTCCATGATTTCTAATATGGGCGTGGAGGGATTTTCTGTTGAGGGAGGGGTGTTGAGTTTTCTGCTTCTATTGGGTTTCTTTCTCGGTACAAAATGGCTACTAATTTTTGTCACTGTGTTTCCTGTGGTTTTGTTTACTACCTGGTACTTCCGAGAAAAAAATGTGAAAGTGGCTTTAGATTCTATTGCCTATACCACCCTGGGAATTTTTTACATCGCAGGACTCGGCGGGTACTTCCTGCTAATCCATAATCTGGAAGGTGGAAGCCAAATGATTATATTCATCCTGCTTCTTATCTGGTGCGGAGATGCGGCGGCCTATTATGGAGGCCGGAGTCTTGGTAAACATAAGATCCTTCCTGTGGTAAGCCCTAATAAGACAGTGGAAGGGGCTATCTCCAATGTATTGGGCACTTTATTTGCGGCAGGTCTCGCCAATCTTTGGTTTTTTGATGAGTTTTCGCTAACGCATTGTTTGATTGTGGCCTTTATATGCGGTATCATCGGTCAGTTTGGAGATTTTTCGGAATCTCTGATCAAAAGAAATTGTCAGGTGAAAGATTCTGGCTCATTAATTCCGGGCCATGGCGGTTTTTTAGATCGAATTGACAGCTTGTTGTTCGCTGGTCCGGTTTTCTATTGTTATTACCAATTGTTCCTGGGGACATAATAAGAGAGCCCCTATAAATTCGTTATCACCCGGTGTGGCATTCCTTCATTAGCCTTCATGCAAGGTAAGGGCGAGTGATGAAATATCACATTAGTGTTTTAGCGATTCGCATCCTCTCTTAAATCCTCATTTACTTGTCAGGGCAATTCATGAAAAAAATATCCCTTCTGGGTTCTACAGGTTCAATCGGTGTCAACACGCTGGATGTTGTAGAGCGTTATCCCGAAAACTTTCAAGTTTGTGCCTTGTCTGCGGGAAGTAACGTGGAGCTGTTTGCCCAGCAGATTCGAAAATTTAAGCCCGCATTAGCAGCCTTGTTTGACGCCACTAAATTGGATGCATTGAAAGAACTGGTTGGCGATTTGGATGTGGAAATCGTTTCGGGTCCAGAAGGAGGGGTTTCTGCCGCGACAATGCCAGAAGCCGATCTAGTTGTTTCTGGTGTGGTGGGTAGTGCCGGATTGCTCCCAGCCCTGGGTGCAATAAGAGCCGGTAAAAACCTGGCGCTTGCTAATAAAGAAACGCTCGTCATAGCGGGGGAACTGGTTCTAAAAGAAGCAGCACGCAATAATGTCCAAATCATTCCTATCGATAGTGAACACAGCGCAATTTTCCAAGCATTAAATGGAGAAAAGCCTGAGCGCATTAAGAAAATTATTTTGACCGCGTCTGGCGGACCTTTCAGAACCTTCACGCTCAAACAGATGGAGAACGTGACCGTGAAAGACGCGCTCAATCACCCCAACTGGGATATGGGAGCCAAAATCACCATCGACTCTTCCACCATGATGAATAAAGGCCTTGAATATATAGAAGCCAAATGGTTATTCGGGGTGGATACCAAGGTCGAAGTCATCGTGCATGCGCAGAGTATTATTCATTCGATGATCGAGTTTGTCGATACCTCCATCATGGCGCAGTTGGGAATTCCTGATATGCGGGTTCCTATCGCTTACGCGCTGACTTATCCGGACCGGTTTGAAAGTGAACTGCCTTCTTTAGACCTGGCCACGATGGGTAACTTGACTTTTGAGGCACCCGATGTTGAAAGATTTCCCTGTCTGCAATTGGCTATGGATGCCATGGATATGGGCCAGACCCTTCCAGCGGTACTCAATGCCGCCAATGAAATTGCGGTGCAGGCGTTCCTCGATGAACTGATTCCCTATAAAGATATCTCAGAGATCATTCGCATGGTTATGCACAATCATCGTCCGGTTCCTCTGCAGGAAATACAAGATGTTCTGGATGCCGACCTTTGGGCTCGTGAAGAAACCACAAAACTTATTACTGTCACTCACTAACCGGGCCTCGCCCGGTGGGAGTATGGCAATGGCTCATCTAGCCGAGAGAAAAGTTTGCTCGCCTGTGAAAGTTATTGCTCATTGGGTCCAGCGGCACGCTGGTTAATAAATGAATTTATCTGATATTCGCATTGGCAATGGTTATGATGTGCACCGACTGGTTGAGGGGAGAAAACTCATCCTGGGCGGGGTAGATGTTCCGCATTCGATGGGATTGGACGGACACTCCGATGCTGATGCTTTGGCGCATGCTTTGTGCGATGCTCTGTTGGGTGCATTGGGGGCAGGAGATATCGGTGCATACTTTCCTGACACCGATGCGAAGTGGAAGGGAATTTCCAGCCTGCTATTACTCAAAGAGGTCATGCGCATGTGTCGGGAAAAGGGTTTTCAAATTGCCAATGTCGATTCTGTAATTGTTGCTCAAAAACCTAAGCTGGCCCCTCATCTTCCGGAAATGAAAAAAAATATTGCCTTGGCACTTGATGTTGAAACGGATCAGATAAATATTAAAGCCACCACAACAGAAAAGCTCGGTTTTGCCGGGCGGGAAGAAGGCATCGCCGCTTATGCGGTCGCCTTGCTGGTAAAAAATGACCGATCTTAACGAACGCATCGTCATCACAGGGATAGGCTTGACCGCCCCAAATGGCAACAACCTGAAAGAGTTTCGTCAAAACCTGTTAAACGGAATTTCGGGAGTACAAAACTTCGAGACCCGGTATATGGGCACGGTGCATGCGGGAGTCTGTGATTTTGATGAGCTTAAATACCAGAAGAAAAAAGAACGCCGTCGCGGTACTCGGGTTGGGTCTGTCGCCATCTACTGTTCGCAAGAAGCCATTGCCGATGCCGGAATCGATCTGGAAACGATTGACCGTTCCAGAGTGGGAGTCTATCTGGGGGTGACCGAGCATGGCAATGTCGAAACCGAGAACGAGGTTTATAACATCAGCCAATATGACTACGATACCAAATTCTGGTCGCACCATCATAATCCCCGTACGGTTTCCAACAACCCGGCGGGCGAAGTAACGTTGAACATGAAAATCACCGGTCCCCATTACACCATTGGGGCAGCCTGCGCTGCCGGTAATATGGGGGTCATCCAGGGTTTGCAGATGTTAAGGTTGGGAGAGGTCGACCTTGCTTTGGCAGGTGGGGTATCCGAGAGTATTCATACATTCGGAATATTTGCCAGTTTTAAAAGTGAAGGG
Source organism: Nitrospina sp. (assembly GCA_018673915.1). GTDB lineage: Bacteria > Nitrospinota > Nitrospinia > Nitrospinales > VA-1 > LS-NOB. Next base: position 87,308 of record JABHBK010000054.1, on the reverse strand, counting down.
GCTTTGGCAGAACATGAAGACCCGACGAAAGCCAGCCGTCCATTTGATAAAAACCGCAACGGCATTGTTTGCTCAGAAGGAGGAGCCGTTTACACTCTGGAACGGTTATCCGATGCGCAAAAACGCGGCGCAAAAATATATGGAGAGATTGTTGGCTACGCCATGAACTCCGATGCCGTCGATTTCATCTTGCCCGATCCGGGTAGACAGGCTCAGTGTATACGGCTGGCGTTAGACCGGGCCGGACTCAAGCCGGGTGACATCGATATCCTTAACGCCCATGCAACGGCAACGCAAATGGGAGACATTCAGGAAACCAAAGCCATCCGCGAAGTTTTTGGTAACGACAGTAAAACTCGGATCAATAACACAAAAAGTTTCATCGGTCATACTATGGGTGCGGCAGGTACGCTGGAACTTTCCGGTAACCTGCCAGCATTCGATGACCTCATGGTCCACCCCACCATCAACTTGGACGACCTCGACCCGGAATGTGCCCTGAATAATCTGGTCGCAAACAAACCGGAAAAACTCCCTTCCGTGGAATATATTATGAACAACTCCTTCGGCATGTTCGGCATCAATTCCGTCTTAATTGTGCGGAATCCCTCTGCTGGCGGCTTGCAATAGCTGCATTTTGCGAACCATCGTCCTCTCGGCTGAATAAGCCATTGAGAGCTTTTTAACCACAGATAAGTAATACCCCCCCCTTCGAGGCACGAAATTTTAGGAAGAGGATGTCACAAGCCTCAGGATGACATGAAAACAACCCCTTTTTAGCCCTATTCCCGGCGGGCGGGGTCAGAGAAATTATTGTTGAATTCTGCCCTATCTTCTATTAAAATCAGGGCTATAAGGAGATTTGGAGAAAAGTGATGACCATTGACGAAGTAAGACAAATTATACTGAACATCCTCGCCGATATTGCACCGGATGAGGATATCAGTTCCATTGACGACAATACTAAGCTGAGGGACCAGATTGATCTGGATTCCATGGATTTTCTTGATATCGTTATGGAGCTGAGAAAACGCTTCAATATTGAAGTGCCTGAAAAAGATTACGAACATCTGGCAACGATGGCCGGTTGTGTTTCGTATCTCACGCCCCTACTAAAAGACCGGCCACTGGCCAGTTAGGTTTCCACCTCCCTTTTTGACTCCAAATCTACAGACCCTACAAAAAAAATTAAGTCCTTTAGCAGAAGGACAATGGCATTTTGGACCCTTTGTTCGTCAGATAAAAAATGGCTCATTGGGTCCAGCGTCGCGCTGGCATCCAGTAGTATAATCAGGCTATGCGTTACGACACGATTGTTATAGGTGCGGGTTTATCGGGACTGGCCGCTGGCATCCGTCTTGCCATGTTTGATAAAAAGGTCTGCATTGTTGAAAAGCATGTTGAGCTTGGTGGACTGAACTCTTTTTATGTAAGAAAGAATCGCACCTTCGATGTTGGCCTCCACGCGATGACCAATTTCACCGCGAAAGGAGTCCGTTCCTCCCCGTTGGGCAAGCTTCTTAAGCAATTGCGTTTCAGCCATGATGACTTCCGCCTGTGCCAGCAAGAGATTTCGGAGATACGCTTTCCCGAGAACTCTCTTCGATTTACCAATGACTTTGAGTTTATGCGGCAAGAGGTGGCGGAACAATTCCCCCATCAAATCGATGGGTTCAACAAGCTGGTGGAAAAGATTCTTTCTTTTGACGAGTTGAATCTTGACGATAGCGTTCCTCTTTTATCCCGACCTGTTTTGGAATCTTTCATCAACGATCCGGTGTTGATCGACATGTTGTTTTGCCCTCTGATGTATTACGGCAATGCGCGTGAAGGGGATATGGATTTTTACCAGTTTGTCATCATGTTCAAGAGCATTTTTGTAGAAGGTTTTTCAAAGCCGCAGGGAGGAATGCACTATATCCTGAATCTTATGGCTGAAAAGTTCAAGAATCTGGGCGGTGAGCTGAAGATGGGAAACGGGATAAAAACCATCAACGCTAAACAGGGAACGGTTTATTCTGTGACTCTTGAAAATGAGGAAGAATTAGAAACCGAGACGGTACTTTCTTCCATGGGTTATGTTGAAACGCTGAACCGGTGCCAACCGGAGATTGCAGAAGCGGGTGAGTGCGATACGGGCCAGGTGTCGTTTATGGAATCTCTTTTTGTGGTCGACCGCGAGCCAAGGGATTTAGGTTACGATAAAAGCATTGTGTTTTTTTCCACTCAGCCCCGATTTGATTACAAGGTTCCGGGCGATTTGATCGATATTTCCAGCGGAGTATTGTGTTGCAGCAATAATTTTAAATACCCGGAACCCCTTGATGATGGATTAATTAGGCTGACTAATCTCGCCAGTTTTGGGAAATGGGACAGCCTGCCCAGAAAAGATTATATATCGGCCAAAAAGGCATGGCGAGCCAGGGCTTTGGAGGCATTATTTACATTTTTCCCCGATTTTAGCGAGAATGTGGTATTTTTAGACTCGTTTACGCCTAAGACCATCAAAAAATATACAGGCCATATTAATGGGGCTGTTTATGGGTCACCAAAGAAAATTAAAAATGGAATAACCCCTGTTAATAACCTGTTTATTTGTGGGACAGATCAGGGTTTTTTAGGTATTATTGGAGCCACGTTAAGTGGAATATCAATGGCTAACCTCCATTTATTAAAATAATAGGCACTTAGCGATCACTTAAAACTAATGAATAAACCCCCAAACAAACCACCAAGAGATTGGTTAAAAGGTGTCTTGTCCGCTTACGACACGGTCGTAATTGGAAGTGGTCTGGCAGGTATGACCTCTGCCAATCTGCTGGCGAAAATGGGACATAAGGTTTTGCTGGCCGAGCACCATTACAATATGGGCGGTATGGCTACCTGGTTCAAACGCAAGGGTGGACACATCATGGATATTTCCCTGCACGGGTTCCCCTGCGGGATGATTAAAACTCTGCGAAAATATTGGACTCAGGACATTTCTCAAAGAGTCGTCCAGTTAAAAAATGTACGTTTCGATAATCCTCAGTTTTCCGTCAACACTTCATTCGACAAGATAGATTTTACGCATATTCTGCGCGAGCGTTTTGGCATCATGAAAGAAGTGATTGATGAATTCTTTGTGACTGCCCGGGGCATGAATTTTTATGATGACCTCGTTATGACCACACGGGAACTTTTTGAAAAGTTTTTTCCGGGTCGTACCGATGTCTGGCGCTTCCTCATGGAACCCATCACCTATGCCAACGGTTCTACTCTGGATGATCCGGCACTGACATACGGCATTGTTTTTTCCAACTTCATGGACAAAGGGGTTTTTACCTATCAGGGCGGTACGGATCACCTGATCAAGGAAATGAAGCAAGAGCTTTTGCGAAACGGCGTGGATATTCGCACCCACTGTATGGTCGAAAAAATTTATGTGGATGATAAAACAGTGCAGGGAGTGCGCATCAACGGACAGGACATCCAGTGCCGCTCCGTTCTTTCAAATTCAAACTTGTTGACAACTATCGAACAACTGACAGGCGAGGAACATTTTGATCCCGAATTTATCGAGGAGGTCAAAAAAGTCCGGCTCAATAATTCCAGTTGCCAAGTTTATATGGGAATCAAAAAAGGGGAAACGGTACCCCATGTGGGCGATTTGCTCTTTTCGTCTGAGGCGGACGAATACTGCACAGATAAAATTTTGAGTAAAGACATCACCAGTCGCACATTCTCCTTTTATTATCCGGAAATCCGCCCAGGAACAAATCGTTATTCCATAGTTTCTTCCACCAATGCACGGTATCAGGACTGGGCCAACTTGAGCGAATCTCAATACCGGCACGACAAACGTGTTTTGGAGCAAAACACCCTCGATGCGCTGGAAAAATATGTTCCGGGCATTCGCAAGAAAGTGGACCATGTGGAAGCCTCAACACCCAAAACTTTCAAGCGCTATACCTTACACCCATCGGGCACCTCGTTTGGAACCAAATTTGAAGGGCTAAAAGTAAGCCGCGACCTTCCCAATCAAATTAACGGATTGTTTCATGCTGGTTCAGTGGGAATTATCATGTCGGGCTGGTTGGGAGCGGCAAACTATGGGGTTATTGTCGCTAACGAAACCGACAAATTCCTGCGACAATTAAGTCCCAACCTGGTGACCGCCTCGGCTTGAGCCAAATTGACAGCTTTTTCAACCCTTCCCCTTTCTTCTCACTTAAAATTCATTTAACATAGCGAAATGGAATTTGATTTTAAAGGACAGACTGTCCTGGTTACAGGCGGTACGCGCGGCATAGGTCGGGCCATCTCTGAGGCATTTCTCAAAGCCGGGGCGAAAGTCATTGCTGCATACCGGAGTAATGACGATGAGGCTAAAAAGTTTGAGGACGCAAACTCTGCACATGCTGAATGTCTTGATATCTATAAATTCGATGTCGCTAATTATGAGGCAGTAGAAATCTTTTATAAAGATGTCGAATCCAAACACGGAGTTTTTCAAGTTGTTGTCATAAGCTCAGGAATTCGCGTAGATTCCATCGTAGGTATGATGAAAGCAGAGGATTGGAACAATGTCATAAACACCAACCTGACAGGAACTTTTAATTTATGTAAGTTAGCGGTGCAATATATGATGAGGCAAAAATATGGCCGCATCATTGCTCTAACCTCTCCCATTGGAAAATTTGGTTTTGCAGGTCAGGCCAATTACGCTGCTTCAAAGGCGGGACAAGTTGCCCTCGTAAAATCCCTTTCCAAAGAAGTTGCCAGCAGAAAAATTACGGTCAATTGCGTTTCTCCCGGTTTTATTGATACTGATTTCATTGCTGATTTACCTGACGAGCAAAAAGATGCTTATAAAAAGCAAATTCCCCTCAAACGTTTCGGAACTACACAAGATGTAACCTATCCGGTGCTGTTTCTGGCCTCAAAAGAATCTTCTTATATCACCGGTTCGGTGTTAGAGGTAACCGGGGGACTGTAAAATGGACTTTCTTCAATACATTCCCCATCGCCCGCCATTTTTGTTTGTCGACCGGGTGCTTGAAGAAAGTGACAACACAATAAAAACAGAAAAAAAGATCGATCCAAAAGAACCTTTCTTCGCAGGACATTATCCCGGTAATCCAATAATGCCGGGAGTATTGATCTTTGAGGCCATTTTCCAAGCCGGGGCAATCATGATGGGGAAGCGTATTGCCAGCAAAGGCCGAATTCCAGTTCTCACACGAGTCAATAACATCAAACTCAAGCATGCCGTCCATCCGGGAGATACGATGGAGATTGAAGTGACCCTTAAAGATCTGGTTAGTACCGCGGCTTATATGACAGGAAAAGCCACCGTAAATGGTAAAACTGCCGTGACTCTTGAGTTTACTGCCATGCTGGTTGAGGAAACAAAATAGCGGAGAGCCTCCGCTGGCATGGGCACGTTATACTTTTCATTAGCCTTCGTGCCCAGAAGGGGTAATAACTTTATAAGGCGAACAAAAAATGAGTTTTCTTAATCTAAAAAATAAAAATATTCTTGTGACTGGAGTGGCAAACAAAAAAAGTATTGCCTGGCATATCGCGAAAACTCTGGAAGAAGAAGGCGCAAAAGTCATCTACAGCGTTCGCTCCGATGACCGCAAAAAGTCGTTGGAAAAGCTGCTCGCAGGTAAAATGGTTTTCGTCTGCGATGTGGAAAAAGAGGAAGAAGTTGAACGATTAAAGACAGAGGTTTCTCAACACTGTAAAGTTTTGCATGGATTTGTTCATTCCATAGCTTTTGCAAATTATTCTCAGGGCTGGAAGCCCTTTCATGAAACGCCGAAAAAGGATTTTCTCCAGTCTATAGATATCAGTTGTTATTCCCTGATCAATCTTGCTAACGCTTTTAAAGAGTTGTTGGATCAACGGGCTTCTATTGTTACCGTATCAATCTCTACCACACGGATGGCAGCGGAAAACTACGGGTACATGGCCCCGGCAAAGGCAGCCCTCGACTCCACCCTCTGTTTCCTGGCAAAGTCGTTCAGCGCATTTTCACAGATTCGATTTAACTCCATCAATCCCGGTTTACTTAAGACATCGGCATCAGCTGGCATACCGGGCTATATCGACTCCTACCTGCACGCCGAAAAAGCCACATTAAGAAAAAAAGGCCTGACGACCCAGGAAGCGGCTAATGCCGCAGTATTTTTATTGAGTGAACGCTCCAGTGGTATCAACGCCCAGGGTCTGGTTCTTGATGCAGGAATGTCTACTAACTATTTTGATCAGAAATTGATTAAACCCACAGGGGAAGGCTAGCGGTACTCATCAAGTCGAGGAAAAATAGCACGCGCTCATTGCATCTCCGCAACATAAGGCAGTTTAGAGGCTGAATTTATTTTTTAATATAGTGGCGCAGGAGTGATAATTATTTTCGCGAAGTGTACCCAGTAACCCCAACAGACTTTCGCGGGTCGTGGTTTCATTGACATCCAGTTGGTAAGTTTTAAAGATTTCTTCAATACTTCCTATGTAGTAAGAAATCATATTGTTATCCCCACGCTGGATAAATTCATTCGTTTTGGATTGCACCAGGCCAAGGCCTTTACCTCGACTGGGTTTTTGAATGGGGCGAATGACTTTTTTAGACTCAGTGGAACCCTCATTCTCTTCAGTCAGTTCAAAGGAGTGATTCAATTTTCGGTTAATTTCGTCGACCAGAATCATTTCCTTGGCTTTTTTAAGTGGACCCAGGGCTTTCATATAGTTTTCCATAGCATTTTGCTTTTCCTGCATGAGTGAATAAGTGTCTCCTATTTTTATAAAAAATAGTCCTTCATGCCTTTTGTCATGGTAATTTTCCGCCAACTCCAGTCCTTCTTTGAGCAGGTTTAAAGCTTGTTCAAAATCCTTTGACTTCACATATATCTCTCCGCACCTAAGAAGAATATCCAGCTCTTCCTTTCTTTTGCCTAAGCCGCGGGCCAATAGAAGGCTAGCCTCAAAATAATCTTCCGCGTTGGTGATATCGTTAACTTCACCCAGACAGAACCCAAGATGTCGGAGCAGAGCTCCCATGCAGGAACTGTTTCCGGCCTCTTTTGCTTTTCTTTTTCCCTCTTTCAACACAAGGATAGCTTTATCAAATTCACCCTTCTGTTCATAAGCGAGGCCCAACCTCAACGCGCTGATTTCTTCATCCACCTCAACTTTATGTTCCTGACAAAGTTTCTTTTTTTTCAAAAGTATATTTATGCTTTCCTCGGTCATATTTTTGGCCAGGTACAATCGGGCCATTTCATTAAAAATTTGTCCTCGGATTTGTGGGTTTTCCAAAGTGGTGGCTAGTTGATCAGCTTGTTTTAAACATTCTTCAGCAACATCATATTTGTTTTGAGAATTGTGAAATGCGCCAAGGTTTAAAAGGTTCAGAGCTTCCAAATCCTTTTTATTTAGTCTTTGTGAAACCTTTAACCCTGCTTCCAAGAAACTTCGGCAATCTTTGGGAAAGTAATGTAAAGGAAGTAATTCAGCTCCCGCGATCATATAGGAATTAAAAAGATCCGCCGCTTTTTTTCCTTCGACACTGTTTTTGCGCACTTGGTTGAGGCCCGCTTTTATGTTACTCCACTCACGATGAAATAATTGGAAACCTTCGCGGGCAGCATCACCGCCCTTCAATATTTTTTTCTGGGCTGTATCGAGAGCGGGAAGATAATAAGCCGCGTGCCTCAATTTTGCTTCTCTAGCGATAGTTGCAGGTAGGTAATTTTTAAGCTGATTTTTCACCCAGTTGTGCAAGAAGTAACGTTTTGTTACTGGGTCCATTTTGACCAGTCCATAATTCGCAAAAGATTTTAAACCATTTCCATTTTCTTCACAAACCTGGGAAGAAGCCAGGGATTCAAAGGAACTGGGAAAGACAGCTAGCTGATTGAAAATAGCTTGTTCTTTATCATTCAAGGAAAAATAAATTGCTTTGAACGCCGCTTGAAGTGATTCTTCATATTCGTCTGATCTTTCCAGCAATGAATTATTCCGGTGCTTGCGGAACAGGTTGACAAAATCTTCCAGATCCACCTTCATTTTTGAGGACAAGAAAAAGCCGCATAATTCGAGAGCCAATGGAAGGCCACGGCATAATTTGGCAATTTCACGGGCCCTGGGTTTCAGTCTGAGAGAGCAATCGACTAAAAATTCCTGTGCTGACTCGACCTCCAGAGGTTCTACCTCAATGGAAAGAGCCTCATCTAATCCTAGTTTTGTTTCTGCTGTAACAATCATCAACCAGGAACAGGTTCCGGTTGGTTTCAGTTCTTTAACCTGATCGATCGAAGCGACATTATCTAGAAGAAGAACGCCTTGACGTTTGGCCATCATGTTCCGGTAGAGCTTTTTTAGCTGGGTAAAGTTTTCAGGAATACGTACCGTTGGCCGGAATGAGAGAACGACTTGTATCATGGCGTCCTTGGTAGAAAGTCCGTCCTCTCCTCCTAAATCCAGATACAATTTAATATTTTGGAAATTGAATTTGTACTTCCTTTCCACTTCCAGGGCCAACGATGTTTTGCCTGCGCCTTGTCTGCCGTACAGCTCAATAAGTAATTTCCCCTTATTGATGGCGTTGAACAATTCTATGAGGACTGATTCGCGGCCGAATAAAATTTTTGATCCGGAAAAAACGGGTGGCGAGCATAATTTCTCCTTCAAATCGGATTTTGCTTTTTCCATACTCAAAACCCATTGAGCAAGGTTTTCTGGAGTTTCCACCTTATTTTGTTGTTGTGCAGATTTTTTCTTAGAATCCTGACTGATTTCCTCCCCCTGAGCCGAGCCCTTAAGATTCTTTGGAGTTAGTTTGGTGGCTAAAAAAATGACCAGTCCGAGCAAAATAGTTAACACTCCGTAAGTCATGATAGAATCTCCCGTATTAACAAAGTCTTTCCAGCCAAAGAGTTTGCAGTAATGGCAACTAAAATAACCCTAATAAAATTAATGGTTTGCCTTTTAAAGTGTATTGTCTGCATCAGAAACCTCATAAGAAACTACTCATCATTTGAAACAAGTTGATATCAGTCACCTTAGTAATAGCAATCCCCATGCCAAATAGTAGATTTCTATTTATCACTGATTGTCAGGTGCGGGATTTAAAACTTTTGTTTTAAGGTGTTAACCATCAACCACGGGCCAGGGAAAAACCAGATATCAGTCTTACTTGTGGGGCGGGTCCAGCTTGTTTATGATTCCTGATGCATCAATGATAAAAATCTGGTCCATAAGGTTATCGTGGCGAGCGGTGGCTTGCCAGTCTTCCTGATTGCCATTTCCGCTAATATTGATTCCGGGAAGGTCGAATGAGCTAAGTAACATTTTGGGAATAGATTCTTTGGTGCAGTTTTCGTCTGGCCCCTGTTCTTCCCATAGATGCTGACATGCATAGTGAAATCTATTAAGACCACTATGCACCATCTCATTGAGAGACTGATTGCGGAAACTCATATCTGGCGGGCCACGCCATATATTTATGGCGATAAGCCCGCCCACAAAAATAGCAATTCCTATCAGATTATTTTTAAACTTTTCACTCATTGCCTTAACGTTTCTATTTTTCTTCCCATACCTCCTTGATCATTGAATAGGTTCGATGGGTCAGGTGACAATTTTTACATCCGGTTTTTCCTACCAGTCCTACATTTTTCCAAAAATTACCTGGGTTCGGTTTTTCGGCGTTAAGTTCTTTAGCCAGACCCTGAAAGGCTTTTTCCGCATCGCCTCCGACATAGAACCGTTTTACATCATCGGTGGTGTGGCATTTAGAGCAGGTAGATTTTAATTCCATATATTCAGACTTAAAAGCCCTCAGCGCTTTAGCGGCCTTACCATACTGGCCTTCGCCAAAATTGACCCGCATCGATTTAAAAGATCCGGAAATCTGCTTCATAAATTTATCAAATTCCACTTCTTTTTCGCTGGAGGGATCGGTGACTTTGATTTTATGAAAACTTGGCCAGTGATATTTGGTCCATACTGAGACTTGTTGCTCAGCGTGACATTTTCCGCAAGTCTTGCCGAGTCCCCCTGAGGCTTTGCCGGCCTTCTTCATGTCATGAGTTTTAGCAGCTGCAGCAAAAGCCTCAGCGGCTTTAATATCAAAATATTCTTCCCACTCAGGAACCATTTCAGAGGTCTTTTTATATTCTTCCACCAATTTGTCGGCATGTTTGTCGACGTTTTCAAAGTCCTTTTCTTTGAGATTTATAAACACTCCGCCAAAATGGTTACTCAATTTATGCATCTGCTGAGTCCATTTAGGTTGTTTGCTATGAGGAGGATAAAATTGATCCAGAGACTTAGGAGGTTCCTTTAAAACCATATCTTTGGCATGGACTGGAAGAACCATCATGAAGGCGATAGTAAAATAAATTAAAAAAGTGCGGGCAAAGTTCATGGATACCTCCCTATGTGAAAAAATTGGATAACAATTAAAGCTTAATGGAAACCATTCTGGGTAATCAAATAAAATTCTGCTCAGGGCTGGACAGTCTTTTCCCACACCAGCTCTTTTTCTTTGGACCAGGCCGGTTGATATTTTAACTCAATGTTGACTCTGCTTACAGGATCGAAAAGGCGGTAACGGAAATCAACTTTTTTATTAAATGGAAGAGCCGTTTCCTGTTGAGGAGCAAGTATTTCTTTGGTTCGATCAACCTCTTCTCCTTCTGAATTATAAAAAATGATATAGAGATAAAGCCTGGGGTCGCCGTTATCTGCGGTCGGCACACCATGCGGGACCGTTTTATTCAAGAGGCTTATATTGAAAAAGTTTTCTTGAAAGGAGGTCTCCATCAAAATATCTTTTTCACTAATCTCACCATGCAGAAAACGATGATCACCGACCCATTTCTTTTTATGCAATAAGTTCAGTCCCATTTTTTGAGTCAGGCGTGCTCGAGTTCGAGGCATGTGGCAGTCCTGACAGGTGTCTTCTTCCTTCGTAGCTTGCCATTCTTTAAAAGTTTTCTGATGACAGGAACCGCAGAAATTAGATCGCACGTATTCGGGATTGCGGTAAGTAGGATGCGGAGGGGCCACCAGATCGTACGGACCATTCATCTTTCCATCTATAAAATGGCAGGATACGCAATAGATACCTTCATCGCGCCGGTCCATTCGGGGACTGGGTTTTTCTCCTTTTACTGATTCTGGAATATGGCAAGCCAGACATTTTTCCTTGGAGCGGTTTTCAGATGCTTCAATATAAGTTTTACTGGTCCAGGAAATGGAGTGGCGGCTTTTTTTCCAGGAATCATAAATAGCTGTGTGACAATCGGCGCAACGTTTGGCCTCCGGTCGCTCCAAAAGGTCCTTTTCGCGAACAAGCTCAAGGGCAGATTCTGGAATCCATTCAAATTTTTCGTTGATGAGAAAATAGGCGATGGCGATTCCGGCAACGGCGAAATATGCTATAGCAGCGAGGAGGTTTCGCATTCGAGCCGAAAGATTCATAGTGTGGTGGACTCACAAACTGGGGGAAAACATGAGAAAACTAAAGTTAAAAGCTTAACGGTGTTCTTCTGCCTGACAAGTGTTGACTTATTTGCTGCGGGCGTGGCCCGCTAGAATTGTTTGAGGAAGCGTAGATCGTTTTCGAAGAACAAACGGATATCATTGATGCCGTATTTCAGCATGGAGATGCGTTCGATGCCGAGTCCAAATGCGAACCCGGTCCATTTTTCTGAATCATAATCGACGCATTTGAATACCGCCGGGTCCACCATACCTGCTCCAAGAATTTCTACCCATCCGGTTTGCGAGCAAACCCGGCATCCCTTTCCACGACAAATCACGCATTGGATATCGACCTCCGCGCTGGGGCAGGTGAAGGGAAAAAAGCTGGGACGGAAACGGACTTTGGTTTCTTTACCGAAAACTTCCTGCAAGAAAATGCTCATAATACCTTTGAGGTGGCTGAAAGAAACATTTTCATCGACCATGAGGCCTTCAATCTGGTGGAACATGGGTGTATGCGAAACATCGGAATCACAACGGTAGACTTTACCCGGAGCAATAATACGTAAGGGCGGTTCGCGATTTTCCATTACATGTATCTGTACCGGTGATGTGTGGGTCCGCAAAACAGCATCCCCATCCACATAAAAGGTGTCTTGCATATCTCGCGCAGGGTGGTCTTTGGGAATGTTCAAGGCTTCGAAATTATAATAGTCCGTTTCAATTTCAGGACCTTCTTCTACCTGGAATCCCAATCCCAGGAAAATAGTTTTGATCTCCTCCATCACTTGAGTTATGGGGTGCAGAGTTCCGGTGGTTTCTTTTTTTCCCGGCAAAGTGGTGTCAAAAGATTCACCTTTGGAAGATTGGTCTTTTGAGGATTTACCCAGCCCTTCTTCTTTCTCGCTAAGCAGATTCTCGACGTACTGCTTGAAGTCATTTATGAGTTTGCCTAACTGCCGTTTTTCTTCTGGAGTGGCTTGACGCAAATCTTTCATAAGGGCCTGAACACAGCCTTTTTTCCCGAGGAAGTCTATACGGAGTTGCTTGAGGTGTTCCGGGGTAGAGGTAGAACGGATGCGGGAGTCGAAGTCTTGCCGGTGCTTTTCAATGATTTTAAGCATGATCAACGTAGGGGCGGGCCGCCCTCTCGGTGCCAGCGTGCCGCTGGACCCAATAAGCAATAAGTTTTATAGGCGGATTTTCTCGGCTCAAGGGAATTAGCCATGCTTGCGAGATACAGTCAGAATACAGAAACCGTCATTGCACTTGCCCCCGGCGGTTCGCCGGTTAACCCAATTGGGCGCGAGCAGTTTCGGTCAGGGTTTTGAAGGATTCCTGATTATGAATCGCCATGTCAGAGAGAACTTTTCGGTCGAGTTCGATCTCGGCTTTTTTCAGTCCATACATAAATTGGCTGTAGTTCATGCCTTCTGCTCTTACTGCAGCATTTATTCTGGAAATCCAGAGCCGTCGGAATTCTCGCTTGCGATTTTTACGGTCGCGATAGGCATAGCACAAACCATGTTCCACGGCCTCTCGGGCTTTGCGGAAACAAGTGCTTCGCACACTTCGGTAACCTTTGGCTAACTTTAAGATTTTTTTACGTCGTTTTCGTGCAACTGCTCCGCTTACTGCTCGTGGCATTTTGAAATTCTCCTTCTGGCCTACCCACTACGGGGGGAGGCAAATTTTAAATCTTTATCAATTCGTGACCTGCTGTCCCTAAACCTTAAGGGATTAAAGCCCTGATTCGTTTTGCGTCACCAGAAGCCATCATGCTGGATTTTCGCAGGTTTCTTTTTCTTTTAGTAGATTTAGACGTCAGAATATGGCTGGTAAAAGCACTGTTTCGACGAATTTTTCCGCTACCTGTTCTGCGAAACCGTTTCGCGGCTCCACTATTGGATTTCATTTTTGGCATTGTCTACTCCGTATTCTATTTATTCTTCCGCCGGTTTTTCGACGGACACTTCTACAGGTGTTGCAGCGGGAACTTCCGCTGGTTTTTCAGTGGGAACTTCAGCGGGCTTTGAAACCGGCTGAGCTTTAAGTGTTCCCCCCTTTTTCGTTTTAGTATTTTTAGGGGCCAGAATCATGACTAAGGTACGTCCTTCTTGCTTAGCCTGTTGCTCAATAACTGCCGTCTCCTCTGTTGCCTCGGCAACCCGTTCCAGCACCTTCATCCCAAATTCGCGATGGACGATTTCACGTCCTTTAAAGAAAATAACAACTTTAGCCTTATCACCATTTTCTAGAAACCGGAGCACATTCCTCAATTTAAAATCGAAATCATGCTGGTCAGTGTTAGGCCGAAACTTTACTTCTTTAACGTGAATGATTTTTTGTTTCTTCTTGGCCTCGTGCGCTTTTTTACTGGCCTTATACTTGTGCTTGCCATAATCCATAATTCGGCAAACAGGAGGATTAGAATTTGGAGAAACTTCTACAAGATCCATATTCTGTTCCTCGGCCATGCTCAAGGCTTCTTCTGTGGGGATAGTGCCTATCGACTCTCCGTCATCGCCAATCACGGAGACTTCCCGCACCCGAATCATTTTATTAATGCGCTGTTTCTTATTAATTTAAATCTAACCTTTATATAATTAGTTTTCAGTTTCAATCAGCCGGGAATTTATGCCGGACTTTAATTCTTCCAGAAAGGACTCAAAATCGAGGGTCCGGGTTTCCTTGGAACGTCGCTTTCGAACACCCAGAGTTTGGGATTCAACCTCTTTGTCCCCTAAAACAACCATATAAGGGATTTTCTGTAGTAGGGCCTCGCGTATTTTGAACCCAATCTTCTCATTTCGCAAGTCTTTTTCTACCCGAATGTCCAATTCTTCAAACTGTTTGGCCAATTTTTCGGCATATTCGATCTGATTATCCGTAATTGTTAAAAGAATAACCTGCACCGGGGCCAGCCATAACGGGAACGCTCCCGCATAATGCTCGACCAGACAACCAAAAAAACGCTCCAGAGAGCCCATCAAGGCACGGTGGAGCATAATTGGTTGATGACGTTGACCATCTTCCTCAATATAGCTTATGTCGAAGCGTTCGGGAAGGTTAAAATCGACCTGCACGGTAGAAACCTGCCAATACCGGTTCAGGCTGTCCTTGATTTTGATATCAATTTTTGGACCGTAGAATACTCCTTCACCCGGGTCGACTTCGAAATCCAGTTTTTTATTATTCAGGGCATTTTCTAAAGCCTTGGTGGCGTTCTCCCAGCCTTCATCTGCGCCGACATATTTTTCCGGTCGTGTGCTCAAGTAAATTTTGTATTCGAAGAACCCGAACGATTGCAAAATAAATACGATCAAATCGAGAACCTTGGTGATTTCTTCTTCAATCTGAGAAGGGCGACAGAACAAATGCGCATCATCCTGCGTGAACCCGCGCACGCGGAGCAGGCCGTGTAGAACTCCGGAGCGTTCGTAACGGTAAACCGTTCCCAACTCGCCGAACCTTACAGGCAGGTCGCGGTAGCTTCTCAATTTGCTTTTATAAATCTGGATATGAAAGGGGCAATTCATCGGCTTCATGACATATTCTTTGCCTTCAATATCCATATTGGAAAACATGTTCTCTTTATAGAACTCGGTATGGCCGCTGGTTTTCCACAGGTCGATCTTTGCCGCATGCGGACTGATGACCATCTCATAGCCATGCTTGAAATGTTCTTTTTTCCAGAAATCTTCCATTAAGTGGCGGATGCGCGCGCCCTTCGGATGCCAGAGAATGAGTCCTGGTCCGATCTCATCCGAAACCGAATACAGGTCGAGCTCTTTACCTAACTTTCGATGGTCACGTTTTTTGGCTTCTTCCAATCTTTTGATGTAGAGCCGCAATTCTTTTTCCGTGTTCCAGGCGGTGCCATAAATGCGTTGCAGGACGGGATTACGCTCGTCACCCCGCCAGTAAGCCGATGAAGTGTGCAGAAGCTTAAATGCTTTAATCTTTTTAGTAGACTCAACATGCGGGCCCCGGCAAAGATCCGACCAGTCTCCCTGCGTATAAACAGAAAGCGGTTCGGTGGAATCGATAGAGTCAATGATCTCGACTTTAAACTTCTCCCCCATGTCGGTGAATTTTTTTATCGCTTCTTCACGAGGCATTTCTGTGCGCACGATTTCTAAATCTTTCGCGGCGATTTCTTTCATGCGCTTTTCGATCTTTTCCAGATCTTCAGGCACAAAAGCTTTCTCGCGGGAAAAATCGTAATAGAAACCATCTTCGATAACCGGGCCAATGGTGACTTGGGTTCCGGGGAATAGTTCCTGAACCGCCTGCGCCATCAAATGGGCACAACTGTGACGGACGGTTTCTAAATCGGGTTGATTTGGGTTGTTCGACATTTTTTAAATTTGTTTTCCGCTGTCAGCCGTTTAAATGGTTTTGGAAACTCAATTAACTAAATCGCTCAACGGCGAGGTGTGCTCAATCCGGTAAAGCCAGTTGACAATGTCCGGCAAATGAAAAGGCATCATACACGTCGGCATGATGCCCAACTAGACCTTTGAGGCCGAAAAAAATAGGCACGGGCGGTTTCGAACCGCCGACCCCTTGCATGTCAAGCAAATACTCTACCCCTGAGCTACGCGCCTAAAAAATTCTTATGGAGCTATTCTAAGTGTTATCAATCCTTTGGTCAAGTCCGGCGAGCCGCCGGAGGCAATAAAATAACTTCCTCCCTGATGTTATGTTCCTTCATCAGCCTTCATGCCCTGGAGGGGTATCACCGCCCCACTGGTCTCTCTAATCGAGTGGTTACATTTCACCTTCAATATCATCGAAGGGCAGGATTTCTTCATCTTGAAGGGCGAGCATCAATTGAGGGTCGGAGGTAAAACTCTCGTTGATAACACTCAGGAGCGTGGCACCTTCTGTGAGGAAAGTTTGCATATTAGTGTCATCAATTTTTCTTTGCGAAAGATCATCATAAAGATCTACCAGGGTTTTGGCGCGGGCAATAGATTCACCAATTTTTGAATAAGGGATTTGTCGATTCCTACTTTGGATGGCAAACTCGGCGAAACGCACCCATCTATCGATATCACCCAGAACCTCCCCCAATTCTATATAGTAATTTTGAAAACCTTCTTTACCCAGGCTTTCATACCTCTGCACCGTATCTGCACCCCACCCACCTAACTTTCGTTCCTGCGAGTTCTTGCAAATATGCTGGAGAGAAAACACCATCCGATTGGTCTGGCTGTCGAGTTGCATTCCATAATCTGAATAAGGTTTGGCTTTCATCACTGCCTCATACGCCCCCCAAACTCCACCACGATTTTGCACAGCGTGGCGTGTTTTATCTAGGGCATTAGCCTGATCCAGGCATTCTTGCAATGTGCTGATGGAAAGAGAAACAGGTGTTTTCAGTTTGGCCACCAGAGCAGAGTTAACAGGAACTTCAAGACTCTTTTTGCCTTTAGAGGAAAAGAAATCATCCTTGGTTTTACGCACGGTTTCTTTGCGAACCCAGGTATTTTCTTTGATCGGCATCTGGAAGGATGACTTTTCAACAACATCCTCACCCTCAACGCCACCTCCGCAACCAACAATCAGTAACCCCGCCAGCAACAATGAGTACAAAAAACGAACTTTCACTTAAAACTTCCTCAAATTATGGGTGGAAAATGAATCCTCTTTTATACACTAAATTTTCCTGGACTGCATAAAAATAGCAACTGGCCGCAAATATGCTCATTGTGACTACCAATTCTCTCAGCCTGGAAAGAGGAGAGGAGCGTCAAAAAGTTGAGGGTACCGGCAAATATCCCTCCCTTTCTCGCTTTTTTTGACTCCATGAAACCCCCTGCTCTCTGCACGTAATCGGACCATAACCCCTTATATTTAAAAGCTTTTATTTCGCTATATTTTCATAGACGGCTAATAAGTTGAAGCAAGGCATATGATTTGCACTAAACCTAAAGTGAATTCTGATTCTAGACGATAAGACAACTAAAATATCAAAGGTTTATAAACTATGGACACACGAAAATTGCTTTATTTGCTCATGATCACCTTCCTCATCACCGGTTGTGAAGTGAAGATGGCTCCATCGCAATTCTGGAGCAAAATGTTACGCACGCAGACCGACTCCAATTACTACAAAGATAAATCAAGTGAGCTGGTGCAAAATTTGACCGTTGACATCGCAGAGTATGAGATCAACAAGGTCACCGTTATGGATCTGGTCGATGAAGATAACCGACCCCCCATTCTTGGAGAATATTTGGCATCCAGAATCGTGGAAGCAATCACTAAAAAATATTTTTTTCAGGATAAGGTTTTCCGGGTCACGCAAAAAGGAGAGGTCAATGCAATCCTGGATCAGTTAAATCTGAAACACTCATACTTGTACAACCGGGAAGAAATCCGGCAAATGGGCAAGGCACTCAATTCCCAAGCTATAATCACAGGCAGGATCACCGATCTTGGAACAAATATTGATGTCCACCTTACCCTGACCGATGTAATGAGCGGCGAAGTGATCGCCTCCGCTACGGAACACTTAACCCGAACTAAATTCGCGGTTGAGATGCTTCGACAACATTAACCAGCGTACCGCTGGACCCGACTAGCAACGACTTTCCCCTTTTAGGAAAGACACAAACGGGCAAAAGCTTAATCGTTCCGAGACAAGTTTTGCTAGCCAGCAAAAGTTAGTGCCCTTTGCCACCGGCGGCTTGCCGGTAACGGGACAACGCCATCAACGGGAAGAAATGCTGGTACATATGGTATTTGATGAAGAAATGGACGGGAAATCCCGTGCCGGTAAACTCATCCTCCCACCAACTTCCTGAAAACTCTCCCGAATCATTTTGCGTTTCGATTAAATAGCGTACGCCACGCTTTACGGCGGAACTTTCAGCCTCATCGGCGGCGATGAGCCCAAGCAATGCCCAGGCAGTTTGCGAAGCAGTGCTTTTACCCCGACCCCGCAAGCTCGGCTCTGCATAGCTTTGGCAAGTTTCACCCCAGCCTCCGTCTTCATTTTGATGGGCTTCAAGCCAGACTACTGCTTTTCGACTGAACGGAGCTTTCATGTCTTCGCCAATAGCATTCAAACCATTCAAAGCTAGAAACGACCCATAAATATAATTCACTCCCCACCGACCGAACCAACATCCATCAACCTCCTGGCGTTCCTTGACAAACTGAATGGCACGCTGAACTTGCGGATGTTGTTTGTTAAATCCCCATTGCGAAAGCATCCACAAAATGCGGCTGGTCACATCCACTGTAGGAGGATCTAACAACGCCTTATGATCCGCAAAAGGAATCTCGTTAAGAACCTCTTTATCGTTATCCATATCAAAGGCCCCCCATCCCCCGCTTTTGCTTTGCATGCTCAGCAACCAGTCCATCGCCCGCTGGCATTCGCTCAATTTCCAGCGATTGTCGGGCATATCAACCCGATTGAGGAAAAGCAATATCTCTGCCGTGTCATCGGTATCCGGGTACAATTCATTATAAAACTCAAACGCCCAACCTCCCGGCTCCGCTCCCGGATTCTTTACTTGCCAATCTCCACGCTTAATCACTTGCTTGCTGACAATCCATTCTCCAGCATTAATGAGTGCCGGGTGGTCTGAAGGCAATCCCGAATCTAACAAAGCATTGGCGGCAATCGCTGTATCCCATAAGGGAGAGACGCAGGCCTGCATCCAGAGTCGACCCTCTTTTTCCAGCAGGAATCGATCCACAGCTTCCATTCCTTTTACACATGCGGGATGGTCATTGGCATAACCTAAAAGGTTTAAGGCTAAAAGGGCATTGAACATCGCCGGCTGAATGCCGCCAAAGTCACCTTCGTCTTCCTGATGCTCCAGGGTCCATTGCTCAATTTTGCGAAGTGCTTTTTTACGAAAAGGTTTCCAGGGAAACTTGCCAACAACCTTAGTCAAACGATCCAAATATATAAACGTATTCTTCCAACTGGTGAAAGGCAGGCCATCGGGTTTAAAGTCCAAGTCTCCATCTTTTTCGGTAAATAACTCCTGGACATCCCGCCCTTCCGGAAGCTCGTGAACCGGTTCGAGGGAACGCACTACAGAAAGGGGGACCACCGTTCCCCGAGACCAGCTTGAAATCTCATAGATGTTGAAAAAGAAGCTGTTCGGCAATAAAATAATTTCTACAGGCACCGCTGGACAATCATTCCAGGAAAGCTGACCGAACATAGCCAGGAACATTTTCGTGAAAACCCGGGTCTTTTTTATTCCCCCATTGGCAAAAATCGCTTGTCGTGCCCGCACCATCTCTTCCTGATTTGCGGGCAGGCCCGCCATCTTCAAGGCCATATAAGCCTCAACGGTTGAATTGATGTCACACAAGCCTCCATAAAAAAGAGGCCAACTGCCATCTTCCCTCTGAAGATGCAGTAAATATTTCACGATCTGGTCCTGCTTGGCAGAATCCAGGCGGTCGGTAAAATGCATGAAGAAAATCAATTCGGCTGAAATGGTGACATTGGCCTCCAATTCGTCTACCCAATAGCCTTCCTCATCCTGACAGGAGAGCAAATATTCTTGCGAACTTTCAATGGCTCGGTCCAAAACCTCTCCACTTATATCCAAGCGGATTTTGGAAGGATCACCAACCGGCTCCAAGTCTTCAGATTTAGTCATATTTTCCATATAGTTAGCTTATTAACTCTAGAAGGTATAAAAACAAACAAACCTAGCCTATTCTCCCTTAAAAATAAAGTAAAGAAACATTCCGGCTGTTCCGTTGATTTAATTATGTTTTCAGGTTGACAGGGACGAATATCTCTTTTAATATAGCCGGTTTACAATACCAAAAATAAATCCTTACGAAAACCGGAATATAATGAACGAAAATCGAAATATTACGAGAACTTTTTTTGCCAAGCAGAGCGACGTTGTTAAAAAATGGGTGGTGATTGACGCTACTGACAAACCTCTCGGACGCGTAGCGAGTAAAGCCGCTTCGATCATTCGAGGTAAGCACAAACCCATTTTCACTCCCCATGTCGATACAGGGGATAATGTTATCATCATAAACGCCGCAAAAGTTAAACTGACCGGCCAAAAATGGGACGACAAAATTTATTACCATCATACCGGTTGGTCGGGAGGAATCAAATCTGTCACGGCGAAGGAAGTCCTCGAAAAGCGACCTTCTGATCTGCTGAAAAAAGCGATCTACGGAATGTTGCCCAAAAACAGATTAGGCAGAACCCTGAACAACAATTACAGAATTTACGATAACGACCAGCACCCGCATGCGAGCCAAAATCCGGAAGTAGTCGCGGTCTAAATATTAGGTCACTTTTTAAAAGAAGGTTAATACCATTATGGAAGGCACCATCGAAAAGTTTTACGCTACTGGAAAACGTAAAGAGTCTATCGCCAAGGTATGGGTTCAACGGGGAGAAGGCAAAATTTCTGTCAACAACAAATCCCTTAAAGAATATTTTTGTCGGGAAAGCCTTGAGTGCATCGTCAAGCATCCACTTATCACGACTGAAACACTAGAGTCTGTAGATATTCAAGCCACGGTTCAAGGTGGTGGACTTTCTGGACAATCTGGTGCGTTGCGCCTGGGAATTTCCCGCGCTCTCATTTTAACCAACGCAGACTTACGAGCACCCCTCAAAAAAGCTGGATTCCTCACCCGGGACTCAAGAACCGTAGAAAGAAAAAAATACGGACAACCCGGGGCACGCAAAAAGTTCCAGTTCTCGAAACGTTAATACCCGAGCCGCCCCTTTGCAGGGGAGGCCATGGGATATGACTCGTTGTACCTACGCGGTACATGAGAACCTGGGAAGAATATCAAGAGCTCAGAGCACAATTGCTAGCAGTAAAGCTTATTGCTCGTTGCCCCCGGCAGTTCCGCCGGTTACCCGCCACTAGAATTATTCAGCCATAAAACAGAGTTTCATTCATACATTATGGTATGGTAGTGCGTAGCCTGTCCCTTCCTGGGATCAATTCTTTTTCAAACTACTCAATATATGGGGCAAAAGGCCCTCACTATTAAACAGGCGCATTTTACTATGATTAAAATAGGCATAGCTGGAGCCAGTGGATACACCGGGCTGGAGTTAATTCGACTTCTTGTCCAACATCCAGATGTGGAACTCGCGGTTTTGACTTCTGAAACATTTCAGGGTCAAAACATCGCTGAAGTCTTTCCATCTTTGAATGGAGTGGTTGATCTGAAACTGCAGCCTCTGGATGACAGCATCGTCAAGGAATGTGAAGTTTTATTTTTGGCTTTGCCGCATACCACGGCAATGGCGAAGCTTCCCGTTTATTTGCAGTCCGGCTGCAAAGTCATCGACTTGAGTGCAGACTACCGGCTGAAAGACCCGAAAGCCTACCCTGACTGGTATTCGGTCACACATACTCACCCGGAACTTCTGAAGCAGGCGGTATATGGTTTGCCGGAATTGCACCGGGAGTCCATCCAGTCAGCACGGTTCATTGCCAACCCTGGTTGCTACCCTACCAGCGTTATTCTTGCTCTGGCTCCTCTTCTTAAGACCGAGTGGGTCGACCTTAATTCCATAATTTCTGATAGCAAGTCTGGCGTTTCTGGCGCGGGACGCAAACCTTCCTTGACCACTCATTTCACCGAGGCTAACGAAGGGGTCAGCCCCTATGGCCTTGCTGAACACCGACACACTCCGGAAATGGAACAGGAAATTTCCAACCTGGCCGGCAAACCTGTGCGTGTCACCTTCTCCCCGCATCTGATACCTATGACCCGGGGAATGTTAAGCACGGTTTATATCAATCTGAATCAGACCCTCACCGATGAAAAACTGGTGGAGCACTACCGCGAATTTTATAAAGGTGAAAGTTTTATACGTGTATTGAATCCTGGAAAATTTGCCAGCAGTCATCATGTACTATCTTCAAATTTTTGCGATATTGGCCTTAAGGTGGATTCGCGGAACCAGCGTTTAATAATTACCAGCGCCATAGACAATTTAATCAAAGGCGCTTCAGGGCAAGCCATACAGAATATGAATATCATGCTGGGTCTGGATGAAAAAACGGGTCTCATGGCTCCTGGAATTTTTCCTTAAGCGCGCCTCTAAAAATTGCTTTTGGCCACGAACAGCCCTTATAAGGTAAAGGTTCGCGAGTTGCCGCAGAAAAAATCACCGAATAAATAAAGAGACTCTACAAATCATGAAATTTTCAAAAAACCGCAATCCTGCCGTACCAGGTTTTAAAGCCGGTGGCCTTTCCTGCGGCATCAAGGACGAGAACTTGAAAGACCTGATGTTAATCGTGTCTGACGTACCGGCAACTTCCGCCGGAGTTTTTACCCAAAATGTTGTGGTGTCACCCAGCGTGGTTTGGAGCCGGAATGCTCTGGCAAAATCTCGCACCAGCCGGGCTGTAGTTATTAACAGTGGAAATGCCAACGCAGTAGTTGGCCCAAAAGGTTTGAAAGATTGCGAGGCGATTACCAAAAAATTTGCGGAAGAACTATCCATCCCACAAAAGGAAATGCTGATCGCATCGACGGGAGTTATTGGTGTTCCTCTGCCTGCACACAAAATATTAAAAGCGGCTCCTGATCTGGCACAAAAGATCGGGAAGACGGCCAATAGCTGGAACCATGCTGCCCAAGCCATCCTGACCACTGATCTGGTTTCGAAATCCGATCGCGTTCAATACACCTTTCAAGGCAAAAGTATCGTGATAGGCGGAATCACCAAAGGGTCCGGAATGATCCACCCAAATATGGCAACCATGTTGGGGGTTTTATGCACCAACGCCAGCATAGATTCGAAAACCTTGAAGAAAGCTCTGAAAGAAGCAACGGACCGGTCTTTTAATCGCATCACTGTTGACGGAGATACCAGCACCAACGATTGCATTTTCATTCTGGCCAATGGCAAGGCTGAAAACACTCCTATCAAGGCAGGGACCACTTCCTATAAAGCTTTTATCAAGGCCTTATGTGAAATCTGCAAGAGCCTCGCAGCAAAAATTGTACTGGATGGAGAAGGTGCAACCAAGTTTGTCACGATTCATGTCGAGGGTGCAAAAATTCGCCAGCATGCCTACCGGGTTGCCAATTCCGTTGCCACTTCATCTCTGGTCAAAACAGCATTGTTTGGGGAGGACCCCAACTGGGGCCGCATTCTCTCGGCAATCGGGAATGCCGGGGTTCCCCTCGACCCGAACCGGGTCGATATTTCTCTCAACAAAAATGTGCTTTTTAAAAAGGGTAGTCCTTCAGGACTTCCTGTTAAGAAGTTGGAAAAAGCTATGAAATCTTCGAAGATCGATATCACCATAAACCTGAACAACGGAAAAGAATCGGATGAAGTGGTGACCTGCGATCTTTCTTATAATTACGTTAAAATCAATGCAGAATACACCACCTAGCGGCCCAGTCAGCAACAGCTAGATACTTGCTTCATTATGTATTAAAATTGACTGACCAATTGCTCCTGATGATATTTCGGTCGATGACCGATAAGGTTTATAAAGATGGCTTTGCTAGAAATTAAAAACTGCCTTGATCCCGTATTGAGGAAAATGTGCTTACCCATCGAGAATATTGACGGCGAGTTGGTTACCCTTGCGGAAAATATGGTGGAAACCACTCTCGCTGCTCCGGGTGTTGGGCTTGCCGCAAACCAGATCGGTTTGCCATGGCGCATGTTTGTGGTCAACCTGGGTGTCGAAACCGAAAAAGAAAATCTTGTTTCCGTGATCAATCCTGAAATAACAGCTATGGAAGGCAGTGAACCCGGGGAGGAGGGTTGCCTGAGTATTCCCGATGTGCTGGCAGAAGTTAACCGGGCCACTCAGATTGAAATTAAAGGCTACGATTTGGATGGAAATGAAGTTTGCTATGAAGCTGAAGGATATCTGGCGAGAGCCTTTCAACATGAAATGGACCATTTGAACGGAATACTGTTTTGGGACAACATTGGAAAAATGAAGCGCGATATCCTTAAGCGAAAATTTAAAAAGAAAATTAAAGAGCAAGATGCATGAACATTGTGTTTATGGGAACACCCGAATTCGCGCTTCCTACCCTGAAAGTCCTGCACAATTCTTCGCATTCCATATTGGCAGTCATCACTCAACCTGACAAACCGAAGGGCCGTGGACAGAAACTTCTTGTTTCTCCAATTAAACAGTATGCCTTGGACTTTAGTCTCCCTATACTGCAACCCAAAACAGTTAATGACCCTGAGTTCATTGAATCATTGAGAAAAAATCAGCCTGACATAATTATCGTGATCGCTTTCGGGCAAATATTGAGTGAAACTTTTCTTAAAATTCCAAAATTATTTTGTATCAACCTGCACTCTTCGCTTTTGCCTAAATACCGAGGGGCAGCTCCTATTCATCGGTCCATTCTTAATGGGGATACCCAAACTGGAGTCACCAGCATGATTATGGATAAAGGAATGGATACTGGAGATATTTTGCTCACAAAAGAAACTCCCATACATGAGACCGATAACGCACAAACGCTGCACGATACCCTTTCGGAAATGGGAGGGGCTTTGGTACTGGAAACTCTCAGAAGACTGGAGGAAAACACCCTTTTACCAATCCCTCAGGATCACAGCAAAGCTACGTATGCACCTAAACTGAAAAAAGAGGAAGGGCTGGTAAAGTGGGATCAACCTGCAGCAACCCTTTTTAATCAGGTTCGAGGTCTTACTCCTTGGCCAGGAACTTACACTTTATTAAACAAAAAGCGTTTAAGAATATTAAAAGCCCAAGTCACGGAAGGAACACCTGAAGATCGTCCCGGGCAAGTTGAGCGAGTGACTGATATGGGTATTGAGGTAGGCACTGGGAAAGACAGGCTGATCATTACCGAACTTCAGCCCGAAGGAAAAAAAAACATGCCAGCTAAAAGTTTTCTGGCTGGCTATAAAATCGAACGGGGAACCCTGTTTGATCCAATTCAAATTGCAAATCAATCATGAGGTTAAGATGCCAAGAACATTAGTAACGGGAGGCGCAGGTTTTCTGGGGTCGCATTTATGTGAATACCTTTTAAATAAAGGCCATGAAGTGGTCTGCATGGATAATCTTATTACCGGTTCCAAAGATAATATCTCCGGCATAAAAAGTGAGAAGTTTCAATTTGTGGAACATAACGTTTCTGAATACATCGATCTGGATGGCGAGTTAGATTATATTCTTCATTTCGCATCACCTGCCAGTCCCATTGACTACCTGGAACTTCCGATCCAGACCCTTAAAGTCGGCGCGCTTGGCACTCATAATGCTCTGGGGCTAGCAAAGGCAAAAAAAGCTGTCTTTTTTCTTGCTTCCACCTCCGAAGTTTATGGAGACCCTCTGATTCATCCGCAACCCGAAGAGTATTGGGGCAATGTAAATCCAATCGGACCGCGCGGTGTCTATGACGAAGCAAAAAGGTTTGCCGAAGCCATCACCATGGCTTATCACAGAACACACGGGATCAACACCAAGATCGTCCGAATTTTTAACACCTATGGACCACGCATGCGGGTCAATGACGGCCGGGCTATTCCAAATTTCTTAAAGCAAGCTCTCACTGGAAAGGATTTAACGGTCTACGGAGAGGGGTCACAAACGCGAAGC
The DNA here is from genome assembly GCA_018673915.1 of Nitrospina sp. Lineage (GTDB taxonomy): Bacteria > Nitrospinota > Nitrospinia > Nitrospinales > VA-1 > LS-NOB. Next base: position 61,227 of record JABHBK010000054.1, on the reverse strand, counting down.
TTCTGCTACGTATCAGATCTCATAGAAGGTATCTATCGCCTGTTAACTTCAGATCAGAATGAACCCGTTAATATTGGCAACCCAAATGAAATGACGATTAAGGAAATGGCCGATAAAATTTTGCAAGCTACGAACAGCGAGAGTAAAATTATTTGCGTTCCCTTACCAGAGGATGATCCTAAAGTCCGGCGACCAGATATCACTCGCGCCAAGAAATATTTAAACTGGGGACCCGTAGTTGGGTTGGACGAAGGGCTGCAATCGACGTTGAAATATTTTAAAGAACAGCTATAAACCTGAAACCCCAGGATTTTGGCATGCCAGGAAAAAATTCAGCTTCCATAAAGTACTGGCCGGAAGATGAACGTCCGCGCGAAAGATTGATTAAGTTTGGGAGCCATTCCTTGTCAGATGCCCACCTGTTGGGAATCCTTATTGGATCTGGGGATCGACGCGCCAAAAAAAATGCGGTGGACTTAATCCGGGACCTTCTTAACAAGTTTGGTACTCTGGAAAGTCTGGATCAGGCAACGGTGACTGAAATATGTGAGGTTAAAGGCATTGGCTCGGCCAAAGCGGCACAAATCAAAGCCGCACTGGAAGTAGGAAAACGCATGGCTTCAAAGCCAATCAGCATGAAGAATAAATTGAAGTCCAGCCAGGCTTTTGTGGACCAGTTCTCCCCCTTTCTCAAAAACCTGAAAAAAGAAATTGTAAAAATAGTTCTCTTGGATCCCAAACTGCAATATATTAAGGATCTAACTATTTCAGAAGGAAGTTTAAATGCTAGCATAGTTCACCCAAGGGAGGTCATGATCCCAGCTATCCGGGAATCGGCGGCATCCTTCGCCTTAATCCATAATCACCCAAGCGGAGACCCCACTCCAAGCCAAGCGGACTTCGAAATTACCCATCGACTCAATAAAACCGGTAAAATTGTAGGTATTCATATGGTTGACCATATTATCATTGGCGGCAATGGATTTTTCAGTTTTGCTGACGAGGGCTTGCTGTAGAATAGTATTGGTACAATAAAAGATGTTTATTTATTTATATTTTAAATAAAATTAAACCCTATGCAACGTGTTAAGGATTTTCTATACTCCAGCGCCGATTTAAAAAGAGTAGTCGCTGATACTCTATCAGGGGACATTCTGGAAGCGGCAAACCGCATCAAGGCCTGCCTGCAAAAAGGAGGGAAGCTGATATTAATGGGCAACGGAGGAAGTGCGGGTGACTCCCAACATATTGCTGCAGAATTGATTGGAAGATTCAAAAAAGAACGGAAGGCCATGCCCGCCATCGCCCTTACGGTAGATACCTCATCGATAACGGCCTTGGGAAATGATTATGGTTTTGATACAATTTTTGAGAGACAACTCGAAGCCTTGGCTCAGGAAAATGATGCAGTAGTAGGAATCAGTACCAGTGGCAACTCAGAAAATGTTGTGAGAGCCTTGAAAAAAGCTAATGCCCTCGGTGCAGAGACTATTGGACTAGTAGGCAATAATGGCGGTAAAATAAAAGAAGTTGCGAATCTGTCTATCGTCATTCCTTCTAACGATACGGCTAGAATTCAGGAAGTGCATATAACCATCGGGCATATTATTTGTGAACTTATTGAAGAAGACCTGTAAATGAAAGAAAAGTTTAAATTCTTTTTTAAAAGTAATGAACGGCCGAAAATTCTCGTTGTCGGCGATTTGATACTGGATGAATATATCTGGGGAGGGGTGAGTCGCATCTCTCCAGAGGCTCCAGTTCCTATCCTGGAAACTCGCTCCGAAAACCTTTCTTTAGGCGGAGCCGCCAATGTCGCAAATAACCTGGTTGGCCTTGGTTGCGAGGTCCATCTGTGCGGCGCCATTGGACAGGACGAAAAGGGCGATATACTTTTAAAAACCATCCACGACCGGTCTATTCAAACAGAAGGAATTTTTCGATTCGTCCATCGCCCCACAACTTCCAAAATGAGGATCATTGCCCATAACCAGCAAATTTTGAGAATCGACAAAGAAGATAATCGTCCCATTACTGAAGAAACTGAAAAAAAACTGATTCAATATATCAACCAGATTATTCCCGGAATGGATGGGGTTATCTGCTCTGATTACCATAAAGGAATTCTGACCGAAAAAATTATTAAAGCCATTATGCACCGAGCTCAAAAATCCAAAAAATCTGTCATTGTCGATCCCAAAAGCTCAGATTTTTCTCGATACAAAGGGGCAACCGTCATCACTCCCAATGAAAGTGAAGTCGCGCAGTCGGTTCCCATCAAAATCAAAGACAACGAAGACCTGGGCCGAGCCGCTGAATATCTTTTAAACCTGACACGGGCAAAAGCCATCCTCATCACGCGGGGTAAAGATGGCATGGTGCTGTATCAAAACAAGGAAAAACTCGTATCAATTCCAACGGTGGCCAAGGAAGTTTTCGATGTTACCGGTGCAGGAGACACGGTTATCAGTGTCTTTGGTATGGCAGTATTTGTGGGTTTTGATTATCAAGAAGCCGCATGGCTTTCAAATATGGCAGCTAGTGTTGTAGTCGGTAAAGTAGGAACCGCAGTAGTGACCTTGGAAGAAATTAACGAGTTTCTGCACGATGAAATGCTGCGCCCCTCTCATACCGTTCTTGGACTTGAGGAATTGAAAAAAATTATTAGCCTTGCAAAAAGCACCGAAAAAAAAGTGGTGTTCACCAATGGCTGTTTCGACATCATCCACGGCGGACATATCGAGTTCCTGCAAAAGGCAAAGGCTCTGGGAGATATTCTTATAGTGGGACTCAACACCGATCAGTCCGTTAAAAAATTGAAAGGTGAGAACCGGCCCATTAAATCGGAAAAAGAACGAGCCAATATTCTTGCCGCTTTAAAGTACATCGACTACATCACCCTTTTTAGCGAAACCACCCCAGAAAAACTCATTCAGGAAATCAGGCCCGATATCCTGGTAAAAGGAGACGACTATAAAATTGATGAAGTAGTCGGCCGAGAAATTGTTGAAGGCTATGGGGCAAAAGTTGAACTTATTCCCATTGTCCAGGGCCACTCCACCACACAGACACTAGAAAAAATCCTGGAACAACATAAAGCCAGCTGACTTCTTATTCTCCCTGAAGTTTTATGTAAAGTGCTTGTTAGGAATCAGGTAATTTTTTATGTAGTCTGAAATCCCGTCCTCTAGAGAAGTGATCGTTTCTACATACCCCGCTGACCGCATTTTTCCCATTTCTGCACAGGTATGATATTGATATTGTTCCCGAATAGATTCGGGCATCTCTATGTAGTTAATATTTACTTTTTTATTCATCACATGAAAAATGGTTGTGGCAAGGTCGTTCCAGCTCCTTGCCTTACCTGACCCGACATTAAAGATTCCCCCAATGTCCCGATGGTCGAGAAAAAACAGCGTCATTGCCACCGCATCACGTATGTACAGAAAGTCTCTTTCCTGACCTCCATCGCCATACCCAGACTTATACGATTTAAACAGATTCAATGCTCCTGCATCCCGCACCTGCATAAAACCTTTGCGAATCATACTTTGCATATCTTCTTTATGATATTCATTCGGGCCAAACACGTTAAAATATTTCAATCCAACGATTTCTTTCAGGGCTCCTGCCTCTTTAGCCCATAGGTCAAACCATTGCTTGCTGGCCCCATATAAATTGAGAGGCGCTAAAGTTTCAAGATGTGACTCGTCATCAGAATACCCGTTCTCTCCCGCACCATAAGTTGCTGCACTGGAAGCATAGATGAAACGCACATCCTTTTTCAAACAGAACTCAGCAAGAGATCGAGTGTAATCAAAATTATTTTCGCGCAGATAAGCCGCATTGGTTTCAGTCGTTGAAGAACATGCACCCATATGCAGAATCGCTGAACATGAAGGAAGTTCTGATCCTCTGACTTCTTTCAAGAACAAATCCTTTCCCACCCATCGCGAGTAATTTAGCCCATCTAAATTCTTTTGCTTCTCAGGGTGATCATTTTCATCCACCATCCAGATATCATCAAAGCCCTTCTGGTTAAGCCTGTGCACCAAGGCACTACCAATGAATCCTGCTCCTCCGGTAACGACAATCATTTTTTCTCCACCTTCGGTTCTTCAATTCGATAGCTCAAAAAATTTCTCAACGCCCCACTTCCAAGGCGTCGGGTAAAACTTACATCTATCACTGACAAAATTCCCGCACCCTGAGAAATAAAAACAGCCGGATTCCAGACACGGTTAAAAATATCGCTGCCATAGGGGTGATCCAAAGTCCATGCATTAGCCCTCCAACTGGGGTCATAGTCAACATCACCTTTTTTCATCCGTCCTCGCAACATCGCCGCTGAAAAGTTTTTATCATTGCCAGCAATTTCTACCAAACTCAAGGTCAAACCTGAAGCCTTAAGCAATTGAGGCTCATTATTCCTCATAGCCACCGTAAAGGAATCTTCGAATCGAATCAAGGGCCGGACTCCTGAGGGGCTAGAAAATTGTTCCCACCTAAAAGACTCCGTTCCCTGTGAGGCTGGGTTCAGTCCCGCTCTCTCCCAACCAGATATGGGTCGTAACCAATCCTGCTTTAATTGATAAAATGTAAAGGGACCAAATTGACCTGCTATTTTAAAAGCCGCTTCAGGAAGAGCCGGCCCCTCTTTTCCCGCTTTCCCAATTAACCTTCTTAAGTCCAGATACCATATTCCCTTAATAGCCGAACCTTGAACCTCTTCCGTGCCATGTTCATCGTAATATAGAAAATAGATGTCCCCTAATTTTCCTTCACGCAGAACATTTTCTGTCCGCTCTCGCATTTCCAGGGCACCATACAGGTAAAACTTTACATGCATTTTATTTGAGACCAGAAGTAGATCATTAGAACTCATATTTTTAACAAAATCATGAACTTTATTTATAGGCTCTTTTGACACGCGCTGAGGATAAATTTGTTGAAAAAAATTTAAACCCGAAATAAAAAATAGAGCTCCAGCCAAAAATGCCGTCATGATTCTCAAATCTCTTTCCTGAGAAGCCGAATTTTTTCTTAACAGTTTCAACATCCACGCTCCGGCATTCTTGGCACCCATCACACTCAACAACAGGAAAAGAGGTTGCAGATAAAAAAATGTCCGAGAATATGGAAGGGTCGGAAGCTTTCCCAGCACAAAACCAGCAATTGATAAAAATATGGGACCCAGCCACGCACAGGCCAACAAGAACCCAAAAATGCGATTTTGTTGAAACAGGTTAACCAAGCCCCATAGAGCAAGCAGTAAAAATAAAATGCCTACAGATTCAAAGGGGCTTGTCCATTTGGATAATAGTCCCGGGAAAAACTGAGAATAGGATATGGTCGACACCTGTGAAGTTGCTTCAGCCAACATTTCTGGGCTAATTAACACGTAATATTGAAAATAAAATCCTACGCCCCCCACCACGGAAGAAACCAAGGGTATTAATAGGATATTATTTTTACGCGATGGATGACGAACTCCTACTATTAAAATTCCCATTAAAAATATTGCGACCGAAACCTCAAAAAATAAAAAAGTCGGGATCGTCCAGGTACCGGCAATCCAGATGCCAACCCAGCCAAAAAATGCCAATACTCCATTGAAACCATTAAAGGGTTTTGGAATTTGTATTACTCGATCCTCTAGCCGACCCAGCACATAGAGCACTACCATCAAAGCCAGCATCATGATTACGATGTACCCACGTGCATAGGTAGAATATAAAATATGCTTTTCACTAACGGCCAACAGAAAAGCCGTGGAAAGCCCCACACCCGTGCTTCCCGAAATCCTCCTTCCCAACTGGTAGCTCAGATAAATGGTAACTATCCCGCATACTATTAAGGGCATCCTTAACAACCATTCTTTCAGCCCAAAGGTTTTAAGCAGAAAGCTAAGGATAAATGTAAGGAAAATATGGTTATTGGGGTATTGATAGTTGGAGAAAATTTTGAGGGTCGGCATTTGCGCCCAAAGCGAAACGCTAGCCAATTCATCTGACACCAGCGGAACTCCCAGGCCGGGAAACCTGAATAAACCAAAGATAAATAGGATGGCCAATACCCAGCTCCAATAAACACGTGGGGCAATTGAATTATTATTTTGGAAAAGTTTTGAGAAGGGCATCAATTTCCGGGCTTAATTTTGTTCCAATCCAAGTTTGGGAAAAGGGGCTTCCAAGTTCTGTTTGCATGAGGTTTCATTTGCTTTTCAAGCTGAACCAGCCGGTTAAGACCAGAAGGATGTGTGGAAAAATATGAAGAAAATCTCATATCATTCTCTTCAGAAGTAGCCGCATGTTTTGATAGACCCTTTGGCAATAATTCATCTTGCGTGAGCTTTTCAAATATACGAATCATACCATTCGGGTTGATATCGGCTGAAAGAATCAATTCCATTCCTTTCTGATCGGCTTCTGCTTCCATTTCTCGGCTCAATCCCAGCGTTTCAAGTTCTGCTGTGAGTTTGATAATTCCTTCCAACGCCTCATTGACATCCCCCAGGACAAGTGTCACCAGAAAACTTCCCGCAAAATTCTGGAGAATCCCTCGAGTTGAATGCCTGAGAAGGATATGCTGAATTTCATGAGCCAGTACACCCGCCAATTCCTCTGGAGACTCTGCTTCATTAAGCAGGCCTTCAAAGATCACAATTGGTCCTCCTGGCAAGGCCAGGGCATTATTTTGCTTTACCGGCAAAATATAAACTTTCAGATCATAGGGATAGTTGCCCCCCTGCTTCAGCAAATCAACCGTACCCTGCAAAATTGCCAGCACTTCTGGATCGGGCTCCTCTTCTACCGGAAGCATGCTCAATATAGCCTGGCCCAATACCATTTCCCATTCAACAGGAATTTTATCGACCATTTTATCAGCCAGAAACGAAGGGACCACTTTAATCAAAACATATGCGGAAAATATTAAAATCAGTATTCCCGAAATATAAAGTTTCCAGTTAAAATTGGAAACCTTTCCTTTGGCAGAAAAACTTTCTGGCGCAATCTTCGAAACGCTTTCATAAAATTCAGGGTCTTCGACCACCAGGGCTTCCAGACGCCCGCGGTTTTCATCTTTACTGTGATGCTCAATTTGGAAGGGGAGGGTTTGGGCGGTCCAATGAAGGTGAGAGTACTTCCAACGGATGGTTTCGCGATCAGGCTTTTTAAGAATTACTTCCTGAGGAGTGAGCTCAACTTCAACAAAAATTTTCGCTGAACTTCTGCCATCGAATAAAGCGCCTGTAAATTGCAATTTTCGACCCGTCATACCCGTCTCCTACTCCTGGCCGGAGGGGCAGTGCGCAATAACCTTCTCTGGCAAGCAAAAAGTTGTCTCGGCATAATGATCTCTTGACCTATACCCCTTGCGTAATATTCTTCCTTAGCTGTGACGCCCTCTTCATTAGGTTTCATGCCGAATAGGTATTTCGTGCCCCGAAGGGGTAATAAGGGGGGAGTTGGTTTTTTGGCCCTTCTTTTCAAATAGAGGTTTGATAGTTAGCCTTAACCAAAATCGATGGGAACATCTATAGCATCCAGAGCTTCTTCTCCAAAGGCTCCGCTATCCTTCATTTCCTGAATAATTCGGTCCAATTCAATATTTCCTGCAAGAGTCAGGTTGTCTGTCACAAAATTTTGATTGCGAACCACTGCCCATGGAAAGCCTATTCCAAAGGTAAACAGGATAAGGAAAAAATTGGTAACCTTTAATTTCATATAATCTTTCCCTGTTATGGGAAAATGAAAAGTCGCCCCACCAACATGAGTATGGGACCATAAATATTTTTTCAATTCGGCAGCAAACCAGAACAGGTAAAACCCTAGCGTGAGGGGTGTAAGGATCACAGCAAAAAGGTACTTTTTAAAAAAATCTTTTCCCGCGCCAGAGAATCGGAACTGCACATCTCCGAACCAGGAGTTCTCACGCCAAAACTTTTCAGTTTTCATTTTGAAGTAGGGCCAGTAAAAACCCAAGGTCACAACCGTAAGGAAAACCCCAATTAAATACACAAAAAACGCTTCCATCCCTTTCCCTCGGAAGGAAAAACGTATATTGCGCCAAGCGGTTCGTGAAAGACGATACCTCCAGGCTCTTACCAAAAGTGCCGGAAGCAAAGCTAAAATGATGAAAGAGACAAGGTTGGAAACCATTTCGCCTTCCACTGCTCCAATAGTGAAAAAGACGTATGCATTTATCAATCCCAATAAAATTAAAATCCCGCCGAACAAGACCGCCCCGCGTATTAATTCTTTACCCGTACCGTGATAGGAAAAGCGATCTCCCACAAAAAGGGTTTGCGACCAAATATATTGTCTAACAATGGTTTTGGCCCAAAACCGATAAATACCCAATGTGAACACCGTCTTGATCAAATTGACCAAGCTGATGTTTAAAAGAGAACGGCCATCGCCCTGAAACTTGAAACGATTGGAGGAACTATCTTCCTGCGTGGGACTATCTGTTTGCTCAGGGACCTCTGACATGACAACAGAATTGGGCAGGGGTTCAATCTCACCGTCGACAGGCTGGAGATTTACGGAAAACCCCAGATCCCGAAGATGTGTCGATGCTAAATCAGCTTGGTGATCGGGGATACGCCTTTCAAAACGCCAAGGTTGCCCTTGGCATAAATGATCGACAATGGTCGTGGCCTTTTCATTATCAAACCGGAATACTTTGGAAAGCTTATCGGCAGCCTCCACTTTATTTGCGCCCGACCATGTATTCAACGTAATTTGGTAACTCATGATAGAGACTCTTCTTCAAAAATTAATTTATCAGTCTCAAAGATAAGGTCAGTAAAAATCATAAGCGGTGTGTTGTTCCGCCCAACCCAAAAATCCATCTTTTTTTGGATCGCCGGAATATTTATCCGACCCACCAGCCCAGCTTTCCGGTTTATCCCAATTATCTCCATAATGGTAGAGAAACATTTTTTTCCGGACATCTTCAGGCAATGTCACCAACTCCTGATACGAAGCATGCACCCCACCGAAAAATAATTGTGTGTCGTGGAACATAACTTCCGCCAGCCGGCCAAAACGAATCGGATAGTCTGCATCGAACATGGTATCTCCCGAAATCCAGACTTTACGGTTGATAAACACCCCCGAACACCACTGCGATTCGTCCACACTAATTGCAGTATCAGGAAAATGCCGCGTTCGCATGATGACCAATTCAATAGGCCCGTGTTTATAGGCCCAGAATTTCCTTCCTTCAATTTCAATATTCTGTGGACGAAGAATGTTGAAAAAATCCGTCAATTGCAAAGGACGACCCTGATTGGCCTCGCAGTACTCGCAACCCCCCGAAAGGCTCTTGGTCCAGAGAATATCCTGATAGTCCCGCAAAATAATCATATCGGGTTTAGAAACATTGGGAGTGTAGCGATTCATCAATGCCACTTCCTCCAATCCGCCAATATGGTCCGCATGACTGTGGGTGGGCAAATAACAACGAACATCTAAAACACTCAATCCCAAATCGTTGAGGGCCAAAGGCCCCTGAGTACCGCAATCTATCAATACATGATGGTTCCCCTGAATGATCAACATATTAGATTGGCGTCTGCGCTTGGCAAATGCAGAACCCGTTCCAATAAATACTATTCTTAAAGATCCATCGGTTGTAAGAGGTAGAGATTCACCATTTCTGCAAATCTCATTTACTTCATACATAAGCTCTCCTTCTTCTCCCCGAATTAGGTGGTCAAAATAACAAAAATATAAAAACTCAATTAAGACGGGGTCAGCGCAATTCCCCTTATTCTAACATCGAGGAACGGTACCATAAAAGCGAGATTCCGTCCATAACAGTTTGATTTTTATAATAAAACTTACTTACAAAGAGATCTTAAGTATCGCAAAATCAATCCCGCCTCTCACGATATTTTTCTATCTTGGCTTTAATTGGTCCACAGATAGAATAGGTCTAACTTACATTAAGCCAGGTTCCATTTAAGTCACAATCTGATAAACTTTTTATGGACAAAATTTTGCCTCACCCAACCCCAATCCTGAATGGCATGCAAGTTATGAAGGGATAACACAGCCTCGGATAAATGGTGGCCCATGGTTTATCAATAAGTTGAGGAATTTGGACAAATTAAGTTATAATCAGTGGCACCTCTAAAAATTGCACCGGGTCATGAGTATGCCCTTGAGAATTAAGGACATGCGAATTTTCCAACATAAAGTACAGAATTTACCGAGGCGCCCTTAAAATTTCCTGGTACCACCCGGTATCTCAATCCCTATATTCCAAAAGATATGAAATACTTAGTTGTTATCGTGGCGGGTCTGACAGACAGGCCTTTTGCGGAAAAAGATAATAAAACCCCTTTGCAGTTGGCCGATACCCCGAATCTGGATGCCTTGACGCAAAACGCAGCATGTGGACCCGTTCAAACTATACCGGATGATCTACATCCTGGAAATGAAGTCTCCTGCATGGGACTTCTGGGCCTCGATCCCGTAAAATATTCTTCAGGGCACGCTCTGCTTTCTGCAGCAGGATTAGGAGTAACACCGGCTCCAGATGAGATCGCCCTTTGTTGCGATCTGATAACCCTGCAACCCACACATGACGACATGGTCATGAAAGATTATACGGGTGGGCTTCTTTCCCATGATGATTCAGGTCTACTTTTAAATGCCCTGCAAGAGCAAGTGATCGATGTTCCAGTTACGTTTCATCATGGCGGCGGCTATCACAATCTGATGTTTATAAAAATTCCGCCTATTTCAGAAATGTTATCTCCGCCTAACGAGCTTATTGGTGAAGGAATCCGTCAATTCATGCCAGAGGGAAAAGGAGTTCGCGAATTGATTTTCGTGATGAACCAGGCACAAATTATTTTGCATAACCATGCCCATAACAAAAAACGTGTTGCTGAAAAAAATGATCCGGTTAACAGCATCTGGTTTTGGGGGAACGGTGAACTTCCCAGCCTACCCTCCTTCCAGAAACGGTATGATAAAAGCGCTTCTTTAATCTCTGCATCTTTGATGGTTAAAGGGATCGCCAAGCTCACCGGAATAGATATTGTGGAGGTCGAAGGGGCAACGGGATTTTCCGACACCGATTACTCCGCAAAAGTTTCTGCAACCCTCAAGGAATTGGAAACTAAAGATGTGGTTTTCCTCCATATTTCAGCAGGAGAAGAAGTTTCACTTAAAGGCAATATGGACGATAAGATTATGATGATCGAGGACTTCGATGCTCAGGTCATCAAGCCTCTGGCTCAAGCGATAGAAACAATGAAAGACATAAAAATGATGGTTGTGGTCAACCATGTCAACTCGGCCCAGCTAATGAAATACGATCGGTCTCCGGTTCCCTATCTGGTTTATCCTGCATCATCGGGAAACGCGAGCCAATATGACGAACAACTTTTAGAAACAGGAAAATCATTCTCTAACGCTCCCGATCTATTGACGGCTTTTCTGACAGACCAGTTATGAAAAATTCTTTAATCGTACAAAAATACGGCGGCACTTCGGTGGGAACTCTGGATCGAATCGAACATGTGGCCGACCGTATCTCTAAAATCAGAAAAACGGGTGCAGACATTGTTGTCGTGGTTTCTGCTATGGCAGGGGAGACCGATAAACTGTTGAAAATGGCTCGAAGTCTGGCTAAAAATCCGGCTCGGAGAGAAGTTGATCTGCTCTTGTCCTCTGGTGAACGTATTTCTGCCGCTCTACTGACAATCGCTTTGCAAGCTCGGGGTATTCCCGCCCTTTCTTTGACTGGACGGCAAATTGGACTTGAGACCGACAGCACCCATACCCGGGCTCGCATCAAAAGTATTGACTGTCGGCGTGCCCGTAAGATGTTAAATGAAAACCACGTGATCGTTGTCGCCGGATTTCAAGGCATCAACCCCGAAGGCGATGTGACCACTTTAGGGCGAGGTGGGTCTGACACTTCGGCGGTAGCTCTGGCTGTTGCGCTGGGTGCCAAGCAATGCGAAATCTACACCGATGTCGATGGGGTTTATACTTCTGACCCTAGAATGGTGCCGCAAGCCCGAAGGCTGGATGTGGTATCGTATGATGAGATGCTGGAAATGGCCAGTCTGGGAGCCAAGGTCCTGCAAATCCGTTGTGTGGAGTTTGCCCATAAATATAAGATGCCCTTGATCGTTAAATCTTCTTTCAAGGAAGGAGATAAGGGAACTTTGATCTGCGAGGAGGATCCAAATATGGAACAACCGGTTGTTTCCGGAATCATGTGTGACAAAAACCAGGCAAAAATAACTCTAAAGGAAGTTCCCGACCAACCAGGTATCGCTGCCAATATTTTTGAGCCTTTGGCAGCTGCGTCCATCTCCGTTGACATGATCATTCAGAATGTCAGTGAACAGGGGCATACCGACATGTCGTTCACGCTCGCACGTGAAGAGTTGGATGAAGCCATGGTCATCATGAATAAAGTGGCAAAAAAAATTCATGCCACCCATGTCAGTGCTGATGCAAAGATTGCTAAAATATCTATTGTCGGAGCAGGTATGCGCAGTCACTCCGGGGTGGCAGCTGAAATATTTAAAACCTTATCCGCTAATAAAATAAATATACTGATGATCAGCACCTCAGAAATTAAAGTGTCCTGCATCATTGAACAAAAAAATTCCAAACTTGCGGTCAATGCCTTGCACGATGCTTTTAAAATGGCAGACAAACCGGTTAAAAAGAAAACCGCGCGAAAAGTGAAAGCTGTTTAGTTATGAATCCCGTAAAAATTTATGACACCACTCTCAGGGATGGTTCCCAGGCAGAAGGTATCTCCTTCACCGTTGAGGATAAAATCCGTATCGCCCACAAACTGGACGAGCTGGGAGTGCATTATGTAGAAGGCGGCTGGCCGGGATCGAATCCGAGAGACATCGATTTTTTTGAGAAAGCCCAGCGCGCAAGCTTTTCCCAGACCCGAATCACAGCCTTCGGTAGCACCCGTTATCCCGATAAAAAGGTGGAAGACGATGCGGTGCTGCAAGCCCTGATGAAAACCGAAACCCGGGTGGTAACCCTGTTCGGAAAAACCTGGGACTTACACGTGAAAGATGCCTTGTCCACTAGTTTGGATGAAAACCTGCGCATGATCTTTGAAAGCATCGCCTATTTGAAAAAGCATCGCGATGAAGTCCTATTTGATGCCGAACATTTTTTCGATGGCTATAAAAATAACCCGCAATATGCGCTCAAGGCCGTAAAGGAAGCCGAATCTGCCGGAGCAGACTGGATCGTTTTGTGCGATACCAATGGCGGTTCGCTCCCACACGAGGTGCGTTCCATTTTCGAAGAAGTTAGAAAATCTATTTCTGTGAAAATGGGCATCCATGCGCACAACGATTCGGAGGTAGCGGTCGCCAACTCGCTCACCGCTATTCAGGCCGGGGCCGAACAGGTTCAGGGTACTATCAATGGAATTGGTGAGCGATGCGGCAATGCTAATCTTGCATCCATCATCCCCAATCTGAAAATTAAGATGGGGATCAACTGCATTACCGATGAACAACTGCATACCCTGAAAGATGTTTCAGCATTTGTCGATGAATTGGCAAATCGAGCTCATTTTAACCATCAACCATTTGTGGGGAAAAGTGCGTTTGCGCATAAGGGTGGCGTGCATGTCAGCGCGGTACGCAAAAATTCTCACACGTACGAACATATTGAACCCGAAAAAGTCGGCAACCACCAGCGCATTTTAGTTTCCGACCTTTCCGGGAAAAGCAATGTGCTTTACAAAGCCAAAGAGTATGGCATCAACGTCAATGATAAAGACCCCAAGGTACAGAAAATCCTTGAGACTTTGAAGGAGTCCGAAAATCTCGGTTTCCAATATGAAGGTGCCGAGGCTTCCTTTGAGTTGATGATGCGTGATGCGCTGGGACAAAAAGATATCTTTTTTGAATTTATCGGATTCCGGGTCATCGTTGAAAAACGCAAAGAGGATGAAGAACCTATCTCCGAAGCCACCGTCAAGCTAAGAGTCAACGGAGTTCAGGAAGTTTCTGCCGCCGAAGGCACCGGACCTGTCAACGCTCTGGATAAGGCCATCAAAAAAGCTCTGGTAAAATTTTACCCGGAACTCGAAGAAGTCAATCTCTACGATTACAAAGTTCGCATTCTGGAAGAAAAAAAAGGCACCCGCGCCAAAACCCGGGTTTTGGTGGAATCCGGCGACCATCACTCCAAATGGGGAACCGTTGGGGTCTCCGAAAATATCATCGAAGCCAGTTGGCAAGCCCTGATCGACAGCATCGACTACAAGCTTAATCAGAATCGAAAAAAGTAAATCTCCTCGGAGGAGTAGCAAATTGCTAGTTTTCTCCCACGGGAGTGGGCTAGTGAGCGCGGAGGAGGTTACCAATTATCTTGCGATAATGTTTTCGGACCTGCTGGGTATAGCTTTCATAATCTGCGAGTAAAGCGCCTGCCAGAGTTTCTGTGACTTCTCCCTTATATCCGAGTAGGCGGGCGAGAGATGCCAATTCTTTATTATCTTTTGGAAGGGTGTTTGTAGGGGTTTGACGAATAATTCGTAAAGCACATTCCAAATTTCTTAGAAACAAGTAACTAACCTGAAGCTCTGTCGCCATATCTTGATCGACCAATCCAAGTGCAACAAAATTTTGTAACGCAGAAAGAGTGTTCGTCTTCCGAAGCCGTGTAAATTTTTTCCCATGAATCAATTGCAAAACCTGCACCCCAAACTCGATATCCGCTAATCCACCAAATCCCAGTTTAACATTCTTACCTTTGATGGTTTCCTTTGCCAGTTCCAGTTCCATTCTTTCCCGCAAACGCGATATTTCTATAAGAGATTCATATTCAAACTTGTCCTGATAAACAAACTGGTGAGCAATTTCGATAAATTTTTTCCCAACCTCAGCGTGACCCGCCACAAAACGTGCCCGCACCAGAGCCTGTTGCTCCCAGATTCTGGCTCGGGATTTATAATATTTTTCATAACCTTGAATAGGAAGCACAAGCACCCCCGCATCACCCTCAGGTCTGAGTTCGGTATCAATTTTATAAGCATAACCTGCCGAGGTCATTTCGGAAGTCAGTTTATAGATCATCTGCGACAAAGAGGAATAATATTGCCCTGCGGATGGCGAATCATTGTTTCCTTCATCATAAACCAGCAGGACATCGAGATCCGATCCAAAATTCAATTCATGCCCACCCAATTTTCCCATGCCAATAATGCAGAAGTTATTGAGATTAAGGCTTCCTGTTTTTTTTCCAAGTTCATCGCACGCAATTTGATAAACAGTTTCCAGAAAAACGTCCGCGAGATTGGACAAGTCCTCCAAGGTTCCTGCAAGATCAGCCTCTTTAATTAAGTAGCGCACGCCGATGCGAAGTTCCTCAGCTTGCTTGATCCGCCGAACCACCAGAGACTTGGACTCAAAATCAGGCGAAGATTTTACAGCCCGATTTAATTCCTCCTGAATTTTTTCAGCTTGCTTATATCTGTAAATGGCCTCCATGTCAGTGAGAACATCTACCAGATCGGGCCGCCTGATTAAAATTTGTGACAGCATTCCACTACTTCCAAAAAGTATGAGCAATAACTCCAGAAAATTTTCATTTGCCTGGAACAGCTTTAGAAAAGATTCCCTGGCTCCTGTCGCTTCAACAAATTTACACAGGTTCTCAATGGCTAAATCAGGTTTAGGAACTATTCTGCATTGCTGAAATATTTTTGGAAGAATGCTGTAAAACTCCTGAATACTTTGCACAGAAGGATGCGAAAATTGAGCCCCATCACGAAAAGACTCCAGAAAACGGTAAGCTCTTTTAAAGTCTGGGAGAAAGGGAATTTCGGCCAGGCTGCTTTCGGTAAATTGTTCTTCCCCTATCCGGGAACGGCTCCACCCATCGGATATGGTTTCTGCCACTTCCCGCTTTTCTTTTTCCACAAATTGTTCGGCAAACATCTTTCCTACAAACTGAGTGTGGCTTTCATATTCCTGCATTAAGTTTTCGGCCAAATTTTTCTGGTTATCACCTGCAATCCTCATCTTTCGTGCCAGTATCGCCAAATCGGTTTCGTTATTTGGCAGGAGGTATGTTTGCAGACCAAAGGTGATTTGCACTCGGTTTTCCAGGTTGCGCAAAAAGATGTATGCCTCGCGAAGTTGGTGGTGATCCTCTTCCGTCAAAATATTTTTTTCGCAAAGTATTTTCATAGCCCCCAGGGAATCTCGAACACGCAGGCTTTTATCCCTCCCCCCCAGTAGCAACTGGTAAGCCTGGATGGTAAATTCCACTTCCCGGATGCCACCGAATCCCAATTTAATATTACCTTTTGAATGTTTTCCTTTGAGGCTTTTATTGATCAGGTACTTCATGGATTTGATTTCTTCAATCGCCTCAAAGTCCAGGCTTCGCCGATAAATAAACGGTTCAATCATATCGAAGAATTCTGTACCCAGGTTTTCACTACCTGCTGAAACACGAGCCTTGATGAGGGCCTGCCTTTCCCAGGTTCTACCCCAGGACTGATAATATATTTCACAGCTGGTCAGAGAATTTACAATTTCACCACTTTTCCCTTCCGGTCGAAGCTCAAGATCCACCCGGAACACATTGCCATCGGAGGTTATTTCATTGAGAGATTTAGTAATCTCCAGCGCAAGCTTGGTGAAGTACTCATGGTTGCTGATGCTTATAACAGATGAGTCCCCCTCACTCACAGGACGCGTCTCTCCCTTGCTGGATGTATAAATATAGATCAGGTCAATATCGGAGCTGTAATTTAGCTCGAGGCCTCCTAGTTTTCCCATACCGAGGACAGCAAATTCAGACTCCTTGTAGATCCCATCTTCATCCTGATACACAGGGCTTCCATATTTTTTTCGCAATTCCCGGTCGGAATGCTCATAGGCAGCCTGCAAACAAACATCAGCAATATTGGAAATATCTTCAACCGTTTCCTTAAAATCCACCTTGCCTAATAAGTCTCGAAGTCCAATTCGAATGTATTCCCTTTTTTTAAATTTTCTTAACGCTGAAAAAATATTTTTACCTTGAAACTCCTCCCCGGCCATTTCATAAAAATCCCGCATCAGCATATCTTTGGTTTTGGATTTAGTCAGCGTCTCCGGTCGACTCAGCCAGTCCACGTAAGACGGTTCTCTTAGAAGAGTATCGGTGAGTATCTGACTGCCGGAAAATAAAAACACCAGGGCTATAAACAAGGAAGACGATTCAGTCAGTTGCGTGTATAAATAATCCTTATCCGAAATCTTCTCTGAAAATCGTTCGAAGTTATGCAATGCCATATCCGCATTATGCGAACTTGAAATTAGCTCCAGCAATACATGAAAGAAATCGGGGTATAGTTTTTCGAATTGGGCATGACCGGCCAGGGCTATGAGGTTTTTCCAGGCGGATTCGGGTTCGCGAAAACCTAAACCCCGCAAAGGTTCCGTAAGGTTTTCATCCCAAGGGGAGCGCTGGTGAATCTTATTAATCAGTTCTGCGTTGTGCGTCATGAAATATTAAAGATGAGGGTTCAGGTTATAAACTCTTTATCGACCTAATTTACCACATAAAAAAACCCCCTGGGAGAACCCAGGGGGTTTTTAAATTCCAAATTTATTCTTGAATCAACAATCGTAGTACATTTCGAATTCCATGGGATGCGGTCGAAGTCGCAGGGGATCCACTTCATTCTCACGTTTAAATTCGATCCAAGTATCGATAAGATCCTGAGTGAACACATCCCCTTTGAGGAGGAACTCATGATCCTCCTCGAGTGCCTCAAGGGCTTGATCCAAAGAGTGAGGCAATGTAGGAATACTAGCCAACTCTTCCGGTCCAAGTGAGTAAATATTTTTATCCAAAGGTTCGCCAGGATCAATTTTGTTTTCAATACCATCAAGACCCGCCATAAGCATCACTGCAAAAGTCAGATACCCATTACAGGACGGATCGGGATAGCGGATTTCCAATCGCTTCGCTTTTGGGCTGGGCGAGTACATGGGAATTCGGATTGACGCACTACGGTTTCGGCTGGAATAAGCCAAGTTAACCGGCGCTTCGAAACCAGGTACCAATCTTTTATAGGAATTGGTAGTGGGTGCAGCAAAAGCACAGATTGCTCGGGAATGCTTTAAAATTCCACCGATGTAGTGCATGCCCATTTCACTGAAACCTGCATATCCATTTCCAGCAAATAAAGGTTTGCCATCTTTCCAAATACTCTGATGGGTATGCATACCCGTTCCGTTATCACCGTACATGGGTTTAGGCATGAAGGTTGCGGTTTTGTTGTGTGCTCTAGCTACATTTTTAACAATGTATTTGTACCACATCAGGTTGTCTGCACAATTAACCAGCGAAGAAAAACGCATAGCTATTTCGTTTTGTCCTCCGGTGGCAACTTCATGATGATGACATTCCATGCTAATACCAACCTGCTCCATGGTTAACATCATTTCAGAGCGTATATCCTGAAAGGTATCGTTGGGAGCAACCGGGAAGTAACCCTCTTTATGCCTGGGTTTGTGGCCCAAATTTGGGGCTTCATCCCGACCTGTGTTCCAGGTCCCTTCAACAGAATCAATGGAATAAAATGATTCATTGGTAGTGGAATCGTATTGAATATTATCAAAAATAAAAAATTCCGCTTCCGGTCCAAAATAGGCAGTATCTCCAATTCCTGTAGACTTGAGATAGGCTTCCGCTTTCTGCGCAATATTGCGGGGATCACGACTGTATTTTTCTTTGGTGATGGGGTCGACAATATTACAGATCATGCTGACCGTTGGGACTTTCGTGAACGGGTCCATGACCGAGGTGGTCGAATCGGGAATGACCAGCATGTCACTATTATTGATGGCCTGCCATCCACGAATACTGGAGCCGTCGAAACCCAGTCCTTCTGAAAACAGATGCTCTTCCAATTCACTCGCAGGCACAGAAAAATGTTGCCAGGATCCGAGCAGATCCATAAACTTCAGATCAACAATTCGGGCATTATTTTTTTTTGCGAAATCTACTGCCTCTTTGGGGGTCATTAAAGGTTCTCCTGCAAAATATAGTTAAAGATAACAAATATAAAATAACGCAAAAAAACCGGCGCCGTCACTGCGGCTCCAGTTTCTCATATAAAATCCAACAATCCCGGACTGGGAATATAGATTATTCTTTTAGTCAGGAAACTATATGCAAAACCCTCGGATCAAATAGCGTCTTCCCCACGCTCTCCGGTACGAATCCGCACCGTATCCTGAAGATCAATTACAAATATTTTTCCATCACCAATTCTTCCAGTTTGCGCAGCCTGCATAATGGTGCTGATCACATCTTCCACCTGATTGTCGCTGATGATGATCTCCATTTTAATCTTGGGAAGAAAGTCCACCACGTATTCGGCACCACGATATAGCTCAGTGTGGCCCTTTTGCCTGCCGAACCCTTTCACCTCGCTAACGGTTATTCCCTTCACCCCGATCTCGTTCAACTTGTCTTTTACTTCATCCAGCTTGAACGGTTTAATGATCGCCTCAACCTTTTTCATATTGTTTTCCTCTTAACCTGTATGTTCAAAAAAGATCCGGACTGGTGGACATTTGCCTTTATGGTCGCAAATTTTGCCAAACCATAACGGTTCTTCTTAGCGCCCACCTCAAACCGGTTACTTCCTATTTAGTTCAATATTCATGCCAATAGAGATTTCCTAACCTCTTTGGCAGGTTGCTCCAATAATCTATAGAATAAAAGGGGTTTATGATATCGGCGAACTATACCACACCCAATGCACAATTTCAAACGGGCTTACATGCCCAAATTTAAGGCATATGGAGGCTGGAAATGACTAATTTTAAAGCGTTTTTCAACCCTCATCGCTAGCTTTGTTTATACCATTCAGGGCATTTTCCAGCTCAATTCGCTTTTCCTCTATCTTTTG
Organism: Nitrospina sp.; assembly: GCA_018673915.1. Lineage (GTDB taxonomy): Bacteria > Nitrospinota > Nitrospinia > Nitrospinales > VA-1 > LS-NOB. Next base: position 41,283 of record JABHBK010000054.1, on the reverse strand, counting down.
ATCAGAGGATTTAGGTGGAAGAGATATAGGAGATGAAAAGTTGAGAGTGCAACGGGTAAAAGGAAGGGGGATAACAAATCGGTCCCAGCTATTTAAGACCACTTTATTTTTAGCTCCGAATGTCATGGGAAAAACCGGCGCTCCAGTTATTCCAGCGAGCTGAACAGATCCTGTCTGCGCTACACATCTGGGTCCACGCGAACCATCAGCAATGATAATGATTCTTTGGTTTTTGCGCAAAACTTTAATCAGGGACCGGGATGCAGAAATAGCTTTTTTGTAAGTGGATCCCCGTATCACAGAATAACCCATCAATCTTGCAAGCCGGGCTAGAAGATCACCGTCCTCACTCGGGCTGATCAGCAGGAAATAATCCGGGTGGCGGCGAAGGTAGTAAAACAGGTAAAAGATTCTCCCATGCCACAAGGTAAGGATATAAGGTCCGGTAAGGTTTTTAAAATGCTTTTCTTCTTCCTCATTCAAATTTTTTGAGCGCAGGGTCAGACACCATAGGTAAATCAACCCAAAAAGAAAATATGGGACTACGTAATTAAACAGGATTTTCTTCATTAGAGTTCAATTCATCCATAAAATCGGCGATACGCTTTGCAACAGCCTTCATAACCCCAGGTTCTCCCAGTGAATCCCGAAGTTTAAGGAGGCGCTCCCGAATTGCTTTTTCCTTTTCCGGCGCGCGCAACAATACCAGCACTTCTTCGGAGATATTTTTTGCTGTCACTTTATCCTGTATCAATTCGGTCGCCACTTCTTCCTCTGCGACGATATTAACCAACCCTACCAATGGAACTTTTACCAACAGACGCGCCAACCAATATGTCAAGGGATTCAACTTGTAAACGATTACCATAGGACACCCTAGAATACCGGCTTCCAGAGTTGCAGAACCGGATGCAATGATCAACGTGTCACAACTATTCATTACATCATAGGTTTCCCCTCGTATCAGTTGGATACCAAGTGGATTGGACCCTAAACGTTCGCGGATTATATCTGGATCAATGGAGTCAGCGATTGGAAGAAGAAACTGACAGGAACCCAGTTCACTTCGGATTTTTTCGGCCGCTTGTACCATCACATCTAAAAGAGAGTTGATCTCATTCATCCTGCTTCCAGGTAGAAGCCCAATGGTCTTGATTTCTGGGTCCAGGGAATATTTTTCCCGGCTCTCTTCACGTGACCTGCTAGGGTGGACCATATCTATAAACGGATGACCCAAAAATTCTGCATCTACCCCGGCATCCAAATACAGCTTTTCCTCGAACGGAAGAATGACAAACATCTTTCGTACTGATTCACGAATCTCTTTGATCCGGCCTTTTCTCCATGCCCAGATTTGCGGACTGATGAAAAAAAATACCGGGCAATCAAAACGTCGGCCCTGTTTAGCCAGCCGAAGATTTAGTGTCGGGTAGTCAATGAGAATCACTCCATCATATTTACACGAAGCAATTTCTTTCATCAATGACCGATAGACCTTGTAATAATGGTCGAATTCTCCCAACACTTCTATCACCCCGACGGTGCCCATACGCTCAATACCAAATAGCGTTTCAACACCTGCTTCCCGCATTCGCGACCCACCCATCCCGGTGAAACGAGCATGAGGTTGTAGAACCTTTAATGCTGATACCAGGTTCGAGCCATGCAAATCTCCAGATGCCTCGCCAGCTACAACTAAAAAGTGAGGATGTTTATCTTTCATCGTATTCTAAAATTTTCGGAGAATCTCCGGCTATTAACTGCAGGAGTAACTGGGCAAGTGTTTATGAAGCTGAGATAATATTTGTGGGCCCGATTAAACTATTGCTAATTGTTACCGGCGATTCGCTGATGGCTAAATACTGACAACTGCAATTTTTGCATCATTAGCCAGATCGAGAACCAAGTTTTGTTCCACCACCATGACCCGCTCTGCTTCCAGCGCTAAAACTCCAGCCTTGCCTTCGGCCAGCATGCGGATGGTTTGCGGTCCAATGCCAGGGTTGTCATAACGATAGTCCTGATTGGTTCTACTGACCTTTATCACCACACATTTTCCTTGAGCCAATTCACAACCTCTCTGAATTGCCTGGTCTGTTCCTTCAAGAGCTTCAACGGCGACCACCGTTTTGTTTTTAACTATCAGGGTCTGACCAATTTCCATATCTGCCAATTTTCGGGCAATAGGCAGCCCAAACTCAATGTCCTCCAACTCCTGCTTGGTGGGCACTCGGCGACTCAGGTTTCCTTTTTTAGGAAAAATATCTGATAAAACTTCCTTTTGACTTAAAACCTTGAAACCTTCTTTTTCAACCTCATCAATCACACCTAACAGTAAAATCTTGTCTTCATGCGTCACAATGTTTTTCAAAAACTGCAGAGCCTTGAAATCGAATTTTTGCAATTTAAAAACAACACTTTTATCAACTTTACCCAAAATCAACAAATCCTTCACATTGTTCTGGTGCAGCGTCTCAAAAATTTTACCCGGCTGACCAACGCCAATCGAATAGCTCTTTTCTGAGAACGGCGCCAAACCATTTTGGATTTCATCAGAAAAACCAATGCTGATAAGTTTTATTCCATGCTGGCTGGCTTTCCTCGCAAAATATATAGGAACTTCTCCGGCTCCAGCAATAAGGCCTATCCTATCCAGGTTGGTATGCATGATATAAGCTATAGAGGATTCAATGAAGGTGTGCCAATCTTATTAAACAACAGCAGAATTACAACAGGTGAAGAGATTTCTGTGCTAAGTGCCTACTTGTTTCTTTTTTTATTGAACTGATCAAGAATATCCAAGGCAATTTCCAACGAATAAAGCTCATCATTCACCGCGACATTTCGAGGGCTACCATTTTTAGCGCAATCAATGAAATGTTGGAGTTCCAACTTGAGGGGATTATCTTTGTGGACAAAAATACGCTCGACCAGCGATTCCTGCTTATACCGCAGAGAACCCTTGCTCATTTGGTGCTCGGAAGATGATTTGCGGTGGACATAAATTTCCTGATCGGTGTAATCCAAAACCACAAAAGAATCTTTCTGGGTTACCGATAAGGTTCGGATTTTATTCTGCGAAGCTCGGCTGGCAACAATATTTGCAATACATCCATTTTCAAATTCTAGTTGGGCACTCACGAGGTCATCTTTTTCGGAAAAAACTGAAGCTCCAAGCACATGAGTTGTCGTCACCTTGGATTTGATCAGGTTTAAAATGATATCGATATCATGGATCATGATATCCAACACCACTCCATCATCCTTGATTCTCTCAGTGAAAGGCCCCATGCGTTTACACTCCACAAAAATTGGAGTCTCAACAATTTTATGAAGCTCCTGCACAGCTCCATTAAAACGCTCAATATGACCAATATGAAGAGTCAAGTTCTTGTCCTGAGCCAGCTGGAAAAGTTCGCGAGCATGATTGAGGTCGTTGGCGCAGGGCTTTTCCAATAAAACATGGATACCATTATTGAGCAATTGCTTGGCGACAGGATAGTGCATATTTGTAGGTACCGCGACTACCGCAACATCAACCTTCCCAATCAGGTCCATACAGTCTGCATAGGTGGATGCTCCAAATGTATCATGAATAGCTTTCCGGCGCTGAGAGTCAACATCTACCACCCCGGCAATATCCACCCCCTGCATTTCGGATAGAACTCCGACATGATATTCACCCATTCTGCCGATTCCTACAACACCCGCTCTCACATTTGGCACTACTTGGTCACCCCTCTAGAAGAGTTTTTTACAAAGTTAATAAGATATTGAATTTCATCAAATATTTCAATTTCAGTTTCAATCTTTTCAATAGCCTGCTTAGTATTTTGCTCCGGCTGAGCTAAAAATTTCAAGGCTTTTTTTATCGCCGCCCGGACATCTGGTTTAAAATTTGCCCGCTTGAGTCCTACAGCATTTGCACTTAAAAGTCGGGCCCTATTTCCTTCCACTGTTGAAAAAGGAAGAACATCCTGATTCACACCCGCCAACCCCGCAATCATTGCATACTTACCTATTCGCACAAATTGGTGGACACCAACCAGAGCCGATATAAATACCTTGTCTTCTACAATAACATGACCCGCTAAACTTGTACTATTTACAATCACCACTTGGTCGCCAATTTCACAATCATGCCCCAAGTGAGAATAAGCCATGAGCAGGCAATCTTTTCCAACACGGGTCACTCCATTTTCGTTACCCGATCGATGTATGGTGACATATTCTCGTATCACAGTTCCATCGCCAATTTCTACCGTAGCAGGAACATTTTTAAAGTTAAAAATCTGCGGCTCTCCGCCCAGCGAGGCCCCATGGAAAATTTCACAGTCTTTCCCAATAACTGTACCCGCCTCAATCAATACGTTCGGCCCTATAATTGTTCCCTCACCAATTCGGACATTAGGGCCAATAGTAGTAAAAGGGCCAACTTTAACTCCCTGAGCCAAATCAGCGTCTGGATGAATGACTGAGCTAGTATGAATAGTCACGAGATAAAACCAAGTTTCTATAGGCCGTTAAGCCCAGGAAATTGCGCAGGATAAAAAAAATGAATGTCGCCGATCGATCTATATCAGTCCTTACCAAGCATTGCTTGAAGGGTGCATTCAGTTGCCAAAGCATCTTCGACATATGCTTTTCCCTCAAACCGGAAAAGGGTTCCTCTTTGTTTAATCTTAGTTAACTCAAGACGCAATTGATCGCCCGGGATAACCGGTTTCCTAAACTTGGCGCCATCAATACCAGTAAAGAACACGGCGGCCTCTCCTTCCCGGTTCAATATTTTGGCCCCTAAAATACATGCGACCTGCGCAAGAGCCTCGATAATAAGAACTCCTGGCATCACTGGAAAACTTGGAAAATGCCCCTGGAAAAAAGGTTCATTAACTGTCACATTTTTGATACCGACAATTCTGGACTCCATATCACATTCAACAATTTTATCTACCAACAGAAAAGGATACCTGTGGGGAATGATTTTTTTAATTTCGTTAATATCCATCATAGTAGAAACCTATTCTTGCGGTTGGAGGACTGCAAAGTTTTCTTGGAAATTTTAGCGAGTCTAAGTGCGGGATCTAACAGGTTTTATTAATTGCAGCTTAAAGCAGGAACTATTTATTAACCCTGTCATAGGTGAGGGTCGCCATTTTCGTCAAATCGTTACCCCTGTCATGATAGAGAACAACCTTCTGCTCTAGAATCATTGTATATTTTTTTTCCTTGCCAATTTTTTTTATGACTTCCATCATTTTACGCAGAATTTTTTGGGTCATTTCTTTTTCTTTTTTCCCAAACGCCGTGTTCTGATCTTGCACATATCTCTCAAAATCGATTTTTTCTTTTCTTAACTTTTCTTCCTTTTTCTTTTTCAGTTCCGGGTCAAGCACAAAACTTTGCTTGTTCAGGTCTCCCAGCATTTTTTTGACCTTCTGTTCCCTGATCTTTATCCTCTTTTTCTCTTTTGTGAAATCTGCTTTAAATTTATTAAAACTTGATTTCCATTCTTTGGTACTGGAAACGGCTTTTTGAATATCTACAAATCCTATTCGGCTTTCTGCAGCAAAAGAAGAAACGACTAAAGGTCCACATAAGAAGAAAACAAAAATAAGGTGAAACCCTATTGCCCTGAACCTTCGAAAAATTGTTAAACGCATAAACCTATTCCTTTTGAATATTTAAATTTTAAAAAGCACTTCCTGCCGAGAAATGAAATTCTGCCGCCTCTTCGCCCGATTTTTTATCCAGCTTGACCCCATAAGCAAAACCCAGCGGGCCAAAGGGACTAATAAAACGAATCCCGGCACCAATACTATGTCTCATTTTCCCTAAATTAAAACTTGTATCAGTATCGGTAATGGTTGCCCCGTTTCCATAAACATTTCCGCGATCATAAAACACAAAACCGCGAAATGACTTGGTAAAAGGGTACTGTATTTCCAAATTCAGGAGAAGAGACTGAGTACCCCCTATCGGGTCTTCATCTAAGTTTTTTGGCCCAACATCTTCAAGGGTAAAACCCCGCAAAGAAGTCGCTCCTCCCATGAAAAACCTTTCAAAATTCGGGACCTCTTCTCCCCCATACCCCTCTGCGTAATTGATACGCGCATGAGCCGCGGCGACAAGTTTCCCCATTAGAGGACGATAGTACGTCACCTCGTAGCTGGACTTGGTGAATTTACTACCTCCCAAGCCTGCGAGCTCAAATCCTAGCACATGCCTCCACCCTGTGGAAGGATTTAAAAAATTATCCCGGGAATCATGAATAATCGTTGGCGAGATTCTGCTGGTCACTCGAGTCTCATTTTTAAAGAACTCTGTTACATCCGCTGCGGCTACTCCCGAAACCTCTACAACTGCAAACCGATAACCTACGCTTACAGATTCATACTCCGTAAGGTTTTTACCCAGGCTAAAACTACCGCCAGTTGATTGGGAGTCGAAGCTAAGAAAATCCTGGTCTTCATTGAAGGCGCTGACCCCTAATGATACTTCGGAATCAAAGAGCCTCGGTTCGGTAAAATTAATATCAAAGTCTGTACGGATGGAAGATAGCTTTGCATCTAAACCCAATCTCTGCCCATTTCCAAAAAGATTATCCTGGGTTATCGAAGTGGAGAAAACAAAATTCTCGATGGAGCTGAAACCTATACCTACGGTAAATGACCCGGTGGGCCTTTCTGTCACGGTTGTAAGAATATCAATTAGGTCAGGGTCCTGGCCTCTATGAGTATCAATTTTGACATCTTCAAAATAATTGAGGTTGTTGATGCGCTGCTTACTTCGTTTCAGCTTAGAGCCGTCGAAAAGTTCGCCTTCCTTTAAACGAAATTCACGGCGGATAACATTATCCTTGGTTTTGATGTTCCCTAGAAATTCAATATTGCCAACATAAACTTTTTTCCCCTTATCAACTTCAACCGACAGTTTAACAGTACGATCGTCATCATTTAATGTTGAAATGGGATTAGCGTCAGCATAAGCAAAACCTTTTTGTCCGTATAAATCTGTAATCGTTAAAATATCCCGACGAAGTTGGGAAACATTATAAACTTCACCTACTTTAGTCTGAATACCTTTTTGGATTTCATCCGGAGAAACCGTTTCATCTCCTTTTATATCAAGACTCTTTACTCGGAATTGCGGTCCTTCCTCAACCGGGATGGTGATATGAACTTCTCTCGCCCTTTGGTTTATATCTATACGAGGCTCCAGCACCTTGACCCTCAGGTAACCATTATCGTGATAATAGCCTTCTATCCGGAACATATCTAACTTCAAGATATCCTTTTGGTAAACCCCCGATTCGTCAATGAAGGAATACCAGGTCACCTCCTGCGTTTCCATTTGTTCGCGGAGTTCTTTATCTGGGAAAGCTTTGTTTCCAGAAAAGCGAATTTTTTCAATTCTTACTTTTTCCCCCTCCGTGATCCTGATCGCAACATTAACAAGGTTATCCTCATTTGGCTGGGTTTCTATATTCGCTCTGGCAAAGAAGTACCCCTTCTCACGATAAAGCTTAACAATCTCTTCATTACTCTCCTGAACCAGGTGGTCATTGAAAGCCGCCCCTCGTTTAAGCCCTATTTTTTCCCGTATATCATTGGAATCGAGCTTTTCGTTCCCTAAGATTTCAACATCCCCAACAGACGAAATTTCTTTGACATAAAATTCAAGCTCCAGACCTTCAACAGTCTGCCGCGTTTCTACACGGATATCCTTGAATTGTCCAAGGCTATAAATTTGCTCAATGTCCTCACGAATCTGTCGTTTTGAAAGTAATGTGCCGGGTTGAGATTTGATGTAATACCGAATGGTCGATTCATCAATCCGCTTGTTCCCCACCACCTTTAGGGACTGGATATTTTCACCTTCTTGGGCAAACAAAAGGGAGGCTGGCAATAGCAAAGCTAAACCAATTAGGATCGTTAAAAAAATGTGAGCTTTTTTCACCATTTAGTCAGAACTATTTGAAATTCTTTGAGTTATCAGGGTAAAACCTCAGCCGGATTTTCAGGCAAAAAAAAGTACTAAGCTCCAGCGGCATAACCCGCTGAAACTTAATACCTTAAACGATTTTCATCATCATAGCTTTTCAGGCAATGAAAAAATTATCAGCCAACATTGAGAGCTCCCGACTTTTCAACAAACACCAAGCTGTCATCTTGCAAGCTCACCTCAATGAGTCCGCCGTTGGTGAATCGGCCTTTAAGCATTTCATCGGACAAAACATCTTCCAAATGCTTTTGAATCGCACGTTTCAAAGGTCGGGCACCAAAATTGGAATCAAAGCCTTTTTCCGCCAACCATCTCTTCGCATCAGGAGTCACATCAACTGTAAGCCCTTGTTGAATCAATTGCTCGTTAAGAATATTCAACTGAACATCCAGAATACTGACAATATTCTCCAATTCCAAAGGACGGAAAACAACCGTCTCACTGAGCCGGTTGAGAAACTCGGGGTTGAAGGTCTTTTTCAAGTCCTGCTTCAATTCCTTTTGCATCTTATCGTAGTTAAGCTCGTCATCATCCTTATGAAAGCCCAGACTGGTGCCTTTTTCAAGCATTCTGGAGCTGATATTGGACGTTAGAATCACAACCGTATTTTTGAAATCCACCACCCGGCCATAACTATCGGTCAAACGACCATCATCCATGATCTGCAACAGGAGATGATAAATATCCGCATTGGCTTTTTCAATTTCATCGAAAAGAACCACCGAATAAGGTTTGCGACGCACTTTCTCTGTTAACTGACCGCCTTCCTCATAACCCACATAACCTGGAGGCGCACCCGTCAATCGAGACACGTTAAACTTCTCCATATATTCCGACATATCAAGTCGGATCAGCGCATCTTCATTACCAAACAGGAATTCGGCAAGAACTTTCGCCAGCTCTGTTTTTCCGACACCGGTTGGGCCCAGAAAAAGGAAGGAACCGATGGGCCTTTTCATATCTTTCAAGCCAGAGCGTGACCGGCGAATTGCCTTGGTGAGCACTTTGATCGCCTCACCTTGACCGACAACTTTACCCGCCAATTCATTTTCCATATCTAGCAAGCGTGCGCTTTCTTTCTCCTCAATTCGGGAAAGCGGTATTCCTGTCATGCTGGAAACAACATCGGCAATATCATCTTCAGTAATACTGGGTTCACTGGCATCTCTGCCCTTATCCCAATCGGCCTTAACCACTTCCAATTTATCGCGCAATTCTTCCTCTTTGTCACGCAGTTCAACGGCCTTTTCAAATTCCTGGTTTTCGATGCAGACTTTTTTATCGCGAACAACAATATCTACATCGCGTTGAATTTTTTTCATTTCAGGAGATTGAGTGATCTCACGCAGACGCACTCTCGAGCCCGCCTCATCTATCACGTCAATAGCCTTATCAGGGAGAAACCGATCACTGATGTACCGCTCAGCAAATCTAACGGCAGTAACAATCGCCTCATCTGAAATTTTAGCCTTGTGATGCAGTTCATAAGGGACCTTCAACCCTTTGATAATTTCAATGGTTTCTTCCACAGTCGGAGGATTCACAATGATGGGCTGAAAACGTCTTTCAAGTGCACCATTCTTTTCTATATATTTTCGGTATTCTTCCAAAGTAGTCGCGCCAATACACTGAATCTCGCCTCGAGACAGAGCCGGCTTGAGCATGTTGGATGCATCTACAGAACCTTCTGCGGCTCCTGCTCCAACCAGAGTATGCAATTCGTCAATAAACAAAATGACACTGTCATTCTGGATAATTTCCTTCATGATGCCTTTGAGACGGGCTTCAAACTGACCGCGATACTTTGTGCCCGCAATCAGCGAACCTAAATCAAGCGAAACCACCCGTTTCTCAAAAAGGGTATCTGGCACTTCCCTTTCCACAATAAGCTGGGCCAAGCCTTCGACAATCGCGGTTTTTCCTACACCGGGTTCGCCAATCAATACGGGATTATTCTTGGTACGACGACTAAGAATCTGTATGACCCTCTCGATTTCTTTAGCCCTTCCAATAATCGGATCCAACTTCCCGTCCAATGCCATCTTGGTCAGGTCCCGGCTAAATTCATCCAGGGTCGGAGTCTTGCCCACTTCGCGGTTGCTTTCGGTAGGCTCTTTGAACATCTCAACAATTTTTTCCCTGACATCATCAAAGAACATGCCGAAACTGTTCAGCACACGGCAGGCAACCCCTTCCTTCTCCTTCAAAAGACCTAGAAGAAGATGTTCCGTGCCAATATAGTTGTGATTCAAAGACCGAGCCTCTTCCACCGCGAACTCTAATACTTTCTTAGCTCGGGAGGTGAAGGGAATATCCCCTATGATCAGGGAATTTGAACTACGGGGTAAGTTTTTCTCCAGTTCCTTTTTCAACTGAGCAAGATCCACTCCGCTTTTTTGAACAATGGCAACTGCAATACCGCCGCCATCTTTAATAACGCCTTGCAAAATATGTTCGGTACCTAAATACTCATGGCGATAAAGTTCAGCCTCCTCGCGAGCAAGGATAATGACTCTTCGCGCCCTCTCTGTGAATCGCTTAAACATGATTCAACTTCCTCAAAAATAGCGGATTTATAATTTGATAAGAGGCCCCAAGGAAAAAACTGTGGGGCAACATCCTGTTTTATAATCGGGTAATCTACTTAATTATCTTAACAAATGAGGTCCATTATAGAAAGGTTTTATTTCCTTTTGGAATTTGACATCTAAAGCCTTGTATCTCAATAAGTTATACTACCACCCCAAGACCTGTGAAACAAGCAAATCCAGACCCTGCGGGTGATTTCTTATCGGTTAAAAATGGAATGGACTTAAAACCTGATTTTTGGGGAAACTGCGGGTCGGGGCACCCTCGGCAGGAAACGAAGCAATAACCCATCAAGCCGACTACACTTCCTGCTCGCCACCCTCTAGCGAGGGAGGCAAATAGTTTTAGCTTTTTAAGCCGCTAACATGGCTTGAGCCCGGTAAAAGCTGTTGCACATTTCATCAAGGCGTAGCCTTGTTGCTAGTACCAACGGCGGCTCGCTGGTGGATCAACTGTATCCAGCATCCTTATGAAAGCAGACCACTGCCGCAGTAGTGCTAGGTGGGTAAAACTCATTTGCCGAGGTCAGAGTCACTCCTAAATCATCCGCGCCAAGAAGTTCCCAAATGACGCGATTGTAAGACAGGTCTGTTATTGCCGGGTAACCCGGACTATAACGTTGGCCTCGGTTTTCCTTTTTCGTTCCAATTCCGTGGCAAAGTAATTTATGAGTGTATTCCGCCAGATCTTCAGCCACTCGATCACTCAAACCCTGAAGATATAATGCCGACTCGCTATCATTTTGCGCTTTAAATTCTTTGATACCCGACTCAACCCCTGTCCCGGCAGTGGTAAGCTGCAAGCCTATTGCGTCCAATTGCCCGGAATCGACTGAATGGAAATACTGACCGACCGAAAAAATATCTTTTCGACCCTTTCCGATACAAACATCGAAACGGACTCGAGCCAATTCCTTTTCCCGACTTTCAGAATCATAAATAATGACTTCATCACCCTCTGATTGGGCAGGGAAAAGCGCAAAACGCGCTTTAGGAACAACCCATCCGTTTTGTTCCGCCTTTTCAACCCATTCTTTTTCCAGCTTGTTTAACTGGTCAACCGTAACTCCTTTTTGAAGCCAAGACGATTTTTTTCCAAATTTCCAGTTTAAAGAATAAAGGCTTTTCCGATCCAGAGCCAGCTTATGCAATTTGAACTCAACCTTTTGAATTCCATAACCGTTAGCAGGAACTTCGTGATGGCGAAAGCTCACCTTTCTTTTTGGCAATGTATCCAGAAGCTTATCCCTCTCTTCCTGAATCCCTTTCGCTCGCTGATATTCCCGCAACAACTTTTCTTTGTTTTCTTTTAATAGGCTGGGTCTTTGATTTTTATCCATGAGTAGTCCCATGGTATTGACGCCATCCATGCCGCTGTCACAATAAAAAACATTGTCCAAAATTGTTTCCATATTCTCACCGCCATGCATGGCTACATAACCTGCATGACGTGCATTGACCGGTGCTCCCCCCAATAGTACGGGGATGGAATATTTCTGATCCAACAACATTTTCGAAACGGTAATCATATGATTAGAGGTTTGTACCAGCAGAGCACTCATGCCTATCGCATCGGCGCTCTCTTTGCGGGCCGTTTCAATAAACCGGTCCAGCGGAACCTGCACACCCAAATCAATCACGCGGTAACCATAATTTTCAAGCAGGGTTTTTGCGAGGTCCTTGCCAATGCTATGCACATCCTGATAAACCGTGCCGATGACCACCACACCCTTGTACTCAATAGCGGCTCCTGGCTCGACACCACTTTTAAAACGCATGAAGCTTTCCAAAAACTGCATGACGTGGCGCATCACATCTGCACTTTTCAACAAATGCGGAAGGCTCACTTCGCCACGACCAAACGCATCCCCCAACTCACGCATGGAAATCATAAGATGGCCACTGATAAAACTTAGCGGCTCATGTTTCTCAATGGCTTTGGCAACGGCAACGACTATCTTGTCTTTATAGGGGAACTCCCCACCCTCTTTGGTTATAACCCCTTCTTCCTTTTGCTTGAATCCGTCTTTAATTCTCTGACATATACTTTCTTCAAGAGTGAGATCGTCATAATCTATTTTTTTAACCTGGACGCCGGTCTTTTTCGTCTGCGCAATTTGCTCCAGCTCTTCAAATGCGGTCATGTCGCGATCAAGAATTACTTTCCGCGCTAATTCCACATCACCTTCCGTCAAGCTTTCAAGCGGAACGTAGTGATTGGGATTCAATATGGCGCAATCGAGCCCCACTTTTCTGGCTTCATCCAGAAAAACGCTGGTCAAAACTTTTCGCATATAAGGTTTCGAAGCCAGACCATTCGTCAGGTTGCCGACCCCAATACTGGTTTTCAAATCAGGATGAATCGCCTTGATCCTTGGCAAGCATTTCAGAGTTTCAGCGCAAAAGTTTAGTCCTTCTACTGATTCCGACCCAATGGGGTAAGCGTTGACATCTACCAAAATCTGATCGGGAGTCACATTATGGTTCTCTTGCGCTTGCCGAACGATTTCGACCGCCAATTCATATTTTTCATCTGCCGTCTGTCCCGGTCCCTCGGGTCCATTGACCAATGCCACATATACAGGATGATGCTGTTTCGTTTGCGATAACACCGCATCCAGCTTACTGACACCCGCTTCATATTCTTCCAGGCTGATGGAATTAATAATCGGTCTTCCGGGGTAGGACTCGATAGCAGTCTGTAACGCTTCAACAGAAAAAGAATCGATACACATGACCCCCTTGAAATCACTGGTCAGCTCATAAATTGCCTGGGGTAAAACTTTTTCTGTTTCAACAATGTTGCTGTCCATACAAACATCTATGATGTCGATTCCTAAATCCTTAACCTGCTCCTCCACGACTTCCTCCAAAACCCCCATCTGGATTCCATCATCACGCTCTACCGCTTCGCGCACCTTTTTACTGCCGCGAACATTCAATCTTTCGCCGATTCGCACTAATCCATCGCCACTATTGATCGCCACCGCCTCCTGCGGACCCGACAAAAATACCTGTTTCTCAATTTTTTTCCTATTGGGAACCACTCCCTTCAACCGGTTAGACAAAGCCCGAATATGTTCCGGCGTTGTTCCACAACAGCCCCCAATAATTGACACACCAAAATCTTTAACAAAACGCTCGACATAATCCGCCATGGCTTCCGGTTCAAGCTTGTAACAAGTTTTTCCATCTTCCGAAATCGGCTGACCAGCATTGGGCACAATGGAAATGGGCAAACTACAAATCCGACTCAGTTTTTCTACAGTTTTTTCCATCAGCTCAGGACCCGTATTGCAGTTGATGCCGAAAGCAGAAATGCCCATGCCTTCTACCGCAACGAGAGCCGCATGAATATCCGTGTTGAATATCTGCATCTTCGAAAATCCGTCCACAGTGACCTGAGCTATTATGGGTACTTGTACCCCCGCTTCTTCAAAAGCCTTGTTGGCGCCAATCAAAGATGCCTTCAACTCCAAAATGTCCTGCTGGGTCTCAAATAAAAGAACGTCCGCACCGCCTTCGATCAAACCTCGCACCTGTCGGAAATTATTGTCAACAATCTGATCCCATGTGGCCTTATTAAGAGAAGCCTCGGTCTTAGAGAGAACATAATTGGAAGGACCGATAGAACCGGCAACAAACAGCGGTCGACCATCATAATTGGATTCTGTCTTATAGTTATCGATCGCCTTTCTGGCAACCCGACAACCTTCCACATTCAAATGGTGAGTGATGGCTGAGTAATCCGATTTTTTAAGATCGAGCGATTGCGGAATAGCCTTGATATCTGCCAAATCGATTTGAGTAAAATCAAATTCTTTCAATCTCAACGGTGAGGCACCGAAGGTATTGGTTTCAATTAGGTTGGCCCCCGCCTGCAAATATTTTTTATGGATTCCTTCTAGGTCATCCGGGCGGGAAAAAATCAAGAGATCGGTCAACATTTTGAACGCAGCACCGCCAAATGCCGCATCATCCAACTCCAGGTTCTGAACCATGGTGCCCATGGCTCCATCCAGAATGAGAGTCTGGTTTCCTAATGCATCTTCAAATTTCAAAACTTTTTTCTACCTCAATTTTAGATTAATACTTCCCGATTATACGGAATCCCAAAAGAACAAATAACTCTGCCGCAAGCGGACAAGGTATCCTAATAAAGGATTATTTAAAGGACATAAAACCACAGAGAGTAAAATTCACTGGTGGGTTCAACGGGATAATACTATAACCTGATTTAATTTCCCCATTAAAATCTGGGCCGCTTACCACAGCATTTCAATCCAGGGTATTTTTAATTGTTCAAAATACAGGCATGTTGAAACTTGGCAAAAAATAGTTTAGGTCACCGATTGTTTCTGCTGGGTGGACTTAACACCAAAAACTCTTTCCATAAATGGAGGACGGTCTTTTGCGCATCGAAAACCAACATCCTTTTTTCGAGCCAGCGGATTGAGATGCTCACGGTAGGAAGCGCGGGCTTTAAAAGCAACCACCTTTAAAAATTCCTTTTTATTGAAATGCCCGACACCCATATAAGATAAACCCCGCACCACAATCTCTTTCTTTTCATAAGCCGGAGTTTTAAAAGTATTTTCGGGGTAGGGTTGATAGTACTCCCAAACCCATTCCCAGGCATTTCCAACCATATCTTGAACCTTATAAGGGCTGGCACTTTTGGGAAAACTGCCTACAGGTTTCAAGCCCTGGCCTGCTTTTGTTCGAGGAGAAAGGCTGAGGTTAGCCACACCGGGTAAGAAGTCATCGCCCCATGGATAGATAAATCCGGCCCGGCCTCTTGCGGCTTTTTCCCATTCCGCCTCATTGGGCAATCGCTTACCAGCCCATTTCGCATAAGCACTGGCATCAAAATAATTCACTTCCGTCACCGGGAAGTGATCTTGCCCTTCAGGAAACTTCTGGCTCTTCCAGTATCTTGGGGGTTTATGGTCCGTTGCCTGACAAAAAATATAATAATGTAAATTCGTGACTTCAAAACGGTCGATATAATAATCGGGAATATCAATGCGCCTCTCAGGAGACTCATCAGCAAACCAAGGTTTATTGAGCCCTAACGAAAGCGCGTGTTTTTCCTCATCTATCTGGTTGGTTCCAATGGTAAACTCTCCCGAAGGAATCAACACCATACCTTCAGGTATTTTTTCCAGACAACCGGAAAGAATCAACCCTAAGGCAATGCTCCACAATATTTTTTGGATTGATGGCATGAAAATCAAATTTCCTGATGTTTCCGAAATTCTGTTAACGGACATTGATAGTGATGACCGGTTGACAGATTTTTCCCTGGACGGTTGTCCTGAAAAGTTAACGGACTCTGTCAAAGTAATCGGAATCCGGCATCCCATTTCCGTCTGCCCTTCCGGGAATCGTTACGCCATTGTCAGCGGACACAAACGTTTCATGGCGGCACCGCGATCTGGCTTAACCAGTATACCCGCATTCATCATACCTGAAATCGACGATGCATCACGATTGGTCATAAATCTAAATGAAAATTTTGGACAACGGCATTATAGCGATATCGAAAAAGGCGGCATCCTCAACAAGTTCAAGGATGCAGGGATTTCTGATGAAACCATTATTGAAGAGTATATGCCTTTGCTGGAGCTTGAGCGCAGTAAAAAAATATTTCTGGATCTATCTTCCGCTAGAACGTTGAGCCCTAAATTAAAAAAACTCCTGCACCGTGCCAGAGTACCCGTTAAAACATTCCTTACATTTTATAAATGGGACGATCTCACAGCTGCGGAAAATTTATTTTCGGCTCTCAAGCCGGGAGTCAACAAGTGGAGAGACCTGCTGGATTTGATCGATGAAGTAGCGGCAAGAGAAAACACTACACCCGAAAAAATATTATCTCAGGACGAAATCAAGAACACCCTGGCAACCGCCGAGCTGAATCCCTCACAACAGTATGACCGCATCCACCAGTATCTTTATAATCTGCGCTACCCGGTATTATCTGAAATGAAAAAACAGGTAGCGCGCGCTTTAGATGAAATGGATTTGGATGACAAGACCCGTCTCAAATTTCAAGAAACCTTTGAGAGCAATGAGTTGAAGCTGGAACTGAAATTCCAAAGCGAAAAAGAATTATCCCGCCAGGTAGAACAAATTTTCCAAGCCCTGCAATCCGGCTCGGTGGAAAAGCTGATTAAAATATTTTCCCTCTAAAACTTATTTCCAACCACAGATAGACAGAGACGAGCAGAGATAAAAATCTTTCCCCTTGTCAGGGGGAATATTATTAAAGTACTGCGCTTGAGGGCTCGGTTCGGTTTACGGGTAGTGCAGTGCTGGCCCCACGCCGAGTGGCCGGTCAGTAGTTTTTACTGGGAGTAATGACTTTCTTAAATTCATCGGGGCTTGTTTTATATTTTTTGTAGAGGGCTTGAAGGTTTGCTCGACATGTCGCCAATTCTTTCATCATTTTGTTATCGACTAAAAACCGCTGGACAATGATACAGTGGGTGATTGCCTTTTCACCCTTCAAGATAGCGTCATAAGCCTGGCTGAGATATTCATGGCCCTGGATATGTTCGGGGTTGAAATAAACCACTTCGCGTAACTTGTCAATCAGCTCACCGGGTTTTGCATCGACTCCCAAACCCATACTCAGTTGAAAGAGATTCTCAGCCAGAGTATCGTTGGCCAATTCGTTATCCGGACTCAACTCCACCGCTTTACGCAAAGGCTCTTCGGCAGGTTTGTAGCGTTTGAGTTTTACAAGCGATACGCCGAGCCGGAAATAACCTTCCGCCGCATATTTGGGACTTTGTTTGATGGATAAACGTAAAGGTTTAACGGCTTCTTTATATTTCTTCAATTTAAAATAAAGCATTCCCAGCCTAAGGTTGGGCATGGCGGCAGAAGGGTCTACGGAGATCGCCTCGTTATAATGCTTAATGGCTTTTTTAATATCTTTCAATTTGGTATATACCTCACCAAAACGATAATGCGCCTCCACCGCCAGATTCTTGTCCAACTTCAGAGCTTCTTTAATTTTAGCCAGGGCTTCTTTATATCGGCCCCATTCAGTAAAACAAATTCCCATTGAAAGATGGGCGGGACCAAAATTGGGAATGATTTTTACCGCCTCATGAAAATGGTGTTCGGCTTGCTTCTGATTTTTAATCCTCCCGAATGCGGTCGAAAGATTACTGTGAGCCTGGCAAAGTGTTTTTTTAACCACCTCGCTCTCTGGATCAAGGCGCCAAGCTTCTTCCAGACTTTCAAGAGCCGCCTCGTCGCGTCCCATTTCCATCTGCGCCCGCCCCAATTGCAAACGGGCACTTTTGTGATTGGGCTCAAATTTTACCAATTCCCGCAAAGGGGGGATGGCATCCCCATAGCGGTGCATTTCTATATACACTTCCCCCAGATTGTAGAGGGCCTTAACATCCTTCGGATTTTTTTGGATCGTTCCCTTCAGGGTCTCTGCAAGAATCTTTAGTTCAGAGGAAGTACGTGTGGGAACCTCTTCAGCCGCCGGACTTTTCTCCCCCATGCGAATGAACTTGGCGAGAAACGGCGTAATGATTTCTTTTAAACGGGATAGTTGTCTACCCAACTTTTCTTTTAAATAAGATAACAATTTGTTCATGACACGTATAAATACAAGGGAGCACCTGCTTAGGCACCGGCGAGCAGCCAGTAGCAATGAGACCGAGTTAACCTGCTATCAAGAAGGTCGATATCTTGACGGGTAATTGTACTCTTTCTACCTTTTTGCGGCATGAAATTTAAGGGGGGATTATTTCCTGAATTTTTTGATGAGGTCTTTCACTGTGCCGATCACCCGCTCAACATCTTCGGGGGACATTTTCGGATACAACGGTAGGCTGATGACCCGCTCGGAATAATTGGACGCAACGGGGTAGTCTTGAGGCTTGGTATTAAAGTTTTGCACATAATAGGGTTGCAGGTGCAAAGCTATATAATGCAGAGCCACCCCTATACCCGCAGACTGAATCGCGTCGAGAAATCCATCCCGGTCTATGGTCAATTGGTCCAGATTGAGAGCGATCACATAAATATGATGAGCATGAGTGGCATAGTCTCGAACGACCGGAGTTTCCAGTTCTGATACATCTGCAAAAGCACGATCATACATTGCCACATACTTTTTGCGTAATACCATGAACTGCTCAACCTTTTTAATCTGGTGCATCCCGATGGAGGCGTTGAGATCTGGCATATTACATTTATACCCTGCCAGGGTTTGCTGCCAGTGGGAAAACCCACTCTTGCCATAGCGTTTCCAGGCGTCACGGCTGATCCCCTGTAACCGCAGGACTCGAAAGGTCTCAGCAAGGGCATCATCGTTAGTTACCAACATGCCACCTTCCCCAGTGGTGATATTTTTATTGGCATAGAAACTAAAAGCTGTGGCGTTGCCGAGGTTACCAATTTTTTTCCCCTTGTACTGTGTCTCCAGTGCGTGGGCCGCATCTTCAATTATGAGTAGTTTGTGCCGGTCAGCTAATTCCTGGATAGGGGTCATATCACAAGGATGCCCCGCAAAATGAACAGGAATAATGGCCCGGGTACGAGGAGTGATTTTTTCTTCAATTTTTTGAGGATCAATAGTGAGGGTGCCCGGTTCGATATCGGCAAAAACCGGCTTCAATCTCTGCAACAGGATTACGTTTGCGGTGGCGGGAAAAGTCATCGGGCTTGTGATCACCTCATCCCCATCGGCAAAATTTTGCACTGCCAGCGCCAAGTTCAATCCTGCCGTGCAAGAATTCAAAGCGATCGCATGCTTGCAACCTATGTAGTCTTTAAATAACTCTTCGAATTTTTGGGTTTTGGGGCCCGTGGTTAGCCAACCTGAATTCAGGGTATCTTCAACTTCCTGGTGTTCCTCTTCCCCCAACCAGGATTTATGAAACGGCAGGTCAACACTCATAATGGGATTTAATGCTTTCCGTTCAGGGCATGGCGCTCAGGATCAGGATCTGCCAATAAACTGGCCGGATCGATTTGGACATATTCCTTCTTTTCCCATGCATCATTGTTGTTCGGGATAAAATACAAGGTTTTCATTCCACCGCTTATCGAAGATTTATCGACCAATACCGTTATCACCCATTTTCCATCCACCTTTTCCCAATAGTCAACATAGGAACGGGCCATATCAAATGAAATATCTCCTCTAATCAGCACTGGATTTAACCGTTCTCTACCCTTGATTACAATTTCCACCATCGCGAATTTGCCATCTTCACTAATAGAGATTCGATCTAGAGAATAACGTTTTACCTCAATAAATGGATTCATAAACCATTTGAAACGATAAGGTCGCGGAAAGCCGAGGGCATCCCTTTTTCTTGGGTTCTTTTTAATGAAGTCCAGGTTCGGAATCATACCTCCCGAAATATGACCCATGGAGCCATTTCGGTAACCCGTCACCACCCGGCCCTCGAAATATAAAAACTCTTCTAGCGAGATTTTTTCTTTATAGGCAGGGTGCTGAAACTCATAAATTCCATCCAAGTCATTGTTCAAACGTTTTTTGAAAAGATTATCTTCCAATTTCGCCAGCTTTTTGGCTTCGTTTAAAAACTCATCAGATACCTGAGCCCAACTTTTTCCGGGAACAAAAACCCAGCTCAGCAAAAACATTCCACTTAAAAAATAACCTGTTATTTTTGGGATACCACGCATTTGTTCAACCCTCCTGAGTCAATAGGGAATTAAATTCCCAGACTGTTATCGACATTATACATGCTGTCTTAACGGCAAAACCTAAAAATTAGTTTAGCTGTTTACAGTCCTCAATTTTTCGGCCAAAGGAAGGGTGATACCCGGCAAGGCTGTCAATTCCTCCAAAGAAGCATTGCGGATATTTTCCAGGCTGCCAAATTGCTTTAATAGTAGTAATCGTCGTTTTTTGCCAATCCCTGAAATATTTTCCAGCGGGGAACTCAAAGCCTCTTTTCCTCGCAATCGACGGTGATAGGAAATAGCAAACCGATGCGCCTCATCTCGAATACGCTGCATGAGAAACCTGGAGGGAGAGTTCTCGCTAAAAAGTACCGGGTCTTTTTTATTCAGTAAATAAACCTCATCCGTTTCCAGATTATTACGATATTTTCCTTTGGCAATGCAGGCCAGATCCACCCTGTCGAGAAGCCCCAAAGCCTCAAAAACCTCGCGGCCTGAATTCAAATGGCCTTTGCCCCCATCAATGAGCACCAGGTTGGGTAGAGGACTTTCTTCATCCAGAAGGCGACGATAACGGCGAGTCATCACCTCTCTAAGCATGGCATAGTCGTCAATACCTTTTACGGTGGCGATTTTATAGCGGCGATATTTTGATTTTTCTGCCAATGCGTTCTCAAATACTACCATGGAGCCCACTGCATGGCTGCCCGAAATATTGGACAAGTCGAATCCCTCAATCACTTCAGGAAAGTGCTTCAGCCCCAGAGCCGCCTGCAATTCTTCCAACGAGCGGGTACCGACATCTCCTTTGTCACGCTCCATTCTCATGGCGAAACGGGCGTTTTCCTCCGCCATTTTCACCAAATCACGTTTTTTCCCAATCATAGGTATTTCAAGCTTCACCCGCGTTCCCTTTTTTTCTGACAACCAATCAGCGATCAAATCGGAGTCTTCAACGGGGTGGGGTAGCAATATTTCCGCAGGCAGGACCAATTCTTCCGCATAGTATTGTTTGAGAAAAGAGGACAAGGTTTCATCCTCTTCCATCTGGTTGAGAGATTTCAGTTTGAATATTTTTTCACTCAGCATTTTTCCGGAACGGATGATCAGGACCTGGGCCATGGCCTGATCCTTTTCGGAACAATAAGCGATGACATCCTGATCCTGCAGAGAGGTTGAAATAATTTTCTGTTTATCGAGCACTGTTTGCACCGCTTGAATTTTATCTCTGAATATCGCGGCTTCTTCGTAGCGCATTTCTGTCGATGCCGAATCCATCCCCGCCTTCAAATTTTTCAAGAGCGTCGTATTTTTTCCTTTTAGGAACCACTCGACATTTTCGACCACTTTTTTATATTCGTCAGAGGAAACCTGTCCGGCACAAGGGGCAAGGCACCTTCCCATCTGGTGGTTGAGGCAGGGGCGACGCAGAGCATTGCCATTCAGTTTATCTTTGCTCTGACGAAGCGGAAAAATTTTGTAAATCAAACGAATCGTTTCACGGACTTCCTTTACCATGGTATAAGGACCAAAATAGGTCGCCCCGTCTTTTCGGACTCGACGCACCACTTCCAACCGGGGATACAGCTCCTGAGTAGTCAAACGTAAATACGGATAATGCTTGTCGTCTTTGAGCAGGACATTGTAGCGGGGCTGATGTTTCTTGATGAAGTTGCTTTCCAGAATCAGCGCTTCGGCTTCTGTTTTGGTGGTCAGGAACTTGATATCACGGACTTTATCCAGAAACATTCTTGTCCTGGGATGAAGAATCCGCGAACTCTGGAAATAGGAACGGACCCTGTTCCTCAGAATTTTTGCCTTACCAATATAAAGAATTCCCGACCGGGAATCCTTCATGATATAAATTCCGGGTAACTTGGGAATATTATCTATAATATCTTTGATAGTTTTTTCCAGAGGGGGACCTCCTTATGCCAACAGCTCAATATCTTAAAAATATACTCCGATTTAGATGAAGACCGAAAACAAAAATCAACGCGGGTTCTGGGGAAGTCGCATGGGATTCATACTGGCCGCTTCCGGTTCTGCAGTCGGACTCGGAAATATCTGGAAGTTTCCCTATATAGTGGGGCAAAACGGCGGCGGCGCATTCGTGCTCATTTACCTGATTTGTATCTTCGTGATCGGCACCCCCATCATGCTGGCCGAGTTCACCCTGGGCCGGAAAACCAACCTCAACCCTGTTGGGGCATTCGACCAACTCAAACCCAAATCGCCCTGGACGGGTATCGGCTATATGGGCGTGCTTGCAGGGTTCTTCATCCTTTCATTTTATGGAGTAGTGGGTGGTTGGACCTTCGCTTATGTTGTCAAATCAATTACGGGGTCTGTACTGGCATTTCCATCCCCAAAAGAAGCGGGAGATTTTTTTGGCAACTTTATAGGTAACACAGGAGAAGTTCTTTTCTATCACGCCCTGTTCATGGGAACCTGCATCGCCATTGTCTTACGAGGTGTACACGGAGGAATCGAAAGAGCCTGCGACATCCTTATGCCCACTTTGGTCGTCATCCTTTTTTTACTGATGATTCGCTCACTCACCCTTGATGGGGCCATGGAAGGGGTGGCTTTTTATTTAACTCCTGATTTCGGCAAGATCAACACCAATGTAATTCTCATTGCTCTTGGGCAAGCCTTTTTTTCACTCAGCCTGGGAATGGGATGCATGATCACTTACGGCAGTTATTTATCAGAAAAAGAAAACCTGACCTCCTGCACCGTTTACGTGGTTATGTTTGATACCCTCATCGCCCTTCTGGTCGGCATGGTCATCTTTCCAGCAGTATTCGCAATGGGACTCGAACCCACCG
Organism: Nitrospina sp.; assembly: GCA_018673915.1. Taxonomy (GTDB): domain Bacteria; phylum Nitrospinota; class Nitrospinia; order Nitrospinales; family VA-1; genus LS-NOB. Next base: position 18,170 of record JABHBK010000054.1, on the reverse strand, counting down.
AAGGGCCGGGACTGGTTTTCAGTGTTCTACCTACGGTGTTTGCTGATATGCCTTTGGGTCATGGCGTGGCAGTCATTTTTTTCATCCTTCTGGCCATTGCCGCCATCACTTCAGGCATTTCCCTACTGGAAGTGGTCGTGGCCTACTTCATCGACCAACGTGGATGGGAACGAAAAAAAGCCGTGCTTATTGTCGGTTCCGCCATTTTTGCCTTTGGCATTCCCAGCGGCTTGTCGTTCGGGGTCATGGCAGACGTAAAATTATTTGGCATGAATTTTTTCGATCATGTCGACAACATCGCCTCTAATTATTTGTTACCGTTGGGCGGCATGTTGACAGCCGTCTTTGTCGGATGGATATGGGGTACCAAAAATGCGCATCAGGAAATCGAGAAACACGATAACGAATTCAGCTTCCCCTGGGCACAAAGCTGGGAATTCCTCATTCGCTATATCACCCCTGTAGCCGTAGGCATTGTATTCATAGCCAAAGTTCTCCATTAATAGTCAACATGACGTTCAGTTGAACGCGTAGACTTGCCATCCCCTGCTTACCCTTCTACCAACAAAAATTTATTCAAAAATCAGCTATAAAATAAAATCCTTCTTTTGTTTTTCAACTCTAATCCCTAAAAGCAGGTTCGGTAATTTAATAAAAGGGGTTGGAAATGGGAAACTTTAAATTAACAGTTCAGAATATTGATATATATACAAACCTGGAAGTGCGGTTGAAATCCAGAACAACTAAGGAAGAAGCAAATAAAGAAGTTGAAAGAATGACAGAAAAAAGAAAATTATTCGAGGGCTATGATTGGAAGATTGAAGGATGTGAGCAGGGAGGGATTAACCGCTTTGATGAAAAATTAGCGGACGACATCATAGAGCGAATCGAACAAGAGGAAACCGATGAAAATATCTTCTGGGATGGGTTCACTGCCCATTATGATTTAAATGTAGGACACATTCAGGTAAATACCAATCTGGAAGTTCCGCTAAAATCTAACTCAAAGGAAGAAGCTACCACCGAAGTGCAAAAAATAAGCGCTGAAAAAACCTTATTTGAAGGTTATGAATGGAATATTGAAGATTGTGATGAAGAAGGAATCAGGGACTTAAACGAAACTGCGAAAAATAAAATAATAGAAACCATCGGCAAAGATTTAGATGCTTGCATAAAAGAATGCGCTTAATCTATCTAGTCGGTTTTAATAAAAGTCGGCCCTTTCTTTTTCATTAAAAAATTTTCGTTAAACTACAATAGGGCCAGGCGGTTGAAGTCATAAGGATCTCTCGCCCTGGTTTCGGCTTTTAGATAAACTTGCCTGGCCCATTCCACATCTCCCAAGTTCTGACGTAAGCTATCGGCCAACCAACAAAATTCATAAAAGGCATCCGCTTTATCTTCTGCTTTCTTATATAACTCCCTGGCCCAGTTTGTATTGCCTGGTTTTTCACACAGGCTATTAGCGAGCCATCGGAACTCATAACTTTCTCCGGCTTTGTCTGCTGCTATTTTGTATAACCCTTTTGCCCATTCTTCATCTTTCAGATTTTGGTACAGGCTATCAGAAAGGCAACAGAAGTCATTACTGTCCTGAGCCAGGATCTCAGCATTTTTATAAACTCGCTCTGCCCATTCCTTTTCGCCAAGTTTTTCGCAAAGACGCTCTACCACACCGAGGAGATCGCTACAATCTTCTGCCTTACCTTCAGCTTTTTTTAATAGCTCTCGGGCCCATTGCGGGTCACCGAGATTCGCAAAAATACTATCGGCAAGTTCATAGAAGTCTGAATACTCTTGAGCCTTTTCCTCAGCTTTCTTATAAACTTTTAACTCCCAATCCTTGTCACCAAGTACTTCAGAAATACTGTCAGCACGATCGCATAATTCACGAATATTTTCCGGCTTGGTCTCTGCCTTCTCAAATAATTTCTTTGCCCAATCTTTATCGCCAAGTGTTTCGGAAATACTATAAGCCAGCCAATTAAGATCCAGACTGCTTTCCGACATTTCTTCAGCTTTTTTGTATAACTCTCTGGCCCATTCTTTATCACCGAGTGCTTCAAAAATGCTGTAGGCCAGCCAATTTAAGTCCAGGCTGTCTTCCACCTTTTCCTCTGCTTTCCGGTAAACTTTCTCAGCCCATTGTTTATCTCCAGCTTCCGCTAAATGATCGCCCAATAGTTTAAGGTCACAGGCATCCTTCGCCCTTACTTCTGCTTCTGTAAATTTTTGAATTAGAAATTCATCGTTACTGAGCGTCTTGTCCTGGTTTCCTATATCATTCTTGTTTTCTTCAACCAGCTCCTTTGTTGTTTCGTCAACTCCTGATCGAAAATGTTCCAGATAGCAGATTTTATCCCCTGCGTAGATAAAACTTTTTTCGTATTTTGTTTTGGGTAGGTGGCCGCGGCCTGAGAGAAAACCGGAATCTTTATGGCTATTTTGCAGTAAGGACTCTGCATTAAAATATTCGAGTATTTCCAGGGCATAAGGCTCGCTGTCCGTGGCTACGTGAACACGGCCTTTAGGAGACAACTTCTGTGCTATTTGACTTACCAATCCGGGCTTGATCAGTCGTCGTTTAAAATGCCTTTTTCTGGGCCAGGGGTCGGGAAAATTAATATAAACCGTGTCTAACTCCCCATCCTTGAATAGAAGAGGAATTTTTTCCCGCACGTCTCCAAATACAACCCGGATGTTTTTTAAATGGAGGTTATTAATTCGGGCTAAAATTTTTCGGATTCCATCTTGGGAAAAATCTATCCCGACAAAATTGCTATCGGGCTCCCGGGTGGCCATTTCAATTAAAAAATCTCCCATGCCAAAACCAATTTCCAGTTTGACTGGTTGGTGATTTCCGAATTGAACTTGCCAGTCTGGGTGTTCCTCTGTATCGAGAAAGCAGGGATCTTCCACAGAGAATTTTGCGGAAGAAGGTCTTGCGGTCATTAAGGCCATTTTTTCAAAGATAAAAATATAGGGTGAAACTGACTAAGAACTACTCACTGACTAATGATGCCACGATTTCATCGAAGACATCATCCAGTGCCGCTTTGGTTTTTATTGCCGCTTGACAGGTGATAGAAACGTTCTTTTTATTTTGGACATGAAAAAAATAAGTTTGCCTACGGGCATTTTTCCCTAATTTGTCAATAAAGCGTTCCTTGATTTTCACTCCCTTTATATCTTTTGCAGAGAATGCCGACTCGCTGACTATCCTGTAATCTGTGTAAGCCCTTTTTATAGCGGCTTTAGTAATCGCCAGGAATTTTTCAAAGGGCTGCGTGATTTTATACTCATGCAGTGAGCAATCGGGCTCATAGTCATCTCTCTTGTTCGTAAAAATCAGCTTATTTTGCAGGCTTCCTCTTTTTGCGACTTTCCAATTCCCGGGAATTTCAAAGGAATAACCCCTGCCAATGCCTACTCTTTTTTTTGCTTTTTTTCCTGCTTGCGGCTCTTTATCCGGGGTTCGGAATTGTTCGGGTATTTTTCCAGGGTTATCGGTGAAATGCGCCTTTCCTTTTTCATCCACCCATTTATAAACCTTAGCCGAGGCCAGATTAGGTGACACCATCAGGAGGACGAACAAAATAATGCAAGTAAATTCGATTCGTTGCATTCAGTCCTGCTCCATAAGATTGTTCGGAAAACATTTATATTTTACTATAGTATTAATTTAGAATCACTTGCATATTGATTCACATCCATTAGGATTCGGCACTTATGGAATATATTGTTCTACATAAGCTTGTCCTGATTGTAATTTTGGGGATTCTTTGCCACTGGCTTGCATGGCGAATAAAAATTCCTTCTATCGCGCTATTCTCCGTAGTCGGTCTTCTCATTGGTCCAGTATTTCATTTAGTCCACCCGAGTCAGGATTTTGGAGTCCTCCTGGAATCAATTATCAAGCTCGCCCTGGCTATTATTTTATTTGAGGGGGGACTGAATCTTAAATTCCACGAGTTGCAGCATACCGGACGTGCAATTAAACAACTCATTTGTTTGGGTCTTCCGCTTGCATGGTTCTTTGGTTTTCTGGTCTGCTATTGGGTAGCAGGTCTCTCCTTCTCTTTATCCTTGTTGCTGTCCGCTATCCTTGTAGTTACTGGGCCCACCGTTATCTTGCCCTTGATTCGGCAAACAAAATTGAAGGCTCGCACCTCTTCTCTTTTAAAGTGGGAAGGTATCATTAACGATCCTATCGGAATCATATTGGCCGTTCTTGTTTTTCAGTTCACTGTGGTCAGTGAGTTTACTGAATTAAATCAAAGTACAATTTTTTATCTTTTAGGAACCGTGGCTTCTTCCATATTAATTGGAATTGGAGGAGGACATCTATTGAAGTTTATTTTCGAGAAGGGCCACTCCCCTGAATTTTTGAAACTACCCCTGGTATTCGCAACCGTTTTATCTTTGTATGCCCTTTCTAATATTTTTCAGGAAGAGGTCGGACTGCTAACGGTTACTGTTATGGGAATAACTATGGGGAACATTGGACTGGTAATCATCCATGACCTTAGGAAATTCAAAGAAAATATTACCGTTATTATAGTTCCTGTTGTTTTTATACTATTAACAGCAGATATAGAGCTGGAAAACCTGATGAATTTAAACTGGCGCGTATTTGGGTTTTTATTTTGCTTTTTGTTTTTGGTTCGGCCAGTATCAGTATGGCTTTCAACTATTGGAACTGGATTGAGTTGGCAGGAAAGAGCTTTCATCAGTTGGATTGCTCCACGGGGAATCGTTGCAACCTCCATAGCAGGGTTGTTAGGCCTCAAATTGGAGTTGCTTCATTTCCAAAATGCCGAGTTACTTCTTCCTTTAGTGTTTGCTGTTGTTTTTTCTACTGTAATATTGCACGGGTTCAGCATAGGGTGGCTGGCTCGACGGTTAGAGCTAGCCGGTAAATCCAGCAATGGAGTTTTAATAGTGGGTGCCCATCAATGGAGCACGGACCTGGCTTTGACTTTGGAAAAAGCAGGATTACCGGTATTATTGATGAGCGATTCCTGGAATAATTTGAAACAGGCCCGCCTCTTGGGAATCCCCATTCATTATGGAGAAGTACTCTCTGAAAAAGTTCACCAGAGTCTGGACCTTTCCGATATGGGACATCTTCTGGCAAATACCAGTAATCATGCTTACAACTCTCTGGTGTGTAGCGTCTATATTCACCAATTTGGAAGAGACAAGGTGTTTCAAATAGCAACAACTGAAAGAAAAGAGGAAAGAAGACAGTTGAGTGGTTCCTTTAGAGGAAAAGTTTTATTTGGCGGCAATCTGGTTTACAAAGAACTGATCGTTCTATTTCTAGAGGGATGGAGATTTAAAAAGACTCGGCTTACCGAGGAATTCGATATGGAAAAACTTATAAGCAGCAATGAAGGAAAAATTAAACCATTCATACGACTTCAGAGTAATGGCGAGCTGGATCTGGATTTCTTCGAAAACCAGTCTGGCACAAAACCCGGGGATACCATCATAAGTTTTTCATACAGCAAATCATAATTGAAAATAAAATCTATGAACAAATATCTTTTTAATCAAATAATCTTTATTACATTAATTTTATTGGTGACCTCACTTGCGTATGCCCATGGAATGTCTGAAGCAGAAAAACAGACCATTCTGGATGGCGGAAATCTTCAATTTATGAAGATTGGCGCGACCCATATGTTAACAGGCTACGATCACCTGTTATTTGTCTTCGGGATCGTCTTTTTTCTTTCTACCTTCATGGATGTGGTCAAGACCATCACCGCCTTTACAATAGGACACAGCATAACTCTCATTACAGCAACCCTGATGGGGGTTACAGTCAACTACTTTTTGATCGATGCCGTGATTGCGTTGAGCGTTTGTTATATCGGTTATGAAAATATCGGAGGGTTCCGCAAGTTTTTTGAAAAATCACCCAATTTAATTTGGGCTGTATTTATATTTGGGCTGATTCACGGATTAGGATTATCCACAAGGCTTCAACAATTACCTCTAGGAGAGGAAGGGATTGTCCTGCGAATTCTTTCCTTTAATTTAGGGATTGAATTAGGCCAAATTTCGGCCTTATGTTTAATGGTTGCCTTACTTTTTAAATGGCGACATACACAGTCTTTCCTGCAAATAAGCACTGTCTCCAATAATGGACTTATTGTGGCGGGAGCTTTTTTATTTTTAATGCAGATGCATGGATACTCCCATACCGTGAATCCGGATGAATTCGGATTCGCGGAAGACAGCCATTCCCACGCTCATGAAAAAATGAAATCTCAAGCTCCTATTGCGGGTAGTGAATATAGAACTCTTCCCGAAAATGAAAATCTCCGGCTGCAATAGTTGTCACAAATTCAATGAGTTTCGTTTTACCCCTGTTTTTTAGGGCATTTTAGATTCAAGATATATCGATTCTGACCGTCAATAAAGATATGGAACCTGTAAACCCAACATGCAGTTGCTTATTGAACAACCTTACCCTTGAGCAAAAAGAAAGGGCCGATGCCGTGGCCGGCGGAGACTTCTCTCAAATACTGATTGAACTGCAAATCATTAGATCCTCTTTCAGTACTGGGGAAACGGATTCCAAAAAGGGCGGCCTGCCAGAGTTTAAAAGGCCTGATGATATTATGAATGTTTTTTATTCTGAAGAACTGCAGGCAAGAGAGCCTGGCTCTGACCCCTATTTCCTTGAGAAAAAATTTTCCTTCCTCGGTCCCTCTGTCATCAAAACCCTGGTTTAGCCAAAAGGCAGGCCTGTTAGTTTAGAGGGTATCGCTTATTGTCTTGCACCAGTTCACGAGCTTTCGCAATTTCTTCAGTAGGGTATTTGCAAACATTGTTTTCGCAGACATACACAATGGTGCGGCCTTCAGCCGTAGTCTTGTTTTCAAAAACCGGGAAAGACGATTTGGCATCGGGCGAAATATAGCCCACGGTTTTATTAGGCAGGAATTCATCACGCAGCATTTGAAGGATGGATTCTTTTTCATGAGATTTTTTTGGACCCACCACAATCACCTCTTTTGATCTATCAAGATAAAAATCAAGCGCGATAAACATTTGGGAAAAAGCATTATGGGTGCGATTCATCATATCTCCCGCCAAGGAAAAAATTGTTTTAGCTTTTTTCCTGAAGGGTTTGTGCAAAGTGAAGTTATACAGTTTTAACAAATTCAAAGCAGACACTGCGTTGCTATTAGGCCGCGCGTTATCTTCAAACCTTTTGTTACGACCAGGCAAAAGGCTCCCCTCAGCCTCAGAAAAAAAATATCCACCCCTATCCTTATCCCAGAACAATTCATCCTGTTTTTTCTGTAGGTGACTGGTCCAGCTCAACCATTGCTCATCAAAATCCGCTTCGTAAAGGTCGAACAACCCCTGGATGAGATAAGCGTAGTCATCAAGACTTGCGGTAAACTTTGCCTCACCGGCTCGATACCTGCGAGCCAGCTTTTCCTTTTCATAAAGTTGCGTTTTCAAAAAGCTCGCTGATTTTTGTGCCGCTATAAGATAACGGCTATCTTTCAATACCTGCGAGGCTTTTGCCATAGCGCTTATCATCAATCCGTTCCAGGCAGTTAAAACTTTATCGTCTTTGAACGGTCGCTCCCGTTTTGCCCGTAACTCCAACAGTTTTTTCTTGAGGTTCTTCACCTCAGCACTTTCATTCGCTTTCCAATTGTTCTCCTTTTGAAGGTGAAGAATATTTTTTCCACTTTCTTCAAAATTTCCGCCTGAAGTTACCCCAAAAAATTTGTAGGCAAGTTGATATTCTTTCAGAGTCAGGTTTTTTTTAAGCTCCGCATCCGACCATACATAAAAAGTTCCTTCTTCACCTTCGCTGTCCGCATCTTCGGCAGAATAAAACCCACCTTGAGGGCCGGTCATATCAGTAAGAACATAATCTAATATGCCTCTTGCGACAGATTCAAATATTGGTTTTTTTGTAACCTGATAGGCTTCCAGATAAACAGTTGCCAAAGCGGCCTGGTCGTAGAGCATTTTTTCGAAATGTGGCACCAACCAAATAGGATCAGTCGAATAGCGATGAAACCCGCCTCCGAGATGATCATAAATTCCCCCGCGTGCCATATTTGATAAAGTGGTCTGCACCATTTTTATTGCGTGCTTATCTCCCGTACGTTGGGCGATGCGTAATAACAAGCGCATTTTCATGGTTGGTGGAAATTTTGGGGCAAGACCAAACCCGCCATTCTCTGCGTCATAACTAATGAGGGATTTTTTATACAAATCTTTAAGCAATTTTTCATCGAGAGTGACGGATTGAGTTGAAACGCGGTCTCCGGCTTCAATAAATTTTCGGACCGCGTCTCCCACTTCCTTTATTTTTCCTGGTTGCTCAATCCATGCAGAACCAATTGCCCCTATAATTCTCATGAGTTCGTTGCGGGGAAAATAGGTTCCCCCAAAGACCGGTATTTTTTCTGGTGTCATCACCACTGTCAAAGGCCAACCCCCGCTACCCGTCATCGCCTGTACCACGTTCATGTAAAACTGATCCACATGCGGGTGCTCTTCACGGTCCACTTTTATGCAGATGAATGCTTCATTCAATAACGCAGCGACTTCTTCATCTTCAAAGGATTCTTTTTCCAATACATGGCACCAGTGGCAGGTTGAATAACCAATGCTCAGGAAAATGGGTTTATTTTCCCGAACTGCCGCCTCAAGCGCTTCTTCTCCCCATGGGTACCAGTGAATGGGGTTATCCTTATGCTGCAGAAGGTAAGGGCTCTTCTCATCCACCAGGCGATTGTAAGATTCCAACGAGAAGGCTTCGTTAGAAGACAAAAAAACCGCCATCAACAATGGAATAATTTTAAATGTGAAACGCTGCATATAAACTCAAAGTATTCGGAACGAATAATGCTCGGTTTACTCAATTTAGCATGAGGAATTCTAGCATCACAGTTCACCTGCATCACTAAATTGATAATGGGACCCCTTCCATACCCAATATTGGTAGTGAATCCATACAAACAGAGATGCGGCAAAAAGTTCTGCCATTTCCTCTACAAATATTAATTGTCGGTAACGGATCATAGGGTCTTCAGCAGGATAACTTAATATTTTTGCTTCCAAAAATTCTAATCCCGCTGACAATGCTAAAAAAATAAGAGGAGTTATGGATAGTCTATACAGAAATCGGTTGCTTTGGAATCTGGAATAATAAAACATGATCAATCCTGTCCCTGCCAGAATCATTCCTGGGGCAAAAACCACCGTCCATAAAAGTGAGTCGGTATCTTTGGTCACTCCAAAATAATGTCGCAAATTTTCCCCTGCTTGCCCAGACATCACCTGATTAATGAGAGCTTCATGGAACTGGAAAGTCTCATCTATAGCCAGGCCCAACATGCATAGGGCCACAATTAACCATCCCCAGCTCCCTGACTTATGCTTCTCCCCGGCTCTTTCCACTAAATAACAAAAAATTCCAGCAACTGCTACAAGGAGGAATTGAAAACTGGAATACCAGGTGGGCAGGTTTTCTTCATGGGCAAGGTTAAAAAAGGAACCTATTTTCGGGTCAGAGGAATATAGTAGATGAAGAGCACCCACTCCGACATCAATTATCAGTAAAACAAAAAATACTCTTCTCGGTGGAAATGGTTTATTTAACATATAACTCATTCGCGCAGGTACCCTCCATCTTTCAACGCCTGTTTCATTTCGTCAGATAATTCTCTTCTTTTATTAACTGAACCCATATTTTTTTTCCATGCTTTTAAAGAGGCTTCAAATTCTCGGGTCCTGGTAATTGATTTTGAATTGAAATTTTCGTTCGGATCATTTATCAAGTCGATGAGCAGGGAACTTTCATTGCCATCTTTAACTTTAATCACAAACTTCCATTGTTCCGTGCGAAGCCCTATGTATTCCACTCCATGAGGGCTTTCTTGGAAATAAATTTTTTCCCTTATTGCGGCGGAATCCGGTTGACGCATTGAGTTCACCAAGGATACACCGGGTAGATCTAGAGGAATCGGTAGCCCGAGCAATTGCACAAGTGTTGGTACCAGATCAATGGTGGAAACCATTTGTTTTATGCGCTGTTTTTTATTGAGCTCATGGGTTTTCGCTGGTTTTATAATCATAGGTACCTGCATTGAGGCGTCCGTATAGCGAGCGGTATGGCCTGGACCTTTTTTGTAAAACCCGTTTTCATAAAGTTCAAATAAAATCTCACCATGGTCGGACACAACAACGATCACCGTATTATCATATGCACCCATTGATTTTAGCATTGCGAAAATCCGGCCGAGTTGATCATCTACCAAACGAATTTCCCCGTCATACAGAGCCATCACTTCCTGCTTGAAACGAGAAGGCAAAATCCCCGCACGCCAGGCTTTAGCCAGATCGTTGGCACACCGCACATCAAATTCTCCCTCAAATCCTTCCAGTTCTTGAAGGCCAGATATTTGCCCAAACATGGAGTTATAGGGAGAGGGAGGATCATAGCTTTCGTGAATATTTTGAACATGCATCCAGACAAAAAACGGAGAACGAGAATCTACAGGAGTTTTAGTCCAGGATTTTAGCCAGCCCGTTGTCGCGTTAAATCCTTTTAGGTCATCTTTCTTCTCGTCATGGTCATGACTTGCGATGGGGTGATATTCAAAATCCTTAAAACCTGCATCAAGTCCCGATTCTTCTCCCAATGCGTAATAACCAACAAACCCGGCAGTGTCGTAGCCTGTTTGGCTCAAAGTTTCAGCAAGAGTGGGCACCTGAATTCTTTGACCATTATCTACCAACCCATGCTGAGCAGGGTATAATCCTGTCAAAAGAGTCGCATGGGACGGACCTGAGTTGGTTGCCACCGTAAAAGCTTTTTCAAAAACAAAACTGTCTTTCCCTAATTTGGAAAGGGAAGGACTGGTTTCCTTTTGATAGCCATATACACTCAAATGATCGGGACGCAGGGTATCCAGAGTTATCAATAGTAGATTAGGCTGCTTTGGGATTGAGCCTGTGATTATGGTGAACAGCTTAAGCGCAAAGAGTCCCGCTAAAAGAATTCCAGCGATCCATCCTAACTTCCATTTATTGTTTTTTATAACCGGTTCCATGATAACTTTGTGCCGATAAAGGAACAATTTCGAAAGAATAATAAATGCAAAAGCTGGCGATAGAGTACCTCCAAAACACCAAAAGCAGGTTCCCTGAAAAAACCGCCGTGGTTGATGAAGGACAGGGAATTACGTTCATCCAGTTGTGGACAAGTTCCCTCTCCCTAGCTTATTGGATTAATACTGAATTTCAAATAACTAATCAGCCTATATGCGTGGGATTGCCAAAATCTATCGATGCGGTCATCGCCATACTCGCCATCCAAATGAGTGGAAATATTTACGTTCCTCTGGATATTGAAGCACCTCGCCAACGAAAGAATAAAATTTTAGAAGTACTAGGCAGTGATTGGGTGCTTGAGCATAGTGCCGGCGAATTTAGTCTGGCAGGAGAAATCTTTTCCCGCACTTGTGATGATCTAGCCCAAATTGAAAAGCAGGTGCTGGAAAAATTGTCAAAGAGAAACCCTGATGACCCTCTATATATCATTTTCACATCTGGAACAACGGGAACCCCAAAAGGAGTGACCATCAGCAATGCGTCAGTGATTGACTACATCGACTGGGCCATAGAAACCTATGCAATCACCGAAGCAGAAATTATCGGCAATCAAGCGCCATTATTTTTTGATAACTCCGTTCTCGACCTGTACCTCACTTTCGCCAAAGGTTGCACCCTTCATCTGCTCTCAAAAGATGCGTTGAGGTTTCCGGGTGATTTTGGTGCTTATGTCTCCACCCACCAAATTAATTTTATATTTTTTGTGCCTTCCCTATTGGGTAATTTGGTTTCCCTTAAACTTCATGAAGACTATGAATTGAGCAGCCTTAAGAAAATATTGTTTGCAGGGGAAGCCATGCCGCTCAATACTTTGAAGCTTCTCAAATCTGGCTTTCCTTCTGCTTTGCTCTCTAATTTATATGGCCCTACCGAAATAACAGTAGATGCTATCTATTGGATTTTTGAGGAGAACATTGAAAACCTGAATGAGGTGCCTCTAGGAAAGCCCTGCGCAAACCATCGCGTTTTATTTTTGGATGAAGAAGAAAAGCCGGTAACTTCCGCAGATGAAATTGCCGAAATTTGCATCGCCGGACCCGGGGTAGCATTGGGATATTGGAAGGATCCCGACACAACACTCGAGGTTTTTATTTCCAACCCCGAAAACGGGAAGCAAAATGAAATTATTTATAAGACAGGGGATTTAGGCTACCAATCATCTAAAGATGGGCTCATCTATATGATCGGGAGAAAAGACAACCAATTCAAGCATAATGGCTATCGCATCGAGGCCGGGGAAATAGAAAACGCTCTTAACCAGTTTGAGTTTGTTTTACAAAGTTGCGTGCTTTATGATTCCTCAAGAAAACGCATCATGGCTTTTTATACGGCAGGCCAACTGGAATCCCACCCCCCTTTTAGAAGCTTGTTGTCAGGCATTCTCCCCCAGTATATGATTCCCCATAGCTTTCACAAGTTGGATCAATTTCCTACAACACAAAATGGGAAAGTGGATTATAAAACCTTGCGCGAAAAAGTAATGAGGCCGAAGAATGCAGATAACTGAGATTAAATCCCAGTTAAAAAATTTCTTTGAGGAAGAATTCCCCAATCCAGGTGCTTCTTTGACCGATGACACCAATCTTTTGGATGACTGGTTTGTTGATTCTTTTGGCATTGTAAACACCACATTGTTTCTGGAGGAAAAATTTGGCGTAGAAATATCCCGCGCAGATATCAATGCTATTACCTTCCGCAGTATCGAAACCCTCTCCCAATATGTCGCCAACCAGCTGAAGGACATCGACGAATCATGACAGGGCTTCTTGGTGGCACGCCTATATCGAAAAAAACACAACAGGAAAATGACCGTCACAACCCGGTGATGGTTTTAGCCGTTCTTGCATTTTTGCTCGTCTATATTTATCTGTTCACCTATGCCTCCAAATCGCTCGAACTTCCCATGCCGCAAGATTTATCAGAATCTCTGGGCTTATACGTCGACCATGTCTTTGACGATGATCGCAATATCGACAGCAGTCTCTATGTGCCCTTTACCTGGATATTCAGTAAAAATGATGATGAGCGGCTGGTGCTATTTCTAGGAGTTGGCTTTGCTTTCCTGCTGGTATATTTTATTCCCTTGGAACACAAACAACGTTCCCTGGTTTTTTCGTCCCTAATTATTATTGGAATTCTATATGGGATGGAAGGGGTGTCCGGGTTACTCTGCGCCCATTCTCTGGTTTTTTTAATTCTTCATCCGGTTTCCAGTTTCCGCTTGTGGATAGCGTTCCTGCCAGGGTTCTTCGGATTCTGGACCTTTGATCCTTATATGCTTTTGGGTTCCAATGCTTTAGTTCAATCCCTTTTGGCAGGGGGTATATCTGTTTTGATCTATCGTTATGGAGTTCTTCGTCTTCTTGCTTTCCCATCTGCCGCAAAAGTAATTAGGGTCGTTGTTGTTCAATCTGCATTGATCACCGTTCTGATTGGAGCTTTATTGGAAGGATGGTTCACCGGACCGTGGAAACTCGCACTGGGTGTACTCTTGTTCTTTTGGCACTGGGAACGACTCTTCCTGTACCACATTGATTATCAGGATGGAAAAATTCCAGAGACTATTTCTTTTATGACCTACCTTTCCGTTTTTCTGACTCCGGGACAAATCGCCAACTGGAACTGGGGAGTTACCATTGGGCAGGGATACGCCTACACGGCAAACAATTTCTTATGTGAAGATAAAAACAAACTGGTGGTAAGCGGATTGAAGTTGTGGATGGTATCTCTCGGTTATCTGGTATTGGGAGATTGGATTCGTGCCAACCTGGTCAGATTCTTTGACGATCAGGGGATCCTGGTTTATTGGCGTATTGAAAATATGTCAGAAGATTTTGTTATGGGAAGCACAATAGGTTCTGCCACAGTGCTGCTCACCACCTTGATTGCTTTAATGAAATGGACCTTTGCCTGGGGAGGGGTAGTGCATTTCAAGGTCGGCTTATGGCGGGTTTGCGGTTATAAAGTTGACCCCTATTTTAATTTCCCCTGGCTCTCGACCAATCTTGTTTCCCTTTGGTCACGATTCACGTTTCATTATCGAGAGTTTCTGGTACGCGCCTTTTATTACCCGGTATTTTTTAAGTTTTTCAAGGGCCACACCCATCTGCGAATCTTTACAGCAACCATGGCCGCCGCCTGTTTTGGAAACCTGATCTGGGGGCATATGACTGAAGCCGTATTTTATTCTGGCGTCAATCGAAACAGTATTTTTATATCTTTAAATCAATGGCCTTATTTTGTTTTGTTAGGGTTGGGGATAACAGCCAGCGAGTTCTGGCTCCTGCATAAGAAAAAATCTCCTCGCAGACCCTGGACTCCGGATAAATATATTGGGTGGGATGTTCTTTCCGCCTATGTGACCCTGCAATACTTTGCGCTGATCCATATTTTTGTTTACACCGCCCCGGAAGCCACGCTTGCCGATAGTTTTCGTTTGTTCTTGACGGGATTAGGAATTCATTTTTAAAAATTTTAATCACAGATGAACAGAGATAGGCATAGATAGGTTCCTACCCTGACAAGAGGAGGTTAGGCTTGTCATCCTCAGCTAGTTATATTCGACCATTGCATTCTTGGGGTATGTCGAAGGATCATGCCATGAAAAGGTAAAGTTCAATGTTGGGGATATCACATCCACTATTGACTAAAACTTTAAATTTCAACCGTCCTACCCTTACCTGACCCCAGCAACAGTATTACAGTTGAAAACCAGAGGAAAAAATATATCGTGTAACGATAACGTCTGCTTCCGACCCATAACGGGCATGTCACGCCGGATGCAGTAGCTTTAAGAATAGGGACAGGTCTGACATAATTAAGGAATTGTTATGACATCTGAAAAAATATCCCCTATGGGTTTGTTTGAGCGTTACCTCTCAGTATGGGTGGGACTATGTATATTTGCTGGAGTGGGATTGGGTGTTACTTCGCCAAACATATTCCAGGCAATAGCCAAGATAGAATACGCCAGTGTGAATCTTGTTGTAGCGGTGTTTATTTGGATAATGATATATCCAATGATGGTCAATGTAGACTTTGCTTCAATTAAAGATGTTGAAAAAAAACCAAAGGGTTTATGCATAACGCTCGTTGTGAATTGGCTTATTAAGCCTTTCACGATGGCTGCTCTGGGTATCTTGTTCTTTGAGTACTTGTTCGTTGGTCTTGTAGAACCACAAACAGCAAAGGAATATATTGCCGGAATGATTTTACTGGGTGTTGCCCCTTGTACAGCAATGGTTTTTGTATGGAGCCAATTGGTGCGCGGTGACGCGAATTATACATTGGTGCAAGTCTCTGTTAATGACTTCATCATGACTTTTGCATTTGCGCCGATTACTGCATTTCTTTTAGGCGTAACAAATATTGTTGTACCGTGGGAGACGCTTTTTCTTTCTGTGGTACTCTACGTTGTAATTCCCCTAATGGCTGGGTTTTTCACCCGCAAAGCCTTAGACAGTTCCAGCAATCATGAGCGCATTGCCAGTTTTACGGCAAAAATAAAACCGTTTTCAATCATGGGACTTTTAGCAACTGTAGTGTTGTTGTTTGGGTTTCAGGCACAAACGATTATTGATAAGCCATTGGTAATTGCCTTAATTGCTATACCACTTTTGATCCAAAGTTATGGTATTTTTGCATTGGCCTATGGTTGGGCATATTTATGGAAGGTTCCGTTTAGTACTGCCGCTCCAGCTGCATTGATTGGAACATCCAACTTTTTTGAATTGGCAGTTGCTGTAGCAATTAGCCTCTTTGGTTTAAATTCAGGTGCCGCATTGGCAACTGTAGTCGGTGTTCTTGTTGAAGTACCCGTTATGTTGTCACTCGTTGCAATAGCAAATAGTACACGGAGATTTTATATTTAACTGACCTACTCCTTTGAGAAATATCCAAGAATATTTCCGAAGCAGAGTTCAAGAATCTTTTAGCTGATTTTTCGAATAAACATACAGACGTAAAGCTGATCGTAAGAGGCTTGCGTTTAACATCCGCTAATGGCCGATAGCTGCTTAAAAATATGCCCACTCATGATCACAGCTCCAGTAGGGAAGGTTAACTCTGGGGTCCCACTCCCAGTGGTCATGAGCTTATAAATCGGCTACCTTTTCCAATGAGTTGTTTTTGCGGGAGGGTGACTTCTTTTCCCTGACAGGCTTCAACTTGCCCAATGACCTGACAGGGGAGGTCGTATTCTTTGCAGATTTCAGTTAAAGCCTCTACTTCTTTTGTGCCTTCAACGATGAGGCAGAAACCTGTTCCCATATTAAACACTTCGAACATTTCTGCCTCGCTCACTCCACCTCTATCCTGAATGAGATTAAAAATTTCCGGAACGGGCTGCAGGGTATCAATGACAAAACGGATATTTTCACTTTGCACCCGATTCAGGTTACAAAATCCGCCACTGGTAATATGAACCATTGCCTTGAGATCTATCTCTGCATCGAGCATTTCCATAACAGGCTGGACATATATGCGTGTCGGTTCGAGCAACGCTTCGCCCAGGGTCTGGCCTAAAAATTCTTCATAATCATTAATGCGGGTTTTCTGTTCTTCCAGGCTGTCCCCCAAAAGCACCCTTCGGGCCAAAGTTAAGCCGTTCGAATGCACCCCAGTGGAAGCCAGGCCAACAATAAGGTTTCCAGGTTTGATGTCGCTACCAGTATTTACCTTATCCAGTGAAACATGACCGATGCAGGCCCCAATGAGATCGATGCCGGAAATGATTTCCTTGATTTGCGAAATCTCACCGCCAGAAATACTAATGCCCGATTGTTGGGCTCCTTCTGCCAACCCTTGACCCAACTGATTAAAAATTTCAGGATCAGTGTGGGAGCAGGCGATATAGTCCACCATGCTGACAGGGCGAGCCCCAACGCAAATAATATCGTTGACGTTCATGGCAACGCAGTCAATGCCAATGGTGTCATAACGACCGAGTAACTCGGCAACAATTATTTTTGTTCCCACGCCATCGGTGCCGAACGCAATGCCTTGTCCATTACCTAAATCTACAACGTTGGCAAAATAACCGATGTCTGCCGCGAGCGGGTAGCGTTCGCTGAATTTCCGCGTTGGTAAAACATGCTTGAGCAAACCAGAAAGTGCTGTCTCTGCTCCCTTACTGGAAACACCGCTCTTATCGTATTCTGAAGATTCTGACATGGACCGTCCTGTATGAAAAGTTACTCGGGCGCGTATCATATCACGCGCCGGGCCCAGGAAAATTTGATTTTTTCTACACCCTAAAAAATAAATCTTATTTAAGTTGACACTTACGTAAGTATCCGCTAATATAATTTCATGATAGATACCCTACAAGCCATAGCCGAACCCAATAGGTTGAGCATTTTGCAATTAATGCGTAATGCTGAATTGTCTGCAGGTGAAGTTGCTGGCCATTTCAAGGAGATTTCCCGCCCTGCAGTGTCCCAGCACCTGAGAGTTCTCAAAAAAGCCGGACTCATTGCCGAACGACGTCAAGGGACTAGCCGTATTTACCGACTCCGGCCAGAAGGGTTTGAGTCCTTAAAAGCCCTGCTAGAAAATTTCTGGGATTCCAGGCTGGAAAAACTTAAAACCGCCGCTGAAAAAGAAGAAAGGAAGAAAAGGAAAAAATCATGACTGAAACCTATGAACTCACACGCAAAATTTATATTCAAGCTCAACCCGAAACCATATTTTCATACCTCACAATAGAAGCCAAAATGAAAGAATGGTTTGGAGAGGTGGTGGAAGCCGATGCCAAACCCGGCGGAATATTTCGTGTTGGAAACAGTAATGGCACATGCAATTGCACCGGCCAATATGTGGAACTCGTCCCTCACTCAAAAGTTGTATTTACATGGGGAGGAGTAGAATGACCCGACCCCCGAAAAGTAGTCCAAATGTTAAACTTATAAAAACCATTTGGTAAGGGGGATATTATGGCGAGGAAACGATTCAGCCCGGAGCAAATCATTGTAAAGCTTCGAGAAGCAGAGATTATTGAGTCGAAGGGC
>JABHBK010000023.1 GCA_018673915.1 Nitrospina sp. | reverse complement strand
GGAACGCTGAACAATAAATCGGGAGCAGACTTCAACCTGCAGCATACGACTAACAACGCAGATATTACGGGGTCGGGCACGGTGAACAACTTATCGGGTGCGACGATGACGTTGAACGCAGCTGCAACAGATACTGATTTTGCCCCAACGTTCAACAACACGGGCACGGTGACGGTGACGCAAGGTGACCTGCAACTGAATGGAGATGGAGCAGATACGGGAACCTACACCGTAGCCAGCGGTGAAACTCTGTCATTTTTCAATGCTTCCGGTACGCGTGACCTGCAGTCGGGGTCAAGTATCAGCGGTGCAGGCAATGTTAATTTAGGCGGGACGGGGACCCGCACCATTGCTGGAACCTATAGCGTGACCGGTACAACGACCCTCAGTTCGGGTACGAATACCTTCAGTTCTTCCGGTACGATTGGTATGGATACCTTGACGGTAAGTGGTGGCACCAATACATTTAGCAGTTCCAGCCTATCTGCCACAGGAACTTTTACCTTGTCGGGGGCAGGAACAATCTCTACTTCTGGTACTGACTTATCTATTTCTGCTGTGGATTTTGATCTTACATCAACGGCAATCAGTGCGGGTGCCGGGAAGGTGACGATCACTCAGAGCGCCGGGGGTACTATTGGTCTTGGCGCAACGGCGGGTGCCATGACCATCAGCGATACAGAACTGGATTTAATCTCCGCGACGAATGTTCAAATTGGCGATGGCACTGTTGGGTCCATCACGGTCGATGGCATCTCAAACACCAGCGTAACGGGGACGCTGACCCTGATAACGGGAGGTACGTTGGGGTTCAATACAACGGCTTCTTCCATTACTAATGCTTTGACGTTTGTTGCAGGTAATGATGTGACTCAGACAGTGGCACTCACGGTGGGGGGGAATGCCAGCTTCACCACCTCAAACGGTTCCATTCAATTAAATAACGCCAGCAACGATCTCGGTACCAACCTGACAATAAGCGTCACGAGCCTTATTGATGTAGTCACCACCTCTACTCTGACGGATTTGGACATTACGCTTGATCCTGCCATAGCATCAGGTACTTACTCCATTGTCGACAGCGGAAATTTGACTTTCACTGTGACGGATGCGGGAACTGACCTTACCTTAACCGAGATCAGTGTCTCATCCGGCAACCTCAACCTCAGCCTGACCACGGCTACCGGAGCCATAAATTTAGGGGATACTCCCGGGATTAGTGTGGGTGCGGGAAATGTCACTCTGGTTTCAACATCGGGAGCCATTGAAGAAATAAATAATAATACCAACACCAACATCACTACTACTGGCACGGTAAGCATGACTGGTTTGGGGGGAATAGGTACTAATAGTGCTATCGACATATCAGGAAGTAACAATCTTATTGTGGATGCAGATCAAGGCATACAGGTAGCCAGTGCTACCACATTGACAGACTTGACTGTGACGGTTGATCCCGGCTCAACAACGGACACCTACTCCATCACAGATGGAGGCAATCTGACTTTCGCCATGACAGATTCGGGAACGGATATCACACTTACCACGATGTCTGTAAGCTCGGGAAGTATCAACTTCAACTTGACCACCGACACCGGTGATATCACTCTGGGAACCATCGATACGGGCACTTCCGGCAATTTGGGTGTTACTGCGACTTCAGGGGCAATCACACAGTCGTCCAGCGCGACCGTTGGTGGCACTTCCAGCTTCACGGTAACGGGAACTAATGTTGCTACCCTGACCAATGCTTCCAACGATTTCATTGGCGCGGTCACTCTTGCATCCGGTACCGGAGCGGTGCAATTGGTTGACACCACGGCGACATCTCTCGCGGCATCGACCTTGGGCGGAACCCTTGTCGTGACTTCTGGTGGGGCGATCACTCAGACTGGTGACTTATCGGTGACGGGCGCGGCAACATTCATCACCACTACCGATGGATCGAATATCATTCTGGATTCATCGGGTAATGCGTTCTCCAGTCAGGTATCGCTTTTGGCGGATACAGCAGGAAATGAAACGTTTGGAAATATTACATTTGTGGACAGTGCTGAAATATCTCTGGATGCATCTGCCACTGGGGATGGCGATCTGTTCATCGATGCCAGTACGGACGGAGCGGTGGGTGGTATCCTGAACCTCACCGCGACAACGGGTGATATCACGCAGAATATTGCGTTGGCGGTGACTGGCACTTCAAGTTTCACGGTTTCGAACACCAACGCTATAACTCTGACAAATACTTCCAACGATTTTACCAGTACGGTCACTTTGTCATCGGGCACCGGAGCGGTGCAGTTGACGGATAGTACGGATACGATCCTGGCGGCCTCGACCCTGGGTGGTAATTTAACGGTTTTATCAAGCGGAGCGATCACGCAGACCGGAGCTTTATCGGTGACCGGGACTTCTGACTTCACCGTGTCGGGTAGTAACGCCATGACTTTGACCCAGGCCAATGTTTTCACCGGTGCGGTCACTTTGTCATCGGGCACCGGAGCCGCACAAATTACTGATAGTGGAACCTTGATACTTGCCGCCTCGACGCTGGGAGGGGACTTGACGGCCAGCGCCGACAATGGACTCACGATCAACGGCGACCTGACCACCACCGGCGATATGACTCTGGAGGGAGATGCCAACAACTCCTCCGATGGAACCGATACTATTTCTTTGGCGTCGGCAATAACCCTTGATTCCGGCGGTAACATGACTCTGGACGCGACCACGAGCGGAATTTCTGCGACGGGGTCTGCGACGCTTAAAGCGAAAGGCGATTTAAACATCAACAATGATTTCATCTCCCTGGGCAGGCTCACTCTCACTGCCGATTCGGATGCCAGTGGAGTCGGGGACTTTAAGCTTGCCAGTGGGGCAACAATAACCACCAACAATAACGATCTGGATCTTGCTGGCGCGAACATTGATATCAGCTCGGGAACTGCAGATGCTGGAAGTGGAGCGGCAACTTTTTCCATCACCCAGAGCATCACTGCTGACGGAACCAATCTCGCAAACCTCACCGCGGGGAGTTTGGAGATTAATGTTGCCGGTGATTTTATTGTGGATGGAGTAACTTCCTCAGAACTAACCAATGTTTCTGGTCTTCTCACTCTGAAATCCACGGGGGACATCACCTTCCAGAACAATGCCTCTTCACATGACGGGGCGGTGACGGTTCTAGCGGATGATGATATCAATGTGAAGGTGGATGTCACCAGTGATGGTGATTTCACCGCTACCGCAGACAATGATGACGATGACATTGGGGACTTCATTCTGGATACGGGAGCGACGGTGACATCTTCTAATGGAAATATTGATATCACCGCAGTCAGTATCACGGAAAACGGAACCCTGGACGCTTCCGGTACCATAACTAGAACAGAGGCTACTAGTACTGCCTCCACAGAAGAAGCGGAAGATGTAGATCAGGGAACGAGCAGTACTTTTGTGCAGGACTTCACTTCGCCTGCCGAATCGGGTTGTTGATCCTGACTGCTGAGCCGCCGGTGTTCGTACTACTTCAAAGTACCCGTTCCGGGCATGAGATTTAAGGGGGATATCACAAGGGCTGGGGTGATTTACAACATCCTATCCGGGTTAAATTTTCTGCGTATCGGGGTGCCTCGGCGGTTATTTTAGGTTAAGATAAGTTCGACTTTTTTTATTAAACTCTGCCAGCCGGGGTGGCATGGAAAAAAACTGGTTCAACTCTTTTACCGTTGCGGTCGCTTTGACCTTGGTCTCGCTTTATACTTATTCGCTCAACCTTCCCTTTTTCCATCTTCTTGAGTTAAAGAGCTACGATTTTAAAGTCCGTTCACGTGGCGAAAGGCCCCTAACCGGGCAGGTTGTCATTGTGGCGGTCGATGAAAAAAGCCTGAAAGAAAAAGGCCGTTGGCCCTGGCCGCGAACTTTCATGGCTGACCTGACGGATAAGATCAGCCAGGCGGGAGCGGCGGTGATTGGTTTTGATATCTTCTTTCCGGAAAGAGACCGTTACGTTCCCTTTACCACGGTGAAAGAGGCGGCGAAGAAAAAAGATCTTTCTGGAATCAACTCAGAAAAATTAATCGAATGGATGCAGGAGGTCGGTGACTCGGACCGGTTGTTTTCCGAATCGATCCTGCGTTCTGAAAGAACGGTGCTGGGCTATTTTGTTTATTCGGAAGGGGATCGTGCCAGAGATAAGGCAGAAAAACTGACTGCAGAAGAAATGGAGTTGCTGGACTTTTCACAATATCCAATCCTACAACGGTTTGATGACCCTGCCAATCCGGTTCCCTTGAGAAGAATGGCGTCCGTCGGGCTCAGTTTGCCAGAGTTTGTGAATGCGGCGAACAGTGCGGGTTATGTTTCTTTTGTGCCTGAGGTGGATGGCATTGTGCGTTGGGTTCCGATGGTCATGCAGTTGAAGGAATTTCTTTTTCCGCCATTGAGTTTGCAAATGCTTAAAGAAGCGACCCAGCTTCCGTTGGCCGTTCGTGTTGCTCCGTTCGGGGTGGATGGCTTGAAGTTGGGTGACAGTGTGTTTCCGACTTCGGAGACCGGTGATTTTCTGGTTAATTATTTTGGGCCTGCTTTTACTTTTACGCATTACTCGGCAACGGATGTGCTTGATGGAAGGGTGGGGAAGAAAGAACTGGAGAACAAAATCATTCTGGTTGGAGGAACGGCGGCAGGTATCCATGATATTCATACGTCTCCTTATGGCCCTCTCTACCCAGGTGTTGAGGTGCATGCCAGCGTTATTGAAAACCTGATTCAGCAGGACTACCTCTTGCGTCCGGAATGGTTGAGTGTTTTTGATATAGCAATGATTCTTGCTTCGGGGATTCTTCTGGGTTGGATTTCGACTCACTTCAAGGCTTATGCCATGGCGGTAATGTTGGTGCTTGGAGTCGGAGGGTATTTGGCATTTGATTTTTACCTGTTTACCCAGAAAGGATTGTGGATCAACACGATTTATCCGGTTTTTACTCAGATTTTTGTCTATTCCGGGATAACGGTTTTTAAGTTTGGCTTTGAGGAGAGGGAGAAAAGGTTTATCAAGGGAGCCTTCAGTCAATATCTGGCTCCAGCGGTTGTGAATCAGTTGATGGATAACCCTGCTCTATTGAAGCTGGGCGGGGAACGTAAAACTATTACCTCGTTTTTTTCTGATGTTGCCGGATTCTCTTCAATTTCAGAAAAGTTGAAGCCCGAAGAGTTGGTGCATCTTCTGAATAATTATTTAACAGAGATGACGGACATCATCAAAAAATATGAGGGCACGGTGGATAAGTTCGAAGGCGATGCCATCATTGCTTTTTTTGGTGCACCCATCAGTTATGAAGACCATGCAAAGCGCACATGTTTTGTGGCTATTGAAATGCAAAACAGACTGGCTGAACTCAGGGTCAAGTGGAAACAAGAAGGGAAGCACGAATTGTTCATGCGTATTGGTGTCAATACCGGGCCCGCAGTAGTTGGAAATATGGGATCTTTGACGCGTATGGATTATACGATGATGGGGGATTCTGTAAACTTGAGTGCACGTCTTGAAGGCGTTAACAAGCAGTATAAAACGGAAACGATGATCAGTCAGTTTACCTATGAGGGGGCCAAAGATTATATTGAGGTACGGGAGCTGGATTTGATCCGGGTGGTTGGAAAAAATGAACCCGTTAAAATATTTGAGCTCCTTGATAGAAAAGGAAAAGTGGATCCTAAAAAAATGGAAGTTTTAAATTTTTACAACCAAGGGTACGAGCTTTATAAAAACAGGATGTGGAATGAAGCCGCAGAATGCTTTGAAAAAGCTTTGACCATTGATGAAACAGATGGCCCCTCGTTGACCTTTTTTGAACGTTGCATCACTTTTCAAGTCCACCCACCCAGCGATGAATGGGATGGAGTGTTTTCTATGGGTGTTAAATAGATAAATGAGATATTGATATGCATTTTTCACAATACCTTTTGGAAAATAATATTGTATCTGAGGAGTCTATGCAAAAGGCGTTGCTGGAGCAACGAACTGTGCGACCAACAGTGGGTCAGCTGGCAATGGATCGGAAGTGGATAACTCGACAAGGTATTTTTAAAATTTTGATTGCACAAAATGATCCACATAAAACCGGTAAGAGGTTTGGAGAAATTGCGGTCGACTTAGATCTTTTAATAATGTCCCAAGTGGAGGAGCTGGTGTTAGCACAAAACCATCCTAGTAATTTCATTGGTGAAATCCTAGTGAAACAGGATGCGCTTTCTGTTTCCAGCCTCATTAAAGCATTGTCTGGATTTAATAAAATTTTAAAAGCACATAAAGCTTCCAAAGCAGAATCCTGAGTGGTTGATAGATGGCTCTGCTTCTGTCGTTCAACTGTGTTGACTTATATTAGGCGTTGTATTATTTTTCAGTCTTTATCCCCTCTGTGGGATTATATTTGTGACCATAAAATATTGATTTCAAGATATAGGAGAATGTTGTGAAAAATAAGAAACAAGTGGGAAAGGCGTTGGGACGGGTTGCCAGTGGCCTTTATGTGGTGACGGCTAAATGTGAAGATAAAGAGGATGCGGTTCTGGCAAGCTGGGTCAACCAATGCTCGTTTGACCCACCTGCTGTAACAATTGCCTTGGGAACATTGCGTGCCGCCCGACTTTTAGTGGAAGGGTCCGGTGCTTTCATCGTAAACGTTTTGCCTAAGGATGACATGACTCTGTTAAAGCATTTCAGTCGTCCGCCTGAAGATATTTTCAAAGGTGTCAAAACCCGCAAAGGCTTTGAGGGTATTCGTATCTTAAGTGACGCAGTGGCTCATCTGGAATGCGAAGTTGCTCAAGCCATGCAGACCGGCGATCATGTTCTTTACGTTGGAGAAATTGTCGGGGGGAAAACTCTTAAAGGGGGAGACCCTTATATTCATGTGCGGGACAACGGCTTTAACTATTGATCGAGACCGATCATTTTCAGGAAGTCTGTTCGAGTGATCGCCCAATAAGCACCCGTGACCAGAAAAGCGATTGCGCCAATGATCAAAGCACCTAACTTCACCATACGTTTGGGATCGGCCTGGTAGTATTCTTTCAGGTCGCCGGTCATGCTTTCCACAACTCCTTCATTGGCTGATTTGCGGAAGGTTTTGTCGATGGCATCGCGTCCGTATATGATCCCGAAGATCACTGCGATAATTAGTATTTCAATTGCACCTATCATGTCGTAATGGTGGGGTTATCCTTTGTTTCGGGGTACCACCCGGTTTGTTAATTTTTTATCGCCTGAGGCCGGGGCGGCATTTTTAGCACAACGGAATCCATAGTCGTCCATGCGGCTTTTCGGGTTACCCGAATTGCGAAATGTTGAATAAATAAAGCCTTTCAAATCCCGCCATGACCCGCCACGCACAACTTTAAATTCCCCTCCAATGGGTCCTCTGGGGTTCGCATATTCAGATTGTTCCTTATAATACTCGCGATCATACCAATCGTCCACCCATTCTTTAACGTTTCCTGCCATGTTATGCATTCCAAAAGGACTTCGGCCTTCTGCCAAGGCTTGCACCGGCACCATGACCTGGTGTTTTTCTTCCTTCGACCAGGTCTGAAAATAGCGGGCCAGGGCAGCGGATGGGGGAGTGTTACCCCACGGGAAAACTTGAGCCGAGGCGCCACGGGCGGCTTTTTCCCATTCGGCTTCTGTAGGAAGGCGTTTTTTTCTCCATTTACAATAATCATTAGCCGCTAGCCAGGTGACGTTATTGACAGGATGGTTTTCAAGGCCAGGACGAGGATGGAAACGATCTTTAAAGAAAAGCGTTCCAAACTTATTATCAAGGTAATATCCTTTTACATTGTCCACGGCGTTCAAAAATTCTGCAAAATTTTCAGCTGATACTTCATATTTGTCCATCCAATAGGCGTCAAGGTATACACGATGCTCGGGCGCTTCATCCTCCAGGGATTTGTTGGAGCCCATAATAAAAAATCCGGAAGGGATAAGGGCCATATTCTCTTCTTGCTCCACTGAAATTTTTCGGGGTCGGAAAATGATATTTTTTGTTCTCCCGCTCTCTGAAGTCAGTATTTTTAACAGGTTCCTGGCCTCCTCACTAAAGGGACCCTTTTGTTCCATTTGCAGGTAGGTTTGCAGACTTTTCTCAGATTTTTTGGGTTGGCGGGATTTGAAATAAATCCATCCTTTAAAAAATTGTAAATCTGCTCTATGGGAGTAGTTTGCGGGGACCTCCTCAATATCCTGAATCATGCCCTGGGCAATTGCTGGTGGGTTATGCGAAAGAACTTTTCCATACCACTCCTTTGCGGGATCATAATTTTTTTGCAGGAGGGAATAAAACCCCAGATTCATTTGCGCAAGTGGCTTGAATTGTCCATCTTCCTTACTTTTTTTCAGGCCGCGGAGCGTCCAGGCTGAGGCCATGGGTAGATCATCGAGACGGTAATACGTCCATCCAAGCTGGACGTAGTTGCGCAACTGGGTCGAGTCCTGATCTATGAGGAAACGGTAATGTGTGATGGATTGTTGAAAGTCTTTAGATTTGTAATAGGCTTCAGCAAGTCCCTTATGAATTTCAGTGTTGCCTGGAAACTGAGTTTGAATTTTTTTGAGTGTTTCAATAGATAAATTTTGCTGCCCCATTCTTGTGTAAGTCGAAGCGATATTAAGATGGTTTTGCAAGTTCATTGGTTGGACCCGGACAAGAATCTTCAGGTGCAGCAGGGCGGAAGTGAGTCGGTTGCTCTGCAAGTAAAGGTTGGCCAGCATTTTGTGAGCGGGACTGAAACCGGAATCCATTTGAGCCACTTGCAAAAATGCGTTGATCGCTTGGGTTGAGTTGCCGGTTTCCATAAATATCAAGCCGAGATTAAACAAAGTGGAAGTATTTTCAGGGTCGGCTTTTAAAGCCAGGTTGTAATGCTTTATGGCCAGTTGTGGTTTGTTTTGCTCTGAATAAATGTTTGCCAGGTTGTTTTGTGCATCAATCGACTGCGGATTGATGCTAGTTGATAAACTCAGGTAAAATATGGCTCTTTCAGGTTTTTGATTCTGATAATATACCATTCCGACATTAGAAAAATAAGCGCCCAGAGTTTGCCGGGCGTCCAGGTTTTTCATGAAATAGGCGTTTGTGATTTTCTCCGAAGCACCAAATCTTCTCTGATAGAAACTGTCCTGATAGGAAACTCCTCGCTCCGTTGTTTCGATGTTTATTCGAATATCTTCCTTTTCATACCGGACAAAAAAATGATTTGGAAGTGGGACGCCAGATAGAGGGAGTCCAAGTTTTTGTCCAAGAATTAAGTATATAAGGGACAGGTTCATGCAATAACCTTTTCGTGTATTCAAAAGGCCGTGAAGAAAAAGTTCGTCGGGATTAATTGGAACGCCTCTTTCATCCACCTGGTCAGTATAGCCATAGCCCATTTCATCATGTATGACGGTTCGCAGGACCCGGATTATGTCTTCAGGTTTATCTTGTTCCTTTAACTTTTTCCTGGCCGCAAGTGTTAGCTTTTCCATCTCTTCTTTCAGAAGAGACAAATCCATGGAAGGTTTCCAGTGCTTCGAAACCAAGAGAAGCGTTTCCAATAGGTTGGGTTGGGTAATAGCGCTCTTTTGGATTTCTAGAAGCCGAGTTTCAATATCTCCCGCAAACGAGGGGTTGCCGAAGGAATTTATCGGATGTAAGATGCAGGTAAAGGTTAAAACGAAGACAGCGATGATTGCAGATCTTTTATGTAGCATATTAACCAGAAATTTGAAATTTAAGAGGTTTTATAATTATTATATCAGAAGGTGAATTTAGAGTGCTAAAGAAACGGGATTATCAGGTTTCTTTGTTCGGGAGAAAAAGATGAAAATTCTTATTGCTGAAGACGATCTGGATAGTGCTCGGCTTCTCGAAAATATACTCAAAAATAACGAACACAGTGTGGAAGTGGTGGGTGATGGTAAAGAAGCCCTTAAGAGGTTGCGTGGCAACCGATTCGATGCTCTTTTGACAGATTGGATGATGCCGGAAATGGATGGGGTGACCCTGATTCAGAGGATCCGGGCGGAAGTTGAAACAGCACCCTTAATTCTGATGGTTACTGCGATCGGGGATGAAGCCTCACGTCATCAAATCCTTCAAGCTGGTGCCGATGAGTTATTGATTAAGCCCTACCAATCCTCAGATGTAGTTCGCGTTTTGTCCGATGGTTTTGCTCGGTTCACGCAACCTGGGCCTGAAGTGAGTGTTGTGAAACCAGTTCGTGTTAATGGTCTCCCGCCATTTGTTGGCGTAGTAATTACTGCGGGCACAGGGGGCCCATTGCAAATTCCCAAACTTTTTGATTCCATCAGTAAAGATTGCCCTGCCTCTTATTTTGTGGTTCAGCATGGTCCTGAATGGGTGACGGAGCTTTTAGTTAAACAGATTAGATCTGAAACCGGATTCCCTTGTCATATCGCCTCACCAAATCTGCAACCGGAACTGGGTCATGTCTATCTGGCTCCTAGAGATTTTCATATGGTTATCAATCCCCCCCCAGTAACAATAGGTTTGAACCTGGATCCAAAGGAAAATTTTATTCGGCCCTCAGCAGATATTCTTTTTGACAGTGCGGGTAGGGTTTTTGGAGAGTATTGTGTCGCTGTAGTTTTATCAGGATTGGGTCGTGATGGAGCACGGGGAGCGGGATCCATTAAAGCAAGGGCAGGGGCTGTTTTTGTAGAAAGTCCTGGAAAAACTTCAGTGCCTTCAATGCCACAGACAGCTTTAGATTCTTTGGTGGTGAGTGCCTCCATGCCACTGGGTATGATGGGGGAAGCCATAAACCATCAAGTTATCCAGTCGAATAAAAAACTAATGCACCGCAAGAAAGAAGAATAGGTTAGTCATTCCTTTCTAATCATCCATCCTTCAACAAGAAGCATTCCCGCGACCAGTAAAAAAAAGGGCGTTGCCAGAGGTGTCCCCCCGGAGTCTTGAGGTTTGGATGCCTGGGAATGGGGTTCCTGAATTTCAATTTTCATACCTTCAAGAAAATGCTGGATTTCTTTATGAGATATTTTTTCCGGTTCTGATTCTTGAGTGTCAATATTTACGGTGAAACTACCTGCTGGTTCTGCTCCACTAGGGAGTCTTTCCAGGGTCTTTGGCATTTCTGTTTTGGTATCGCTGGAAGGTAAAGAAAAAAGATGATAGATCCCTGGCTGAAAAGTATTCGTAAATCCCTTGTCATCTAAGAGGTGTAATACTCTATCTGGTGAACGAACTATCCATCGACCTTCTGAACCCGAAGCGCTTTTGCGAAAAGCTTCACCCACCAATAGGCTTTGTCGAAAAATACTATCCAGTCCCCGGGCGGAATACTGTGTCCATCGTTGGATCCAGGGTAAAAACGTCGGTTGAATCGGAAAATCATTCCAATCTCTATCGAGCGAGCTCAAGAATAATACAACAATACCTTTTCCTACCTTTGATTCGATCACCGCAGGATGTTGCTTAGAAAACCAGGCTCCCACTTTGAATGCTTTATCTTCCCTTGCTTGAACGGTATAAATGGAATCAAAATTAATTTCCCTCATCTCCGCAAGCTCCTTAGGGGAGAATATTTTCACTACCGGGTGTGCATTATTCTTTAGTAATAGATGCAAGGGTTCACCTTGAACTCGATATAGGGAGTCAAGTTTGACAGGGAAGAGGTTTCCTAAATGTTCGTTAAAATATTTAGGGTTTACCTGACTCCCCATTCCGAATAACAGGGCACCCCCATTTAAAACAAATTTTTCAAGCTCGAGTTCATAGCCGGATGAAAGTTCGCGTACATTAGCCAGGATGACGACTGAAAAATCGGATAAATTACGCAAGGGGAGTTCCGCAAGGGTGGAAACGGTGGGGTCAATATGTGACAGAGACACTGAAAAAGGATTGAGAGCGCGTTCAAGATAAAAGGATTCGCTTTGATGCGAAATGGTCTCAGGATCTCCATCGACCACAAGGACCTTGATATTCTGACTAGGATGAAAAGAAAAATGTCGGGAATTGTCGGAAGTTAAAGCGTCATCGGGAATCTGGATTTTCCCATTAATGGGTAGATTTCTCCGTAATGGATAAGAAAACTCATGAGAATGTGTTTGCCCCGGTGGAACGTTTAGGAGTTCTTCCTTCACTATTTTTCCTTCGAGAAAAAGAGAGAGAGGGACACGACTTAAAGTACTGGAAAAATTTTTAACCTCTGCTTTTACTCTTAGTAATCGGCTTTGAGTGAGAAACTCCTGGGAAATCTGCACACTTTTGACCATTCCCTTATTGTCATCAGGCAGTAAGCTTGAAAAATCCAGTAACTTAATCGAATAGGGTGCTAAATTTGTAAGCTTTAGAAAGGCTTCTTCCTTCCATCCATTTTTATCGAGATCGGTCAGCACTAAAATTTTCTTTTTTTCTTGTTTTGCAGAATCAAGAAGTTTGATGGACAGGTCGATAGCATCTCCAATACTGGTTGTGCGGAAGGAGAGGGACTGCGCTGTAAGTGTTTTTTCAAAAGTAGTTTTGTCTGAGGTCCAGTCCTGCTCAATTCGTGTTTGAGACGATGCAAGAACCAAGCTGAATTCACTTTTATCTGAAGCCTGCTTGACTCCTTCGGAAATAAATTCCAAAGCGAGATCAAAAAGTAAATTTTTGTCCGATTTTTTCCCCATACTGTAGGAATCATCCAGGATAAATACAGTGGAAGTAGGTGAACCTGAACGAAATGCTTCAGATTGTCTGAAAGAAAAGAAGGGGTCTGCCAAGGCAAGGCTGAACAAGGCGATGGCCAGACAACGAGCAATGAGTAATAATAATCTGTTGGGCCGGGATTTTTGAGTTGAACGCTTTTGTGACTGTTTGAGTAAGTGAACCGCTGAAAATCGGATTTGCTTTTGTTGCCTACGGGTTAAAAGGTGAATCAGGACAGGGATGGCAATCCCCAGCAGACCAAACAAAAACAGGGGGGAGGAATAATTTAGGCTCATAATTTGGTGAGGCTTTTACGCTTGAGCAAATAATAACTCAATGCTTGATCTAAGGGTTCGGAAGTGTCCTGAAATATATAGTCAACTCCGAGTCCGTTGCAGTCTTTTTTGAAACTATTTATATGCTCTTGAATTAATTTTTGATACTCATCGCAAATGTCTTGTGGATCAAGCCCCAGCGTGGAGCCATCCTCCAAGGACTCAAAAACAATATCTCCTTCAAAGGGCAGGTGAATTTCATCAGGATGCAAAACATGGAACAAAATCACCTCAATCCCTCTTGAACAAAGGAGCTTCAAGCTTTTCTGAAGGTCCTGGTTCGGGGCAAAGAAATCTGAGACCAGGATGAGCATGCTTCTTCCGGGCAATCTTTCAGAAAGTCCTCCAAGGACATCAGCAATTTGGGTAGTTCCTTTCGGCGCGATATTTACCAAACCGTGCAAAATATGCTGGAAATGGGAAGCCTTTGAACGGGGAGGAATATGCTCAATAACCTTATCGTTGAACAGGGTAAGCCCCACGGCATCAAACTGCTTTAAAAACAAATAGGAAAGTGTTGCTACCAGGTTTCGGGCATACTCCATTTTAGAAACTTGTTCCGGGAAGGGTGATTGATATCCCATGGAACCGCTTGCATCCAGTAAAATCGTACACTTTAGATTGGTTGATTGCTCAAATTGTTTGACATGATATTTATCGGTTTTTCCCACTACCTTCCAGTCGATATGGCGGATTTCATCCCCTGGGGAGTAATCTTTATATTCCGCAAACTCTACAGAAGACCCTTTGTGGCGACTTCGATGTTGTCCTGTTAGCAGCCCTTCTACCAGATTCATCGCTGTAATCTTCAGGGTGGAAACGTGGGAAAGCGCTTGGGCATCAAGCTTCTGTGTGGAATTTTCCATAGATACGATTGAAGTTGGTCAAAGTTATCTGTACATATTGTTGCACAAAAATACCCCTTGGCGTACCCCTCCGAGGCATGAAATCATTGAAGGAATATATCATAGGGCCAATGAGCAATAACTATTTTTGGCGCGCACAAATTTTTGGTGGCTTAATGGGCCCTTACTGTATTTTCTTCCACAATAATGGGTGGGTTGACATTGTGGGGAAGCCTTATAAAATGATCCTTCACCGTAAGTAATATCAAAGTTTTAATGAATTTAACTCGATGAGTACCGTTAGATATTGTAAATGCCATTTTCAAAATGGTGAGTCCGAACACTGGGGTATCCTGGATCGTAAAGCTTTTGCTCAAAAAGGGGCGAATCCACATTTTGCTCCAGACACTCCTTTACTTCCCAAGCATCTATTGCTGGAACTTAATTTTGACTGGGAAGAAGAGAAGGTATGGGGGAGCACGACTTATGACCTGGAGGTCAATGGTCATGATGTTCGGGAAATTGTGTTTGACGCGGCGAATCTGGAAATAGAGAAAGTAATGTTGGGCCGCCGCTCGTTAGCATTTGAAAATACTGGCGATCAAGTAATCATTTCCCTGGAAAAGACTCTTAAATATGGCGGGATTGTACAAGTGAAAACCTTTCACTCTGCGGCTCGGCCCCCTGCAGGAATTTATTTTACAAAACCCGATGAAGCCTATCCTGACCGGTTTAAAACGGTTTGGACTCAAGGGCAGGATGAGGATTCAAAATATTATTTTCCATGTTTTGACCAGCCAAATTTTAAACAAACCACAGAAGTTAAGCTCCATTTGCCTAAAGGAATGTTTGGTTTGTCTAACGGCCGTCTCATTAAAAAGAGTGAAAGCACTAAGGAATCCTTTTACCATTATAAATTAGAAATTCCTTACTC
>JABHBK010000017.1 GCA_018673915.1 Nitrospina sp. | reverse complement strand
TGGGCTCATAACCCAAAGGTCGTCAGTTCAAATCTGGCCCCCGCTACCAAATAAGAAAAGGGTTTACGGGATTTCTCGTAAACCCTTTTTCTTTCTTCGCTGTTTCAGGCCCACCTTAAGCCCACTATTACAGGTAATATATTGTTTTACAGTTCCGGAGCGGCCAAAGATATTGACCCGATTGATTATGCTATCAAGAATCTAAGCAAATAATCGTTAGCAGGTGTTATGTCCGCTTTTGACCGTTTCCAGAAAAAAGACGAGTAGATTAAATAGTATATAATGTTTTGATTTTCAGTTAACCGGGTTTTTAATTTGAGGAGACTATGTATAATTTAAGAAAATTAATGACGGCTCTTGTTTTGATGTTATTAGTAATTTGCTCTGTGGGTTGTGGAGAAAAGGGTTCTGCTGAAAAGGCAGGAGAGCAACTGGATAAAACTATGGATGATGCGGCAAAGAAGGCCAATGAGTTCATGGGAAAATAAAAGTGTGCATTTTATTCAATGTCCCTCAGCTCCACCCTATTTAAGAAATGGTTAACTCGCAGGTTATAAGCGGATTATTAAGGGCAAGCCGACTAAAATGACAGAAGTCATGAAAGGGGTGAGTGGCTTGGGAGACCAGGTTCCTTACTTTTATCTTGGGTTTTCCTATTAACTTCATCTCCCAGTTCTTTTTCAATGTCGCTACTGGTTTCCTTTAGTGGATCACAGTGTGCAAAGATAGATTCCGTTATGGGAGAGGCATTATGGTAATTGTCCATCACCAGACACTTAGAAAGGTTTAAATTCAGTTCACCCTTCATATCGACCCTTTTTATAAATATATTAACTATTGTTTCTCTTTTATTATTAGCCCCCCTTGCCTGCAATTCTCTGCAATATCAGATAGCCCTTGATAACAACCGTCACCTGACTTGACAAGCAGCTAAACAGGCTTAGATTTATCAGGCGAATGATTTTAGGAGGAGAAAAAATGGAACAAGAAAGAAGAGGGTTAACACTAGATTCATGAAGAAAGTTTTTCCAATTCCTTTTTAAAGAAAAACTGCGAAAGGTCGTAGGGGTGCAGCTGCGGTCATGACAACAAATTTGTTCTTCTCTGGTTTTCTGGAAGCACCATGATGAAGGTGGTGCCTTCGTTTGGTTTGCTTTTGACAGATAGGGTTCCATTATGCCGGTCAACGATTTTTTTGCAAATCGTGAGACCTAAACCTGAACCTTCGTATTCGCTTCTACCGTGCAACCGTTGAAAAGGCTGAAATATCCTCTCAGCATATTTTTCATCAAATCCGATTCCATTGTCCTCGATAACTATTTCCCAAGTGCCATTTTCTTTTTTTCTTCCAAAAATATTGACCACAGGAAGTTCATCTTTCCTTTTATATTTTAAGGAATTAATAATCAGGTTGCTGAATACCTGATCAATTTGGCTCTTAATGCCTTCCAGTTTGGGAAGGTTTGAAATAGTGATCGATCCATTATTCAATTTAATAATGCGATCTAATTGCCCAATCACCGCTTGGACTGATTCTTCTAAATCAATTTTTTCATAAGGCGATGATTGAGCTGACACCTTTGAATAATTGAGCAAGTCTTCAATGAAATGACTCATTCGCATGGAGGCATTTTGCATTCGCTGAAGATAATCACGACTCTTTTCGTCTAAATTTACTGCACTCTCTGCTATACGTTCTCCAAAAACAGATATTTTACGAAGAGGTTCTTGTAAGTCGTGGGAGGCTATTGCAGCGAAACTATTCAATTCATTCTCTGCTTCTTTTCTCAAAGTAATATCCAGCCCATAAATGTTCACATAATTCATTCCTTTTATAGGAACCATATTGAAGGCATACCACCTTCCATTTATGTCATCTTCAAACTCAACTGCCTCTTCGGTGGATAACACTTTATGCAGATTCTCCACCCACGCCGATGGAATTCCATGGTCAATCTGGCAATCATATTTTAAGCAAATCAAATCTGCAGTTTTATTTAAATATATAAACTTTCCTTCATTAGAAACTCTCATAACTGGAAAAGGGTTTTCAGATGCAAATTTAGATTCACTAAGAATTTTTTCTTCTGCATGTTTTCGTTTAGAAATATCTTCAATAATTGCCAAGAATACGGGAGCACTTTCATCGTGCATTAACTGTAAACGCACCGACACAGGAGACATAGTTCCATTTTTGCGTTTATGCACCGTCTCAAAAACCACCATCTTTTCTTGCTTATATCTAAGCGGCTTGATTAATTTTTCAAAAAATTCATGGGAAAATTCGGGTTTCAAATCTATTGGAGTGAGGTGTGTCATCTCCTCCTTGGAATAATTCAGGTTTCTACAGGCGCCATAGCTCACTTGAATAAATCTGAAAGTTTCCGCATCAAAAATATAAACCTCATTAAATGAGCTATCTAAAATACGGCCAAGTCGAGTCGAAAGATTTTCGGCCCGTTTTTGATCAGTAATATCAGTGGAAATGCCGCATAATCCCGTAACAACACCACTTGAATCAAACAAAGGCACCTTAACGGAAATATAATTATGTGTCCCATCTTTATGTGGGGCTATTTCTTCTCCTTCAAAAGGCTTCCCAGATTTAATCACCTCGTTGTCATGTTCAACAAACTTTTCAGCAATATCCCTTGGAAATATATCGTTATCGCTTTTCCCTGCCATCTCTTCATTTGTAATTGAAAAAAGATTCTCCCAGCGCCTATTAACAAAAGTATAGCGACCTTCCGCATCCTTCATATAGATGACCGATGTCGTATTATTTATGATGGTATTCAATCGTTCTTCTTTTTGCTTAAAAGCTATTTCTGAAATTTGAATTGATTTGTTTTTTTGTATTAACAAGTGGTCTCGGCTTACTCCTCCTATGCGAGCAAACAACCCTAACCAAAATGGGGCTGAATCGATGATCCAGATAAGGACATTCGTACTTTGAACCTTTAAAATATTTGCCCAAGTTAAGGACCCGTAAGAATTAGAGCTATCCACGATTGTGGCGCCAATAGGAAATAAGAGCCCAAACAGCACTCCATAAAGTGTGTAATTATTTGCTTCTGCTTTGAATGGTTTAATCATTTTCCCTCTCTGCTGAACAGCGCCAACCCCCTCCGACACCAAACCCCCGCCTCTTTAATCATCTTATCCAATATCACATCTTCCATATCATCAGGTGATATAGCTTCAGGGTATATGCAACGACTTTCGTACGCTCCATTAGCTTCAGTCAATTCAAATACAATGCCGTTGATAGAGGTTTGGGATTTAGCTAGGAATACATTCGTTTTATAATCCTTTGTTAAATATTTTTCAAGCGCAAGTTAAGCAACTTGCTATATTCGGTTCCTCTGCATACCCACTTTAATTCTCACTCCTGCAAAATACCTTGCCAAAACCCCATACATTGATACTTTAATAACGTAAAATACTAACTCTAATATTGAAGTTTTTGAAACTGGCTCTTTCAGTCATTTCTAACTATATCGAGGAACAGTGAATAATAACAAAAAAGAACCCAGGCCTTTCGATGGAGAACTAAAAGTAGGTTTTTTTGAGATTTTCATTTTGGGGGTTCTTTTTTTTCTTGTATCTTGGGGCATCTATCACTTTGGCGTTTGGCTTATAGGATAGGAAACTCTTCATTTTCGTTGAGGATGAATGAAATCTTTTATTGGGAAAACAGTGTTGATAACAGGAGCCTCTTCCGGCATTGGTGAAGCATTTGCCAAAAAACTGGCGTCAGAGAAGGCAAACCTGATTGTCACAGCTCGATCTAAAGAAAAGCTTTTGAGTTTGGCCAAAGATTTAGAGAGCGCGCATTCGGTGAGAGTACATGTCTTTCCAATGGATTTAAGCGAATCCGGTGGGGCGAAAAAACTTTACGACAATATTAAAGAATCGGGGCTTTCTATTGATGTTTTGATAAATAATGCCGCGTTTGGTAAAAGCAGCAAATTCTTGGATACAGAGATGGAACTCTATAAATCCATGATCATGTTAAACGTGAACTCTTTAGTTGAGCTAAGCTACCTATGCCTTCCTGAGATGCTGCAAAAGAAGGATGGCGGAATTATCAATGTTGCATCCACTGTAGCCTTTTTACCCTTCCCATTTTCCACAATTTATTCTGCTACGAAGTGGTTTGTAATGTCTTTTTCTGAAGGGCTATATGGTGAATACCGTGATACTGGGGTCACAATATTTGCCCTTTGCCCTGGAGCAACTGCAACCAATTTTTTCAGCATAGCCCACCCTGATGACGACTTATCCAAAGCCAACTTCGACACCTCAGAATATGTAGTAGAGCAGGGAATAGATGGGTTCTTAAAAGATAAGAACTATGTTGTGGTAGGCCTCAGAAAATACCTAATGGCCCAAGTTCCCCGGTTTTTTTCAAGAAGGATGATTATCAGGATGGCATTAAGTTATACGCAAAAAATTTGGGGTAAAAGATAGGCTGCAACATCCACCACAGGTCAAACCTTTTTCGACTATGGCAGCACCCTATATTCCAGATCCTCAACATCTCCTGCCCTAACTAGAGGGGGGTTTTTTGTTGATACCAACTTGCTGGAAGATGTTGCCCATCACGCCCATGAAGTTAGCCTGTTCCTGTTCGAGGATCTTGGCATTTTTCTTTTCTTCATCAAAGATATTCAGGCGAATCTCTTGCGGTCTTTCCAGAAGTTTATTGAGAGCCGTGCCAGTCTGTACCGGGGCATGGCAGGTCGTGTTCTGGCAAAGATAAACCGTGGGCTCGCCGTTTTCCGCTGTCTTGCCCTCAGCAAGCAGTAGCAAAGTACCCGTGGATTCGTTTTCTTTCCAAACCACAACTTTATTAGGGCGAAAATCGGTGTGCAAAACTTTCCACATTTCTTTGAAGGAAGCATGATCCTTCGGCCCCACTAACACCGCCTCAACAGGGGCAAGATTTGAAGCACTCATTGCAGACAATAGTCCGGTGAATCCTGCAGGACTTTTTTCCATCATGCCGCGAAAAGCATTAAATATTTCTTCTGTTTTACGGATGAAGGACTCCTCTCCTGTGAGTCGCCCCAACTTCAACAAAGCCAGAGCCGCCACTGCGTTGGCAGACGGTAAGGCCTCATCGGCAGGATTTTTCAATTGGGAGATTAAGGATTCCCCCGACCGACCGGAAAGGAAAAATCCGCCTTCCTTGTCATCCCAGAATTCATCGATAAGTGTTTTTGCCAACTCCTTGGCTCGCGCTATCCATTTGCTGTCTAGCCCTGCTTCATAAAGCGCGACCAACGCTTCCAGAAAATAGGCATAGTCATCGAGACATCCGTTTATCTTGCTTTGACCGTCTTTATAGACACGTAATAATTTTCCTGAACCCCATTGTTTGGACCAGATAAATTCGGCGCAACGGCTGGCAGAATCTAAATAACTAGAATCTCCCAACACGGAAGACCCCTGGGCCAGGGCTGTAATCATGAGTCCATTCCAGGCGGTGATAATTTTTTCATCCCGATCGGGTTTACATCTTTTTTCACGGGCTTGAAAAAGGGTTTCCCTACCCTTTTTTAAAATATGGTCCGCTTCAAAAATAGGGATGCTTTCTGCCTCCGCCAGTTTTTCAACTCTTTCGCTAATATGTAGAACGTTGCGTCCATCAACATGGCCGCGAGGAACCAGCCCATAAGCCCTGGAAAAGACTTTGGCATGTTTGGGTCCCAACAAATTCATGACCTCTTTCAATTCCCATGTGTAGTAGGTTCCCTCTTTCCCTTCTGAGTCCGCATCCTGACTGGCAAAAAATGCCCCTTCATCGGACAACATTTCACGTAAAAGCCAGGAAAAGGTATCTTCTGCAGTGGTTTTATAAATATCCTGCTTCGTGGCCTGAAACATATCGAGAAAAAGTTTTGCCAAGAGCCCATTGTCATAAAGCATTTTTTCAAAATGAGGAACCCGCCATTTGCAGTCCGTGGAATAACGATGAAATCCACCCCCCAACTGGTCAAACAATCCACCTTCTGCCATGCCCGTCAGGCTTTTATCGAGAATATTCAAGGAATCCCCGGTTACTGCCCAATGCCGTAACAAAAGGCTATAGTGCATAGGTTCGGGAAACTTCATTCCCGAACCGAACCCTCCAAAATCTTCATCAAATCTTCTTGATAAAATTTCCACCGCTCCACGAATCAATTTATCAGCGGGAACCCCTTGAGCCTTGTCCGCCCTATTTTCCAAGGAAATCTTCTGCAGAATATTTTGTGACCGTTCCTCCAGTTGATCCTTATCACCGGTAAAAAGATCGTGTGCCTGCTGCAGGACCTGAGCGAACCCAGGGCGACTATATTTCGCAAAAGGGGGATAATAGGTTCCGCCTAAATATGGTTTTTGGTCAGGGGTGAGAAACATGCTGAGCGGCCACCCACCATGACCGGTCAACTCCACCAGAGCTTTCATGTATAAAGCGTCCACATCCGGCCTCTCTTCACGGTCCACCTTGATGTTGACAAACTTCTCATTCATAATTTTTGCGATTTCTTTATTTTCAAAAGACTCATGAGCCATGACATGGCACCAGTGGCAGGCAGAATATCCAATACTAAGAAAAATGGGTTTATTTTCATCCTCCGCCTTTTTCAAGGCTTCCGGGCCCCAAGGAAACCAGTCAACGGGATTGTCCGCGTGTTGCAGTAAATAAGGACTGATTTCATTTTTCAAACGATTGGATGTATAGGAACCACTCACAATATGAATACCTTTCTGCAATATGTAGAGGGGGATGCTTCAGAGCACAAGAAATCGAAACAAGATTAAACCTACCAGAGAAAACGAAGGAAATAAAGGGAGGAAAAAATTACGGGGATCTATTTTTTTACCAAGCCATGCCGGTACTGATGAAAAAAGTCGCGAACGCTTTCGTATTCATCTAAAGCACTATCTTCTAATTGCTTTTTGTCATCCACGATAAACGAAGCACTATTGATATTTTCTTCAACAGAAAGTCCCACACCGATGGGAGTAGGAGCAAATAAAAAGCTGGGACTCATGATAGAGTCTGCGGCCCTTCCAATTATATTTCGAGCCGTAGAAGGCCCAAAAATAGGCAGAACTACATAGGGTCCAGTAGGCACGCCGTAGGACCCCATAGCCTGATCAAAGTCTTCGTTGACGTCTTCAATATGATATTCTTCGCCTGCCACATCAGCCAGTCCGCCTATCCCAAATGTCGTATTGATCAAGGTTCGCGCTAAAACTCGACCTGATTTTTCAAAATCCAACTGAATCAAACTGCTGACAAACTTGACAGGAGCCATGGCATTGGAAAACACATTTTTTATACCTACCCGAAGGTTCTCATGCACCGTATTACGATACCCTCTGGCTACAGGCTCCAGCACATTGTCGTATATAGTCTCATTGACGCCAAACATCCAACGATTGTAGCCCTCAAATGGATCTGACATTATAGGGAGATCTTCGGCGTCACCTGCAAAAGGGTCTTCCAGGTCTTCGTAAGTTTGCGGGTCCTGGGAGGATCGGGCAATTCCCTGAGCTGTTTCAATAGACGAGGAATCATCAAAGCTTTTGGGGATGCTCTTCTCTAACTTTATGGTGACTTCTGAGGTTTGCGCAACAACATCATCCCCAATTTCAGTAGTAAAATTTGGAATCTTTGAATCAGAAACCGAACCACTGGCCCAAGAAAAAGTTGAAAGCCCCAAAACTAAAAACAGTACCAAGCAAGTTTTAACTGTTTTTTGTAAATCTCTCATCCGCATTCCCTGTGAAATCAAAAGTTATTAGAAACCTAATTAAAATATTATCACTGATAAAGACCCGATTAACCCTCACTGCTTATAATAATTAACCACTAATTCATTAAAATTCAAGCAATTTTTTCAGTGTTTGGTATTTTGACGCATTTACTCTAATTCTACTGAAGTGCATTTCCTGTGCCAACTTCATGTAGTCGTAACAAAAGCCACAATATTACAAAGATTTTAGGAAGGTTCTGGAAAAACTTTAGATAAACGCTCTATAGAATCTTGTGGTAGAGAAACATTATCGGATCGGGCTTTTTTAACCATTTTCCAGGCACGTTCATAGTTTCGCTGGTTGTGCAATACATCAATCAGGATTCCATAGGCTTGGCTGTTGAACCGGTTTAACACCAGGCTCTCTTCCAGCTTGGAAACAGCTTCTTCCAATTTGTCCATAGCGCTGAGCGACGCTCCCCAATAGGCATAAGCATTGCTGTGCTCGGGATTAATTTCCAGCACCGTACGGTAGTGACCAATGGCTCTCTTGAATTTCCTATCCATCGCCAGTGTCAGCCCCCAATACAAATGAGCTTTTTCATCGGTGGGATCTTTTTTTGCGGCAAGGATGAAATGTTGGATGGCTTCATCCCTCTTACCCAGTTTAACCAGAGAGATCCCCCACCATGTCTGGATTTGGGCGTGATCGGGATTCCTTTCGCCAGCTTTTCGAGCTACCTCCACAGCCTCCTCGTATTTACCCAACGCATTCAGTTCACGAACCAATTTAATGGGATCTATTTGAACTGTTTTCTCTTCAATTTTCTTTTGATTTTCAGACGCCGCCTGAAATTCTACATCAGACTGCTCTTGGGCCTTTTTCATCTCACCTTTGAACGCAAGCATCAAAAAGCCGGCAACGACGACGACCATACAAAAGTACCATAGAGCTTTAATTTTTCCGGGCATTAGACCTAATTTCTAGTTACTGGGAAATTTTTTCGGGCAGGGTCACTGACCAAGAGGAGCATTCTCCTGAATTATACCAGTTTTCTATTTAAAGTTTATTTAATATTTTTCGCGCTTTCGGCTGCAGGTTCTCATAACCCGGTCGTAAAGGCGCCAACTTCAAAAATGTTTGCAAATGTTTTTTGGCCAATTTGGGATTCCAAGTTTGATATTGGATACCCAAATAATAATGAGCCGGTGGAAAAACAGGGTCCCATTCCAATGATTTTTTAAACTCCTGAATGGCTCTTTCCGAATCCTTTTTAAACGCATACGCCAACCCGAGATATAAGCTGACTTCCTGATCTCCTGCATACCAGGTTAATGTATCATGTAAAACTTTGATAGCTTTGTCAGGCTGACGGGAAAACACATGGAGCCGGGCCAGGCCAATGGAGCCAAACACATAAAACGGGTTGATCTCAAGAGTACTTTGATAGGAAGATTCAGCTTTATCCATCAACCGAAGCTCAAGAAAAATATTACCCATATTGTAATGGGTCATCACATGATCAGGGTCTAACTCCAGAATCTCCTGGTAGCTTTGCAGAGCACTGCTAATGTCTCCAACATTGTAGGCTTCCATAGCCTGATCTAACAGCCTCTCCAGCTTAGCCTTGCTCTTTATATCTTCAATCTGACTTTCTGACCTTTCCAGCTTTGAGAGCTTCTCCGCTACCTTTGCACGGACACCTGTATCGGTTTTAGAAAAATCAACAAACTCAGGCTCCAGTTCTATAAAGGGTGTCAACTGCCTGACCAAAACCGCCCGGTCATCTTTATACACATATTTTGGCGCATTGAATTCAAGCAAGGAATTATCATCGGTATGTAAGGGAGCCGAGGCACTAAACTCGAGCAGTTTTTCTCTAGACATTATCATCAAGCTTAATAGATCCGGGGTATTGTCGATACCGATTCGATGCAAATCGCGACCCACAGTTTCGTCCGAAAAGTATTGCTGGGCTTTTTCATAGGACAGGCCATATTCATTTTCAGATCCAATCAGAAGGTAATCATCTCCCGCTATGGATTCCCACATACTCACAAAGGGAAATTCTTTGCTGAAGGAATGAATAATGGATTTGAAATCTTCTGGCGACATATTGGTATGAACCCAAATACAGACCAATCCACCCGGATTCAACCGCTTCTTCAACAATTCGAAAAAGTTGACCGTGAATAATGCTCCTACCCCTGAAATCCAGGGATTAGAGGGCTCTGAGACAATCACATCATAGGTTTTGTCAGATAGAGCTATATGATTGCGACCATCCTCAAGTTTCACGGTCACTCTCTTGTCATCCAGGGCATGATGGTTAAAGGGA
Source organism: Nitrospina sp. (assembly GCA_018673915.1). Lineage (GTDB taxonomy): Bacteria > Nitrospinota > Nitrospinia > Nitrospinales > VA-1 > LS-NOB. The sequence goes on along the minus strand of JABHBK010000017.1, from coordinate 47,357 downwards.
TCAAAAAATCGGGAACCCTCAATAACGGCAGGAGAAATTTCTACAAGAGTGATCTCATCCACAGGAAATTGTTCCACCGCTCCCAGAGTAATTCCGCTCCCCTGCCCGATCACCAGAGCAGATTTAGGGTCCGGGTGAAATAACATTGGAAGATAGCCGGAAAGCAGTTGCGTTCTCATATCAAGGGCTAATGAAGCATCGGTCTTGCCATTCACACGCAGGAAAATATTTCCTGACACCGAAAGCTCTGTGGTCACCGTGGTATGCATGCCTTCCTTGAAGAAGAGAATTTTATTTTTCTTCAATTCCGCCTCTTTAAGGTCTGCAATTCTATAGGGCATAAAGGAACCACTGGAAATCACAGAGGTATCCCAGGGACCAATCGATTTTGCCGCCAATATGCAAAACATTAAAACAACAGGAAGAACATAAATCTTCACATTAAAATTAAGTTGGGAACCCAATGTGAGTATCGCTACACCCAACAGAACATTCAGGAGCACTCCGCTCATGAGAGTGAACTGCATTCCCAATACAGGTATCAGGATAAAACCCGCTAAGAATGAACCGACAATAGTACCAACGGTATTACAAGCATAGATTCGACCTACTTCACGCCCCAGGGTTTCCATTTTTTTGGCCATCAGTTTAATGACTAAGGGAAACTGGGCCCCCATAAAAAATGTAGGTATAAAAAGAAGAGCAAAAATAATCCCAAAATTTGTTATTTGAATAAACTCAAATTCCAATCCCCAGTTTTCGTAAATCCAGCGATTGATAAAAGGAATGGTGCCAAACAGCGGAATAATTAAAAGAGAAACCACTCCAATAGTTATTTGAGTGATGCCATAGACCTTCATCAGGTCATCGAACCTGGACAGAAGCCGGGAAAAACTAGCTGTTCCCAATGCCAACCCTAATATAAAGACGGTCAAAATCAGGCTAAAGGCATAAACCGAAGAACCAAGCAAAAGAGATAAAATACGGTTCCAGGCAACCTGGTATACCAGAGCAATCATGCCCGAAAATCCAAAACTCAAGAGGATTAATTTCCCCCTTCGATCCAGAGGTGGAAGAGGATTCTCCAGTTCCTTGCTGTTAAAGCCTTTTAGAGGAGGTTTAAATACCAGGAAAATGACAGCAGAAATTGCAAGGTTCAACAGAGCGGTCATCCATATAGTGGATTGGACACCCCAAAGCCGCATGAAAATAAACGCTGAAGCCCAAGCCCCAAAAACTGCGCCAAAGGTATTGATAGAGTATAAGGTCCCAACATCTTTTCCGATATGTGCTTCCCCGCGAGAAACAAACTTGCTAAGCACAGGCAAGGTCGCGCCCATGAATGTGGCGGGAACGATTAGAATCGCAACACAAATAATGAAACGGATTATGCTGGCCTGGGTATAGGAATCTCCCCAGTTGAGGTAAACCCACTTAAAAATAGGGAAAGCAAAGTCAATCAGGCTGGGAATAATGAGGCAATAAAGACCGATTCCCGCTTCCAGAAAGGCATAAGCGGCTAAGGGGTTAAACCGCTTATCAATCACCTTGCCTCCGGCATAACTTCCCAGAGCCAAGCCTCCCATGAACGCTGTCAGAACAGTAGAAATAGAATAGTGCGTGTTTCCCATTACCAAGGTGAGTAAACGGGTCCACACTACTTCATAGATCAGTCCGGTTGCACCAGATACGAAAAAAAACAGGAGAACCCAGAATCGGGGTGGAGTACTTCCACGGGCGTGACACTCTTCAATAGCTTTCGTGCCCGATGTAAATGTCATTTTGTTCTGGGAAAGGGTTTCCTCGGCTCAATAAGCCATTGCCCCTGTGGCGAGGTGTATTTATTTGGGGTTTTTGGAACGACCACAACGGAAGCCTAAAATACCATCCTTCCTTCCAGGCGATGCGGCAAAACGTTTGGCGGTTCGGATATCCACACTTCTGGCATCCCAGGAACCACCTCGGAATACGCGATTTTTCCTATTTTCAGGACCTGTGGGGTTCATCATCGGTGCACTTTTATAATAAAACTGGTCATAGAAATCATCCACCCACTCCGAGACATTGCCCGCCATATCATAAACACCATAAACGCTACGCCCCATGGGGTAACTGCCTACGGGAGACATATAAGCATGCCCATCTCCCGTTCCAGCTAAATTAGCGCGTTTGGGGAGAAGCTTGTTGCCCCAGGGAAATTTAAGCCCATGAGTTCCTCGTGCCGCTTTTTCCCACTCCGCTTCCGTTAAAAGTCTTTTACCGGCCCAGGTGCAGTAGTTGACCGCATCATGCCAGGATACTCCTACGACTGCATGACTGGGAATCTTCATCACCTCACTGTCACCTTGAAAAAAAGGAACAGAAGGTTCTACATATTTGGCCACCTTGCGGTATTTATTATAGGCTTCCACACTCACTTCATATTTATCTACATAGAATGCATGGAGGTAAATTTCCTGCATAGGTTTTTCGTCAAAGCCTCCAGAGTCCGACCCGCGGGAAAAAATACCTTCAGGAATTAAAATCATTTCCCGGAGGTCATCCCCGACAAGGGTTTCATAAATACTGAAATCACGATTGTCCGCCACTTCCACATCGTTGGCTTTTTTGGACATTTGTTGTACTCTCTCATCGTTATCAATGGATTTTTTAATCTCCCAAATGATGACCAGCACAAATGCAATGGAGATTGCGAAACAACCTATAATTGCAAACATCAAATTCTTGTCACGCATATTTTTTTAGCCTGAATATAAAGCGGTTATTTTTTATATGAATATGAATGGACGATTATAATTTAAACAATGATTAAAGCAACGTTATTTTCCTCGGCTCTAAGCCCTTACCCGGAAGTTTTCTTAACTCCAAGGTTATTTCAGCTATGAATTTACTCGAAGTTAAAGATACCGCATTGTCCTTCATGAAGCCTGCGAAGAAGGAAGTTTTAAAATGGTATCGTGGAGATTTTTCCGTTGATCTGAAGAAGGATCAGAGTCCCGTTACTATAGCCGACCGGAATGCCGAAGAAATTCTACGTAAAAAAATTTCCAAATATTTTCCTGAACACGGGATCATTGGAGAGGAGTTTGGGAACCACAATCCAGATGCCGAATGGGTCTGGACTATCGATCCCGTTGATGGAACGCGGTCCTTTGTGAGAGGGTTGCCCCTTTTCGCATCCATGATAGCTCTCCTGCATAAAGGGGAACCTGTTTTGGGCATCATCGAACTCCCGGCTCTTGGAGAAACTGCCTGGGCAGTAAAGGGAAAGGGTGCATTTGCAAATGGAAAACCCCTTAAGGTTTCTTCGCACTCTCGCTTGAAAGGAGCTTTTGTCGCAGTGGCGGACCATTATTGTTTTCGTAGCGAAAAATGCACTTCCCTTTTTAACCGCTTGAACCAGGAAGCCGAAATTGTGAGAACTTACCCCGATGCCTTTGGCCATTTAATGGCAATAAGAGGTGTTGTGGATGTGATGGTAGATCCTCTTGCCAAAATATGGGATTACGCACCCTGTAAAATACTGGTCGAGGAAGCTGGAGGGAAATTCGCAAACTTCACGGGTAACAGTGCCAGCATTGAAGAAGGAACCGCAGTGGTGGGAAATTCTAAAATCGTCCAGCAGGTTCGAAAAATTTTTGCGGAGAAACGGAAGTAAAGTTAAATAGGCTGGCGCCCGGCAAACCCGGAATGCAGGTCATGCCAGAACCGAATTTCTTTTTCGGGCATTCTCCAACAAAGATAAACTTCCCGACCTTCCCGAATAGAGGGGAAATCTACCAAGCCTTCACGAATCCCTTTGACCTCACAACCAGCCGATTCAATTTGTCGAATTAAATGGTTATATTTCATAACCACGCTCAGATAGCCTGCCCCCTCTACACTTCCACCATTCCACTTGGCTTTTTCGCGGGCATTACTGATATCGGGGAAGTCGCGATTCATTGAAGCAGATAGCTTTTGAATTTCAGGAACCCAATCAAGCAGTTTCGGAATCAGAGAATTTGCCTCATCTAAAGTAAAAAGTATTTTCGAGGACATAAAATTATTAGTTGGTTAATGTTAACTGCATCACTTTTTCATTATACGAATTTGAAAGCATTATTCCACTTTTCGATGATTCAGAATTTCTCACTCAAAATAAACCGCTAACTTTAAACCCAAACATTGAGCCAGGTTTTTCAAAGGTTCGACTATCTATAGCATAGAGGCAATATAAAGCATTAATTTTCAGTATTTTATTTGCTTTGCTCCCCTAATTGCCCAATACACTTTTGCCTTGTTTTTTACTATAAACAGGAAGCACCGGTTTTTTATTGACAAATGGACGATAAGGTTATAAATTCTGACATCCATTGGGGATTTAAGCCTATTCACGACATAGGACAATCACCCGATAAAAGTAGGACATAACGCAAAGAAATGATAATAAGTTGGCTATTTCAAATAGCCGATTCGTTTTGTTTGGTAGTGCTTGTTTAGTCTAATAGTTTTTTTTCCAATCATCAGTTGGGGAGGCAAGTAATGAAAAAGGTAATTTTGTTTTTAGTAGTAAGTGCATTCTTAGGTTTCACGACATTGAACGCCAGTGCAGACGATACTATTCCCGGAGGTTATGATCAAGCTGGGAGCGCTGCCGGGATTGGTGTGAGTTTTAGCATGATGCAAATGGGAGCGGCAGATCGGGCTCTGACCAATGCGGTCAACCTGGCTTCTGGAGCAGGTCGCTCAGCGGCTAACTCAAGCACCGGAGCATCAGGCGGAAACTTCCAGTTCGGTTCTTCGCAGACCGAGCAAAGCTGGAAAGCTGCTAAAACGATCGAAGAAGCTCAAGTTCGTGGTTTGGTTCCAGGCGACTGCCAGGGCGACAACTCTGACGGTGCATACCGTAGCCAAATGAACCAGAATCGCAATGGTTACATGAAAGAAAGACTGGTTTCTAATGCTGATTGTGCTGTTTATCATCCTACTTTGAAATAAGCGTCAAAACTCAAAGTTGAGCTAGCAATTAGCCCCTTTTGAGGGGATAAGCCGGTAGGGCATTTGCCTTACCGGCTTTTTTTTGCATTTTAACTCTTGATTCGATTAAGATTCGGGGTCACATGCCAAATTCTTTTGGTTTACCCCTATGCCTAACAAGACAAGACCCCTTCCCCCAATGCAAGCACTGTTAATAATGTGCCTGTTGTCCACCTTTCTCAACATGTCTCCATCTAGCCTATGGGCTATGGAAAAGGTTTCCTTTAGAACCTACCCCAGGACAGGAATGATCGTCCCCAATCCAATGGAAACAGCAAAGTTACCGACCAGAAAGACTTATCAGGTCAACCACAAAGCATTTGACCTACTGTTTTTTTTCAACGATAAAGACATATTTGGGACCATTCTTAAAAGAGACAAGAGGCGTCCTATACATTTCCGCTGGTGTTTTTATAAAACTTGTGAAGAAAGTCAATATGATTACAAAAAAGTGATCGCCGAAGCCTTTAATCCACCTTTCGTGGATGGCTTCTTCACAATACCCTACCCCTCATATCTACCCTATGGCTTTCAGGGAATAGAGTTTTCCTCCCCAGACTGATCATTAAACAATAATCCGCGTTATACCCGCCTCCATCTATAGTCCAAACACCTACTACAAATTCATTTATCTCGAATTCACCAAACATAAAAAATAGATCCAGGAAATTTTATAGAAATAACGGTAGGCTTAAAGCCTATAACAAAAAAAGCATTCCCCCTATATCCCGACAAAAACCAAATCGTTAGAATCAGCAAGTTTATATTCAAACTCATCCTTAGGGGAGGAAGTAATGAAAAAAGCAATTATGTTCGTAGCGGTATGTGCATTCGTAGGGTTCACAGCATTGAGCGCCAGTGCTGACGAAACAATTCCCGGAGCTTATGAGCAAGGGAATGGTGCCGGCATTGGTGTAAGCTTTAGCATGATGCAAATGGGAGCTAAAGACAGAGCTTTGACCAATGCAGTTAACTTGAACTCTAGAGCAGGATCAGCTCGAGCCATTTCTGGTGTAATGCAGGATTATCAGTTCGGCTCTTCTCAAACAGAGCAAAGCTGGAAAGCTGCTAGAACAGTTGAAGAGGCGCAGGTCTTTGGACTCGTCCCCGGTGACTGCCGTGGCGACAACTCTGATGGTGCTTATCGCAAAGCAATGAACCAGAGCCGCAAAGGTTATATGGCAGAAAATCTGGTTTCTCAGGCTGATTGCGAAATAGACCACGCGACCATGAATCAGAATCTCAAGTAAAGAATAAAAAAGATTTAATCCTCACCTGAGGAAAAAGGCCGATAGAACTTGTTTGTTCTATCGGCTTTTTTTATTCTTCGCCCCCGCCCTCCTGCAAAGCATCTGCTCATACGAAACTCTGCTATAATCATTCTATTAACGATTAAAAATTTTCATGAGGTTTACCATGTCCCGATTCACAGACAATGGGAACGATACGATTACAGACACCCAAACCAGTCTGGTTTGGTTTAAGAAAGACTCACGGCAGCTAACAGGTAAATGGATTCATTTGGAAAAAGCTATGAAATTTGCCGAAGATAAAAATGCCGAGAACTTTGGGGATTTTAGCGATTGGAGAGTACCCACTCTGGAAGATATTAAAACTATTTTTGATAAAAGCTTTAGCCAGCGGGATTTCGGAAATAATGAAATACATATTCCCGCAGAATTCGAACCCAAGGGAGCAGATTGCACCTGGACTGACACCATCAACGGCGACCGGGCTATGATGTTCAGTTTGGTCAAAGGCCGTTCCAGTTGGATCAATAAATTCGGGGAAGGACCTTTTGCTGTCCGGCTGGTGCGCGGCACCTACAATAAAGAGGATTCCTGATCTAGCCTTTGGAGCTACCAAAGGAGTTTGCAAAAATCCAAACCGCCGTGATAACCAGAAGCACAGAGAAAAAACGTTTGAAATTCTGGTCGGACACATGCTGCAGCAGGTGAGGTCCGATTTGCGCACCGACCACGCCTCCCAGAGCTAGAACCAGTCCGGTTTTAAGGTCAATATTTCCTAGCCGGTAATGCGTAAGAATGGAAGATATTGCCACCACTAGTATAAAAACGAATGATGTCCCCACCGCAAGTTTAGCCTCCCGGCCCAGAAATATCAGCAGGGGAACTACCAGAAAACCCCCGCCCAATCCGGTACCTGAAGAAAGAACACCAACAACTATTCCGACCAATGCTAAGGTGATCATGTCTTTCCTCCTCTCTCTACCCAGTCTTCTTCTAGTTTATCTACTACACCCGCACCAATGGAGTCTCCCCAAACATTAATCGTAGTTCGACAGCGATCCAGAAACCAGTCCATTGATAGAAGCATGCCAATTCCCTCCAAGGGAAGCCCCACTGACTGCAGAACCATCACCATGGTGACCAACCCTGCTTCCGGAATTCCCGCCGCTCCTATGGCGGCCAGCGTTGCGGTTAAAAACACAATCATCTGCTCGCCGAATCCCAATTGAATCCCCAACATTTGCGCGATGAACAAAGCCGCAACCGATTCATAAAGAGCCGTGCCATTCATATTCACCGTAGCAGCAAGGGGCAAGACAAAAAGCGAGGCCTTTCGAGAGACCTTATTATTTTCCTCTGCGCACTCTATGGTTATTGGCAGGGTGGCAGAACTGCTCGCTGTTGAAAAAGCCGTGGTCAGAGCCGGCGTAACATTTTTAAAATAAATGAGAGGATTCTTTCTGGTGGTCATAAATAAGATCGTCGGCAGCACCACAAGTCCGTGTATTAAAAGCGCAGAAATTACGGTTCCAACATATTTTCCGATTTTTGCTAATTCCACCAGAAACAGGTCTCCCCCTCCAGCGGCTCCCAGCTTGGACGCAATCAACGCAAATACACCTATTGGAGCAAAATACATAAGCAAATGTACGATCTTCATCACCGCTGAGTTGACGGTGTCAAAAAAATCAATGGCCCGTTTGCCGGGTTCTCCCAGTGTTGTTAGGACAGCACCAAACACGAGAGAAAATACGATAAGGGGAAGAATTTCCATTTTCACCATGGACTCAACCAGGTTGGGTGAAACAAAACTTTTTAGTATATCGGTAATACCAACTGCTTCCTTTCCCATCACTTTTTCCGGGACTTTTTCGACCGTCATTTCAACCGCAACCCCCGGTTCGATGATATTCACCATCACCAACCCTATCCCTACAGCGATACAGGTCGTTATCATGAAATAGCCCAGTGCGATAAGACCTGTTTTGCCAACCTTCCTGATATCTCCCAAACCCGCGATACCAACAATCATCGAGGAAATGATTAAAGGAACCACCAGCATTTTTAGGGCATCAAGAAACATTTCTCCGATCCACGCCACCACCAGCATTGTCTTACCAAACATCCATCCGGAAAAAATTCCCAGAAATATTCCTGCAATCATTAAAAATAAAAGCCCGTTTTTTTTCATCGCGATATATCCTAAAAAAACAAAATTCTTCTAAACTCGAAAACAGGGTTTATAATACAGAGTAACAGCGACATTGCAATTCCTAACCAAAATGAACACCCGGAACCCAATATAACCGGAGGATAACCATGGCGGAAACAGTCAAGCTCATCTACGAGGGAAAAACCTACGAGTTCCCGGTTCTAGAGGGCACCACTGGAGAAAAAGCAATAGACATCTCCAAATTAAGGAGCACCACTGGATTGATTACTTTTGATCCAGGGTTCATGAGTACGGGGTCCTGCCAGAGCAAGATTACTTATCTGGATGGAGAGAAAGGAGTCTTGCTTTACCGAGGATATCCCATCGAACAGATCGCAGAGAAAAGCTCATTCATAGAGACGTCTTGTCTTCTTATCTATGGGGATCTCCCAACCAGCGAGCAACTTGACTACTTTAAGTATCACCTTGTGCACCACTCTATGGTTCATGAGTCCATCAAAAATCTCTATGACGGGTTTCCCAATAATCCACACCCAATGGCGGTATGCAGTGCGGTTGTGGGTTCCCTGGCAACTTTTTATCAAAATGAACTGGACGTTAGAAATGAGCACGAAGTGGAAATCGCCATCCATAGACTGATGGCAAAACTTCCAACCATTGCGGCGTACAGTTACAAAAAGTCAATCGGTCAGCCCTTTCAATATCCAGATAATACTCTGAGCTATTCTAAAAACTTTTTAAAAATGATGTTTTCGCTTCCCTGCGAACCTTATGAAATTGATGAGGATGCGGCAAAAGTCCTGGATGTTTTATTGATTCTGCATGCCGATCACGAACAGAACTGCTCCACCAGCACCGTCCGTCTGGTCGGAAGCTCTATGTGCAACCTGTTTGCATCGGTATCTTCTGCTATATATGCCTTGTGGGGCCCACTTCACGGCGGAGCGAATCAAGCCGTAATAGAAATGCTCCAAAGTATCCACGATGATGGCGGAGATGTTAATAAATATGTTCAAAAAGCCAAAGACCCTAAAGACCCATTCCGGCTAATGGGATTCGGACACAGGGTTTACAAAAACTTCGACCCTCGCAGCCGAATTATTAAAAAGCTGGCTGACAAAATTTTCAACAAACCAGGAGTTCAGGAACCGCTCCTTGATATCGCATTGCAACTGGAAGAGATCGCCATCAAGGACGACTATTTTGTTGAGAAAAAACTTTACCCTAATGTAGATTTTTATTCGGGCTTGATTTATAGAGCGCTGAATATTCCTATTAATATGTTTCCGGTAATGTTTGCAATGGGGCGTTTACCAGGCTGGATAGCGCAGTGGAAAGAACTTCAGGAAGACAAGCAGTTCAGGATAGGCCGTCCGCGTCAATTGTATAAAGGCTCACCGCAGAGGGACTACGTGGGCATAGAAAACAGAAAAGGATAAAAACCCAACTTAATCAGGCAGGCTCAATGGTACAGGTGAAAGGAAATTCTTCCATCGCGGCCGCAGTATGAACTTGTTCCACCTTAAACTCAGCTTGTTCCAAGGGCATGGTCGCGACATGGCCCGCCCCTTGAAGATGAATTTCATACATTAGTTTTTCTGCGGTTGAATAATCTTTACTAAATAATTTAACCAGAACTCGAATGACGAATTCCATCGTGGTGACATTATCATCCCACATAATAACTTTATATAACGGGAGATAGGCCTGACGGGTTTCCCCTTCAGGTTGCTCAATAATACTTGGCGATAAAGGTAAGGTTTCTACTGACATAAGAATTGAAAATAAAATGTGCCGAATGGGCTAATTGTTTAATAATCTGCTAAACATTTATTTTAAAATAATATTTAAAAAAACACAATTTTTTTCAATTTTTTGGCCTTGATTCTATGAGCTCCAAGCCTTCAAATCTTCTCAACTTCCTGATAATTGTAGCTATCAGCGTAAGTATGCCCGGCATTGCCTCAACCACCCATGCCCTGGAAGAAAAATTAGCTAAACCGATAACACTTGGTGAATACAAGGGCTTCTATCCAGAAGGAAAGATAACCCGGTTTTCTGGAGAATCCCTGTATTACGACATCAGCTTTCTTTGGTTTAAAAATGCCGCCTCTGCCAAAGTGAGTTTTTTTGAGGAACATGGCAAATATTTTTCAGTTCTGGAAGCCAGCACCAAAGGTTTTGTTGGATTTTTTACTTCCTACAGAAAGCATTTTTACAAGACCGAGTTCGAGATCATCGATAACGGGAAAAAGCTCCGGCCCAGAACTTTTCTGCGTCAGGTAATTATTGGCGATCAGGTGGAGGGCACTCAACACCGTTTTGATTATGCCAAACGATTGCACACCTGGGAGAAACACTTGAATGGGGAGAAAGTCAAAACGGATCAGGAAGAGATTCCCTCTGAAAGCGCTTTCAACGATATACTCACCTCTTTTTATAATGTTCGTAACAGCATCTACGGAAAACTGAAAAAAGGACAGAAGTTCAAAATTAAAACAATCCCCGAAAAGGGACATGATGAAATTTCCGTCCACATCTGGTCAGAAAAAGCTCAGGAAAAGTTTAGAATTGAAGAAGCACGCGAGCCAGGAGAAGAACTTCTGATCAACATTGTTGTTCCTAAAGAAATATTCAAAAGCGAGACAGGGGAACTCATGGTATGGACCTCCAAACATTATGTTCCGGTCGAAACTATTGTAAAAGACTATATTTTGCTAGGGGATCTGCACGCGCGTTTCACACATCGAGAAGCTAACCACTAGTGGTTAAACATCAAAAGCCAGAACTGGCGGATCCTGCCAGATATTCATTTCTGTGGTCTCATCCAAAGTAACCCTGCCAAAATGGACCGTATAAGGTTTCTCATTTTCGCAATCATATTCGATAGAAACTTTTTCTATCTCCCATTTTCCGGACTCGGGTCCAACCAGAGTTAAACTATGGGCAAAACTGTTCACATCAAAGCTTCCTTCGAACTCCTTTCCAGATTCAGCCGACCCTGTGACATTTTCAAAAGGTAGTTTATGGTTATTAAAATTAAAATGTACAGGCTCAGATGTCCCCTGCTGACCGGTTTGCACTTTGACTTTAAACGTATTGACTCTTGGCATGGTTCCCCTCAGGAAAAATATGGATTCAAACCCGCTGTATGATCGGTCTCATCGAAAATCGCTCCCACCTTGGGCACGGCCTTGCGGAATGAGGTGTGAATTCCCTGCTTGAGGGTCAAATCAGCGGCACTGCAACCCTGACAACCTCCCCCCATTTGTATGGTGACTGAATTTCCTTTGACAGCCAGAAGACTGATGTTTCCACCATGCCCAGCTACTCCCGGGTTCACCTCAGTATCAATCACAGTTTGAATTCCTTCTCGAATTTCTTCTTCAGAAGGTAGACCCGATATAATTTTTTCAGCAATAAGTCCATTGGCTGCAACCAATGCTTCACGAATTGCCCCACCAATTTCCTTAGCTAAAGGAACCCAGTCAACCAGAGTTTTATCTTTGCGGGTAACCGTCACGGTAGATTCGCATACCAGGATGGTTTCAACATCATCCAAACAAAACAGAGCCTCGGCAAGCGGAGATTCCGCCGCGCTTTCAAAATCCGAAAAATACCACGAGTGCCCCTTCATCAAGGCACGGTTAACAGTGAAAAGGCATTGATCCCCCGTTGGAGAGGGTTGCGCCTTGATTAAAACTTCATCAGAGTTCTTTGGAAATATGCCTTCAGAAATAACCGCAATCTGGAGGACACGGCGAATGGGGGGGAAGTTCGATGTATCCCCTGATTCAGGATCGGGTTGTGGTACTTCAGGTGCTGGACTTTCTTCGACCTCCGTCACCGTTGATTCGGTCTCTACGTCCTGCTTCATACCGCTAAAAAAGCGTTTAATAAAGTTCAAAGGATTTTTCTCCTGTAATATTTAGACCGGAATTATGAACATCGGGTAACTCTCTATTCTTCATATAGATGCCAGATTTCACAGAAAGTCGCAAGTTCTCCCGTAAAATTTCCTCTACAATTAAGCTCAACCTCTGCAATCTTGTTTAGTATTGGGACTTTAGCCTAAAAAATATAATTTTTCAGGCAGTTTTCCAGACATCTCAGTGTAAATAGGTGAGAGAACTGTCAAACCTGAAATGCATTTTGGAGCAATTCGATTTTCCAGGGATCGGGGCCTTCAGCATTTGACGTCACTGCCACCACATCGAACCGTATGGTTTTGTCGGAAATCCTTTTTTGGACAAGAAAGCTTTGGGCAGTCTGGATAATCTTTCTCTGTTTGGCAGGAGTCAGAGCATCATAAGGATGACCAAATTCATGGTCCGCACGCGTTTTGACTTCAACAAAAACGATCACTCCATCCTGCTCGGCAATGATATCTATTTCACCCACTTTCGAGCGAAAGTTTTTCTCAAGAATCCGATAACCCTTCTTTTTTAAAAAGGACAATGCGGCGGATTCGCCTTCACGACCAAATTTTAATCGCTCCTGAGTCAATGCGGAGTACCTCCGCTGGTAATCTGCAATATAATTTTCATACTCTCCATTTTGTTTAGCCTTGGCTGAAAATCAAACCTTTGCTACCTACTACCGGTCTTTTGGCCGGCACTAGCAGTGGGCAGTGTTCCAATTTTCTCCCCACCCCATATCTACAACAAGAGGCACTTTAAGTGGAACTACCTCCTCCATTTCTTTTTTAACCAGGGCCTGAATTTCCTGTTTCTCTTCTTCTGGGCATTCAAACACCAGTTCATCATGAACCTGCAGGATCATCCGGGATTTAAGTTTTTTCTCCCTGATTTTTCCGGCCAATTGAATCATAGCCAGCTTAATCAGATCTGCCGCACTACCCTGGACGGGGGAGTTGATGGCAACCCTCCCTGCCGCTTCCCGCACCTGACGATTTTTACTTTTAAGATCAGGTAGATAACGTTTGCGGTTCAACATAGTCAGGGTATAACCAACTTCCGTTGCTTGAGCCACAGTTTCATCCATATAAATTTTAACTTTTTTATAAAGCGCAAAATATTGGTCGATAAACTTTTTGGCATCTTTTGGAAAAATCTTTAACTGGCGGGACAAGCCGAAAGCACTCAATCCATATACAATGCCAAAGTTCACAGCTTTAGCCATCCTTCTAGCTTCCGCATCAAGACGATCTTCGGAAGTTCCAAAAATTTCCATAGCAGTACGAGTGTGAATATCTTCCCCCAGTTGAAACGCTTCTACTAATGCCTCATCATCAGACAGGTGGGCAAGAATCCTTAATTCCACCTGAGAGTAATCGGCTGAAAGCAGGTGGTTGTTTCCTTCCGCAATAAATGCTTTCCGGATTTCACGCCCCATTTCGGTACGAATCGGAATGTTTTGCAGGTTCGGATTGCTACTACTCAATCTTCCGGTAGCCGCTACGGTCTGATTGAACGAAGTATGTACCCTTCCTGTTTTGCTGAATATTTCTTCCTGCAACGCATCCACATAGGTGGACTTGAGTTTACCCAATTGTCGGTAGGACAATATTAGTTCAGGGAGATCATGTTCTTCCGCCAATTGCTCCAACACGGATACATCCGTCGAAAAACCACTTTTTGTTTTTTTGATTACTGTAAGTCCCAGTTTTTCGAACAGGATTACTGAAAGCTGCTTGGGTGAATTGATATTAAACTCTTCCCCTGCACTGGAATAGATTTTCTTCACATAATCTTCTATTTTTTTCTGTATCAACTTGGAAAGATTTTGCAGATGATCTTTATCCAGTTTCATCCCATGGATTTCCATCTCTGCCAGAACTTCTAATAATGGGACTTCCAACTCCTCAAAAATTTTCAGGTCATCCGCCTGCAAAAGAGGTTTAAGCTTTTCATACAATCGCCAGGTGATATCCGCATCCTCCGCTGCATAATTGGTCGCACGCTCAATATCCACTTCGTCAAATCCGATTTCTTTAGACGCGGTACCTACCACATCCTTATACTTGATGGTGGTGTGCCCCAGGTAATCCTGCGCCAGATCATCCATATTGTGTCTTCGACCAGAAGGATTCAAAATATAGGAAGCCAGCATGGTATCAAAGGAAACACCCTGCAGACTGATTCCCTCATTCCTCAACACTATCAAGTCGTATTTGATATTCTGACCAACCTTTTTGATCTTAGGATCTTCGAGCAAAGGTTTGAGTTTATTTAAAACCCAATCGAGTTGCAGTTGATCAGGAACCCCCAAATAGCGATGGGTTAAGGGAATGTAGCAAGCTACCCCGGCTTCATAGGAAAATGAAATTCCCACCACTTGAGCCCGGACTGGACGCAAGCTGGTTGTTTCCAGATCCAACGCAAAAATTTTAGATTTTTGTAATTTTTTAATCCACCTCTCAAAGTCGTCCTCTGTGAGAATTGCTTCGTATTGTTTGTTAATGACAGGTGATTCCATAACTGGCTCGGAATTATCTTCCAGTTCCCCGAGCATGGAGGAAAACTCGAAATCAGAGAACAGTTTTTTTAGTTCCGCATTATTTGAGGGCTTGAGTTCCAAATTCTTTAAATCAAACTCAAGTTTCATGGAGGTATCAATCGTAACCAATTGACGGCTGAGTAGAGCCATTTCTTTGTCTTGAACCAGTTTTTCCTTAAGCTTTTTCTTTTCCACTTCATCAATCCGTTCGTACAACTCATTGATGGAACCGAATTTAGCTATTAACTCCGAAGCAGTTTTTGGTCCTACACCTTTAACACCGGGGATATGATCGCTGGAATCACCCATCAACCCCATTACATCGATCACGCGTTCGGGGGTCACACCAAACTTTTCCTTCACTTCTTCTATGCCAAACCACTTATTTTTCATGGTATCAAGCATGCGGATTTCCGAACCGACCAGCTGCATCATATCCTTATCCCCGCTGACGATTACAACCTGCAAACCTTTCTCCACACCTCTTTTAGCCAAGGTCCCCATGATGTCATCGGCTTCAAAACCGGGAACCCGGACACTATGAATATTAAAGGCTTGTACTAGAGGCTCAAAAAAAGGGAATTGCTTTGCCAGGTCTTCAGGGGGTGCCTCACGATTAGCCTTATAATCTGCATACATTTGGTGACGGAAAGTCTTTTCTTTACTGTCAAAAGCCACCGCCAGATAATCCGGCTTCTCGTCTCTCACCACCTTCTGCAACATATTGATAAATCCGTACAGGGCATTGGTGGGGAATCCTTTTGAGGTCGACAGAAATTGCCGGATTCCATAATAGGCCCGAAAAATGTAAGAAGAACCATCTATTAGATAGAGGGATTTAGGTTTAGTCATGGCTACCTTTTAGTTAAAAAAAAATGATGACCAAGTATAAAGTCGCGGCTTTACCGTGTCTAATTAATTGTGTTATCATGAAGACTTCTTTTGGTAATGAACTAGTTGAATTAAAAGGGTTAAATTGGAGTCCCACGAAAATGCGCGCTCTGAAAGGTTCGTCAGAAATGCAGGATGCCCAAACGCGGTTGATCATTGAAACCGCTCGCAGAGTTCTGAGCATTGAGAGCCAGGCTATAGCAGGATTGGAAAGCAGAATTGATTCCCAATTCGTTGATGTCGTACGCCACCTGAACAAATGTGAGCACCTCGTTGTTACAGGAGTAGGGAAATCCGGGTTGATTGGAAAGAAAATAGCCTCCACGTTTTCAAGTATCGGGTTGCCCACCCTCTTTCTGCATGCGGCTGAAGCCAGCCACGGTGACTTGGGGATGATTTCCAAAGGAGACACTGTGATCGCCATCTCCAACAGCGGAGAAACGCAAGAGGTTGTTAAATTACTCCCTGTTTTTAATCGCATTCATTGCACACTGGTGGGAATGACCGGCAACATGAAGTCTTCTCTGGCCCAACGAAGTGATTACGTTCTCGACATTAGTGTTAAAGAGGAAGCTTGCTCGAAGGATCTGGTACCCACCGCAAGCACAACATCCACCTTAGCTATGGGGGATGCTCTTGCCATGGCATTTATGGAAATTCGCGGAGTGCAGGAAGAGGATTTCGCACTCAACCACCCGGGTGGTAGTTTGGGACGAAAACTGCTCACCAGGGTCGATGACCTAATGCATTTTGGGGAGGATATCCCTAAAGTAAAAGAAAGTGCTGATATTTATCAAGTGCTCAAGGAAATATCTCAAAAAAGGTTGGGAACAACTTTGGTAGTCGGAGATCAGGATCAGCTTCTAGGTATTATTACAGATGGAGATTTACGACGTCTGATAGAAAATAAAAAAGATATTTCCCAAGTCCACGCAAAGGATATGATGGCTAAGGATCCCAAAACCATATCAAAAGATACTCTCGCGGCCAAAGCCGTTAGAATTATGCAGGATCATTCCATCACCTCCCTGGTAGTAATCAGTGATGACCAAAAAGCAGAAGGAATCATTCATCTACACGATATTCTCAAGGCAGGTGTCGTTTAACTCTTACCCAGCTACCTCTCAACTTATATTATGACCGGCGAAGAAATTAGAAAAAAATTCCTGCAATATTTTATGGACCGCGGACACACGGCCGTATCCAGTTGTCCACTTGTGCCCAAAAATGATCCGACCCTTATGTTTACCAACGCAGGGATGGTGCAGTTTAAAGATGTGTTTCTAGGTGAAGAGAAAAGAAATTACAAGCGAGCAGTCTCGGTACAAAAATGTGTTCGTGCAGGCGGAAAACATAATGATCTGGAAATGGTGGGCCGCACAGCTCGCCACCATACTTTTTTTGAAATGCTGGGCAACTTTTCGTTTGGAGATTATTTCAAAAAGGAAGCCATCCAATTCGGCTGGGAATTCTTAACCGATGTGATAGGCCTGCCTAGAGACCGTTTATACATTTCTGTCTTTCAGGATGATGATGAGGCTTTCAACCTTTGGGTTGATGAAATAAAAATGCCGCGCGAGCGAATATATAAAATGGGAGAAAAGGACAACTTCTGGGCTATGGGACCCACCGGCCCCTGCGGCCCTTGTTCAGAAATATTTATTGATCAGGGCAAGGCAGTGGGTTGCGGACAACCTTCCTGCGAGGTCGGTTGTGACTGCGATCGGTTCCTGGAAATCTGGAACCTGGTTTTTATGCAATACAGCCGAGATGAATCCGGCAAACTCACTCCGCTTCCCAACCCCTGCATTGATACAGGTATGGGTTTGGAAAGGCTGGCCGCTGTCGTTCAAGGTCGCACCACCAATTATGACACGGATCTCATGATGTCCATCATCAGTGAAGCGGCCCGTATCACCAGCAAAGAATATGGCAAACAGGAAGAAGTGGATGTCTCCCTGCGTGTGCTGACCGATCATGCCCGCGCCTCAGTATTTTTAATCAGCGATGGAGTCATCCCTTCCAACGAGGGCCGAGGTTATGTCTTACGCAAAATCATGCGGCGGGGTCTACGCCATGGAAAACTTCTCGGGCAGAAAGGCTCTTTCTTTCACCGTATCACCAACAAAGTCATTGATGACTTTAGAGGAGCGTATCCCGAATTAAATAGCAATAGGGACTTCATTCAAAAAGTGGTCACAAACGAAGAAGAAAGTTTTGGCAATACCTTGCATTTTGGAACTCAACGTCTGGACGAAATTCTGGAAAAGGTGCGTAAGGAAAAACTCACCGCCATTCCTGGGGAAGAAATCTTTAAGCTCTATGATACTTATGGCTTTCCTACAGACCTGATAGAAGAAACCGCTAAAGATGCAGGGTTGGTCCTCGACATGGAGGGATACAACCGGGCTATGAACGAGCAGAAAACCAAAGCCATGGCCTCTTGGAAAGGATCGGGAGAAAAAGAAGTCGCATCCTTTTACAAGGAATTCTTACAAACCTCTCCACCAACCCTCTTCGAAGGCTATGGGACTACTCAAGGCGAAGGACAAGTAATAGCCATATTAAAGGGTACAACACCTGTAGAGTCTGCCTGCTCAGGAGATGAGATAGAGTTTCTAACGGATAAAACTCCTTTCTATGGAGAATCTGGGGGACAGGTTGGCGATTCGGGCCAGGCTTTTAATGAAAATGTTCAGCTGGAACTCCAGGACGCGACCAAACCTCTTCCTGGTTTGACGGTTCACAAAGCAAAAGTTATTCAAGGAACCCTTCATGCAAAAGATACCCTGACCTTGAGGGTGAACAAACAAACTCGGGGAGACACTGCGCTAAATCATTCCGCTACTCACCTTTTGCATGCGGCACTCAAGGAAGTTCTGGGCGAACACATCAAGCAGGCCGGTTCGTTGGTCGCACCCAATCGGTTGCGGTTTGACTACACCCACTTTTCAGCCTTGACGAATAAAGAAAAAATCCGCATTGAATCGCGTGTTAATGAAAAAATTCGGGAAAACATTCAGGTGTCAACAAACGAAATGGACATTGATACAGCCATAAAAGAAGGTGCAATGGCCCTGTTTGGGGAAAAGTATGGAGAGACAGTACGGGTTGTCAATGTACCAGGTTTTAGCAAGGAATTATGCGGTGGAACTCATGTTACCGCGACAGGTGATATTGGATTATTTCGTATTACTTCCGAGGGAGGAATCGCCTCCGGCGTTCGGCGTATCGAGGCAGTAACGGGTGCCACAGCCTATGAAACCATCCGATCCGAGCAGGAATCTTTAGGGGCAATACGCGAACTTTTAAAAGCTCCTTCCCATGAGGAAATCGCAAAGCTGAAAAAATTATTGGAAAAGAACCGGCAATTGGAAAAAGAGGTCTCATCTCTAAAAGAAAGAATGGTCAGTGGCAAGGAGTCGACCGACAATAATGATGTGCAAAAAGTGGGTGAAGTTTCTTACCTGATTAAGAAGCTGGAAGACATGGATGCAAAAACCCTGCGCACATTTATCGACAATTCTAAAAACCAACTAAAATCCGGAATTGTTGTCGTTGGCTCTGTTGCTGATGGCAAGGTTTCTCTAGCAGCAGGAGTCACTAAAGACCTGACTGATAAATACCACGCAGGAAATATCATCAAGCAAATAGCTGCAATCGTTGGAGGAAGTGGAGGCGGCAGACCAGATATGGCACAGGCGGGTGGTTCCCAGGTCGACAAACTTGATGAAGCCCTTAAAAAAGCCGAAGAATTGATCCACTCCATCTAATCCACGATTGAAAGTTCTATAGAAATAGGCCAAAGATTCCTGTATTATTTCTTATCCATCCATTAACTGAACCGGGTTAAATTTTCCGGAAAGGATTCAACATGAACGAGATACTGGGTTCTACGGGTACCAGTTCCCCAATCAATCCAATTAGAAAAAAAGAACTCGATGACAACTGGAAAACCGTTGCGGCTAAAGCGGTTACCGATGATGAATTCAAAAAACTTCTGGCGGCAGACCCCATTAAAGTCCTGGAAGAACATGGGTTGAAGATAGCCTCTGAAATAAAAATTATTTTCGATGAAACGAATCAACAATATCACGCAAAGGTTTCCTCTGACGCTTCAGAAGAATTGAAAGCCGAAGCCCAGTGGTGGACCTGGCGATTAAAAATGATCAAAGAGTTCGGGCAAGAACTGGGCCGCAAAGTGGGAAACGTAGCCGGATTTGAGGAAGGTTGCAAGCCTAGAAGCATAATCTAAATTCATGCGCCCGTAGCTCAGCTGGATAGAGTGGCGGTTTCCGGAACCGTAGGTCGGAGGTTCGAATCCTCTCGGGCGTACCAACTTTCAGAGGCATTCAGGATACCCCTGAATGCCTTTTTCTATAGGTAGGAATCCGCTAGCAACTTGAAATATATTGAAATTTTCTCTCAAGCTATTTAACGGTGCATTAACTAATCCTAGAATTGATTACCCCCCCTTTTTCAAAACATTTCCCTCTAGAATGAGGAAATAAACTTTTAATCCTATTTCCGACATGAAGGTTTTCGCATTTTCTTCTTCTTGATTCGCATAAAAAATAGTGCTATTCAGAATATAGATATTATTAAATGTAGGGTTTCTAACTTTCTGGGGAGAACGGGTCATGAAACCATTCAGTTCCAATTCTGCGTTATCACACATTCCGCTTGCCAAAGTATTTTCTTTAGCCAACAAGTTTCATCTTCTATTATCCACAGAATCATCATTCCCGAAAACTCACCCCAACCATTCAGTTTTAGCGGGGAAGAGCTAATGGATATTCAGGAACTTTTTAATTCAAGTGTAGAAATTCCCTCCCTTCCAGATGTCTACTATGAGTTCAAGGATGCGATGGATGACCCAGAAGGATCCTTTGATGAGGTTTCAAACATCATAGCCACTGACCCTGGACTTACCGCAAAACTTTTACGAATCGTCAATAGTGCCTATTTCGGATTTCCTTCAAAGATAGAAACCATATCGCATGCCATAGGGGTGGTAGGATTGGAGCAATTAAACAACCTGGTTATCTCAACCGTCATCATGGAACGTTTTAAGGGGATTCCTGATAGCGTGATGAATATGGACTCATTTTGGAGGCACAGTATCGCTTGCGGGTTGGCAGCAAAAATAATTTCTTCGCATAGAGAAGAAATCAATACGGAAAGATTTTTTGTTGCGGGGATGCTTCATGATATTGGTCGACTAATAATTGCACTGACAACGCCCTTCAATATTCTTTCTGTATTCATGCGGTGCAAATCAGAAAATATTCCACGACATGAAGCCGAGAAAGATATTTTAGAATTCACTCATGCGGATGTGGGGAAACTTCTTTTAAAAAACTGGAGCCTGCCAGTTTTTCACCAGGAAGTGGTCGGCAATCATCACCAACCTGGGAAAAACCCCACTTTTGTTAATGAGGCTTCCATAATCCATGTAGCAGACCATATTGTAAATAGCCTGGAATTAGGAGACAGCGGAGAAAGTTCATTCCTCTCACCCATGAATAAAGCTGCCTGGGATAAACTCGAGCTTCCAGACGGAATTACTGTGGAAAAACTAAGCAAAGAAATTCAAAAGAATTTCAACGCTGCGGCTCAAGTATTCTTGCAAGCGGCCTGAATTTTTTCTTACTCCAGCCAACTCAGTACCCCTCGCCAGAAAAGTATTTTATAAATTCAGCGCCTGCCGAATTGCATCTAAAAGCATTTCCAGGTTCACAGGTTTATCTATGCAGGAATGAGCGCCTCGTTCTAAATAGTCTTCCTCCTGATTATCTTCAATAATCGCAGAAACCATGAAAACTATAGATTCTGGAAGTTTTGTTTTTAAACTGGACAATAACTCCGGTCCGCCTTGAGGCATACGGATATCCAGCAGAATGCAATGTGGTTCAAATTCTACCGCTTTTATCAAAGCCTCATTCCCAGTTAATGCGAATTCGACTGAAAAACCATGGCTGAATAGAAACCTTGAAAGTAATCGACAGGTTTTAATTTCATCGTCTGCCACTAATATTTTTGGGGTTTTCATTTGAGGCACCATCCCTAGAATACGGATTAACCGCCTAACTCCTATGGCATCTCCAGACATAAAAAATTTTATACTCTTCTCAATAAAAATCTTACATTCTTTCTAAATGTAAAGAACCCCCCTAAAACTAGGGACAAAGCATACCAATTCTAAACAAGTGTCGATTTTACAAACAATATCGCATTTAGAATAAAGATTATTTTAAAATTTTTCGATATGAAATGTATGAAATGAATTTTGCGAGGAACGAAAATGAAAATAGAAGAGGCTCTGTTTGGCAAGAACAGACAAAAACCCTGGTCATTTAAAAAGAAAAAGGATCAAAAATCTTTCAAAGAACAATTGGAAGAAAGTATGAACAATAAAAAGTCCGAACTTCAAAAACAGGCAAAAAAACATATTCTCGATATCCTGATTTAAACCGCAAATTTTCCCCTACCCCCTCTCAAAAACCAAGCCTATTCATACTATTTTTTAATATTATAAATAAAGGGATGCTATAATTAATTGAGTTTAACTAATAGACACCCACCCAGTATTTGGAATTAAGAAAGGGAAAAGAATGAAAAAAACATTGAGGTTAATTTTAATTATTTTTGTGCTTTCTTTTCTAGCCTCTTGTGCATCCAATGGGGTTGTTCTCCCCAAGTCCAAACCTGGGGCGGTAAAAACTTATACGGTGAATGAAGAGGGCACAGTAGAAATGCTAGGCCAGGACATGAAAACTGAACCTAAACACTGGTTATACATCAGCTGCAATCATTGGAGTGGTTGTTATATGCGTTGCCAGGGAGAAATAAAATCCTGCAAAAAGGTAGCCACAGAATCCGACTTCAAAGTGGACTATATTGTCTCTCCAAGTGGGTCAAGACGGTAGGTGGCTTTAAAATCCTTTTGACAATTTATCAAAACGGATTCAAGATTTAAGAAGTTGGTTGCGCGGTGGGTTTAACAGGGAAACCCATGGTGCTAAGACAAATTCCCTGATAAGGAGGTGATCCCATGCTATCTGACAGTACCCAGGGAGCTTCCGGAGTAATTTGTTAACCACAAGTTAACGGGAGCTCCTGTGCTGGTTTGACGCTCCGCTTGCAAAAGCGGAGCGTTTTTTTTAAAGGGTTAATTTGAACCACTTTTCATAATAAGCCAATAGATCTTTTACCGAAAGAATACCCACCACCGTTTCACCATTCCGGACAACAAGATAACGGAGCCTTTTCTCCCTCATTATGGCAATTGCCTGGGGCATGAGATCTTCTTGGTCGACATAGTCAATTTTCGGATTCATTATGTCCCCTACAGAGGTATTGCTTGAGTCCAGGTTTTTCGCCACTAGTTGACGGGTAATTTCCATTTCAGAAACCATTCCCACGTAATCATTATCCTTTTTCACCAACAGCGAACCAATCCCATACGAGTCGAGTTTTTCCGCCGCTTCTCTGACTGAGGCCTCAATGGCAATATCTCTTACGTCCTTCACCATATATTCACTCACCTGATCCATCGCAAAGCTCTCCGAAATTTTATATAGAATATTGTTTTATGACATTACAAAAACTAGGATCAATAATCAATGCATTAGTAATAAATATTCCGCCGCTCCTTGAAATATGTTATTTTCAGCATCAGTGATGATTTAAAGGAAAGAAGACAAATGACAGAATTCGATAAACTGTTAAACCCCGAAAACATATACATAATCCAGGTTATTCTCGTTTTATTCGTGGCTCTGGTTGCGGATTTTTTCCAAAAGAAAATATTTAGATCCCTGGCAGAAAAAGCGATACGCACTGCAAATAAGTGGGATGATGCCGTCCTACAATCTATCCCTCGTCCCCTAAGTATCATCATTTGGATAACTGGCATTGCGTTTGCCAGTGAAATTTTTCATAAGGCGACCGGAGCTGTGATCCTGGAAGCCTTCATCCCCTTACGAGATGCAATTATTATTGGCTCTCTGGCTTGGTTTTTAGTCCTCACCATCCAGCAAGCTGAAAAAAGTTATCTAAAGTCTGGAAAAGATGTCGACCCAACGACCTTAGATGCTATATCCAAGCTTGCCCGTATTTCTGTATTCATCACTGCCATACTAATGATACTGCAAGCAGTTGGCTTCAGTATTTCCGGTGTCCTTGCATTCGGAGGTGTCGGGGGTATAGCCGTTGGCTTTGCGGCCAAAGACCTGCTTTCAAATTTCTTTGGCGGCCTCTTTATATACATGGACCGACCTTTCGCTGTGGGGGACTGGATCCGATCACC
Organism: Nitrospina sp.; assembly: GCA_018673915.1. GTDB lineage: Bacteria > Nitrospinota > Nitrospinia > Nitrospinales > VA-1 > LS-NOB. Next base: position 23,254 of record JABHBK010000017.1, on the reverse strand, counting down.
CGATCGAGAGATTGAAGGTACTGTTGAAAAAATAGGCTGGAGAGTTACTTTGATACGAACCTTCGACAAACGGCCATTGTATATTCCCAATGCTGTTTTTTCCCAGGTTGCAGTGGAAAACCCTTCTCGCATGCAGAACCGGAGAATCAAGGAAACATTTGGAATCCGCTATGATGACGGGGATAAAATGGAAGCCATCACGGACCAAGTTAAAGAAATGTTAAAGGGTCACCCTGAAATAGATACCAATAAAACCTTGATGGTCAATTTTAATAGTTGTGCTCCCTCCTCTCTGGATTTTTTCATTTACACTTTTACCAAAACAACAAACTGGGTAAAATATCACGCCATCAAACAAGATGTTCTTTTAAAGATTCTGAAAATTATTGAGGATAATGGAGCGGAAGCGGCGTTCCCCACTTCCACCATTCATTTAGCAACACAGGAACTATTAAAAAACCCAGAAACCCGGCCCTGAAAGACATATGACCTCTCGCTACTTTTCCTTGAGCCAATCCTTGCTACTATTCCTATTCGTTTTCCCTGTTATGACATTAATGGGTTGCGCTAAGTTGGGTCCAACAACTTTGAAAAGCGAAAGGAGCAATTATAATCTAGCTGTTCAAAGAACCAATGATGAGCAACTATTACTCAATCTGGTCCGGCTCAAATACCGAGACACTCCGTTTTTCATGGAGGTGAGCAGTGTCGCATCCCAGTTCACCCTATCAACCACTGCTAATGCAAGTGCCACCCTGCAGGACGGGGTCAAAGGTTTGTTTGGATTGGGGGGCAGTGTGGGAATGACTGAGAGGCCAACCGTCACCTATTCTCCTTTACAGGGAGACAAGTTTATCCAGCGCGTATTATCACCCCTCCCCTTACAGACGATTGCTCTTCTATTTCATTCCGGCTGGAGCATTGAAAGAATATTCAGGTTATGCTTTCAACGAATGAATCATCTGAAAAATGCACCGGGGGCATCCGGGCCTACGCCCAGCCTCTCCCCCCATTACATGAAATTTGCTTCAGCAGTAAAATATTTAAGGGCCTTACAGGTTCAAGATGCCATTAACCTTTCGTATCATGATGCAGATGGAGTACCGCAATTGATTCTGCATATTAACGAAGAAGATAAAAACAGGGAAGAGGCAAAACAATTTGCCCTTGCAATAAACGTCGAACCCGGAAAAACCCGGTATGCACTAACTTTTTCACCCTCATTGAACAAGGCAAATCAGATCCGTGTCGTCACTCGTTCTCTTTTAGGAATCATGTTTTATCTTTCTCAGGCGGTAGAAGTTTCGAGTACGGATGTTTTGCAGGGCAAGGTAACCCAAACAAAAACTCCAGACGGAGATGTATTTGATTGGAAGAAAGTAACTGGCGATTTATTGAGGATCCGCTCTCGTCCAAATAAACCGGAAGAAAATACTATGGTTATTTTTTACCGTGGAACCTGGTTTTATGTTGACGATTCGGATTTATCGTCCAAGTCTACCTTTTCTCTTTTGGCACAAATATTTTCTTTGCAGGCAGGGAAGATCAAAGACAACGCCCCGCTCCTCACCCTTCCAGTAGGCCAATAGAACAGATGTCATTTTTCTCCACTTTTTAAGTCATGTGGAAAGCTCGATTCTTTTGCTTAAAGCATTTCGCCTGCTGACCAACCGATCCAGAAACAGCTTCCCGTCCAAATGGTCAATCTCGTGCTGAACCGCGCGCGCTTCATACCCTTTCATTTGAAACACTTTTTTCTCGCCTTTTTCGTTCAAGGCCTCCAAGGTTATAGATACTGACCGTTCAACTTTTCCGGTATAATCAGGAACCGAGAGACAACCTTCCCTACCAACATTACTCCCCGCAGAAGAAGAAATTTTCGGGTTCACTAATATCAGGAATCCATGATTTTCGTGCTGAGGTTTATGGGAAATATCCACCAAAACAACTCTCTCAAATCGGCCCACTTGAGGAGCCGCTATTCCAACACATCCAGGAAAAGAGCGAAAAGTTTCTTCAAGGTTCAGGATAAACTGCTTGAGGTTGTCAGAAAATTCTTTTACAGGTTGAGAAATCTTCTTCAACCTTTCATCTGGGTAAACCAATATATCCAGAAGAGCCATGACTAACCCACCATTGTATCAATGGGGGCCATACGAGCTACCACATCATTTTCGCGAGAAAATTTTTGCAGAGCCTTTTCCAAATTCACAAGGCCCATGCCGGCAACTCCTTCAATGTGCATGACATAAACAGGGCTATCAGGGTGCCCTCCCACATCCGACTCAAGGTTGAGAATATTCAACCCGGCTTCGGCCAAAGAACCAGTGGCTCGGGCAACAATACCGGCTTGGTCCGCACCATGGATACTAATCCGAACATCAGGTTCAATATGTTGATGTAGTTCGCCCTCTATTTCATCCAAGTGAAAAAACAATTCCAATTCATCACATATCGTTTGGAGTTTTTTCTGCACAACAGATTTTTTTTCTGGAACACAGACCATAAGCATGATGGTAAAATTACCACCCAGGCGGGTCATTGATGTTTCTCCAAGGTTTCCATTCAGATCAAATAAAGCCTGACTGATCTTGGCAACAATTCCGGCGCGATCCTTGCCTACCAGTGTTAACATCAACCAGTTTTCCACCTTAAAACCTCCTATCGACTAAGCATCCAACCATTGCTGAAACAATTCCAGAGCCTCTTTATAACGACTGGCAATAAAACGTCTTTCTGAGGGAGGACTTATATCCTTAAAAACCATAATATATTTTTCGGTAATGCTTTCATTTTGAATAAAAACAGAGGCCCCATTACCGATCACATATCCTGTTCCTCGAAAAAGTTCTTCATGGATCGCTCGAGGATTATTAGTCACCGAAAGACCGTCCTTATTAATTAAATGAGCCATATAAAATTTCCAAATGTAAATGTAGTTAAATTAGTATACACACCTTGAATAGGTAAAGCGTTTCAATTTCACCGAACAATCCTTCCGCGAATCTGCACCATAAGGATTCGTAATGACAATGATTCTTCTGGATATTCCACCAATTTTAGGTTACTGTTAATCTGTATATAGTATTGACTTTTTAGACCTTATAAATCTTACATCTAATCTCCACTTAATATAATTATGCGAAAGATTCGAGTGCTCGTTGTAGACGATGCGGTAGTCGTTAGAAAAATTGTTACCGATACCTTATCTGGCGACCCAGATATTGAGGTAGCCGCTACCGCTGCCAACGGCAAAATCGCTTTACAAAAAATACCACAGGTTAATCCAGATATTCTGACCCTGGATATTGAAATGCCAGAAATGGATGGGCTCCAAACCCTCGCTGAAGCCCGAAAAATCTATCCCAAATTACCCATCATTATGTTCAGCACACTAACGGAACGCGGTGGGGCCAAAACCTTAGAAGCCTTAGCTCTTGGTGCTACGGATTATGTCACCAAACCCGCAAATGTGGGAAGTGTATCCGTTGCCATGCAGCGGATACGAGACGAACTGATCCCCAAGATAAAAATGTTTTGTTCCAAGAGCGCGGGGATAGAAGCCCCACTAAAATTGATACCCAAACCAGTGGCTAAAGTAGGTACCCCGATCATAAAGCGTCCAATAGTCAAAACTTCCTTACTTCAGAAAGCAGATATTCTTGCCATCGGGGTTTCCACCGGAGGGCCTAATGCATTGGCCGAACTCTTTCCCACGCTTCCTGGTGATCTACCAGTACCCATTGTTCTGGTACAGCACATGCCACCCTTTTTTACCAAGCTCCTTGCGGAAAGACTAACAGCAAAATCTCCACTGGATATTCAGGAAGGGAAAACCGGCGAGAAACTTATTCCAGGAAAAGCCTGGATCGCACCGGGTGACTATCATATGGTTCTTGAAAAAAGAGCTGATGGAGTTTATATAAAAACCAATCAAGACCCTCAAGAGAACTCCTGCCGACCTGCAGTAGATCCCTTATTTCGATCCGTAGTAGAAATTTACGGAAGAAAAACTTTATCGGTTATTTTAACGGGAATGGGACAAGATGGCCTGATCGGTTGCGAACATGTAAAGGAAGCAGGAGGCCAAGTCATCGTTCAAGATGAGGCAAGCAGTGTAGTGTGGGGAATGCCCGGCTTTGTCGCTCGAGCAGGTTTAGCGGATGAAGTTCTGCCTCTGGACCAGATTGGGCAGAAAATCATATCAAAGTTGAAAGTGGGACGGTAGAGTTTAAGTTGCGATAGTATCCGTAGAAACATTCACGGCTTTTTCAGAATCCAAAATTAGTAGTAACTTACCCTCCAGTTTATATACACCCAATACCAGATTCCGAACTTCCTGAGGGATGGTTTCAGGAGGTCGTTCATAAACATCATCGGCCACTTCCAGCACATCTCCAATTTCATCCACCAGAAGGCTCACCACGCCATCTTTAGTTCTTACCACCACATTCATCGGTAGCTTGTCTTCAGGGCCAGGCTCCATTCCTAATCGTAATCTCAGATCAATGGCCGTTATAATTTGTCCACGGAGATTGATCAAACCACGCACTTCTGGAGGTGCCAGAGGAACTGTCGTCATTTCCTGATAACGAAAAACTTCCTGAACCTGTTCAACCTTCACCCCAAACATATGCTTGTTGATGTAAAATGTACAAAATTGTTTTTGCTCAGTCATTTCAGGCCTCCTCCACTAGTGCAACGCTTGTTGTGTCAATTAGAAAGCTAGGGTCTGCAGATTGAACCACATTTTCAATATCAAGCAGGTCCGTCACACGGTCTTGAACAACAATAGTTCCGAGCACTCCCGGTCTATTGGCCCCACGTTTCACCGAAATCGTTTCCTCCACAATATCGATGATGCGCTCAACAACCAACCCAACACTCCTTCCATTTCTGGTGAAAACTACAGCCTGCATCAATTCCTTTTCGGATTCCTCTTTGGAAGAACCTCCATTTAGAGCATTTTTTAGGTAAACCAAGGGCATAATTTCTCCACGATACTGCACTACATCCTGGTCACCCGATTGTTCCACATCCGAACGTTTAAACTCTTCCAGACGTGCGACCTCCGATAATGGTATCGCCATACGATCATCTGCTTCCAATCCAAAGATGAGCAGGGTTTCACGATCATTCGCAACTCCCTGGCTTTCTGAACCTTTAGAAATACTCTTTTCCTGATGTTCTGATATAACCTGGGCTTTTTGGGCAAGCCCCATGACATCAAGAATCAAGGCCAGCTTTCCATCTCCCATGATGGTAGCCCCAGAAAATGCCGGTATGCCCTTGAGCTGTTTGCTCAGAGGCTTGACCACAATTTCCTCGGTATCACTAATTCCCTCAACCACCATGCCAAACTGGCGGTCATCTGCATGCAGGACAACAATATTAACCGCATCACTTTCTTCTTTCTTTGCCACCTTCAATTCATCATTGAGAGAAATCAAAGGAAGCAGGTTTCCACGCAAGCGATAGACGGGTGCTCCCTGAATTAGCTCGATAGACTTTTTAACCTGATCCCCATCCAGACGAACAAGTTCAAGCAGGTTAACCTGTGGGATGGCGTAGCGTTCTTCCGCTGTAGTGATAATCAAAGCAGGAATAATTGCCAGAGTAAGAGGAATCTTGACACGCAAGGTTGTTCCCTTACCAGGGGCACTCTGGATATCTACCGATCCTCCAATTTTTTCAATATTGGTGCGAACCACATCCATCCCCACGCCTCTGCCGGAAACATTCGTTACCTTTTCGGCAGTGGAAAATCCCGCCGCAAAAATGAGGTTGACCAGTTCCCGATCTCCCATCCTGTCAGCCTGTTCTTGCGTAATAACACTTTTCGAGAGGGCTATACTTTTAATTTTCTCAGGATCAATTCCGCCACCATCATCAATGATCTCAATGTTGACCTGTCCTCCCTCATGGAAAGCGCGCAACAGCAATACACCCTCTTCATCTTTGCCATTTGCCAGACGTTTTTCAGGAGTTTCAATTCCATGGTCACAAGAGTTCCGGACAATATGTGTAAGAGGATCTTTGATGGCTTCAATAAGGGTTTTATCGAGCTCTGTGTCTTTGCCTTCCATTTCCAAACGAATCTTTTTACCAACGGCCATGGAAAGGTCACGAACAACACGGGGGAACTTACTCCAGATATTCCCAATAGGTTGCATTCTGGTTTTCATGACACCTTCCTGCAACTCAGTGGTAACCAAATTCAAATGCTGACTGGTAGCAATAAACGACGAGTCACTCTTGGCGGGGGCATATTGTAATATCTGATTTCGAGCCAGCACCAATTCCCCAACAAGGTTCATCAACCGATCCAGGATATCGACATCCACACGAATACTGGAATCTGCTACTCCCCGGCCCTCTTTACGCCGGTCATCCGTAGCGCGTTTGTCGCCGTGCTTGGCTACATGCTCGGCCTCTTCTTTATTAGGAGCCGTCCTACGATCTTTTTTATCCTCAGCAGCGACAAATTTCTTTTCTTCTTTTTTCTCCTCGGCGGGCTCAGGTACCGATTCAGGTGGAGAGCCTTCCAGCTCTGCGCAACCTTCATCGGTCAAGAGTTTGCCCAGGTTATCGACAAGCTGTGAGTAGTCCACCTCTCCTTCATTTCGGTCTTTCTCTATGCAACCCAACATATACCGAATGGCATCGACCATTGCCAACAAAGCACTAGTTCTTGGAGGATTCAAAGACAGTTCACCATCCCGGAGCTTGCCCAGCAGGTTTTCTCCAACATGGGCCACTCTTTCCAATTTGTGCAAACCAATAAAACCACAGGTGCCTTTAATAGTATGAATGGTTCTGAAAATGCTGGAAAGAATTTCTGTATTGCCAGGCTCCTGCTCCAGTTCAATGAGGTCTTTATCCAAACGGTCCAAATTTTCGTAGCTTTCGACCAGAAACTCATTGACGATGGGCTCCATATCTTCGTCAATTTCAGCAGAAGGTGTGATGGGTTCTTCCTCAGTCGCTACCACGGGCTCTTCTACTTTTTCCGCTTCTGGGGCAGGTGCTGGAGTGGCCTCTTCCTTCACTTCCGCCTTTACAGGTGCAGGCGGTGCTTCACTCTCTCCATCATCAGTTTGTAACCGGGTCAAAGTTTCAACCAGGCCGGAGTAATCCACACTGCCTTCATTATTATCATTTTCAATGCAGGAAAGTATCTGCCGGATAGCATCCAGCATGGCCAAGAGAGCACTGGTTCGTGCCGGGTCCAGTTTCAATTCGCCATCCCGCAATTTTCCCAGCAGGTTCTCACCAATATGCGCAACAGATTCCAACTTGCTAAAACCGATGAAACCACAGGTGCCTTTTATTGTATGAATCGTCCTGAAAATACTTGAGAGAATGTTGGTATCACCGGGGTTCTGTTCCAAATCAACAAGATCTTGGTCCAACTGATCCAGGTTTTCGTAGCTTTCGACCAGAAATTCATTGACGATTTCACCCATTCCGTCATCTTGGTCAGAACCGTCCCCTTCCTGATCTAGATCAGGAGCAACAGGTTCTTCTTTATTTGAATCATTCATAGTTTGACCTCAGTTGAACAGGCTTTTAATATCATCTGAATTTATTTTCCAGTCAGTAAAAATACCCGACTCATTTAATTTTGAAACCCACTTAACGCAAAAACATCCAGCGGAATGCAAGAAAAGAAGAAACTCAGGTTCCTGGTTTCCTACCTACCAAGTCTCCAGATTTTGCCCCTGCAACCTTAAGCATGAAGTTGCCCTCTGCCATTGAAAAGCTGAGTTTCTCTAAAGGCAAACCTCTGGGCAACAAAGGTTCTACATCGTGGCCACGCATAATCGTTGGCAATGACATGGTCACTTTCAATTCTTCCTTGCTCATTCTAGCTACAATATCCCCAGCTAATACATTTGCCAGTTCCCCAACCACGTCACCCATATCCGGGCTATCGTAATCTATATCGAAACCACAAAACTTGGACGCCATGGCGATGGCCGAATCTTTTGGAAGAGCCAGCATGATGATATAGTTCACATCTCCCATAAAGGAAATGATTCCTACAACCCCTTCCCCCACCTTTCCTTCATTATCTTTGCCGTCAAATTTGGGTTCCGCCCCAAAAATTGTATTGAAAATCGATAATATCGAGTCTCGAGAAACATCCGTCAATACGCTCGGCATCTTCCCATCGTTAAAATCAATTGCTGCCATGAATAGATCCTATTATAATGGGGTCACACCCCCCGTTTGATTTAGCAACCCATTTGGGCAAAAATTATCCAACCTTAAGTCATTAAATAAATGCCCAAACCTCAGGTAACCTTTTGATTTTTCAAATGTTAAGCATACACATCTGCAAACATTATAAAAGCTACCTTATATTCGGTCAACGCTAAATCTTAATAAATCAATTGTTTTTTAAGGGTTTATTGGATTTAAAGGGAATCATTTTATGTGCTTTCCCCTCCCCCATCACACCTTATTCTAGTTACCCGACCGCCTTTAGAATTAAAACTTAATTGCCTTAATTTTTTCTTCCAGCTGAACAGCATTAAAGGGTTTTACAATATATTGATTAACCCCGGCTTGCACCGCTTCCATAATTTTTTCCTTATCAGCTTCAGAAGTGACCATTATGAAAGACACAGCTTTTAAGTTAGCATCTGCTCGAACTGCTTTTAAAAATTCCAAACCGGTCATGTTTGGCATATTCCAATCAGACACAATCAGGTCAAATGCACCTTCACCGGCTTTTTTCAAGCCTGCGGCTCCATCTTCGGCCTCGGTAAGGTCACTAAAGCCTAATTCCTTCAAATTCTTTTTAATGATTTGTCGCATTACCGCAGAATCATCTACAACCAATACTTTTTTTCCTTCATAACCCATGTCAATTATCCCTTTTCACAATAAAGTTTAAAGTGCGTTCTCAATTTCACAATAAAGTTTAAAGTCCCTCCCGGGCTAACCCGTGAATTGTTAAACCTGGAGCATGAACTCCGTCCAATCTTTAGGTGCATGTGTCAAGTATAGATATATACACCTTTAATGTAAAGTTTTTATCAGGAATGTGTCAAGATTGCGTCAAAATCCGCTTTTTGAGGCCAAATTCAGCCCTTATCGGAACTCCGCATTCTAATACACCTCTCCCACTTCAAGCTCGTCCACCTTTTCATACAAAGTATCTCGTTCCACAGGTTTTCTGCCGGACTCAGTAATCATATTAATGATCTGATCCTTGTGAAAAACCTGATCTGTGGCCGCACCGGCGGCATGGATGATCTTCTCTTCAACAACAGTTCCATCCATATCATCCGCACCAAAAGACTGCGCAAGTTGAGCAATTTTAGGTGTGATCATTATCCAGAATGCTTTCACATGGGGAAAATTGTCCAGCATCAATCTCGAAACCGCTAGTGCTCTCAGATCCAATTGTCCTGGCGTGGTTTTTAAAAAATCTAATACTGTGTTCTCCGGGTGGAAAGCTAAAGGAATGAATGTTACAAACCCTTGGGTCCGGTCTTGCAATTCGCGCAAACGCACCAGATGATCCGATCTTTCTTCCACCGTTTCCAAGTGACCATAAAGCATAGTGGCATTGCTTTTTAATCCAGTATGATGAGCTATCTCATGAACTTGCAACCACTCCTCACCAGTTATCTTGTCTCCACAAATTTTGCGACGCACTCGTTTTGCAAAAATCTCCGCACCGCCTCCGGGGATAGACCCCAAGCCCGCATCCAATAAAGCTTCTAAAGTTTCTTTTATGGGGAGGTTAGCCAGACGGGAAAGATATTCTAATTCTACTGCTGTATAGGCCTGGATATGAACCGATGGAAAGCGTTCTTTTAATCCTCTTAATAAATCGAGATAATATTCAAACGGATAATCAGGATGAAGTCCGCCAACAATATGAAACTCACTAACCTCTCCCCGATTATATTTTTCAGCATCCGCAAAAATTTCCTCCAACGACTTCTCATAAGCGTGAGGATTATCTGCCTTAACCCCAAAGGCGCAAAACTGGCAACTTAGAACACAAACATTTGTCGGGTTGATATGTCGGTTATGAATAAAATAAGTCTTATCCCCATTCAATCTTTCACGCAAGATATTAGCCATATACCCCACACCTAACAAATCAGGGGTGTTCCAAAGAGTCACACCATCTTCGTAAGAAAGGCGCGTCCCGGCATTTACTTTTTCATAAATGGGTTCCAACGTTGAATCTTCAAACTCGAAAAGCATTTTTTAAAACTCCAATATTCTAAAAGTCAGGAAGTTGTGCATTATAACCTATCCATTCTCATGGACGCAAAACACACATCTCAATAGTTCCTGCATTTCGCTAGAAACCCCTATTGTCCACTCAAATTAGCTTGGCTTAATCAACAAAAGTTTCTTACCGTTCTTATAGCAAGCTTCATGCCTAAATTTGATCAAACCTTTAAGACCTAATTTTTCAACAGCTATCAGAGTCTTCTCTAATTTTTATATTAGATTTCGTACAAATTTCTTTGTAAAAACCCAGAGCAAAAGCAAAAATTATTATACACCTATAAATAATTCAATACTCACACTTTAGGATTGATTCTGGGTCTACCCAAGCCGCTGTTAAAGCACTTGAAGCTGGATGTGGAGCATGGTAAGTGGAGTCAGGTCTCGATATTTTTCATCTGTTGAGGCGGGTGACAATCTTCAGCTTCTAAAGAAAAGATGATCATGATGCGGAAAGAGCATACCTGGCAACTCACCCAAACCCACCGTAAAAGGCAGAGTGAGAAAGATCAACAAAAGAGCTCATTCTAGTCAAGCCAACCATGCTTTAATCTACTCCTAATCCTGCATTTCCTCTTACTGGGCATAGCGTTTTTTAAATTCTTCGGCGGCCAATTTTCTTCGGGCCTTTTCATCTCCCGTCATTTTCCCAAGAAACCACATATGTTCCTCACGATTCAAGATTGAGTCCAATTCCGCCAGGACCTCTTTCGCTGCAGTGGCCGCCTCCCCTCCGTGACGTATTTTATCCTCACAGGCTTCACGCACTTGTGGCACAAAATGAATGTAGAACCGCTCGGCCACTTCAAAGAAGCCATGCCATTGCGTGTAATCTGGAGCCATCATGGCAGCACCATGACGCGCACGTCTACCCTCATGGTGCCAGAGATAGAAATATGTCCATTCCAACTCTTCATCAAAGTTTGTTGCGGTCAACACTCCTCCCGCTTTCATCATTTTAATGATGCGGGTGGCAGGCTTGCCAAATTTTTCATTATATAAATTAATCGCTGAGTCAAACTGCAGGTAGAAACCCTCCACATAATTTTTCGCATGGCATTTTTTGCAGACGGCCTTCATATTTTTTCTTCTTTCCTCCCAAGGCACAACCTGCTCTCCCGCTTTAATCGCTTTGGCATCTATTTTCTCTGAGATCGGCGGACGCAGATTCCAGGATATCCTCATGCCCACGTCATGAGTCACCGGCAATTCTTCCGTAGCGCTCATATGACAGGTCGCGCAAGTCGGTGCAGCGGAATACTCAATTCCTGCACGCCAAGGCTGGGCAGATAAATTCATATCTTGCTTGAACGCTTTAAAGGCGATTCCGTGTTTGGATTCCTCATAAATTTCTTTTTGCGGATGATCCGGACCCATATGACATTTCCCACAACTATCCGGCTGACGGGAAACGACCACGGAAAACCGGTGCCGAGAATGACATGCAGAACAGGAGCCTTTACTGCCATCCGGATTAATCCTGCCTATTCCAGTGTTGGGCCAAGTTGCAGGATCGGGCCTTCCGTTCTCCATAATCTTGACTACAGAGCCATGACATTGCCAGCAACCATTAATGGCCGCCGGAGACTGTCCATTCATTGAAAGACGGCCCATATTGCCTTCTACCACTTCAGCCAGAACATTATCCAGAGAACCGATTATTTTCCCGGCATCGGCATGGTGGGAAGCCTGAAACTGGTCGTTCTCATTAGCATGGCACTTCGAACAATCTTTTGGGGAAACCACTACAGCCACTAAAACTCCTTCATGCTCCCAGGCGTCGGCATCGGTAGGTTTCGCTTCATGGCACTCGACACAACCTACCCCCTTCATTGCATGTTTGCTGTCTTTCCATTGTGCTATCAGGGAAGGACTGGTGACCGTATGGCAATCCACACAATTTTCACTGGAAGCCGCGACTTTTATAAAAGCCTTTTTGCCAAGTACCCGCTTATTACTTTCGATGCCACCCACAATTAAAAGAGCACCCAGAAAAAACAATCCAATAACAGCGATTACTATTTTTTTCGTATTGAGAGACATGGTTCCCCACTTTCTGATTGCCTGGCCTGTCAGCCAATATTCAAACCAGAGCTTCCCAAACGGTCAAGACCAGATAAAAGGAAAAACCTAAAAATCCAATCCATACACTCAGCTCTGCCCTGGGAAATTTATTTTCAAAAATTTTATCAAAAAACGGCCAAAGTACTATTATCCCCACAAAAAATATCTGACCCACGATTCCTATGTAGACATTGGTCAATTTCAGCCAACGAAACGAGGCATAAAAATACCATTCCGGCTTGATATGTTCGGGTGTCATCAATGGGTCAGCCCTGTCACCCAAACCAGCCGGGAATATAACGGCCATCATGGTCAACAAATATAAAATCAGTATTGCCAAAATGGCCTCTGTAAGGACATGGTCGGGGAAAAGCGGAAAAGTTCTATGCCTCGACCTCCTATCTCCTTCAAACTCAAACTGTGTCACCCCATTTAGCCGGACAATAACAATATGAAGCACCACCAACCCAGCCAGCAAGGCTGGCAATATAACCACATGAAAAACATAAAATCGAGTCAGCGTATTCCCCGAAATTTCCGGGCCGCCACGGATAAAGTCGGCGGCAAGCGGACCCACTATCGGGGTACTTTGGGCGATTTCCGTTCCCACCACTGCCGCCCAATAAGAAAGCTGGTCATAGATGAGAGAATAACCCGTGAAGGCCAGGCCTAAAGTAACAAACAAGATGACCACTCCGACCATCCAATTCAGTTCCCGAGGTTTGCGGTACGCGCCAGTAAAATAAACACGCGACATATGCAGCATGACCGTCACAATCATTAATTCCGAGGCCCATTTATGCAAGCTTCTCACGTACCATCCAAACGCCACCTCATCAGTGATCTTGCCCACACTTTCATAAGCCTGCTCAGGGGTTGGAACGTAATGAAACAATAAAAAAATTCCTGTGATTATTTGAATGACAAACAGGATGGCAGGGGTGCCCCCCAATGCAAACCACCAATGCTTTAAATGATTCGGAACCGGTTCGTTCGTCAGAGATTTCATCTCCTGCACATCCACAGGAAACCTCTCCTTCACCCAGTCGGTCAATTTCACGAGATTGAGTACTTTAAACATGGACCTCATCCACAAAAATATAAACGCTCTGCCCCACCACTTCCACCTTGTAAGTCGTAAGTGGCGCGGGGGGTGGCCCCTTGACCACATTGCCTCTTGCATCAAAATACCCGTCATGACAGGGGCAGAAGAACAGCCTGTCACGTTCTCTCCAAAACACCTGGCAACCCAGATGCGTGCACTTGGTGGAAAGAGCGATGAATTCATCACCTGTATTGACAATATTCAGTCTTTGCCCTTTAAGATCGGTAAAGTTGATACTTTTTCCGGGAGGGATCTGGCGAACATCACCGACATATAATTTCCGGGTAGATTTAACGCGGGAGACAGGAAGAAGAAAACGAATAAAGTAGGAAGCCATCAGGGCAATTCCGGAAAACAGACTGAATCCCATTACCGCATTAATGAAAAATGTTCGTCTGCTTACCGAGGGATTTCGGGTCTCCAGTTCTTCTCCCCTATCATTGCCCAAAAGAGACTCCCCACTTTGACTTCATTAGCTTCCCACCCTTTTTTTAATATCCATATACATGATACCGAAAGAACCGGGTCTATTCCATGTTTCATGAAGTTTTATTCAGGAAGAAAATGGTTAGCACCAACGTTCACGTCTTATCTACGGACACTATGAACACCAATCAAATTAAGGAATAAATTTCCCATTCCATATATCTATAATGATATAAAGTTGAGAAAAGTGACTTTACGACTTGAGGTGAATATGAAAGCTAAATCCATTCCATTACTGCCATCAAATTCGATTTCTTTCTTTCATATATTCACAGCTTTTTTATTGATCTCAATTTTTTCCATCGAGTCGGCACATGCCATTCCCGCTTTCGCCAGACGGCACAAGATCAGTTGCGTCACCTGCCATATTGGATTTCCGATGCTGAATGGGTTTGGTGAAATGTTCGCTGGAAACGGCTATCAACTACCCGGGGCGGATCTTTCAGATCAATTGGTCGACACAGGCGATGAAGAACTCATGCTGTTAAATCATATGCCTCTTGCTATTCGTGTCGATACTTTTTTCAGGTCACGCAGTGACACGAAAACCAGCAATGACTTTCAAGCTCCGTTTTCGTTAAAAATACTTTCCAGCGCACCCATAAAAAAAGACATCAGTTATTATTTCTATTTCTTTGTGGATGAACGGGGAGATATAACCGGCATCGAAGACGCATTCATATACTTTAACGATGGTTACAAAGATGTTGATCTGGATATGAGAATCGGCCAGTTCCAGGCCTCGGACATTTTGTTTCCCCGGGAACAGAGATTGACCTTTCAAGATTTCACTTATTACACAACAGCCGTCAGCAACAGTAATTTCAGGCTCACTTACGACCGTATTGTAGAAGTATCCTATAGCTTTGAGTTAACCGATTCCATAGAAATGGCAGTGGTAGGAGCTGTCGCCAATGGCAATGGAATTGGCGTTGCAGATAGCGATCGCAATTTTGACTCCGATGAATTCAAAAACTTTTATGCAAAAATGTCTTTGGATTTCGGTGGAGACAGCATTGGTCTCTATGGCTACAGCGGTCGGGAACAAAACACCAGCAATACAAGAAATGAATTTTTCCGCATTGGCCCGGATTTTAACTTCACGATTGCGGATACCTTCAACCTATGGGGTAATATCCTTTATGGAGAAGACTCCAACGCCACGTTTGCCTCATCAGGGGACTTGGGAAAAATCGAGTCATGGGGTGGTTTCATAGGTGTCACCTACCCATTCATGGATAACTGGATTGCCTCCCTGCTCTACAATCGGGTAAAAGTTTATGGGAAACAACCGTTGGATGCGAACACTCTAACCGTGAACTTTTCTTATTGGCTGGCCAGAAACTTCAAACTCATGGCAGAAGCCACAGCGGACCTAGAAGGAACCAGTCCCGGAAGGTCTGAAAAGACCCATACCGGGGTGTTGGGCATCGTGCTTGCTTATTAAGGATAAGCGCCCCCTAATGATTTACTGAGGAGATGAATAGATGACTTTAAATAACAGGATTATATTTTTATCGGCAGTCATAGCACTGTCTTTTGTACTTGCAAGTCCCGCTGTGGCCGAAAATTGCAAGCAAAAAAGAAAGACCCCTAAAGCTCCCAATAAAATTTATAAACAAGCTAATCCTCTTAAAGCCACGCCGGAGAACATTTCAGCAGGTGAAAAAATTTACGCAAAGGGAGCAAAACCATTAGCCTGTGTTCAGTGCCACGGGGTTAAAGGTAAAGGTGATGGAAAGATGGCAAAAGGAATGAAACCAAACCCAAGAGACTTTTCATGCCAGGCAATGATGAATAAAATTCCAGATGGCCAACTGTATTGGGTCATCAAAAATGGATCAAAAGGAACCGGAATGATGGGATTCAAAGCCCTTAGCGAGGATCAGATTTGGCAGGTTGTGTCTTATATAAGACAGTTTTCCAACTAGAAACTAATTCTTAATTAAGGAAAAAATTCACCAAACGCCGCAGCTTCACACCCAAATACAATCGACGATCACGAAGGCCATCAATCCTAGACTGATGATGCCGTTGACGTTGAAAAATGCCATATTCACCTTGGACAAATCGTCTTTCTTGATCAGCGAATGTTCATAGACCAAGAGACCCGCTACCAGAGCCACCCCAGACAAATAAACCCAGCCCAGGAGAACCGTGGGCTCCCATAACACCAGCAAAAAAATCACCATCACCGCATGCGAGGCAAAGGCTATTTTCAATGCCGTCTCAATACCGAATCGTTCGGGGATGGAGTGCAATTGGTTTTTCCGGTCCGCTTCCACATCCATGCAGGCATAAAGAATATCGAATCCGATCAACCAGAATACCACCGCCGCGCCCAATAAAAGTGAGGTGAAAGAAATTTCCTCACGGATGGCGACCCATGCCCCTACCGGAGCAATAGAGATGGCGAGTCCCAACCAGAAATGTGAAAACGCGGTGAACCGTTTGGTCAATGAATAAAAAAATACGATGGCTAAAGCCACAGGAGAAAGATAAAACGCCAGCGGGTTCAGCATCCATGCCGACACAACAAACAAGGCGGAAGAAGCGATGAGGAAAACCCAATAATTGCCAACGCCAATCTTTCCCGAAGGAAGGGCGCGGCTTTGAGTGCGTGGATTTTTCATATCAAACCGGAAATCGACTATGCGGTTGAATGCCATTGCTGCACTTCTTGCGCCCACCATGCAAACCACAATCCACACTAACTTTTTTGTTTCGGGCAACCCTCCGGCAGCCAGAAAGGCACTCATCACTGCAAATGGCAAGGCAAACACCGTATGCTGAATCTTGATATCCGAAAAAATGATGGCAAGTTTATTTGGCAAAATGCTTCGCTCTTTCTATTCGGTCTTTTAATATAAGGATTAAACCAGCAATAGATCATTAAGCCAAGATAACTCTTTGCTTGTTAAAAAGTCGTTGCTAGTCGGGTCCAGCGTCACGCTGGCGCCGGTTATGATACAGTGTTCCCAACCCAATACAAAAAATTTACTCGCATGCATAATTATAGAAGACTATTAATTTTACTTTCGCCTTACAAAAAGGCTTTGATCTTTGGTGCCATCTGTCTGGTCATCGCTTCCGTGACCAACCTTGCAGTACCGCTGTATATCAAAAAACTGGTGGATGTGGTCATGGTTGAAAAAAACATGGCCCTGATGAACTCCCTCACTCTTAGCATTGCCGGGTTGTTTTTGATTCAGCTTATCTTTTCCACCGCCCATAATTACTTGTTTGACCTGACCGAAAAGCGTGCCATCACCGATTTCCGTATAAAACTTTTCCGGCATTTGCATACGCTTTCGCTGAGTTTTTTTGTGAAGCGTAGAACTGGGGAAATCGTCTCGCGCATGACCAACGACATCACCACCATCGAGAATATCGTCACCGATCTGCCCGCCACCCTGCTGCAACAATCCATCCGCCTGTTTGGCGGCATAATTATTATTACCTATATGAATTGGAAACTAACAGGGTTGATTCTGGTACTGGCTCCGGTTCTGGTATTGTTCGCCCGCACTTTTGGGCGCAGGCTGAAAAAGCTATCGACCGAAATTCAGGACAAACTAGCTGTTTCCACCACCATTCTGGAAGAAAATATTTCCTGTATCCAGGTAGTGAAATCCTTTGTCCGGGAAAAACTGGAAAACGAGCGTTTTGGCGATGCATTGGAAGACAGTTACCAATCCGCTAAAAAGCGTGTCATCATTTCCTCATTTTTTGGTCCCAGCATTGGCTTCATTGCCTTTAGCACCTCGCTCATCTTGCTCTGGTATGGGGGCCGGGAAGTGATTCTGGGGGCCATCAGTCCCGGTGAACTCATCGCCTTCATTTTGTACGCCACGATCATTGCCGGCCCGATGGGAAGTTTCGCGCGCCTCTACGCACGAGTGCAGGAAGGTGTCGGAGCCAGCAAACGGGTCTTTGAAATTCTCGATATGGAAGGGGAAGTCCGCGACACGCCTGACACCAAATCTATTCCGGAACTAGATGGCAAGGTCGAATTTGACGATGTGCATTTTCATTACCGGGAAGATCAGGAAGTAATACGAGGCATCAACTTTACGGTGGAGCCGGGGCAAACCGTGGCCCTGGTTGGCCCCAGTGGTGCAGGCAAGAGCACTCTGGTGCAACTTCTGCACCGGTTTTATGATCCGGTCTCAGGAGAGATCCGCATTGATGATATTCCTTTAAAATCTGTGCAGTTGGCCAGCTACTGGAAACAGATCGGCATCGTACCGCAGGAAACTATCCTGTTTGGAGGAACCATCCTGGAAAATATTGAGTACGCAAAACCCGGGGTCACAAAAGAGGCTCTCGTCCTGGCGGCAAAAGCTGCCAATGCCCATAATTTCATTATGGAGTGTCCGGACGGTTATGAAACGGTAGTCGGTGAGAAGGGAATCCGCCTGTCAGCCGGACAGAGACAACGCATTGCCATTGCAAGGGCGATTTTGAAGGATCCGCACATCCTGATTCTCGATGAAGCGACTTCTGCACTCGACAACGAGTCGGAGTTGTTAATCCAGGATGCGCTCGAACGGTTGATGGAAGGAAGAACCTCATTCATCATCGCTCATAGGCTTTCCACCATTCATAATGCGGACCGCATCATCGTCCTGGATTACGGGCAAATAGTTGAAAGCGGCACACATACTCAATTAATGGAGAAAGAAGGTTTATACCACAAGCTATACACCCTCAAAAGTCTTCAAATGGTCGAAGAAACAGAAATTAATACAGAGTGATTCCACCTATATGGCAACCTTCCCATTAACCGGCATCAGGGTAAGATCCGCGAATGGTATCTGGATCTATTCAACGGCAGTTACGGCATTACCTATTTCCTAAAAGCTATATAAAATTGGTGAAGTCCATGTCAATCTGGGACTGCCCACCCATTATGTAGATGCGGCGTTTAACTATGTCCGTATTTTTCCCCTGAACCGCATTCATAATCACCGCCAGACATCGTAAATAGTTATTTACGCCAAAACCCAGCCTGTAAAATAATCAGCACAGATTTTACTATAAATCTTCCGAAAAAAAGCCCTATTCATCCAGAAAACAATACCTTTTACTCGCATGCTGTGTTCGGCATGGACTTTGCAAAAATTTAAATATACATGATAGTTCTTACCATCTATCCACATGAAGAAAACAATCTTGGAATTACTTTTTGATAAACAAAAAATCCGATTTACAGGAAAACCTTTTTTTCTTTTATTAGTTTAATCTATTATTTACCCGTCATTGAAGCTAAGAAAAGATGACTCATCGCAAATTAATTTAAACACATGAAAATTTTATTTCAACTGCAAACAAATAGAGTCCCAACGATATCTCAATTTTTGTTAGTGATAATATTCTTTTTATTATCCACAGGTTTAGGGGAAGCAAACCCAACAGAGAATAAAGAAAAATCATCCACAACATCTCCCGCCAAGTTTGAGTTGCCGAAAAATTTAAAAGTCGGACTTACTTACTACTTCGATACCCGTGAATACAATACTTTGAATATTTTGACCAGTTTGTCGAAGCTGCCGGGTGACATCAATCTCTGGGGTTTTTCCGATCTCTCTGGCAACCAGGGTAGCGGTAATGGGCGGTTTGATATAACCCGATACTTTTTGGAATACAGACTAACCAGATCATTATTCCCAGATAGCCAGTCAGCACTCAAGGGATTAGTTTTTGAGGCTGAACACAATGACTCCAATGGTCCCGACAATGATGTTCTTCGACTGGGATTAACCTTCAAGCATTCCATTCCATTTCTTCCTGGCCCAAAAAGTTGGTTACAATGGAGGTATCATCCCTACGAAACAGACGGAACCGGAAGCCAAGTGAGTGTCATTTTGTTCTTATCTCTAACTGAACGCATTTTCATCAGCGGATTTGCTGACTTAAATCTTGAAAATGACAGGGACAACCGCTGGGTGGTTGAGCCACAAATTAATTTCAAGATCAATGAAACTTTCGATTTGGTTTTAGAAACTCGATACAATGAAACAGAAGATGTCAACAAAGCATTGGATGGGTTTGGATTGGCAGGAGGTTTGAAAGTTAAGTTTTAAAATATTTTTCAACTAAAGGCTAAAAACTTTTCGAAAAACCTGGCTTAGAGGATAGTCACAGCAGTGAACGAAAACATACAGTATGACAAAAAATCAATGGACCAAAGCGGAGCGCTTCATTGGTACCATTGGATGGTCGTTCTCCTTTCTATTCTCCTGACTCTCTTTGCATGGTATTTCTCAAAAAAACAGGTCGAAGAAAAAAACCATATCCAATTTCTTCGGGAATCAGATCAAGTCGTAGAGCTCATCTCCGAGCGTATGAGAAAATATGAAGATGGTCTATGGGGAGGTGTTGCGGCCATTCAGGCTAAAGGCGGGGATATATCCAATCAAGGCTGGCGTATCTTTGCGGAGAGCCTGCGGATTGATATTAAATATCCGGGGATTAATGGCATTGGAGTGATTCACTTCGTCCCACCACAAAGATTGAGTTCTTATTTGGAAGAACAAAGACAACAACGCCCAGACTACCGCATTCATCCAAAGCATAATAATAAAGAGTTTTTTCCTATTACCTACATCGAGCCTGTCAGCGTCAATGCCAAAGCCGTTGGGTTGGACATGGCTCACGAAACAAATCGCTACACTGCGGCGAAAAAGGCCGGTGATACCGGGTTAGCGCAAATAACGGGACCCATAACCTTAGTGCAGGATGCGGGAAAGACTCCAGGTTTTTTATTTTACGCCCCATTCTATAAAGACAGTGCTTTTGGTTCCCTGGAAGAACGAAAAAAAAACCTGACTGGGTTGGTTTATGCTCCATTCGTAATGAAGAAACTTATGCAGGGGGTGCTTCATCAAGAAAAACGGCAGGTTGACATTCAGATTAGTGATGCAGGTGAAGTTCTTTATGACGAACATGTGACCACAAACAATGAATTCGATCCAAGCCCAATTTTTAGTCAGAGTTACACCATGAATTTTTATGGAAGAAGTTGGATTTTTGATATTCGGAGCACTAAATCGTTTCGCGATTCTACAATCAATGATCAGCCTATGATGATATTGGTGGGAGGAATCGTCATAGATTCCTTACTTCTAATGTTATTTATAATACTTTCCAGGTCTAACCAGCGAGCCGTTACTTATGCAGAATCTATGAACCAAGAGCTTCAGGGAAAAACCGTTTATCTGGAACAAGTCAATAATGACCTGGACCAAGCAAAAATAGAAGCCGAAAGAGCCAATCAGGCTAAGTCCTTGTTCCTCGCCAATATGAGCCATGAAATCCGCACTCCTATGAACGCTGTTCTTGGCTGTTCTTGGCTTTTCTCAAATTTTACTGCGAAAAAAAGGTTTCGATGAGGACACCCAGACCGCCATTAAAACCATCGATAATAGTGGCAGGAACCTTCTTAAATTGATCAACGAAATTCTGGATATATCCAAAATTGAAGCCGGAAAAATGGAGCTGAATATAACGATTTTTGATCTCACTGCTTTGATCAACAGTCTCTCAGAATTGTTTGAACTTCGGTGTCGACAAAAACAGTTACATTGGAAAGCTGAAGCCTTTTCCGCTCCGCTTATCGTAGAGGGTGATGAAATCAAGTTGCGGCAAATCCTGGTCAACCTTATAGGTAATGCCGTCAAGTTCACCGATTCCGGGGAGATTTTATTAACAGTAATCCCGCTGGAGAAGGATCAATATTGTTTTAATATCATTGACACGGGGGGCGGCATTCCTGTTGAAGCCCAAGAAAAAATATTTGAGGCATTTCAACAAGATGAACAAGGGGACCATACAGGAGGTACCGGCCTCGGCCTGGCCATTGCAAAAAAGCAATTGGATATTATGGGTTCAGAATTATTTTTGAAATCTAAAGTCCACGAAGGTTCGCATTTTTATTTCAACCTGCACCTTCCACCGTCAACAAATGAGATTGCACAACACAGAGTAATAACAAATTCCATCCTTCAACTCGCTCCAGGCTACCAGGTCAAAGCACTGGTTGTGGATGATGTTAAAGAAAACAGGGATGTGCTGGTAAAATTACTTGCAGAAATTGGGGTAGAAACAGTCGAAGCAGAAAATGGTCAAGAGGGAGTAGAAAAAACAAAAGCACACCAGCCTGATATCGTGTTTATGGATATGCGCATGCCGGTTATGCGGGGCGAGGATGCCCTCAAATTAATCCAGAAAAGTGACGACAAAGACCATATCAAAGTTGTGGCAATCACCGCATCCGCGTTTGATAGAAGAAGAGAA
The DNA here is from genome assembly GCA_018673915.1 of Nitrospina sp. Taxonomy (GTDB): domain Bacteria; phylum Nitrospinota; class Nitrospinia; order Nitrospinales; family VA-1; genus LS-NOB. Next base: position 1,041 of record JABHBK010000017.1, on the reverse strand, counting down.
TATTATCTTGCTATGGGATTTCATGAATATATATCCAAACCCTTCAGGGAAGAAGAAGTGTTCAGTTGCCTCAATAATTTGCTTGATGTTGAGTTTATTTATGAAAATGATGAAGGGAGGCAAGAAAAATTAACCGCCATAACAATAATAGATCTGACTCAATTCACCTTGCCGAAAGACCTTTATGACAAGATTAAGCAGTCTGCAGAGTTATCCAGTGTAACACAAATGGAGCAAGTATTAGCCGAATTAGGCCAAAACAGTAATGTTTTAACAGTATTGATCGAGCATTTTGAATTTTTGATGGAAAGTTATGATATGGAAGGGATACTCAAGGCATTAGAAAAAGTATCTAGAGCAGAAAAGTAGCCCCACACTTTTAAACTGCACCCATTTTTTTAATAAAAATGTTGGAAGCAAATTATTTCATGCCATATATAGTAGTCTATTTTTTCCAAACAACTAAATAGAGTGTTATTGAGTAAGGAGCATTTAGCTCTGCAGGGCGAAAAACATCGGTTCAGGCAAAAATAAGGTCATTGTTTTTAAAGTCTTTATTAAGAAAGTGAATAAATTATTAATTTTTTTAAAATAAATGTTGCTTTTAATCTTTTCAGGAACTATTATTACCAAGTCAAACAAATCTGCCTGAAAATCTTTATCTGAAAGTTTTTTCCGGACAAATTTTAAGGAAAAGGCTTTCACATAGAGATTTCTTGCCTTTTTTCAGATAATTAGTTGACATATTACCCAAACTGCGTAGAATTACACGCTTTTTGAATTGCTCTTTGAAAATTGAATAGGTGTCAAAAGATGTTGCGGGTCAAGCAACAATTACTTTGATTTAATTTAAAAGGGATTTAATTTTCCTAGTTTTATAACTGGAGAGTTTGATCCTGGCTCAGAACGAACGCTGGTGGCATGCCTAATACATGCAAGTCGAACGAGAAAGCACTTCGGTGTGAGTACAGTGGCGCACGGGTGAGTAACGCGTAGGTAACATACCTTCTAGTGGGGGACAACATCGTGAAAACGGTGCTA
>JABHBK010000010.1 GCA_018673915.1 Nitrospina sp. | reverse complement strand
GCTCCCCCACAGGCAAACAGGGTTTGGCTGGAGTCATCCGGTTCTTTTTCGTATAGATAAAAATGGCCGTTCTGAAAATAACCTCCGCGATTGCCATAGAGAAATGTGGTTCCATCAAACGCGTAGAACTTTCCGCTGACTGAAAAGGTGTCCTTGCCTTCAGCAAAGTGTTCGGCGAGATGGTAGAGGGCATCTTCATCCAGTTTTATATCGTTGTTCATTGGCATGATGAGGCGGGACCGTGCCAGGCCAGCTCCGAAATTATTGGCCCCATGAAACCCATAGTTGACAGGAGTTTTTTCTGCTCGAACGGTGGGGAATTCCTGCGCCAGGACTTCGAGGCTGTCATCGGAACTGCAATCGTCCACCACCATGATTTCATAAGAACGTTTTTTATCGTAGGCAACAGACTTGAGGACGCTGGGCAGGCATTCTCTCAGCAGTTCTCTGCCATTCCAGTTGGTGATGATCAGAGTGATGTCAGGAATATTCATAAAAGCATATGGCGCACGGCCTCTAAAATTTCGACTTCCCCGTTTAAAGGGACTCTATCCTTAACGGTCAAACTCAGAGCTGTCTTGATGGCTGTCTGCCAACGGCCTTGATAAAAGTCGTCATCTGCAATAATAACTCCTGTTCGGGTTTTCTGTAAATAGTCGCGAATGGCCTCAAATTCATAAAAATCCCGGCGTTCGCAGGTAATAACAGGTTTGTGGCTGGCGAAAGCTGAGCCCAGTGTGGAGTAGCCTCCCTTGGTGCACACCACATCAGAACTGGCAATGAGATCGGGAAACTGGAACCGGTCGTCTAAAATACAAAGTCCGGGTACCGCTTGCTCAATAAGGTCACGAGTCAGATACAGGCAGTCTTTGTGTTGTGACAGGTTTTCCCACAACACAGAACGGGTGCCATAGTCTCCCAGATAAATAAAAACCAGGGTTTTACCGGCAAAACTGATATTCAGATATTGCTCAAGCTCATTACGTATGTCCTGACCTTTTTGGGCGATGAACCCGACTTCTCTGTTTTCCCTGGCAAAGGATTGGGGTAAATGACATTGCGGGAGAATGTGCAGGTCGGCGCAGGAATATTCTTCTTCCAGCATCTGCAATAAATGTTTTTCCTCGCCAGCACCGGGGAGATGACTGTAAATATCATGCCAGGTAAAGTTTCCTATCAGGATCGATGGAATGCCAACATCGTATGCGGCTTTGACCGGCATGCTGGCAACATCGGATAAAACCAGAGCTATCTGATTTTCCCGAAGCCAGTTTTTTTCTGCTTCTATCGTCGACTGGCCTTGAAAATTTTCAAAGTTTTTGAATGTTTCTTCAGGGTCGACTTGCAGTGAGTTGTTGATGTGCCTGCATCCCGCATCGATGGACTGAAGCCAATGGTTGACACCCTCCCCGAGATGTTGCGTGAACAAAGATTTCGAGACCTGAGACTTTATGTGTACGTTGAAATCGGAGGCGAGTTGTTTGAGAACCGGTATGGACCGGGCGTAATGCCCGTAGCCATGACCGCTGATGTAATAGGCGAGATTTTTATCCACTAGGCGTGGGGCCAGTGGCCGTGATATTCTTCCTTGGCTTTCGTGCCCCGAAGGGGTAAATAGCTTTCATGGGTATGTATTTCTTAGGAAAGGGCAAGGCATGGGCAATCCTTGTTCTTGCCTCTTTTATATTCTTTACTGTTCTTCTATTGGTACTGTCTTTTTCATGCTTTTGAAGAAAAAATTGTTTTTAATTGGATCTTCACCCAATACTTCATGATGGCTATATGGAATATCATGTTTGTCTTGATAACTTAATGATACTAGTGTGGGAAGATTATCGTATGACCCCGGTTCTAAATTGATTTGCGAAATCCCACCTTTTTCAATAGATACATGATTTGGGATAATTTCTTTATTATTTCCAAAATCATAAACGGTGATGTTTCTAGCAAGCCCACCGGTATTTTTGAAGCGAATAATTAAAATAGGAGTATTTGCATTTCCTCTTGAGCAATCTATATATTCAAAATGGGGTCTTTCCTGTCTCTTAGTCAATTCAATTTTTTCTGCCTCTAAATCTGCCTGCCGCTTAATTTGCTCTCCTTGAATATGTATTTCCTTCCCTTGTTGAAAGTACCCGATAACAAACCATATCAAAGCTAGTGGTGCTACTGCTCCTGCCAGAAAGTCTCCCCATGCATTTAATTCAAGGTCGCTGAGTCCTTTTTTATTTGTAAAAATAATAATAGAAATAAGGGCAATCCAAATACTTGAAATTAAAAAACCCGCTTTAGTAAGTGTTTTCATTATTTCTTTTTCAATTGCCCGTTAATCAATTTTTGACTATTAAAAAACTTCAGATTTTCCTTTTTTTCAATGCTTAAAAATGCTTGGTGCCTATATAACCTACCCTCGCTATCGCTATATTCCAAAGTTATTGAAACAGGAAGCTGGTCTGAACTGGTAACCCGAAAGGTTATTCTGTAAGGAGTATCTCCATCAGGGTAAATATTTCTGTTTGGTTTAAGGTCATAACCAATTACATTTGTATCTGATGAAGATACCTCTGCATTAAGGGCGGGTCCTCCAATATTTTTAAAATTTACTTCATATCTTATTTGTCTACTTGCGGAAGCTGTAGTAGTTTTTTCATAAACCAAGTTAGGCCTAACATCTTTTTTCCCTGCCTCAAGTTCCCTTTCTCCTATAGCCACCTGCTTTTCGGTGGCATCCGCTTGTCGTTGAGCCTGTTTACCTTGAAAATTAAACTCTTTCCTCTGTAGAGCTAATTCTTCCCTCTGCAACTGAAGTTCTTTCCCTTGTTGAAAATAACCAATTACAAACCAAAAAAATGCTAGAGGTGCAAAGGCACCTGCCATGAAATCTCCAAATTCATTCAGGTCTAACTTGTATAAATTATCTTCATTAAAGATACCTATGAGTATGATAAATGTAAGCCAAAGAAAAGTAACAACAAATCCTATACGAGTAGTTTTCTCTGCTTTTAAAAACGCTATTAACCCTTGATAGATATTAGAAAAAGTAAGATCAATAAAAGCGCATTTATTATTTTTGAGTAAAAATTTGATTACTCTACTGATTCTTTTAATCGCTTGAATGGTTTTCATACTCCCCTCTACCTTATTTTATATCTTGCTAGTTTATTCCTCTTCTTCCGGCTCCTTAATTTCAACAGGTTTCTCGAAAAATTGAGGCCATTCTTGTTCTGTTGGATAAAAGGGGCAATGATGTCTATATAAATTTCCAAATCCATCAAGGTAAGTTAGTTCAACGGAAAAGTTGGAATCAATAATTTTGTGTTCTACCTCAATATAGCCTCTTTCACCTGTGGTTAGATGACTGACGTGATTGTGTTGTTCATCAAAAATGGAAATTTTAACGCCTTCTAAAGGAGAAAACCCTTTTACCCCTAGAGCATTTCCACCGTTGTTGTAAAAATATATGTCAGTCTCAGAGGAATTATGTGGTGCTTTTCTAGTTTCTATTAATTGAAATGTTAGGCGTGGTGTGGCTTCCTGTAACCTTAATTTAATATCTTTATGAGTTAATTTAGCTTGTTCTTTAAGTTGTATGGTTTGGTTTGTTAATTCATCTGTGGATTTTTTAATTTCTATTCTTTGGTGTCGAATCTCCTTCATCTGTAAAAAGAATCCGAGAGCAAACCAGAATACAGCTAATGGGGCAAATGAGCCAGCTAGGAAATCCCCTAGATGATTTAAGCTCCACTCTTCTGGTAATGCAGTCTCGCTATATAAAACTAAAATAAAACCAATCCAGAGAAAGGTGAAAACAGCACCGATCCCTATAAATAGGCGTGTATGATCCTTTTCCTCTTCTGGTTTTATATGCTCTCCTTTTTCTTCTGCCACAACTTACCTTTCTACCCGCCTCTGATATTTTTCTAAAAATTTTATCAATAAAATTTATCAATTTTATCCATATCGGTATGACAACCACCATCTGGCCGATGATCGTAAATCCTGAAAGAGCTAATTTCATCATTCCAGTCACCAGTACCTATTAACCGTTTATAAATACTAATATTAGGAATTTCTCCACGGTGTGCGGCAGTGTCTGGTCGTCCTCCAAAAATAATTAGTGAGTGTCCGCCATAGGCAGATGATGAGAAAAAAGCAGCACATTTATTATGCCTAATTACGATACTTGTAACCTCGCTGTTAATGAATGAAGGAAGGTTTGACATGCTTGTGCTGGAGTGATAGGCAGGGTGGCCTGTATAATTAACATCCCTGTAGAGGCTCACAAAGTCTTCAGTGTCCTCTCTTGCATTTGCATTCCCCAATGTTAATAAGATCAATATGGTAATTGCAATCCATCCAGATAATATTTTCATGTTTTTCTCCCCTTTATAGTTGTTTTTACCTACCTCTAACTACTTTCTAAAAGTGTTATTCCTTTTAATAAGCAAGAATATTTTATCACGGAGTTCCGATAATGTGGTAGGCGGGGTTTTTGATGGGGGCGACTAGCAGGTTGTCGAAAAAGTCGCCGTGACGAGGTTTTTCTTAGGTGTCATGCTGAGGCTCTCGAAGCATACACGCTAGTTTAAAGGTCTTGAGGGCCTCAGGGTGACGATATTCGAACTATAGTAGTTCTTCAGTCCTGCTAGTCGTGGGGCCAGCGGAGGTTCTCCGCTACTTGTCTTTTGCCGGCTTGTAGTCGAACTGGCAAACAGAACCTAACCGCGCAAACAGGTTGCTCAATTTCAAGTCGACATAATCCTTTCGGGCTTCCCAGGGGATTTTGTCAAAACAGCAAGCGGTCTCAATATAGTCGGTTCTGCCGAAGCGAATGAAAAACTGGGCAAACCAGCACTTTTTCATTTTATAGACCCAGTTTGTATCATCGACTTTTTTATGTTCCAGAAGAAAATGTTCCCATGTATGGGTCTCATCAACTTGAGGCTGATGGTTTT
>JABHBK010000016.1 GCA_018673915.1 Nitrospina sp. | reverse complement strand
TATATTACCTGTAATAGTGGGCTTAAGGTGGGCCTGAAACAGCGAAGAAAGAAAAAGGGTTTACGAGAAATCCCGTAAACCCTTTTCTTATTTGGTAGCGGGGGCCAGATTTGAACTGACGACCTTTGGGTTATGAGCCCAACGAGCTACCAGGCTGCTCCACCCCGCAGTAATAACAAATGAATTTTAGACTATGACTGATATCAGGCGTGTTTGTCAAGGGCCATAATTCTGCGGCATGCCCTTGCAAATCTGAAGGATAAAAAAACAGACCCTGAACTGGTCTAAGTTCAGGGTCTGAATAATTCAGAATTAAAGGTTAGCGTTTTTCCTATCAGGATTGCGGAAAAGAGAAGTTTCGTTACTCAGTTCAGCCACTGCGGGAAAAGTTTCATCAGGATGAATTTTCTTCGCTTTTTCCAACAGATCTTCTTCTGACTCTTTATGCTCCTCATTGGGGATACAGCAGTCAACCGGACAAACTTCCTGACAAGCTTCTTCGCCATGGAATCCTACACATTCGGTACACAGATCTGCTTCGATTTCATAAAAATCTTCACCTTCGCTGATTGCCGTGTTAGGGCATTCCGGTTCACACACGCCACAGTTAATACATTCGTCAGTGATAATTGTTGACATCTCGTTTTTCCTTCTAAGTGGTTAATGATCTATAAAAAACGAACCCTAAGGCTAATATTACGCTTAAAGTTTCAAGAGTCCTGCAAACGCCTCCCTCTTGAAAGGTGCTCCAAATTATAGTCAATTAAGGAGCAAGTCAAGATTTATTTTGGAAAACATCCCAATTTAGAAAATCCTTTAGAAAACGTCAGGCTGGCCTTTGATACACAAAGCGTTACAAGAAACTAACCTGCTCCTTCTATCGGTTCATTTTGGGCAAAAATTAACCCTGTTTTCCCTATTGATTTGATATGATTTCACTATGAATGTCAAAAAAATTCTTATCTACCTGCCCCTTGCGCTGACGATATTTCTTCTGCAGTCATTTTTTTGGGTGCCTACTTACGATAAACAGGCTGTGGGCAACCCGGCTCGACTGGTCAAGTATGTCCAGGGCTCCAGCGGAGATGCCCAGATACTAAACCCGATATTAAGCGCCGATACCTCCTCCAGCTCTATCAACGAGTTAGTCTTTGACGGTCTCATCGATCTGGACCTGAATCTGGAATACCGTCCCCGGCTCGCCGAATCGTGGTCTCAGTTTGAAGAAGCGGATCTTACACTCAACACAGCCGCCTTCCTGCCTGGCGGCAGAATGGCTGACACCGCGCAAGACTGGCCTGATACTTTACTCAGGGCACTCAAAGACAATTCGGAGTGGACAAAAAACCTGCGCTCTATAGAAGTTATTCCAGAGGAAACCATCAAAGGGGAAATTGAAATTCCTCAAATGGGTGCCGACAGCAAACCTGGAAAAATTTTCTACACTCTACATCAACCGCCGCGCTTGAAGTTTACCCTTGAAAAGATCGATCAGGATTTTTTCATTCCCATAAAAAAATGGTTGGGGGAAGACTATTTTAATAAGTTTCCTTATGAACAAACCATCCGTGCAAAGGATGACTCCAAGCAGGTTGTTTTAAGAAACCATTACGAAAAAATACTGCCTCTCACCGAACATAATCCGGTGATTGTTTTTGACCTGAAAAAAAATGTAACCTTTCACGATGGCCATCCGTTTGACTCTGGCGATGTCTTGTTCACTTTTAACTCCATCATGAACCCTAAAGGAACGTCACCGCGTAAATCCGATTACGAGCCGGTGAAAGAGGCGAGGGTACTCGGACCACATAAAATCCGTTTTACCTATAAACGATTATTCTCCCCGGCTATAGGCTCCTGGGCCATGGGTATCTTGCCTGAGCATTTGTTAACTCAAGAAAAACTTTTAGCGGAAGCAAAGGAAAGAGGGCGCGACCCCGACACTTTCACCCTGAGAGACAGTAATTTTGGTCGGCACCCAATAGGAACCGGGCCCTTCATTTTTAAAGAATGGAAGTCCGATGAGCAAATACGTTTGGTCCGCAACGAAAAATATTGGGAAGGCGCACCCGAGTACGAAGAATATGTCATGCGCATCATCCCCGATAGCCTAACGCAGGAGATGGAGTTCTATGCTGGGGCAGTTGATAACTACTCTGTGCAACCGCATCAGGTGGCGCGGTTTTCCACTGATGATAAATATCAGAGCTTTTCCAGCATAGGATATTTCTATTCATACATAGGATATAACCTGCGCAATCCCCTTTTCGCCGACCGCGATGTGCGGGTGGCTCTCGGCATGGCGATAGATATTGACCCCATTATCCAATACATCCTCTACGGGGAAGGGGAGAGGGTGACGGGGCCCTATCCGAAGATCACTGATTGGTACGATCCAGAGGTGAAACCTTTGCCTTACGATCCGAAGGCAGCATTGGAGATTCTCAACAGAATCGGATGGAAAAAAAACTCTGATGGATGGCTGGAAAAAGACGGAAAAATTTTCGAATTCAACCTCATTACCAACAGCGGCAATCCGATTCGCAAAAATATCCTTACTATCGTCCAGGAAAGTTGGAGGAAGATCGGCATCAAATGCAACACTCAGCTTTTCGAGTGGGCCGTATTTCTCAAAGATTTTGTTAACGCGCTTAAATACGATGCGTTGGTTTTAGGATGGAGCATGGGCATTGATCCCGACTTGTATCAGATATGGCATTCCAGCCAGGCTGGCCCCAGGCAATTGAATTTTGTTGGCTATAAGAATGCGAAAGCGGACCGGCTCATAACAAGAATTCGCCGGGAATATGATCGGACTAAACAGATAAGTATGGCGCGTGAGCTTCATCGCATGATCGCCCACGATCAGCCTTACACTTTTCTGTACGTGGCGAAGTCCACCCAGCTTTTAGATAAGAAAATCGTGATAGTAGAAACAGAAGAGGGCGGGGAGAAAAAATATCAAAAAATATACCCTACTAAAGATGGCAGAATCCGCTACTACTTTAACAAATGGAAAAAGTTGGCAAAGATTCCTGCTTTTAGCCCTGCGAGTTGACCAGTGATAACCTCAGTTAGTGACTTTTGGCAACAGCACTCACTAGATCATTCCTTCCAAAATCTAATAGTCCTTCTGATTTAAAGCGATTGATATCTTCATCGGACTTGCAACTCTCTAATAAGCGTAATTGAGCTTGTAGTCTATCTTCCCGACACTTAAACCAGTTCTCTAGGGTTCCTGAAAGATCTTGAAGGCCGGTTGCAAGGTCTTGCATCGTTTTTTCTTGGGGGCTTCTTGGGTATTTTGCTTTAGACATTTTGAGTATCCTTCGATTTAACGTTATCGGTCAACCTCTTACCCTCTTATTTAAAGCAATAGTTATGCCAAAACGAACTAGAACCTATAAGCCATTATTTTGCTGTGCTTTAATGAATCCGCTGAATTGGTTTTTTCTATTGAATGTCCATTTTCGATTACATTTACATTTTTAATGTGTATAGAAGCATTGACTTAATGATGGGAGGAATGGAGTTACCCACTTGGCGGTAGGAAAGTTTTTGACGGGGCTTAACCTACTCCTAGGTAAATGAAAACGGACCGTGTTTCTCTCAGGTGAGGACGGATTCGATTCTGTCCAGAGCCCAGTCGAGTTCTTTCTGGGTTATGGTGAGGGGTGGGGCGAAGCGGATGACATGTTTATGGGTTTCTTTGCATAGGATGCCTTTTGCCATCAATGCTTCGCAAAACTTTCTCGCACCCCCGGCGGATTTTTTCATTTCCACGCCGATCAGGAGTCCCATTCCCCGCACTTCTTTGACATGAGGGGAGATTATATTCCTCAGAGACTCCTTTAGGTAATGACCCATAAATAGTGATTTTTCAACAAGGTTTTCGTCTTCTATTACTCGCAAGGCCTCCCTGGCTACCGCACAAGCCAAGGGGTTGCCGCCGAAGGTGCTACCGTGGTCTCCTGGCTGGAAGACAGCCAGCGTCTCTTTGTTCGAGAGTACGGCAGAGATGGGGTAGACTCCGCCTGACAGGGCTTTACCCACCAGAGTGAGGTCGGATTCGATACCCTCATGTTCTTCGGCAAAAAGCTTCCCCGTTCTACCCAATCCGGTTTGGATTTCATCTAGAATGAGCAAGACATTGTAGCGGTCGCAAATTTCGCGCACTTTTTTCAGATAACCGGCGGGTGGGACGATAATACCGCCTTCGCCCTGAATCGGTTCCACCAGAAAGGCAACGGTGTTAGGGGTGATGGCCCATTCCAGGGCTTCTGCATCCCCGAAGGGAATGGTGATGAATCCGGGCGTAAAAGGACCGAACCCATCTCGGTATTGCGATTCGGAGCTGAACCCGACGATGGTGGTGGTCCGGCCATGAAAATTATTGGCACAGACGATGATCTCGGCCATGTCATCGGGGATTTCCTTGATCCTGTATCCCCATTTGCGAGCTGCTTTGATGGCTGTTTCAACCGCTTCGGCACCGCTGTTCATGGGTAGGACGCTGTGCGAGTGGGTCATTTCGCAAATTTCTTGGTAAAAGGGACCCAACTGGTCGGTACGAAAAGCCCGGGAGACCAAGGTAAGCTTTTTGGCTTGTTCGGTTAGGGCATTCAGGATGCGTGGGTGGCAATGGCCCTGATTGAGGGCTGAATACGATGCCAGCATATCCAAGTATTTATCGCCATCTACATCCCAGACCCAGACGCCCTGGCCCCGGGCTAAAACTATATCGAGAGGCTTATAATTGTGAGCCCCAAACTCGTTCTCAAGATCAATGAACTTTTGTCCGCTCGAAATGGTGACGGTTGAATCCATGACAATTCCCTCATCAAACTGGATTTTTCCTCGCTACTAATTTAGGTCTAAAATTGTTTCTCTGCCACCCATATGCGCAGTGTTTACCCGGATAATGGCGAAAAAAGTCTGCCTTGATTTAATGGATACTGGCCTCTTCAGCACCCCCGGTTTGGGTTTGATTTTTATATAGTTTCAGATATAATGCTACTTTCCGAAAACACCTTTCACTATTGAGAACTAACTATGAGTATTGACGATAAAGAATTAGAAGACTTCATGCCTGCCTTGGAACTGGAATGGACCGATGAGGCTCAGACCCGTATGAAGAACGTGCCGTTTTTTGTCCGCAAGAGTGTGGTGCGGGGTATCGAGCAGTATGCCAAGGACAAGAGCATTGCGGTGGTGGATGATGCTGTAGTTTCACGCGCACGGCAGGAACGTGAGGGCGAAGCTATGGAACTGGCCCGCAAAAAGAAGGAAGAAGCACAGAAAGCCAATGGTGGTGAACCCGAGGTCCAACGTCAATACGTCAGTTTTACTTTCTATAAACTTGATCCCGCATTTCGCCGACTGCCTCAAGAGGAACGCGACAATGGGATGCAAGAGTTCATAGATGTTCTCGAAGAGTACGATAATAGTTCTGATATGATTTTGCTTTGTTATTCCATGGTAGGGCTTCGTGGCGACGTCGATATCATGACCTGGCGTATCTGTTACAGCCTGGAAGAGTTTCAGAAAATGAGTACCCGTCTCCTGCAGACCGGTTTAGGAAGATATCTGCATATCCCTTTTACTTATTTATCCATGACCAAGCGGTCGATGTATATGGATTTCATTAATCCGGAACATGAAGAAGACCGGACGCATATTATTCCGGGCAAGGCGAAATATCTTTTTATCTATCCTTTCGTGAAGACGCGAGAATGGTATCTGCTCACTCAGTTCACCCGTCAGGGAATCATGGACGAGCATATTTTTATAGGTAACAAGTTTCCTTCTGTAAAGCTGAACACCACCTATAGTTTCGGAATTGATGACTATGAGTTCGTAGTGGCTTTCGAGTCTGATTCCCCAGATGATTTTCTTGACTTGGTGCAAGAGTTAAGAGAAACCGAGGGAAGCCGGTATGTGAAAGAAGATACACCCATCTTTACCTGCGTTGCTATGTCGATTGAGGATGCTGTTAAAAGTCTCGGTTGCTAGCCCGCTAGTGTGAGAGACTGAGCACCGTGGGCTTTTTTTGCAAGCAAAGAGTTTTTGTCTCGGCTTGACATAATATTGCCCAATTCCTTTCTCTGGGAGTGGGTGCCTCATTCTCGGAACCACTCATGAAACCTATACTAACTCTTGCTTTACTGGTTTTAATGGTTTTGGGCTCTCTTATAATCCTTGAGTCCCGATTCCAGGGTATTACCAATGAGCAGGGCGACGCCATCCTGACCGAGTTAAAATCCATTCGCCAAGAACTGAACGCGATTAAGCAAAAAGGTTTGGCACGTCCGGGCAAGGCCGTGCTTTCGGTTGCTGTTTCCACGGTGGGAGAGCCCATGCTTGGGGATTCGAAGGCACCGGTAACACTGGTGGAGTTCACGGATTACCAGTGTCCCTTTTGCCAGCAGTTTTATTCCAGGGCATATAAAGAGTTGAAGAAAGATTATATTGATCCCGGTAAATTGCGTTTAGTCCTGCGTGACCTGCCTCTTCCAAGTCATCAGTATGCCAGGCCTGCCGCTATGTCTACTCATTGTGCGGGGGAGCAGAGTAAATTCTGGGAAATGCATGACGCCCTGTTTGAAGGCGGAGGAAAATTAAACCGCGATGATATTCTTAGTTACGCTACCTCTCTCGGATTGAAAATAGATTCTTTCGAATCCTGTTTAACCTCTGGCCGTTACAAAAGGGATATTGATTTGGATATTAATGATGCCAGAAACGTAGGCATAAAAGGCACACCTTCCTTTGTGGTGGGGCGCACGACGGATAATCTTGTGGAAGGAATCCTCATCCGTGGTAACCGACCGTACACTGCTTTTAAAGCTGAAATAGATAAACTGCTTACCTCTCGCTAGGCTTAGCATGATAAACCTCTAGTCAGGGGGAGGATTCTTAGGTAATGCAGTGTCAGGCTCCGAGAAGTTCGGGAGGCTTGGTGAGGACAGGTTCCTCTGGTTTTAGAGCGGGCTCCGGAACAGCGCAATTTTTCAAGATGCGTAGAAGCTGGGCGATGGTGGATTTCAAGTCAACTCGGTGAACCACATTGTCGATGAGTCCGTGTTCTAGTAAAAATTCTGCTGTTTGGAATCCATCAGGAAGTTTCTCTTTGATAGTTTGTTCAATGACCCGTGGCCCGGCAAACCCAATCAGGGCACCTGGTTCAGCCAGAATGACATCTCCCAGCATTGAGAAACTCGCAGAAACACCGCCCATAGTTGGGTCGGTTAAAATGGATATGTAGGGAATTTTCTTTTCGCTCAGCTTGCTGAGTGCGGCTGAGGTTTTAGCCATTTGCATGAGAGAGAAAATGCCTTCCTGCATGCGTGCCCCGCCAGAACAGCTAGCAATAATCAGGGCCGAGTTGTTTTCCATGGCGCGTTCGATAGCGCGGGTTATTTTTTCCCCTACTACTGAACCCATGCTTCCCCCCATGAAACTGAAGTCAAAGACGCAAAGTTCGAGGGGCATACCTTCCATTAACCCTGAACCTGTGACGACCGCATCGTTGGATATACCTTTTTTTATCGATGCCTTGATGCGTTCCTTATATTTTTTAGTGTCCTTGAACTTTAAGGGATCTGAAGATGTCAGGTTCTGGTTGTACTCTGTGAAAGTGTCTTGATCGATCAATTGATGGATTCTTTGCCGGGTTTCCAGGCGAAAATGGTAATCGCAGTGAGGGCAAACCTTAAGGTTGGTTTCCAACTCGGCAATATAAACCTGTTCTTTACATTTTTTGCAGTCAACCCAGAGATCTTCATCCTTGGCGGTTTTTTTTCCGCCAATTCCTGCCTTGATTTTATCTATCCATGACATTTACAAAATTCTCCAGTGGTGTTCAATACCTTGGTATGCAAATAGCCTAACTTAGGCCGAGCCAACGGGTTGCCGACTCGTTTATTTAACTGCTAGTGGGTTTATTAACTATGTGCTTGTGGAGGGGTGGTTTCATTAGACTCAGCCTCCATTTTCTTATTTGCTATCAACAGGCTAATTGGGCCGATAACGGCATAGGTAATCCCAAGAATGAATAATGCGACCCGCGGTATTGTTGCCAGAACATAAATGAATAAAATCACGAAAAGAAAACGGGAGAACACAACCCGTTTTTTTAAGTCGAATTTTTTGAAGGCGGGGTATTTAATATTGCTAACCATGAGAAACGCCAGGATATAAACCACCATTACCATAATAAAAGGGTTCATACGCGTTGCAAACAAGTCTTCAAAAGCGATCACAATGGATGCGATCACAACAGCTGCTGCAGGACTTGGCAGACCGATAAAATGTTGACTGCGAACTTCCGGCTTGGTCACATTGAAGCGGGCCAGTCTCAGGGCCGCGCATAGAAGAAAAAGGAAAGCGGCCATCCAACCCAATCGGCCAAAGGGTTTCAATACCCATGAGTAGACTAGAAAGGCCGGCGCCATGCCAAAGGAGATGATATCTGCCAATGAGTCATATTGCTCGCCAAATGCGCTGGTGGTTTTTGTCAACCTTGCGATACGACCATCCAACCCATCAAAAATCATTCCGATCACTATGGCCCAGGCGGCTAAGTAATATTTTTCATTCAGCACTGCTACCATCGAATAGAAACCACAGAACACGTTTCCCGTGGTAAACAAACTGGGTAGTATATGAATGCCTTTTTTAGGTTCCATGGTCGTTTTACTTTAGAAAGCCAATGATGGAGCTTCCTCCGCTGACAATATCGCCAACGGCTACTTTTATTTCGGTGCCCTCAGGCACGAAGATATCTACTCGAGAGCCAAACCGGATCAGGCCAAAACGTTGTCCTCGCTCATACTCATCACCTTCTTTGGCCCAGCAAACTATCCTGCGGGCGATCAACCCGGCGATCTGCTTCACTAAAATTGTAACATGTCCATTATTCAATAGGATAGCGCTTTGTTCATTGTCCAGAGAAGCTTTGTGACTGGCTGCGTTAAGAAATTTTCCTGGGTTATAACGGGTGGCCTGTATTTTTCCGGATATGGGTACCCGGTTTACATGAACGTTAAAGACATTCAAGAAAATACTAATCCGTGTGTAGGACTCTTCTAGCAAGGGGTCTTTTTCTGGCACAATTTCGACGACCTTGCCATCTCCCGGGGAAACAATGGACTTCGGGTCTTCGGGAATACTCCTTTCAGGGTCACGAAAAAACCAAGTGACAAAAAGAAACAGTCCACCAAAAAGGCCAGTGGCCCAGAACCAGGATAAAGCCCAACAAGCCCCGGTTAAAACAGCAAGGGGAAGGATAAACATGTACCCTTCATTAGCAATAGGTATACGCATACGGCCTTACTGCACCTTCTTGCCAACGAATGGCATCATTTTCCTGAGCTTTTCTCCGACCACTTCGATACGGTGTTCTTTGTCCTGTGCCAGTCGAGCATTAAACATAGGGCGGTTGGCCAGGTTTTCCAGAATAAATTCTTTGGCAAAAGCTCCGCTCTGAATCTCGCCGAGAATTCGTTTCATTTCATCACGGGTTTCCTGGGTAATGATTCGTGGTCCACGGGTTACGTCTCCATAGGCCGCAGTGGTGCTTATAGAGTAGCGCATATTGCCAATGCCACCTTCATAGATGAGATCAACAATCAATTTGAGTTCATGAAGGCATTCAAAATAAGCAAGGTCTGGGTTGTATCCGGCATCTACTAATGTGTCGTAACCGGCGCGGATCAATTCGCTGACACCGCCGCACAATACTGCCTGTTCCCCAAACAAGTCGGTTTCGGTTTCTTCTTTAAAATTAGTTTCCAGAACACCGGCGCGAGTTCCGCCAATACCTTTTGCATAGGCTAGGGCAATTTTTCTCGCGTTTTTTGTGACGTTTTGGTGAACCGCCATCAGACAAGGAACGCCTGCGCCTTGTTCATAAGTTCTTCTGACTAGATGCCCGGGGCCTTTTGGAGCGACCATAAAAACATCCACGTCTTTTGGGGGAACTACTTGTCCAAAGTGAATATTGAATCCATGCCCAAAAGCCAGAGCCATGCCTTTTTTCAAATTGGGAGCGATGTCCATTTCATACATGGCTTTTTGCTTGTCATCGGGGATCAAGATCATCATGATGTCGGATTTTTTAGTAGCTTCTGGAACAGCCATGACGTTCAGACCGTCCTTTTGCGCTCGTTTCCAGAATGCGCTATCTTTTCTCAGTCCAACAATAACTTTCATTCCACTATCGTGAAGGTTGCGGGCATGGGCGTGCCCCTGACTTCCGTAACCAATAATGGCAATGGTTTTCTTCTTTAAGATTTTAATGTCTGCGTCTTTGTTATAAAAAATCTTCGACAAAATGATTCTCCTTATCTTGGTGCAATATTAGTTGATCGATTTTTGTCCACGACTGATAGCAATTCTTCCAGACCGGACCATTTCTTTGATTCCCAATGGGGTTAGAAGCTCAAGAAACCCGGCTACTTTTCCCTCATCCCCGGTTATTTCAATGGTGTAGGTGCTTGGGCTCACATCGACAACTTTGGCCCGAAACAGATCTACGATTCGGAGAATTTCTTCCCGAACTCGAACTTCAGCGTTCATTTTGATCAATACTATTTCGCGATCGACAAATTTTTCCTCAGTGAGATCAACGACTTTAATAACATCGACCAGTTTATTGAGTTGTTTGGTGATTTGCTCGATTTTAGCCTCGTCACCTCGGGTAACTATAGTCATGCGAGAAACTTTTGGGTCGGATGTTTCTGCGACATTCAGGCTTTCAATGTTAAAACCGCGGCTACTGAAAAGACCCGATACACGGGACAAAACACCGAATCGATTGTTCATTAATACAGAAATGGTATGCTGCATTTTACTAAAATCCGCTTTTAAGGTTCACCACAAAGCTTTTGTGGAGGATGGTTTTTTTGAACCTTGTATACTAGCAAAATCAACGCTTTTTTACTAATAAGAATTATTTTGGCGAGTAAAATTGAACAAAGTCAGGAATTAAGAATGCCGGAAGAGTTTCCTATAAATCAGGCTTTGGCCACAGTGAAAAAGGCAGTCCGTGGTTTTCGGACTCCCAGCGTGACGGTCATTAGCCAAAAGCACGATCCTTTTGCGGTGCTGGTTAGTTGTATCATTAGCCTGAGGACCCGTGATGAAGTCACCGAAACGGCCTCGACCCGCTTGCTTGGGTTAGCCAATAGCCCGGAGAAACTATTAAAACTTTCAAAATCTAAAATAGAAAAGGCTATTTATCCCGCAGCGTTTTACCGTAACAAAACGCAATCCCTAAAAGAAATTTGCAAAGATTTAGTAGATATTTATGAAGGAGAGGTTCCAGATAAGCTGGAAGAGCTTCTCAAATTAAAAGGGGTAGGGCGAAAAACTGCCAACCTGACCCTGACTTTAGGGCATGATAAACCCGGAATTTGTGTGGATATCCATGTTCACCGTATTTCCAATCGTTGGGGATATGTGAAAACCAAGTCCCCTGATGAAACAGAAAAGGTATTGAGAAACAAACTGCCGAGACGGTTCTGGAAAGGATATAACGATTTACTCGTTACATTCGGGCAAAATATTTGCAAACCGGTTTCGCCGTTTTGTGGGTCTTGCCCTATCGCAGAGACCTGTCCTAAAAATGGAGTAACCTCTCGGCGTCATTAGAGGTGAGTTTGCGATAGACTTCCTTAGCCGGGGGTTAATGGCCGACTGTTTTTTTCTGTAGGGCGATGAGTTCTTTAATTCCTTTGTCGGCTATTTTTAGAAGGCCATCCAATTGTTTGTCATCGAAGGGTTCTTGTTCGGCGGTTCCTTGAATTTCGACGTATCCTCCTGAGCCTGTTTTAACAATATTTAGATCAACATCGGCATTGGAATCTTCGCTGTAATCCAGGTCAAGCATTTTTTTGCCGTTGACAATTCCTACGCTCACAGCGGCAACATAGTCTTTAATCGGTAATTCATCGAGCAGTTTTTCTTTTTTTAATTTTTTCGTTGCCATGACCGCCGCTATAAAGGCCCCTGTAATAGAAGCGCAACGAGTACCGCCATCTGCCTGGATGACATCGCAGTCGAGCCAAATGGTGCGTTCCCCTAATTTTTTAAGATCAATAACTGTTCGGAGTGAGCGGCCTATTAGCCTTTGGATTTCCTGTGTCCGCCCCGACAGTTTTCCTCTAGATGCTTCTCGGGGACTTCGGGTATTGGTCGAAGAGGGGAGCATGGAGTATTCCGCTGTGACCCAGCCGCTATTTTTGCCTCGAAGAAAGGAGGGTACCTTTTCCTCAACTGTGGCGGCGCAGATGACTTTGGTGTTTCCCATTTGAATAAGAACCGAGCCAGCTGGATGCATGGTGTAGTTTTTAGTAATCTTGATTTTTCTGCAATCGTTGAAGCTGCGGCCTTGATCTCTGGACATGGTTCCCCTAGTAAAATTGAGTGTTTGATTTATATGAAAGTCTGAAACGAGAAAATGTAAAAGCGCATAAAATACCAGTTATAAGCATATTTTTCAACCGCCAGAGTGATGGTTATAATTTATGCGCAATCATTCATTGTGAATGTGCTCATCTGATAGCGCTAGGGTGAGTGGCAAGTTTCATTCATGCATTAAAATCGGTATGGGTTGTAACTTGTTCTATTATTTGATACTATCCAAATCATTCCTAACTTTTAAATTTAATTAAGAAATCACGTCATAATCTATGGACTCCTACTTTGGAAAAGGAATCAGGCTTAAAGGTACCCTGTGGGTAAAAGGCTCGGTTCATTTTGATGGGGAATTTGAGGGCGAAATATACTCAACCAACCATTTTGTAATTGGCAAGTCGGGCAAGGTTTTAGGCAATATTAAAACCCATCATGTGACCAATATGGGTTTTGTGCAGGGGAACCTGTTTGCTGAAAACAAAGTAGCTCTTATGAATGACAGTCGATTGGTGGGAGATATATCTACTTATCATTTGATCATTGATGAAGGTTCCAACTTTGAAGGTCGCTGCAAGATGATTGATGAGGCGCCTAAAACCATCAAAGAAGAAATGGAAACCCTGGAACGCCCTGTTTCTAAAAAAGTCAAAGCTTCTTCTACTTCCGATAAATCTACCGCTGCAAGTGCAGAAACCAGGAATGGTTTCCAATTGAAAAAGGCCGCAGGAATTGCGGCTGTTGTTCTGGCTATTGCAGGGGTGACTTGGCTGTATCCAAAGGGTGGGGATAAACTGGAGCCGCTGATCCAAAAAGGCTACAGCCTTGTTGCCGAAAAGCAATATGCCGATGCGGAGGAGATATTTAAAAAAGCCCTGACCATTTCCAGGGTCGAACCTAAAGTTTATGCCGGACTCGGGGAAGTTTATTTCGAAGACAAACGGTACAATGATTCGTTGGCCCAGTTCCAGAGAGCTATTGATTTAAATCCCGCCAATGGAGAATACCGTGTCAAGCAAGCAAAATCTTATTCTTCTAAAGGACAATTAAAAGAAGCTATAGATTCCTATATGCAGGCACTCGAAATTGACCCCAAGAATGGAGGGACCTTCTATAATCTAGGTCTTTTATACTTGGAGCAGGGTGAATTGGAAAAAGCCCATGAAGCACTTGAAATGGGTGTCGGGTTGGCGCCTGATGATTTTAAGACCCATGAAGCATTGAGTGCCCTTTACGCACGCGAAAAAAATTATGGGAAATCTATTGCAGAGATAAATGAAGCGATAAAGTTTAATGGTGATGAACCCCGATTACATTTGATTTTAGGAAAACTTCTTCTGGAAAGCGGTAAGGAAGAAGATGCACTAACGGCTTTCAAAAAAGCAGCCAACCTGTTTCCTGAAAACTTCTCAGCTCAAATTCGTCTTGCAGATTGGTATTACATTCAAGGGATGCTTGATGAGTCTCTTATAACCTACGAGGTTGCGGAAAATCTTGACTCCGGTAACCCTGTAGTGCAGGCGCGGCTAGGCAGAATTTATGCAGATAAAAATCAAAATAAAAAAGCTCAAGCGGCACTGGAAAAAGCTATCAAGCTAAATTCTAAAGATGCAGAAAGCCATTATCAATTGGGGAAACTGGTTTCCAGTGAAGAAAAATGGGGGCGTGCCCAATCATTATTATCTAATGCGATTGCACTGGATGCAAAACAGGCGGCTTTCCATTATGAGTTAGGTAAAGTGCTATTGGGAAGAGGTAATATCGAACTGGCTCAAGAAAAATTCAAAACTGCTTTAGGTTTAGAGCCTCAAAACTCAAACTTTATTATGGGGTTGGCACTGGCACTTGTTGAAAAGAAGAATTTGGACCAGGCGTTAAATATACTTCTTCCTGTTTCAAAGAAAGAGGCGAAAAACTCTGAAATATTTATGGCGATTTGTAATGTTTATACGAAGAAGGGTTATTTTACCGCCGCTACGGGATATTGTGAAAAATCCCTGGAATTGAAAGCCGGAAATTATGAAACCATGAATAGACTGGCTTGGTTATATGCAAAGAAAAGTTCTAATCTTCCGAAGGCTTTCGAACTTTCTAGCCAGACCCTGAAAGCCTTTCCCAGCCGACCTGAGTTTATTGATACTCTTTCAGAAATTCTCTACGTTCAGGGAGAAAGTGATAAGGCAATGGCAAAAATTCAAGAAGCCATTAATTTGGTGCCCAACAACCCTTATTACAAGCAACAATTATGGAAGTTTAAAAATGTAAAGCCGAAGCCACCCGCCTGATATCAGGTTTATAAAGTTCCAGTCCCTTTCAGTCCTATATAAATACAATAAATTACAATCAAAAACCCTCCCTTTGCTTTTCCCAGCGAATAGTTCCCGTATCTTATCATGCCCAGCAACAACAGGGTAATGGCGGTTGCGATGAGCAAGTCTGGTTCTATGGGTTCTTTTATCTGCAAAGGATGAATGGTGGCGGTCAGGCCTAACACCATCAGAATGTTAAAGATATTGCTTCCAAAAATGTTCCCGATTGCCATTTCGCCATGTCCTCGTTTCGCGGCGATTACGGAAGAAACTATTTCTGGAAGGCTGGTTCCCACCGCAACGATGGTAATGCCTATGAACCACTCGCTGATTCCTAGATCACGGGCGATGCCCACACCTCCCGCTACCAGGAGTTTGGCACCTCCAACCAGAATACCCAGCCCCGCGATAATAAGAAAGATTTGATAAGAGGGACCCTTACCTGCAAAAAGAGGAACTTCATCTTCCAGCTCTTCATTAAAATCTTCTTTATGACTGAAAGACCGCAATATATAGAGGCCTAAGAGAAAAACCATGAATAGTCCTTCGTATCTGCCGATCTCCAGATTCCAGGCGATTACTAAAATGAGGAAAGTTGCCAATAGAAACGGAGGCGATTCCCGCTTGAGACGGTCAGGTTTGATATATAGGGGGGCTATGAGAGTCGTCAAGCCGAGAACGAGGCCAATGTTTGCAATGTTACTACCTATTACATTGCCCATAGCCAGTTCAGAAGTTCCCTGCAAGGAAGCTAGAATAGCGACGGAAAGTTCGGGCGCAGAGGTACCAAATGCAATGATTGTAGCTCCGATTACGAAGGGGCTGATTTTAAGGACACGTGCAAGGCGAACACTGCCTGTTACCAGGTAGTTTCCTCCGTAAAACAATAGTGCTAGTCCGGCAAAGATTTTTACAAGGTCGAGCAATTTAAGCCTTAATTTAGTCTGAGCTAATAGATGTGAAAAAAAATGGTAACCCGCCTATAGAAAACAAATGAATTGATAACATGCATTGGAAGCAAGAGCAATTATCAAATAAGTCATTGAGACTCATGTGCGGGTCAAAGCCATGTGTTGCTAACGGTGGCTTGCCAGACGCTCAGATTAGCGCAGAAATGTTTTAGGGTAACCTGCTCGAGCCAGTTTTTCCTTAACAAGGAGAGCTTTTTCGCGGTTGGGGAAAACTCCTAATTGAACGATATAGGTTTTAGCCGGTTCATTCGCTGTGCGTGATTCAGATAAAAATCCTTTCACACTCAGTTTATCCTGTAGGCTTCGAGCCTCTTTCAGGTTTATGAATTGACCCACTTTAAGGCTAAAGGAGTTTTTGGAGTTTTTATAGGTCGATGCATTGAATCCTTTGCTTGCAAGTTCTCTTAATTTTTTATCTCCGGCTTTTGCATTAGCAAAGCTTCCAACCGTGACAATATGCTGCTTCTTAATGTTAGATCGCGTCTGTATAGAGGGTGCAAAGCCTTTGGCTTGGAGTTGTTTTAAATATAGTTCCGCATTTTTCTTGACGCTGAAGGCTCCTGCTTGAATAAAGAACCTCGAGTCCTCATTGAGCTTTACTGCTGGTGTTTTGATCGGACTCGGCTTTGGTTTTGGAGTTTGTGATGTTTTTTTGATTTTTGCTGGTTTTTTTACTTTATTGGTTTTGGCTGGAGGAATAATACTTTTAGGTTTTGGCGGTGCGACGAACGGGTTTATCTCCTTTTTAACCTTTCCTGGGCTAGCGGTGGGCGCAATCGGTAGGTTAGAAGCGATTGATCCATCTTCGACTACAGGAACCTGTTTAGCCAAGCTCTCCTCAGGTGTTTCCGGTTTTTGTATTGGAGCTTCTGGTTCAACCGGAGAGAGAGCGGCTTGGTAATTTATCTGGAAATAGACCAACCCTAATAGGCAGATACCAATCATAGAAATAGAAAACATGCGCGAATTTTTAGATCGAATATTTTTTTCTGCTTCGATCTCAGCTTCGATCTCTGCGTCTTCAATCAGATCATCAATTCGCTTATGATATTTATTAACTTCGGGTGGGTTGTTTTCTTCGACAGGAGAGTTTTCCTGTTCCTTAATTTCCAGCATGATTGGGAGCCCCTGTTAAGTGGGTTTGTGGATAAAAATTGCACCTGTTTTAATTAATGGGGACAACTTCGGTTGTGAATGTTAGGATATAAAAAAACAGGGAGTGTCTAACCCTGTCCACCATTAATCTTTACAAAATATATCCGATAACTCCTTAATTGTCAATTAGATAAGAAAGGCCCACTGATGGACCTGTCAGTCAAATTAGGCAGTTTATGTTTAAATAATCCGGTTATTGCGGCTTCTGGAACTTTTGGTTATGGTCTGGAGTACGGTTCTCTTATAGATTTGAATGCTCTTGGTGGGTTCTCTACCAAGGGACTTTCTTTAAAGCCGAAAGTGGGTAACCCTGTGCCCAGAGTTATTGAAACTTCTTCCGGCATGCTTAATGCGATCGGCTTGGAAAATATCGGACTGGAGGCTTTTTTATCAGAGAAGCTACCTCAACTAAAAAATTTTAATACTCGAATCATCGTCAATTTTTTTGGAGACACCACCCCGGAATATGTGGAGATGGCTCAGGCTTTATCCGATGTAGAACGTGTGGATGCTCTGGAAATGAATGTTTCCTGTCCTAATGTGGAAAAAGGCGGCTTGCAATTTAGCTCTGACCCTGAAGTTTTAATGGATGTAGTTTCTTCCGTTCGAAAGGTGACGCAAAAATTTCTTATTGTTAAGTTATCCCCCAACGTCACAGATATTACCGTGCTTGCCAAGGCCGCAGAGAGTGCCGGGGCCGATGCCTTGTCGGTGTG
The DNA here is from genome assembly GCA_018673915.1 of Nitrospina sp. Classification (GTDB taxonomy): domain Bacteria; phylum Nitrospinota; class Nitrospinia; order Nitrospinales; family VA-1; genus LS-NOB. The sequence continues at coordinate 54,486 of JABHBK010000016.1, read as the reverse complement.
CAATACCTTTGTCGGGATGTCGATTGACTTGAAAACCAGAAAGCACCATTTGGCCAATAAAACAGGGGGGCTTTCGGGGCCTGCTATTAAACCGCTAGCTTTAAACCTTGTGTATCAAACCGCACGTGCCGTGCAAATTCCGGTTATTGGGATAGGAGGTATAGCGAGCGGAGAAGATGCAGTGGAGTTTTTATTAGCCGGAGCAAAAGCGGTCCAAATTGGAACAGCCAACTTTATTGATCCGGCTTCAACTCTTCATGTGATTGAAGGTATCCGCAAATACTGCTCAGCAAATGGAGTGAGTAATCTTTTAGAATTAAAGATGGAATGATTACCCGTTGCGATAGACTCGAGGAACCCGTTTGCCGACATTGCAAAGAATTTCGTAGGGAAGAGTCTTGCCTCTCACTGCTAGTTCCTCAACAGAAATCATCTGGTCCCCCTGCCTGCCAAAGATAACAACTTCATCTCCTGTTTCTACCCCTGGAATGCCGGTAACATCGATTAGAATCATATCCATGCAAACATTTCCGACTTGTGGCACGCGTTTCCCTCGAATCAGGACATCCATATTATTAGCCAGAATACGATGGAGCCCATCCGCATAACCAATAGGAAGGGTGGCTATAAGGCTATCCCTCTGTGTTGTGAAGGTCCTTGCATAGCTCACTGACTGACCCTTGGCAACAGGTTTAGCCATAATGACCTGAGTTTTCCATTGCATTACGGGTTGGAATGGACTCAGGTTTTCTTCCTGGTCTAAAACTGATTGCAATGAAGGAGAGGGGAGGGCTCCGTATAGGATGAGCCCAGGTCTGACCATATCGAAATGGCTTTCTGGGAATTTGAACAGTGCGGATGTGTTTGCGCAATGGATCATTGGCGTGGGAACACCTTCTTTTTGCAAAAGGGTCAGCGCGGAATTAAATTTTTCGAGTTGGTCCTGAGTGATGGAAAGGTCTTCATCATCGGCTGAGGAAAAATGTGTAGAGATAGCTTCGATTTTGAGGTTCTTTAAACTACGAATCTGGCTCAGTAGTGCAGGTAAATTTTCAGGAGAGACTCCAAGCCGGTTCATCCCCGTATCTACCTTGATATGAATTGAGATAATTTTATTTTGTTTTTCTGCTTCTTTGGAAAGAGCTTGAGCCAGAGACGGAGTGCAAAGTATAGTTGCAAGATTGTGCTTTACCAAGTCTTCTGCCTCATTGGGAAAGATGCTGGCTAATACTACAATAGGAATATTTAAACCATTTTCCCTGAGTTCGATCCCTTCCTCAATCACCCCAACCCCAAGAGAGTCTGCCCCATTTTCAACGGCTACACGGGCACAGGGTATGGCTCCATGGCCATAGGCATCGGCTTTGACGACAGCCATGATTTGGGTTTGAGGCTCGAGATACTTTCTCAGGGTCAGAATGTTATGTCGAAATGCCTGCAGGTCAATTTCAGCGCAAGTCGCGCGGTGGTATGCCATGGTGTTATCAGTGTAATACTGGGTTATTAATTGTTTAAGAGGCCAGCATAATGCTAATGCGACAGCCGACCCACTCCCGTGGGAGGGGATTAGCATTGTGTTTATTTTGCGGGCAATCGTTCTTTTGGCGCAACAAGTTATTGCTAGTTCCTACCGGGCGGAGCCCGGTTACTCCCTCCGTGTACGGCCCGTATTGGATAATCGACCGCTTTTTTTCACGGGTGGCCCAGAGGTGCGGATAGCTCGGCAGCACATGTTTTCTTCATCCTTGGCTTTTTTTCTTACTTGATAAGCCCGGTCACTGTAAAAATTATAAGCATTGGCGTTGATTCCCTGATCCTCCACACACCAGTATGTGGACCCACAGCCCTCCGGGAATATATAGTCGATATGAACAATATCTCCATCGAAGTCGGTGTTTTTAGAGTCATGGTCATACAGGTTTCTGCATTCCTGGCTTTTAGGCAGTCTCCAGTCGTCAAAACCGGCAAACTTTTGTTCATTGAGCCAGTTGATATAATTGTGTGCACCTTTCCAGGAGCACCATTTATCGCGCATTTGATAACTGTCTTGCTTCGCCCAGGTCAAGTTATACTTGGTATCCGTAATGGTTTCATTTCCGTTGTCTTTAAATCGATCTTCGCTTGACATAAAACTCTATTAAATAATTTAAGTTAAAGAAATTGTTATTTGCCAGTTCTACTACTCCGCCTATAATATCAGGGTTGAAAAATGTGTAAATAAAAAAGCAGGAGGCTTGTGCGATTAGTAGGTTGTTCCCGATAATGGGAGTGAAAGAATTACTCAAACACGTAAAACTCAATTTTTAATGTTAGGAATATTATGCCAAAAATAGAAATTCAAAGTTTTTTTTATGATTTGATTCATTGTAAGAATAAGATCCTCAGTGTTTTTGACAAATGGGATCAGAAATATGAAGAGGATGAACGGGGTGCCCTTGTAGCAGGAATTCGCGAATGCAAGGAAGCTGATTTGATTAACTTATTGGTCAATATTCAGAAATTAGCAGCGGGCTATGAACAAATAAAGGAATTAATAGATAAAGCTGAGCAAGACCAAGTGGATGAAGCGTTCGTAGAAGATGACCCCGATGACGAGGATTTTTAACTAACGTGATGCTGGGCCTAGTTGATATTCAGTGGGATTCCGGTTTCGGGATCGAGAATCATTCTAGTCAGAGAACGATTACCGCCTACCCACAGGGAATGGTCTGAGGCTGCTTCAATACTAAAAATAAACTTTGACTTCAAACCGTTGATCGCTGAAAAATTTTGAAAGATTTTTCCATTAAAACGGCTTAATCCGTTGTTGGTGCCGATCCACAATCCGTCTGATCCGTCTGATTCCAGAGCGAGGATAAAATTTCCCGGTAGTCCATCCTTCATGGTGAAATTGCGAAATTCCAGGGTTTGGGTGTCCAGCATGCTTAAGCCTCCACCCCAGGTGCCGACCCACAAGCGATTTTTCTTGTCCAGCAGCATGGAAATCACATAATTGGGGCGATAATCAGAATTCTGCATATTAGGGATGGAGGGAGAATGATGCTGCCCTTGAAAATTCGATAGGATGCCTCTGTTTTCTTCCTTTACTTGATCGTATGCAGCTCCGAGTCCGTTGCTGTGGTTGAATGCTTCCCATTTCCCGTTAGCATAAGCAGAGAGTCCTGATTCTGTGCCGAACCATATTTTTCCGGAAGGCTCAATTTCGATAGCATAGACCCAGTTATCGATCAATCCGCCTTCTGTGTTTTCAACAGTAAAACTTTCCCAGTTTTCCCTTGAATCAGGATTGCCTGTCACCCGGTTAATGCCGCTCCAGGTTGCAAGCCAAATAGAATTGCTATCGAACTTGATGTCGTAGACAAAGGCATCGTTTAAACCTTGCGGGGTATTGTAGTGGATCCATTTTTTGCCGTTAAAATGACTGAGTCCACCCCCATAGGTTCCTATCCAGGGATGGTTATTGAGGTCCATACTTATTGCAAAAATTCCATTGCTGAGCAAATGGTTTTGGTTGTCATAGACATCATAATCTTCGCGGGTATGGGTATCGTAATGGATGATGCCTCTTCCGGTTCCCATCCACAGGTGCTTGCCTTGAGAGGTCAACACTTTAATGTTTCGGGTATTGAGGTCAAAGGTTTGCGTCTTCAAAATATGGGGAAAGGATTCTCCTGAGGTTTGTTCGGGTATTTTGAAAGCATGGGTGGTATTTGCAGGGATAAAGCTCGCCACTGCGATGAAAAGGAATATAATGGCTCTAAATTTATTTGAAAAATTGAAAGGTTTTTTTTGCATGAAGAAGAATTCCCGGGTTGATTTTGTAAACTATACCTCAGCAGTTTGTATATTGCTTTTGTTTTTTCTTGGGGGATGTGAGGTGTGTGATTGTGAGAAAGAAATGGATCTTTTGTCCGCCATAAAGGTTTCTGAGAAAGACCAGAAAGAAATGATTCTCATTCCATCTGGTGAATTCATTATGGGGACAAATATGGTGGATACGGAGGGAACGCATAAAAAAATTGGTGCAGTTAAGCCGCTTTTTCTCGATCAGCATCCAGAAAGAAAATTGTTTCTCGGATCGTTTTATATGGACCGGTATGAAGTGACCAATGAGGAATATCATAAGTTTTTGAAGGCGACCCAATTTACCGATCTTCCTGCCCACTGGGTGAAGGGGAAATATCTTGAAGGGCAGGGCTTGTATCCCGTTACCCAGGTTACATGGTGGGAAGGCTGGTCGTATTGTGTTTGGGCAGGAAAACAACTGCCCACTGAAGCGCAATGGGAAAAGTCTGCGCGCGGCACAAATGGTTTGCCTTATCCTTGGGGGAAAGAGTTTGTTAAAGGTAAGGCGAATCTGGGGATTGATGGAGATCGAAAAGCAGCCGCTGTCACTGCCTATCCTGAGGATGTTAGCCCATTTAAAATATATGGTTTGTCTGGCAATGTCATGGAATGGACTCAGGACTGGTATCTTCCTTATCCGGGAAATTTAAAACCGGATGCCAGGTTCGGCAAAGAGCTAAAAGTTTTAAGGGGAAACGGTTTCCAGAAGGCCGGACATTATTTCTTGCCAGCTTACCGGTATGCGTTCACTCGCACCGAGGCCAATCCTAATGATTTTTTTGAGAATGTGGGATTCCGGTGCGCGTCAGAAATCATCAATGAAAAACCGGGTCTATGAGAATTTAAGGATGATGCAAAAATAAAGCTTGGAAATTTTTAGGCTAGGATGGTGTTTTCCAGGTTGGCACCTTTGGTGATTGCTTTTGCAATGTTGGCATCCACTAAATACGCGTCGGCAAGGTTTGCGTTGGTGAAATTTGTACCATGCAAATTAGCTTCGAGAAGAAAAGCATTTTTCAGATTGCTTCCTTCCAGATTGGCGTAGGTCAGGTCAGATCCTTCCAGGTTGGCTTCTTCCCAAATGATTCCTGCGCATTGAGCATCTTTCAACTCCACGCCTATCAGGTTTGAGTTGGTCAGGTTGACGTCCTTAAAGGTGCAGGAGTTAAGGTCCGCATATTTCAAAATGGAGCCCTTTAAATCTACTTCTGTCATTTTTGAAAAGCTTAAGTCAGACCCCCGTGCATTGATTCCACCCAATCGGGATTTATTAATGATGACTTGCTTCATAAAAACATACATCATTCTGGCAAAGCCCATGTTGGTATCATCTATAGTGGCGGAATAAAAGCTGGCGTGACCTAAATTTGCTCCCTGAAAATCACAATTGCTTATTTTCGTCTGTGAGAAATCACTATTGGATAGATCGGCATTTTTAAAATTACAATCCATCAAGGTGGCACCTTCAAAGTTGGATTCTTCGAGAGTTGCTCCAGTAAAATTCAGATCTTTAATTTTAGCATTCTTAAAGGATGTCTTTCCCAGGGAAGCTTGAGAAAAGTCGACCTCGCGCAATTCGGAGTCGTCCATAACGGTACCAATCAGAGTGGCGTATACAAAGCTTGCGCCATTAAGACTCACTCCTTTTAAATCAAAGCCGCTAAAATCGCCCCCATCTTGTTTGGGTTCTCTCAGGACTAATGCAATTATCTCATCAACGTTTGACATTTACTTTTATTCCCTTTGCTGATCTGGTGGAAGAAGCGCATTCATATTCCGCTGAATTTTTGCTGGATTTACCCTGTCATGAATTCCAATGATGCCAACTCGAATTGATCTGCCCAAGATGCCCTCCATATCTGTTCTCATACTTAACTTTGCCGCAAGAGGAGTGAGAACCAGGTTGGCGAGCATGAGGCCATAAAATGTAGTGATCAAAGCAGTGGCCAAGGCGGGCCCAATCGTCGATGGATCGTCAATATGCATTAACATTTGTACCAGTCCAATTAGGGTTCCTGCCATTCCAAAAACGGGAGCCTGCACAGACATAAATCGTAAAACCTTTTGTCCCGAGTTGTGCCTGTCGAGCATAGCGTTCATTTCTCTGTCCATAAGCTCATGAATTTCCTTGGCGTTGTACCCATCCACGATCATGGCGATTCCATTCCGTAAGAACCGGTTGTCTACTTTGCCCTCTTCATTTTCAAGCTGTTTCATGCCCCCAGAACGATATTTGGAGGCCAATCTCATAATGTCATCGACATAATCTTCCGGCTCATAAACGCCGGGTTTAAACGCGTTATATAAAACCGGCATCAGTGTGGTTATCTTCTTTGCTGGAAATGCTATAAAAGCGGTGGCTATCGATCCCCCAACAACGATTAAAGCGCTGTTGATATTGATAAATACCCCAGCGTCTCCACCACGAATAATTGCTACCGTAATGAGAAATACTCCGGAAAGTACACCCATCAGGGTACCGGTGTCTATTCCTGTATCCTGCCGCTCTTCCTGAGCTGCGTCTGCGGCGGTACCTTGAGCTTCCTGAGTTGCTGTTGCCATGGAGCTATATTAGACCGCGAATTTAAATTTTAGGTTCAACTGGCTGTTTTTTGCAAATTAGCTGTGGCTCGAATCAATAATGAGCGCACAATATAATTGTTCAGCCAGGGTATCTGTAGTATTTCTTTTCGGCCGCAAGGGATGTAAACCTTAAGAAAATCCGATTTTTCAACCTTTTCAGGGGTAAGTTGGGTGCTCAGGTCGGAGATACATCTGGCCATACAATTTAACCCTGCATAAGATTTACAGAACAGTTCGCCCCATGAAGTTAAATAAATCGTTGTGATGCTCCTTGCTTTCTCAATTCGTTTATTGATAAATTTTGTCAATTCATCGTTATTTTTACAATCCCTGATGTTTCCCATGCTTATATCGGGTGGAGGAGGGTTGCCAAAGTCCACCAACATGAACAACTGGTTAATCTTAGCTTCGTTCAACAAATCTTCATTGGATAATGCGGCGATATTGACGGACTCAATGAAGCTTTTGAGTATTCCGAGTAGTGAAACCAGGTCATTTTCCTTGATGGATTCTCCCTCTGCTCTTAATAAAACTTCGGTGCTATCACTGTAAAGATGGTTAAAAACGGTAAAAGCTAGAAGAAAGGGGAGAGTTGCTGATTTCCTAATGATATCATCCTTGTCAATTTGCTCAAGAAAGGATTGCGTTCTGCCTCGAACCAGATACCATTCTGGTTTAGTTTGTTTATCCTTTTGCTCCAAAATGAAAGTAAGTTCATTTTCAGCGGTTTTACCATCTACCAAAGCACCCAGGTTATCAACTTTATTAGGGGCGGCCCTGTAAAAGCTGAAAAGCTTCCGACCTAAAAGATGAGTATCTTTCTCGGTGATTAAGCTCTCGCTCGGGTCAAGGGTTTTATTCTTTTCAGAGATGTTTTTGTAGGAGGCCATCAAGATTTTATTAATACGGTTTCCCAAGTCTACCTTGTGCATCATTTGCCAGCCAGAATACTTGTTCAGCTTCTCAATTTTATCAGGAGTCCAACCCCACTCTTTAAGCATTTTGATCAGCGTACTTTTCCTCCAAACATCGGAACCCTTTTCAAACTCTTCGGCAGTGACTTGTGTCCCTACCTTTAAATAAAATGCATGTCTCAGGGCATCGACATCGTCTTCCGATTTTGTGTCAGCAAAAAACTTTTGTACCCGCTCGAACATTCCCAGATAAGGGTCTATATCCAGGTAGGGAACATCGTTATAGTATTTATCTTTAATTTGATGGCATAGCAGGTTCGATTTGGTGTCGCCAAACATATAATCTTCAAGCACCCCCATTTTCATGAGTGTTTTAAAAGGGGACTTGAAAGATTTAATCAAGGCCCATATAGACCCACCAAAAAATTCTCCATCGGAAATATCATCCACATTGCCCATGTCGATAAATTCTTCTTTTCTGAGCAGGGTTTCCCCTGACATAAGTTTTTCATACAACTCATAATACCTATTGTCATCACAGCTCACGGGAGCAACCAGCCAGAAGGGAATTTTTCCGGTGACAATGATCATGGTTCGATACATTTCTTCTTTCAGAAGTTTTGCCAGGGCGGACCCTGTGCTTTCACTGTCACTTTCACCAAAGATGTTATTTTTGACTTCTTCAAAATCATTGATGAAAAAATGGGTTTCCAGCTTGTAATTGTCCCAGGTCCAGGTTTCTATCAAGTTCAGTTTTTTCTGGAACAGTTTCATGCTTTCTTCGGTGAAATCATTTTTATCTATCAGAAGGGTGTAATCCAGATCGGACTTTACTGTTTGGGCAATGGAACCCACACTACCCATGAGTAATGCGGTGTGGATGACGGGCTTCAGTTCTGGATTCCTGCGGATGATGATATCGGGAAATAGCTTTTCGGCGGCAACTTGGGCTTCTTTATCCAGAACAAAATTGTGGATGCCACAAGGCGGGTCGCCTTCAAAATAACCTGGCAAGCCTTCCTGGTGCACATGAAGAAGGCGTGGAACAACTAGAAAAATCAGGCGATCAATCTCAGACAGGGTGACCAGGTTTCGATCTATTTTGAAGCGGTTGAACCTTAAATAATCCTGCCGGTTTGACAAGAGCATTTCTGCATCTGTTTTGTTGAGAACTTTGCGAGCTTTTGCAATATTTTCTTGCGAAAGTTCCAGGGGTAGTATGTCTGGAGCAGGGGCATCCCCTTCCATTTGCTGGCTCTCTGCTTCCATTTGCTCGGCGATTTGTTTTTCGATTGATTCCATAACAATAGCTTTGACGGAAGGTTCAATTGCTTAATAATCATTTTACTCTAAAAACTGTTAAAACACTTACTCAAAAAATTTAGAAGAATCCTAGAACTGGCAATAACTGCTTATTTATTGCTTTATACTTATTGCCGACTCTGCGGAAGCTCCAGATTTTTTCCCCTTACCAGGTTTTTCCCCCTTGCCAGATTTTTTCTTTGTGCCTTTAGCTTCATCTTTTGCTACTTCGAGCGCTTTCAAAATTTTAATCTCAACTCGCCGATTGGCGGCACGGGCATCGTCATCGGTGTTGGCTTTAAGCGGGCGAAATTCCCCATAACCTGTTACAACCATTTGGGCAGGCGGAAACCTCATTTTTTCTATAATAAACCTTGCCACCTTTGAAGCTCTGGCAGCCGAAAGCTCCCAGTTAGAAGGAAACTTGGCGCTTTTCATCGGGACGTTGTCGGTGTGACCATCTACCAACACTTGCCTGACACCTTCCTGCATATCTTCTTTTATAGTGGAAATGATTAGATCTTCTGCGCCTTCGTTAAAGAATGCTTCGCCGGGAGCAAAAAGGTCTGACGTGGGTAAGCGATGAAGAATGGTACGCGTGTCACTGCGTGCGAGGCTTTCCGCATCAACGTTATCTTTAACCAGTTCTCTTACTCGCTCCAGCATTTTCATTTCTGCTTTGCTCAAACGAACATTGACACTTTCAATACGCATTCTTTTTGTCTGGAATGAAGATAGTGCTTCGGCAAACTTATTTTCATCCAACTTGGAAACGCTGTACATCAAAACAAATACCACCAGAATTAGTGTGATCATATCGGAATAGGTGATGAGGAAGTTTTCCAGTCCCCCGGAGAACTCAGAGGTCTGCGCTGAACGGCCTTCTACAGGGCGAAAATCACCGCCGTCGCCACCCCCTCCTTTACCACCGCGCCCTTTTTCTTCTTCCATTAGGACAATTTTCATGTCCATTTCAGCATTGTCTTCTTTGAGCATTTCCAGCTCTACGATCATTGTGCGCCGTTCTTTTTCAAGATCTTCTACTTCTTCCTTTAATTCCTGGATGATTTCGGCGGGAAGCATGCCGTCTTCACCTGCATCCATGCCACCGTAAAGCATATCCTCATACTTTTTGATGAGTGAGTCTTTTTCTTTTACAATATCTTCTGTAACTACTCCTGAGGACATGGATGTCTTTTTAGCTTTTGCCAAATCCACTTTCAGGCTCTCAATCTTCTTCTTTAAGTTGTCGGTGGTTCCAGTATCCTGTCGAAGGCGTTTTAATTCTTTCATCAAAACTTCTCGTTCCCGCCCGAATTTTTTGTTTGCTCCCTTTTCTTTTTCAACCCGGTTCTTGAGGGCTTCCATTTTAGAGGCAAGCTCGGCCATTTTGCTTTTCATTTTATCGTCCATTTTGGCCTCAAGACGCTTGCTTATTTCGGCCTCCTCTTCTTCTTTTTCCTTTCTGCTGGCATCCAAGCCAATATTTTTTGCGAGACGGGCCGCATCGAGCAAACTTTTTTGCTCTGCAACATCTCCCTCAGTTTTCTTAATAGTCTCTTTAAGTTTTTTTACCTCACCTTGGTTAAAGGTGATCAGATCTTTGATCTTATTTGTGACTTGCCCCTTTTCCTCGTTAGCTTTGCGCAACTCGACTGACTTTATTTTGAGTTGCTCTTTAATCAATTGCAGGGATTCCATGTTTTTCATAATTTAGCCTTTTGGTTCTCCTGCATATCGGTAGAAAAGATGGAAAAGGTTATATAATAACAAGAATTTATGGATATTGCCCCAGGTTGGGATCGTGTTCTTGCAGGTCAATTTTATTTAATGATGTTATCTCTTGTCAATTGCCCATACTGACTAGGTAAAGTCATTGCCCTCGGTAAAATGCCTGAAACTCTCAGAGTTTAATGATATAAGGAATTTAGAGGTATGTAAAATCTTAAGCAATTTATTGATGTATAGTATTCGTAATTTATATATAAAGTACTGTAAATAAGCGATAAAATGGATTTATTTTTAAATCGAAGAGTGTTGGCGGTTTTGTTTTTAGGTTTTTCCTCAGGGTTGCCTTTGGCACTATCAGGGGGAACCTTACAGGCTTGGTTGACGGTAGAGGGTGTGGATATCAAAACTATTGGCCTGTTCACTTTGGTGGGTTTGCCATATACCTTGAAATTTATTTGGGCCCCCTTATTGGATCGGTATGTCATTCCCCTGTTTGGGCGAAGACGCGGTTGGATTTTTGTGTTTCAACTTTTACTTTTGGCCTCGATTTTTACAATGAGCTTTGTTTCCCCTAAAGAAGCTCCTTGGGTTCTTGCTTTTTTTGCCCTTAGTTTGGCATTTGCCTCTTCCTCTCAGGATATTGTTGTGGATGCTTACCGCACAGAAGTGTTGAGAGAAAAGGAGCGAGGTTTGGGCGCGGCGGTTTCAGTAACGGGGTACAGAATTGCGATGCTTGTTTCAGGTGCTTTGGCCTTAATCCTCTCGGAAGTTTTAGGGTGGCGTTTAACGTATATGATTATGGCAGGCTTGATGGTGGTGGGAATGATGGCTACCTGGATGAGCCCTGAACCGGAAGATCCTGGCATTCCCCCTAAGACCTTGAAGGAGGCCATTGGTGGGCCTTTAATAGAGTTTTTTTCCCGTGAGGGTGCCTGGGTAATGTTGGCTTTGATTATTCTTTATAAACTGGGGGACGCGTTTGCGGGAAGCCTGACTACAAGCTTTTTAATTCGCGGTGTCGGGTTTTCTGTAGGTGAAGTGGGGGCCATAAACAAGGGTATGGGGTTAGCGGCGACTATTGTAGGCGCTCTGTTTGGCGGCGCTCTTATGGCTCGTTTGGGATTATTTCGTTCGCTATTATTATTCGGGCTATTGCAAGCGATATCAAACTTATCATTTATGGTTTTAGCTTTGTTGGGAAAGAATTATGCCATGATGGTTTTTACCATTGCCTTTGAAAATCTAGCTGGTGGTATGGGAACTGCGGCCTTTGTGGCTTTCTTGATGGCATTGTGTCATCACAATTTTACGGCAACACAATTTGCTTTATTATCGGCTTTGGCTTCCTTGGGACGTGTGTTTGTGGGCCCCGCATCGGGAATTCTGGTGGATGATTTTGGATGGCTTTTATTTTTTGGGGTAACATTTTTAGCAGCGATACCTGGACTGGTGCTATTGTGGAAGATACGCCATAGGATTCAGGGTCTTGAAAAAGAGGAAGACCTTCAGACTCGGGTCTCATCATAAGCAAGGGATGATAGAATTTATTTATCTTCACGGATTCGCGTCAGGGCCAAGCTCCCAAAAAGCGCTTGTATTCAAAAATCATTTCAAGAAAGCTGGCCTTTCCCTCACGATTCCGGATTTACAGGAAGGTGGTTTTGAAAATCTCACCCTGACGAAACAGGTTTCGGTGGTTCAAAAAATTATTGATGAAAGGCCTGATGCACGCTTTGCTCTAATAGGTAGTAGTATGGGAGGCTATTTAGCGGCATTAACTGCAGAAACTCGAACGCAAATAGAGGCCTTATATCTGATGGCCCCGGGTTTTAATTTCCTCAATCGCTGGATGGAAAATATGGGCTGGGATAAGAACTCCCTCAATTTGCTTCCGTACTTGATCCAGGTATTTCATTACCGCTACAATAAGGAGATGGCACTAAAGACGGATTTATTTCGCGATGCAATACACTGGGACTCCTTACCATTGAGCCGAAAAATCCCAATCCGGGTAGTTCATGGAATTCATGATGAGACAGTGGATATTCAGGAGTCCCGAGATTTTGCCAAGTCGCGCCCTTGGTGCCAATTAAAAGAATTGGATTCCGACCATGGCCTTATTTCGTGCATTGATTGGATTGTTGATGATTGCGTGAACTTTTTTTCTGATAAGCAGGTACCGAGCTAAATATTTAATTACCGGGAACATAATGACCTACCGAATTCTTTTAGTTGATGACGACAAGGAACTATTGGCAGCTTTGGAAGTAAAGCTCCGTAAAGAAGGCTACCAGATTGATACTGCTCCCGATGGAGAAGCAGCCCTTGAGATGATTGCAACTGATTTGCCAGATTTGGTCATTTTGGATGTGAATATGCCTCGCATGAATGGAATGGACGTTTGCAGAGCTCTTCGGTCCGATGAAAAGACTCGTGATCTTGCCATTATTATGCTGACTGCCCGGGATGATGAAGTGGACCGAATTTTAGGGTTAGAATTTGGAGCGGATGATTATGTGACGAAACCTTATAACCCTAGAGAATTGATCCTGAGAGTTAAGGGATTATTAAAGCGCATATTTCACTTTCAAGACAACCCCGAGACTCAGGAACATATTCAGGTGGGTCCGTTGTCCATTGATTTGGGGAAGCATCAGGTTCAGGTTGATGGTCAAGTGGTGGAATTGACATTGACGGAGTTTAAACTTCTCTCCCACCTGATTAAAAACCCAGGAAAAATTAAAACCCGTGATTATCTTCTGGATGAAATTTGGGAGTACGGGGATGGAGTTTTTTCAAGAACTATTGACACTTAACAAAATATCCTTATGATGAACCTGCCTGATGCCAATGCGGACAAGGTTCGTACTCGAAGGATTCATGACTTTGGCAGTTCAGGTTATCTCTCGGATATGGAGGAATAGCATGAATTTTTTAACCGGAGGAACATTAAGAATGAGCGGCCAAATGGAAAATCAAAAAACCACCGGAAAACGATTGAGAGCATGGAGGAAGTCCGTTCCATTAAAGCTGATGCAACTTTCTCATTTAATTAAAGTTTCACAGGGCTCGCTTTCTGACTTGGAAAACGATAAGTCATTGCCTTCGGCCACTACCTTGGCAAATTTGTCGACCCATACTGATTTAAATATTTTCTGGTTATTAACAGGTAAAGGGCCAGTAAGCAGGAAATTGTCTCCTGATATGGAAAAGTCTACAGAGCAGTCCCGCCTTTATGAAGATTTTATGTATATGATGCAGGACAGGAAATTAAAAGGGGTTGTCGAAAAAGTGATTGGGATTCATAGGGATGGGGACGCCAAGAAAAAAGCCCAGATTCAAGGCTTTCTTTCCGCTTTAAGTTAAATGACGGATTAAAGTCCTGGCTTCAGCATTTCTTCAAAAACAACATTATCTAAAAATTCATCCAGGTCGGTGTACTCTTCTGAAGTCATTTCTGGTACTTCTTCAACCTGATCAGCAAATTTTTTAAGTCCGGCGGATTCTATTCGATCCTTCATTCCCTCAACTCTTAGGTGTTCTTGTTCTTCCATATTTCTCTTTATGGTCTGAAACGCTCTGACCTTATCTACAACTTTTTCTCGCAAAGCCACTATTCTTTGGTAATGGATTTCCTCGATGAGCTTCCTCTGCTTTTCCACTAGAAATTCAGCCACGATTTCTTCAATCAATTTTTGTTTTTGGTAGCCTTTCACCAAGGTTTTAATGACTTTTTGTTTTTTTGATTCTTTGAGGGTCATGTCATGAAGAAAAGCACGTTTGAGTGTAGCTCTTTCAGCACGAGGTTTGCCCCACCGGTATTCATCCTTTTCATCAACCTTTATAGTCATTACTCCTTTTCTAACTTTAAGTGTGGAATAGGCTCCAATTAAAGGATATCCGTGATAATTAAAGTTAGCTTTCAATTCACTCACGACCAGATCCATGATTTCCGGGGTCATGTTCAATCCGTTTCCTAAATCCAGGTAACCCTCCATATCAAAGGGGTCAACAAGAGTATTACCGGTAACCCTGATTTTGGTCACAAAGGGGGCAGAATTTCCAGCCAGTAGTATTGCAGGGGTCAAAAGAAAGAGGGCTGATAAAAAATACGGCAAAAACAATTGTGGACGGTTGAGAATATGGTTCGGTTTCATAACTATTTTTCCAAAAATACTTCTATCGATTTAAAAGAAGGGGTTTTTGATTTGGGATCAATTTGTCGTGGTACGAGAACGTTGCTTTCCGGATAATACATCATGATATTCCCCGGTTTGATAGGATACGCCTGTAACTTTTGTCCTGCCATGGTCCCCGTCTCATTTTTTATGGTTACAAGGTCGCCTTCTTTGGAGCCGACTTTTTTAATATCCTCTTCATTCATTAAAACGACATTGCGTGAAGAGACGCCACGATAGCGATCATCCGGTTCATATACGACAGTATTAAACTGACCTTCTGAGCGAACCGTCATTAAAATAAAGCTATTTTCCTTATTTCTTTTAACGGCAGGAATGGGGCAGACTTTAAAACTAGCTTTTCCGTCGGGAAGCGGGAATTTGGGCGTATGAAGAATTCTTCCATCAATATGGAATTCCTTCTTTGTTTGGTCAATATTTTTGATGGGCTTGAACCCTGGGATGACGGTGCTGATGATTTCCCGTATATTTCCCGTTTCGCTTAATGATTTCCAGGGGAGAGGGGAGTCCTTTAGAACACGTTGACCAATTTCTGCGATTATTTTTACTTCACTTTTGGGTCCCGAATAGCGTTGCTGGCCTCCGTTACTGAGTCGAATATAACTAAACATACTCTCCTGTGTGGTGGGTTCCGGCTCTTCATCCCTAGCTGAAACGGGAAGAATAATGCTGGTTTGGCCTCGACCGAGAAAATGCCCTTGATTCAAGGTGGTATTGAGAAAAAGACTAAAACCAATTTTAGAAAGAGCCGTCTGGGCAAATCGGGAATCGGGATTAGAACCATACAAATTTCCTCCAAGGTTCCAGGCAAAGTCAAATTTCCCATTATTTGCAGCTTCCACACAGCCCAAGGTGTCTAGGCCTGGTTGGGTGGGCAGGGTCACCGGGAATTCAGATTCCAGGTTATCTAAAACTGCTTGTTTCAATTGTGGAGTGAAACCCATAGAACCAATTCCCTGCACGTTGCTATGTCCTCTTAAAGGTAGGAGCCCGGCATGTTTTTTTCCTACCATTCCTCGCATGAGTGCCAGGTTGACAATGGCTTGCACATTGTCGACCCCGAATGCATGATGAGTGATACCCATAGCCCAGGCAAACACGGTGTTTTTGCTCTTAGAATAAATTTGAGCAGTTTTTTCTATTTCCCCTCGTGAAATACCTGAAGCAGACTCTAATGTTTCCCAGGATTCGGATTTGATATCCTTCTCGACATCTTCAAAATTTTGCGTGTGGTGGTTTATAAAGTCTCGGTCTAGTATGCCGGGGTCCTTTTCCGACAGAAGGGCTTTTGCAATAGCTTTAAAAAGAGGGATATCTCCGCCTATATGAGGTTGCAGGTAAAGGCTGGAGATTTCTGATCCAAATAGAAGGCTCCGCATATCTGACGGGACACTGAAATTTTCCAGCCCGCGTTCTCTGGCAGGGTTGATCACGACCACTTGACCTCCGCGTCGACGAACATCCATGAGAATTCGCATGAAACGAGGGTGATTGGAAGCAGGATTGGCCCCAATTAGGAAAACAAGATCGGCCTGATCGAGATCTTCCAGGTCAACCGTTGCGGTACTTGTTCCCAAGCTCTGGGAGAGCCCAACGCCTGAAGCTTGATGACAATAATAGGAACAATTACTTACATGGGGGATGAAATGGGGATAACTCATTATAAAACAATGATGTCAGAAAATCATTTTCGCTATATTTTCTCCTACAAAGCTCCAACAATCATAAGGTGTCATTAATATGGATATTTGGCTAGAGGAAAAGAAGATCAGGTTGATTGAAAAACATACTCTGCCTAAACCTTGCCATAAGTGCGAGGCGAGGGAGAGGTCTGAGAAGTTGGAGCGTGAAGATAGAAAGAAAGCCACCAGAGCTTTCAAGGATAAGGCTTTTGCAAGAGAGGCAAATGCCAAAAGGTACAGGGCGCAAAACCCTGTCAAGGTAAAGGCTAGGATTGAGGCTCAAAGGCTAAAGCCAAGGCCATGCTTGGCGTGTCGGACAAGAAAGGATAAACACGCTCACCATACTGATTATACCCGCCCTGTGGATATTTTATGGCTTTGCAAGGATCATCATACGGGCGTGGATGGTATTCATTTTATGGAAACTCATAACCCCGATGTATACAAAAATTATGTGAAGGGCTTGCAGTTAATAAGGGCGGTTAGGTACGGCATGAAAGAATTTACAGTAATTAGACCAAGAAATCTTTTCAAGTCTGGAGCTATCGATCAGACTCTAAACATCATGAAACCCAGTGCGGTGGGGTTCGATAAGCACTAACACACAATATAATTTTCATGTTTACTTGCGAAGGGAATATTTTAATCATGGCTCTGACTCTTAATCACCAAGAAGCGTCTATAGCCCGCAGGGGAGTGGGTCAAGGTGGTATCCCCAAAAATTATGTATATATGCAGAAATAGAGAGAAGCCGTTTGAACCCTTAAACGTGAGTGATGAATTAGCAACTAGGGTTCTCATCTAAACGGTTAGGGGTTGTGTTGAGGTAAGACTCGCATACTAGTTACGAGAGCCACCGGCCCCGTTCTCTTTCGCTTAAAAAGGAGACAACATGAAACTTGAAGATTGGTTATTAACCACAGGGAAAGCTGTAGTTGCTTTTACGCATTGGCTTGATAAAGCTAAAGGCTTATCAGTCATAGGAACTTGCGATTTATGTGAGAATCTAGACACAAAAGGTAGCCCACCATTTTCTAACACTTGCTCTATACAGGGGGTTGTTATTCACATGAACTCATCAGCAAAAGACTTCGGCTGTATCCACTGGAAGGAGAAAAAGAAATGAAATATGGGAAGAACAAGCCCACCAAGGATCAACAAAAACGGCTAGATGCGTTGTTTGTGCAGGGCTATGAGGTCGCTGTTTGCCACTCGTATGAGGAAGCGAAAGGCATTATTTCTAAATACTTGGGAATTTGTAACAATTAAGGAATCAATAATTTATAAATGACTGCACCCATTAATAATTTAAGCGTGTTAAAATCTTTACCTGAGTGGTGGAGCTTGAAGGTTTCAAGTTACCGTGAAAAGGGGGATTTTATTATGCCGGATGAAATTGTTAAGCGTAGCGGGTACTGGTATGCCAAGGAACGAAAGTTTGAAGGAACTTTGATTAAATACCAAAGCCTCAAAACTGCAAATGAGGATGAGGCAAGGCAACACCTGTTTGAAATTAAAATGCTGATCAGGCAGGGCGTGTATCAAAAATTCCATATCAAGTTTGATAAGCTGGAAAAAGAGTATGATCCTAAAGTTGACCGAAAAAATAAATTAAGAAATTTAAAGGTTCATTTGGTTCCTGAGTTTGCAGGCAAAAGATTATCTGAAATTGATAGTCAGGAATGGGCTGAGAGAATCGCCAGTACTAAACCAGAGGCAACCGCCTTAGCAATATTGAGGGTAGGTAGGGAATTGGGGCTTGAAATTGACTATAAAGCCTTAACCTTCATTCCCGGTGAAACCTTTGACGGTTCGCAAATCGTTTCAGAGGAATTGGCCCTTGCTGTTATTGCGGAATTAAAGAAGGGGCCACGCTCTAAAAAGTATGCCAGCCTTTGTGAAGTTGCCATGCACTCAACCTTGCCATTGAGCGATTTATTGCACCTTAGAAAAAAGGATGTACGCTTTAGCGGTTCGCTGGATCATGGTATTACTTATGCACGGAGAAAAACCAGATATAAAAACAGGCCAGCTTTGTTTGTTCCAATGACAGATAAATTGAGAAAGGCTTTTGATGGAATCCCTACACCTTTGGCAGAAGATGGCAGATGGTTCCCTGATTGGAAGGCCGATGCGGTATCTAATACGGTGGGCAGGGCGTTTAAAAAGCTAGGCTGGCCTAGAGGGGCCATGCACCAATTCAGGCATTTTGGAGCTTGCTACTTGATTAGAGAGGGGGTTCCATTAACCACCATTCAGGAGTTGATGGGGCATGGTGATTTTAATACCACGCTCATCTATGCCAGAGTTGACCGGGAAAAACTTATTGAGGGGGTCAAGAAATTTGATCATGCGTGAATCGGTTCTTTTTCAACTTTTTCAACTTTTAATCGGAATCCTACCGCACCAAGAAAATTATTTAAGCTCCCGATAGTAGGGTTGCCTTTTTTTGAGAGTGTTTTGTATATTGTTCCACGGCTAAATCCAGCGTGTTTAGCGAATCCCGTAATTCCACCACTTTTTGACTTTGCAATATGTCTAAGGGCAATTAAAAAAGTTTCAACATCATCTTCCTTGAGTGCTTCATTTAAGTATTCTTCTAAAAATTTAGGGTCTTGGAGAGCTTGTTCAATTAATGTGTCATGGTTTATTAATTTCATTTGTTTATTTCCTCCCATAGTATTTTTGCTTTATTGATCGCTTTTTGCTGGTTGGCTTTTGTGCTACCCGCAATCAGAATGATTATTTCGTTTCCCTGTTTTCCAAAATAAACTCTGTATCCGGGGCCAGAATTAATCTTCAACTCTGAGACACCGTTTTTTAGTGATTTGCAGTCTCCAAAATTTCCCGCTTTAATCCTATTAACCCGCACCGCTATTTTGGCTTTAGCTTTAACATCTTTGAGTCCTAAAAACCATTCTGCGTATGCGGTTGTTGTTTTGATTTCCATAAACACATTGTCTTATAAAAGAGACAATATGTCAACTATAAAATACATAATAAAAGAAGAAAAAGATCAATAATAAGGGTTGATAATTAAGCACATATCGTATACTATTAATAAGGTTTTGAGTCATGTTTAATTATCGCAGGTGAATAAATGAGTATTTTGAATGTGACTCTGCAAACATCCTACAAACGCATGGTCAACCAAATGACGGTCAATAACCCATTGAAAAATAATGTGCTTTCAGAGTGTAAAAATATGTCGATAATAGGAACAATTGTTGACGTTATTTGTTCCATACATTCTGGCAAAGAGCTGCAGAAGGAAACCTGCTTCATTGGAAGAGCGACCACTGGCATAAAAGAAAGATCTGTCAGCAGAGGTGGCTTGGAGTTTGCTGACCACCCGGTCCATGGCTTCCGACCATGTTATGGGACGGTAGTGCGAATCTTTGGATTCACAGAGGACTGGTTGAGTTAGGCGGCCACTCAGTTCCAAGTCTCGAGGAGTCCATTTGGAAAGGGAGGCAATGTCGAATTGATTAAAAAAATCTTTGGGCAGGGCTCCCTGCATATCTGAAGCCTGGGCCATGAAAGATTTATTGCAAACAGCAGGGAAGTGACCTTTTTCATCCCGCATTCCACCTTTTTGTCCACCCATTCCCAATGCGCAACTTTTGCAATTATTTCGGGATGCTAGTGCTTTAAGCATGGGCCACAATCCTCCGGCTCGATTCGCCATTTTCAGCGAATAGCGTATGGCACTCCAGCCCCCTACAGTATGAGGTAATTTGTTACTCATGGCTCCTGCTCTGCGGGAAGGATATCAGGTTCCAATAGCGGTCTTGGGAACCCAGCCTTTTTGTTCATCGTTGAGACGAACTTCGAGCCAATTTTCATGACTGTCCGAAATTTTAACCAGTGCGCCCTCATGCAGTTGAAATAAGGTAACGGCATCATCAGCACGTCCGGACTTCACTTCGACTCTTTTTGCCAGAACCACTCCCAGATCTAAATCGGATTTGTTAATAAGTTTAACTCCGATTGAGAATAATGAAAGTAAAAGAAAACCAAGAAGGGCATTGCGGGCAATTTTCAGAGGAGCGATGCGAAAACACATCCACAGGGCAAGAGCGGCCCAGAAAACCATATTCAAGATCATGGCAATATTGATGAGTTCACTTAAATTGAAATCGTTAACCCAAAAAAAGAGGGTGCCCAGGGTTCCCTGAGGGGGGAGTTCTATCTTGTCCTGAGTTTGTTGAATGGCAAACTTTAAATTTGCTTCAAGATTTTCGTCCCGAGGAATCCATTTTCGGGCGCGAATATAATTTAATACTGCGGGTCCTGTTTTTCCCATGCGAATATAAGTATTGCCCAGGTTGTAATACAGGTATCCGTTATGCACACCTTTATCAATCAAGGATTCATAAGCTTGGGCGGACTTTGTATAGTTTTTTTCAGAATAGAGGTCATTGGCGCGAACGATTTCTTGCAAATGTTCAGAGGCATTCGTAGGAAGACTGGTGAAGAGTATAAGTGCGAATAATAAAATTAATGAAAAGCTATTGGAAAACTTCACGATTGTTTCTCCAATAGTTTAATCAGGTTTTCAGATTCTCCAAGCAACTCCTTTGTGCTACCGCTGGCTATGGGGGCAAACTGAAGAGTCTCGCATTTATCGAGAAACTTTCGAGTCATATTGGCAGATTCATAGTCCGATTCTTTTAACCGAATCTCTACCTCCTCAGCAGTAGTTGCTTTACCTGGAAGATTCAGCTTGTTCCCTATATATTCTCGAAGAATTTCTGATAGTACTCTGCCAAACTCTTTAGAATCGGAATGCTCAAAGGATGACATTTGTTTTAAACGCTGCGTTGCATTTTTATAAGCATTTCGACGACGATAATACGCCACGTCATGTTTCATCCGCTTCTGCTGTTTAATCAAAAACGCGGCAAGCAGAAAGAGGATCATAGGAGAGCCGAAACCAGTGCCCAGAAAGGTCAAGGAATGAGGATCGGTTCTAGTATTTTGAAATTTTTCCAGCTTGGTGAAAATGGGCAAAATATCTCTGCCAAGAGTTTCAATTTCTGGTTTGGGTGCAGGAATGTTTTGTTTTCCTGATTGAACCAGGTTGAGCTCTTCTTTTGCAGCAGAAGGCCTTATTGTTAAGGAAATGGGTTGGGTCTCCACGACACGATACTGGGACTTTGCCGAATCAAAATAGGGGAGTGAGAATTTAGGCAGGATTCTATTTCCAGCCTCTAGTGGCACAAGAGCAAATTTAAAAACCTTTTTACCAAAAATTTGATTGTCTTGAACGGTTTGATGAAACTCGGGCTTATCGGGATAGATTTTAAAATACCCTTTTAAAGGGGGTTCCTTCAAGGAAATATCCCGAACATTGCCTTTTCCAGAAATGGTTACGGTCAATGTGGTGGTGTCTCCAACTTCCAGATTATTTTTTCCTGGTTTGGCGGAAATCTCAAATTGGCCGATTAAATTTTCAAATCCTTTAGGGGCTCCATCGGGCAGAGATAGAATTTCAATCGGAATAGGTTTGGAGCGTAGAACTTTGTGTTCTGCCTGAGTACGTCGGCCAAAAAACTGGCCGAAGGGATCTCGCCGTGATCGGCTTTGAGATGGATGTAAAAGATCCAAATCGATCACTGAGGGAGCAATTTCATGCTGTCCAACTTTTAATGGGAATAGCGCTGTTGATAATTCCTGCACATGATACTGCATACCGTTTATAACTTTAATGTATGACTTAGGCTCTCCAAGTTCCTCTTTGCTAAACCAGGCCTTATCGAAAGGTAATTTTAAATTCAGGTTTTTAGCATCCACACGATGAAACAACCGGAAGGTGTATATCAGTTGCTCTCCAATATAGGCTTTCTTGCTTGACAGGGAAGTTACAACAAACGCGTTCTTATTTCCTATTGTTCCCTGAGTAGCAGGCTTTTCCACCTTGATGGTTATGGGCTGGGTAGAATAAGTTTTTCCGTTTGCTCGCACCCGTGCAGGTCCTATAACAAAGGTTCCCGTATTCATGGGAGTTAACCTGAAATTGTGGGTGATTGAAACGCTACGCTGAGTATTGATGTATTGAGTGGATGAAGAAGTGCCAGCGGAAACAATCCTGAAGTCAGGTAGAGAAGGTAGTTCGGGAGGGGGAGTGTTCTGCGTACCTTTAATAATAATGGATAGTTGAAGGACATCTTCCAAAGACAAATGATTTTTATCTACCGTTGCCGAGACGGAAACATTTTGTCCGAAACTATGGGAAACGGTTAATAAATTCAGCGTGGCAACAAGGAATAGTAATGCTATTTTTTTGAAATGGACCCTATTCATTGTTACCAGTCGTTTCCTTGATAGGTAGATTTTGTTTTCCCGGCCTGCATTCGGCTGATGCTTTTTAAATCTTCGGTGAGCCCTCTTAGCATCCGCTCCGCTTCTTCCGGAGAGACATCCATTGCGGATTTTTCGTCCTCTTGAGAGTTTTCTGAATCATTATTTTCGGATTCAGCATTTTCTGACGGCGGATTTGGGTCCTCTTTTGGTTGCTTGCCATCTTTGCTTTGTTCCTGGTTTTCACCTTGTTCATTTTCTGAAGAAGAATCGGAGTCTTCGTTTTTATTTTTATCCTGCTCGGAATCCTGTTCTTCTTTCTGTTTTAATTGTTCGCGAACATACTCCAGATTATATTTGGCATCCATGTCACTCGCATCAAGGGTCAGGACTTTTTTGTATGCCGACTCAGCTTCTTTCAGTTTCCCCAGTTTCACCAATGTGTTGCCGGCGTTGTATATAGAATTTTTTCTGATGTCTGGATCTTTTTCGTTCAAAGAAGAATGGGTATAAGTCTTTAACGCTTCCTGAAATTTTTCTTCCTTATAAAGTGCATTGCCTAAGTTGTAGCCTAAGCGGTTGTCCTCAGGACGATCGGTTTGTGCTGAAGAGAAGTTTTCACCTGCTTCTTTATATTGCCCTTCATGATATTGAGTGATGCCATTCTGTATTTTAGAGTCTACCGATTCTGCATAACCGGTTAAGGGTAGAGGAACAATAATGAACAGGACGATTAGGATTTTGGTCTGAAGATTCCAAACCATAGCTTTAGGTATTAACGAAGGGGTGTTTCCGGCCTCAACGGACCGGAAACACCCGGATTTGGAATGAACCAATTTCAACTTGTTATTACCTCCTGTCTCCCATCAGTCTTAAGAGCATTAGAAACAGATTGATGAAATCCAGATACAGAGTCAGAGCTCCGCGGATAGCTTCTTTGGTATCTTCATCGGTGCCTTCATTGCCGAGAATATTCATCTCTTTAATTTTCTGAGTATCATAAGCGGTCAACCCGACAAAGATGAGTACTCCGGCATAGGAAATGATCATGTGCATCATGGAACTTTGCATAAAAATATTTACCACTGAAGCAATGATGATTCCAATCAAACCCATAAATAGAAAACTTCCCCAAGAGGTCAGGTCTTTTTTGGTTGTATAACCGTAAAGGCTCATTGCGCCGAAGGTGCCTGCAGTGACCATAAACGTGGAGGTAATGGATGCTGAGGTATAAACCACGAAAAGAATAGAAAAAGTGACACCGGTCAGCCCGGCATAGAGCATAAACACACCGGTTGCCTGGCTCACGCTCATTTGCATTACTCTTGATGCCAGCCAAAAAACGAGTCCGATTTGGGCAACGATGAGAACAATAGGTATAATGGGGTTGCCAAAAACGATACTCATCAATGTTTCACTGCTGGAAACATATAAAGCCATAAATCCGGTTATTCCCAGTCCGGCAGCCATCCAGTTATAAACACGTACCATGAATCGCTGTTGCTCTGCGGCAACGGCATCTACGCTCATGGTTCTAGGAGAACTTTGCATTTTTTCTTCCTTTCATAAATATTAAAACAGCAAAAACAATGCCTGATATATGAGATAAGATTGTAATCCCATATTGTCAAGGCCCCTTAGCAGGAGCAGGCAGTTGGCAATGACCCGATTTCTCGTTGGCCCTATGCCTGGTGTTATTTTACCAAAAACTGAATGATGAATGCAGGCTAATTTTGTGGGTTCTCCAGGGGCTTCCTTTCAGCTATGCAGGTTTCAATAACCAGAAAAAATAATCCTATAAAAATAAACCATTGGAAACGTTCCTGCCAGATTTTGCGCCGTTCTGACTTAAGCTCTTTTTTCTCGATATGTGCTTTTATTTGGTCTTTATAAATGGTTTTTAGATCGATATCGCCAGTTACAGAGCGGACGTAACTGCCCCCTGTCTCCAAAGCTATTTTTTGCAAAGTGATTTCATCAAGCTTGGAAAGGATCACTTCTCCCTGTTGATTTTTCCTGAATCCCCCTTTGTCAGAAGGGTTGGGTAAGGGGGCTCCAATTTCTCCTCCGATACCAATGGTGTATATTTTAACGCCCTGGTCTTTTGCTGATTTTGCCGCTGACAGAGCTTTTCCTGTTTGGTCTTCACCGTCAGTTATCAAAATAAGAGCTTTGGATTTTTTATCCTGTGTGCGAAAGGCTTTTGCTGAAGTTGTGATTGCATTGCCAATAGCTGTTCCCTGTACTGGGATTAATTGAGTGTCAATGGCGGAAAGAAATATCCGGGCCGCTGCGTAATCGAGAGTCAGAGGGCATTGAACAAAAGAAGTTCCAGCAAAAGCTACCAACCCGATTCGATCGCCTTCTAGCATATTAAGAAGATCTGAGATTTTTCGTTTGGCTCTCTCAAGGCGGTTGGGTTTAATATCTTCTGCCAGCATGCTGTTGGAAACATCCAGGGCGACAATGACATCCACTCCCTGCTGATGCAGATCTTCCCAGTGATAACCCCAGCGTGGACGAGTTAGGGCAAGCAGAATAAAAATAATTGCCAGACAGATGAAGATGGTTTTTTTGCGGCGCGCTTTTTCCACTCCAGGATGGACCAATTTTGAAAGCAAAGGATTTCCGCAAAAATTTGCAGTTAGCTGCTTTTTCTTCTTTAAGCCCCACACCATGAAAAACAGGAATGGAATCAGAAACCACAAACAATGAAGGTAGCTTGGATCGCCAAATTTCATGATTTAAGGGACCCTTCTTAATAAGGTGTTGGAGAGACCGGCCTCCAGTAACAGAAGCAGAAGCCCAGGTACTAGAAAATAATAAAAAAGCTCCTTGTATTCCGAGTGGTCAATCACCTTTACTTCGGATTTTTCCATTTCATCTATTTGGTCATAAATATTTTTAAGAGATTCTACATCGGTAGCTCGAAAATATTGGCCGCCGGTTATTTTGGATATTTCTTTAAGAGTGACTTCGTCAATATCCACTTCCTGATAAACATAACGTTGGCCAAAAACAGAGTTGACTAGAAAGGGTGCTTTGCCTTTAGTGCCTACTCCAATGGTGTAAATTTTTATGCCAAATGTTTTGGCCGCCTGGGCGGCCTGAATGGGAGGCAGGGCTCCTGCATTGCTTCTGCCATCTGTTAACAGAATCATTACTTTGGATTTTGACTCCAGGTCTTTGAGTCGTTTTACCGCGATACCTATTGCTGAGCCTATGGCGGTAGAGTCTCCTGCCATGCCAATTTCCAGCTTGCTCAAAAACGATTGCAAAATGTCCTGGTCAAGGGTCAAAGGGCATTGGGTGTAGGCCTGCTCCCCAAATACGACCATGCCGATTCTGTCATTGGGCCGGTTGTCAATAAATTTGGAGACAACATCTTTTACTACTGTAAGCCGGGTGATGCGTTTCTCATCTTCAATAAAATCCAGAGCCCGCATGCTTCCTGACGTATCCAGGGCCAACATAATATCGACACCTATAGAAAGAATCTCGGTGCTCTTATGTCCCTCCTGTGGACGGGCTAAAGCAATTATTAAAAGAGCCAATGCCAGAAAACGAATTATATTGGGAAGCCCAGCGTAAAGATCAACCCGGGATGGGCGAAGAGCTTTCAGCGCAAGGATGGATGAAAAATGTATTGAGGCTTCCTTTTTTCTTTGTAAAGCAAGCAGGGGTAGCCCTAATAGAAAAAGTAGAAGCCAGGGATCTTGAAATTGGAAAAAGTTCATGATTGTTTCGAAACTGGTTTTGTTGGGCAAGCTTCTCGAATAAAGTTGATGATTGATTTAATTTCATCCCGTCCTTCGGCAAGCTCAGCCTTTGCAAATTTGATGCGATCCGTTTGAGTCAAGATACTTCGGGCCTGATGTTTTAGATTTTCATTGAGTCCATGAAAATGTTTAAAGTGGGCTGTAATTTCTTCCGTGGTCCATTCCCGCGCCGGAAATTGGAAGCGGTTCTCCAGGTAGCGGCGAAAGATTTCTGATAACTCAAAAAAATGATCTTGAGTGCGCCCAATTTGAATCCACCCCTTAACTCTGAGAGCTTCAAGCTCTTTATAGGCTAACTGCTCCGGGGTTAAAGTTGGAATTGCCGGGGAATTGGCATGCTTGATGGATCGGGATTTCCATTTATGCCAGATAAAGTAAAATAGCGCTAAAAGAGCTAGAACCCCAAGAGCCATCCAAAGATAATGAAACCAGGGAGGTGAAATTTCTTGCAAAGGTTTGATGTCGCGAATTCCTTTTGTGTCTCCCTGAATTTTTACCAGCGATTGAACTTCAAGAGATACTTCGGGTGCCATAATGGTGCCCTGAATGGTTTTTCCTGTTTGCTTTTGGTCTGGAGCATCAAAAGAAACAGGAAGGGGCGGGAGTGTCAATGTGCCAATATCATCGATGCGAAGCTTATACCAGTACTCTTGGACGGTTTGTCCGTTTGATTCTTTGGGCGGACTTTTCCCTTTGTCGACAAACTCCAATTCTTTTGGTGGTATCACCTCGGGAGCGGTAGGTTGGATGTCTGGATCATGCTGGACAGAGATAATATAGGTTGCGATATCACCCAGCGTGAAATCGTTGGGAGAAACGCGGGTTGTGACGGAAACTGGATTAGAGGTTTCCCCAGGTTTGTTGAATTGAATTATTAAAAATATAAGGGCAAAAAGAAAAACTGGAAAATGGGTCAGGCTCATTGCTTTTTTCATTGGCCGGGATTACTACTCCTTACTTTTGCAAGGCATGTGTCAATTAGCGGACTCAGCACCAGGTCTGATTTCGAAGTCTCAGCGCGAAACAACCAGACCAGAGCTTCCTCACAATTATTAAGGTCTACATATAAACGTCCGACAGTATGAGCGGCTTTTGCTCTTTCGGCACTGCCCACTTTTTGCATCTCCCAGACCTGGATAAACTGATCGATGGCTTGTTCTCTTAAACCAGAATTCATGAGTCGGGTTCCCACAGCTTGATATTCATCGCTCAAACTCATATTTAATTCAATGGCTCGAACAGCCGAATTGCTTATTTTGGGAGTAGGTTGTTTGCTGGCAAGTTTGGTGAACAAGGCCACAAAAGCAAAAAGGGTTAACACGGTAAGGATAATGACAACGGTTTTCAGCTTTTTGCTGACTCCATCAACTGGAATACTTTTGGGTGTTTGACTCATTTCAATGTTTCTTTTCCCTAAATTTGAAATAGCGGATGATTGGATCGGTTAAGGATCGATCTGTTTGGATTTCGATGGTATCAATTCCTATGGATTGGAAGTATGTTTTTCGTTTTTCCCTTTTCCCCTGAAATTGCCTGGAATATTTTTGGGTCATTTCATTATCACTGGTGTCTACCAATAAGGTTTCTCCTGACTCGGCATCCTCAAGATGAATCAGGCCGACATCAGGAAGGGTCTCCTCCCTTGGGTCGCTAATTGATATAGCAACCAGATCGTGTTTTTGTTTTGCCAGTTTCAGTTTTTCTTCGTAGTTGTCATCCTGGAAATCGGAAATTAAAAAGGCCGTAGCTTTTCTTTTCTGAATATTCAAAAGATACTCCAGAGGCAGAGAAAGATCGGTGCCTTTTCCTTCTGGTTTGAAATCCAGAATGGTTCGAATGATATTCCAGATATGAGCTTTTCCCTTTTTTGGCGGTATGGTGTGTTCAATTTTGTCCGAGAAAACGATTAAACCAATTTTGTCGTTATTTTTAATGGCGGCGAAAGCGAGGATCGAGGCAATTTCAGCAGAAACTTCATTTTTAAGTTTTCCAGCAGAACCGAATTCTCCAGAAGAACTCACATCAACCAGAAGCATGAGGGTTAACTCACGTTCTTCCTTGAACTCTTTAATGAAGGGTTGATTCATTCTGGCGGTTACATTCCAGTCGATCAATCGGACATCGTCCCCAGGCTGGTATTCCCGTACCTCGCTGAATTCCATTCCTCGTCCCTTAAATGCAGAAACATATTCGCCTGCCATGATGTCATTGACCAGATAGTTGGTTTTAATTTGAATGGCTTTGATCCGTTGCAAAAGTTCGGGCGACAGGTTTTTTTCTTGCTCCGGCGTCGGAGCGGGTTCCTGGAACCAATCTCGAAATGTGTGAGTCAGGGTTTTAAGCATGGTTAAGGAACTTCAAGGGTGTCGAATATTTTCTTGAGAATATCATCTGAAGTCACATTCTCGGCTTCGGCTTGATATGAAAGGATGATCCTGTGCCTCAACACATCCAAACCGATGGTTTTAATATCATGAGGAACGACATACCCACGGCGCTGCAAAAATGCATAGGCCTTTGCACAGCGGTTCAAAAAGATAGATGCCCGTGGAGATGCACCGAATTGAATCATTCCTTTTAGTGAAGACATCTGATTGCCTGCCGGGTCGCGGGTCGCCGCAACCAGGTTGATAATATAGTCCTGCAGGTTTTCATCAATATATATTTCGTCGAACACTTTCCGTGCCTGCAGGATTTCTGCGGGGGATACCACCTGCTTGACCTGATAAGCATTATTGGAGGTGGACATCCTTTGCATGATAATTTTTTCTTCCTCCCGTGTGGGATAGTCGATATGAAGTTTTAGCATGAACCTATCCACCTGAGCTTCTGGCAGGGGATAGGTGCCTTCCTGCTCAATAGGATTTTGGGTGGCAATCACCATGAACGGTTCTTCAAGCTTGAAAGTGGTACCGGCAATGGTGATCTGCCTTTCCTGCATGGCTTCGAGTAGGGCACTTTGAACTTTGGCCGGAGCCCGGTTGATTTCATCTGCAAGGATGATGTTGGAGAAAAGAGGGCCTTTTTTTATATCGAAATCGCCAGTTTTAGGTTGGTATATCTGGGTTCCCAGTAAATCAGCCGGTAACAGGTCGGGGGTAAACTGAATGCGTTTGAATTCTGCTTTTACAGTTTCGGCCAGGGTTTTTACTGAAGTGGTCTTGGCAAGCCCCGGCACTCCTTCCAGAAGAATATGTTCTCCGGTTAAGAGTCCCAATATCAAACGCTCGATCAGATATTTTTGCCCCACCATGACTTGTTCCAATTCGTGCAATAGTGGGGGAATAAATCCGCTGGCCTGGTTAATTCGCTCTGTTATTTCATCAATCTTTTGTGGCATTAGAAAAACCTTTGGGTGAAGTTGATTTGAATTTATCGGGGAATTGCGAAGAATTTTTTTAATTGAACTTTGAAAATATAATTTAATTTGCTAAATAATGATATTAAAAATTTTTAATTTTCAATTTTTGAATTTTTAGATCCTGATATTTTCCAAGACAATCTAAGGAATTATGTAGTTTTGGGCTAATGGTGTAAAAAATTGGATTTTTAAGCTTTACAAGCGCAGATACTGTCTTAAAATAATGGACTACCCGTAATTAGCAAAAATAGTGATTTTTTCTGGAGTTTGTACCAATGGCTGAAAAAGAAGTTAAAGATATTGACAGCCTCATTGACCAGGGACTGAATACTGATAATAGTGAACTGGATTTGAGGGAAAAGGAACTGGATGATGAGGACTTGATAAAAGTTCTTGAGTCCGACAAGGTTAAAGGTGTCACCGCCCTGTTTCTGGAGTTCAATGATATTGGGGATGAGGGTCTCAAGGCTTTGGCGGCCAGTGATAAAATGAAGTTTTTGACGGCCTTGAACCTGTTTAAAAATAAGGTGACCGATGATGGCCTGAAGGCTTTGGCAGAAGCTAAAACCATGCTTAACCTTTCTGAGTTGATATTAAGCGATAATGAGATCACTGCTGAAGGCGCCAAGATGGTGGCGACCTCCAATATTCTGGGGAACCTTGTTTCTCTTTGGTTGGGAGACAAGATTGGGGATGAAGGCGTAAAAGCCCTGGCTACTTCTGAGACACTGACTCGCATTACGCAACTTTCTTTATATAGAAATAATATTGGTAATGAAGGTGCAACCGCAATTGCTGAATCCAAAAACTTGAGCAAGCTGTCAGAATTGAACTTGAATTGGAATTTTATTGAAGGGGAAGGGGTGGAGGCACTCGCCGCATCGGAAAATTTGAGTAACCTGACTCAATTGACCCTGACATTTAATCCCATAGGGCTTCGAGGTGCTGAAGCCATTGCAAGTTCTGAGAATTTTAGAAACCTCACCTTGATCGATTTGTATGAGGCGGAATTGGGTAGTATGGGTGCCAGAATCTTATCCGAATCTACAAACCTTCCTAACCTTGAAACATTGGTCTTAATCCATAACGATGTAAGCGAAGGGGTGCAGGCCTTATACAAGGATAATAAAAATTTTCCCAAACTGAAGGATGTTTATTTTTATAAAGCCAAGGCCGAAGCTTGATTTGGTAGTGGCGGCGAATTAGGGGTTCTCGGTTTTATGACCGGGAGCCCTTTCTTTTTTTGAAGAGTTTTTATGTCTTCCTGAAAGGGAAAGAGTAATAATAGTGAATTACTTCTTTGCAGGCTCTTAATTATGTTTACAGGTGAAAAACCTGATCTTCTCGATATCATGCCTTTCCGAGAGGACAGTATCTACGTGGTTGGAAAGGATGGCATCCCTCAGCATTGGGATGGGCAGGAGTGGTTACCCGTTCGCACGGATAACACCAACCCGCTGATGGGCATTTGGGGGGCGAATGAACAAAGCATTTATGCTGTGGGTATTGGCGGTGTTGTTCTTCTCTATAATGGTAAGGAATGGAAACGGGTTGATACAGGAAGTTACGACTCACTCAACTCAGCATATGGTATAGATGAAAATAATGTGTTCCTGTACGGGGTTGGCGGCCGAATGCTTTACTGGAATGGTGAAAAATGGGACTACCGTGAACCCAATACCATTCATGACTTGTTCGGTATGTGGGGGGAAGATATTGAACATATCCACACGGTGGGTGGAGAAGGAATTTATCGATTTTATAATGGCAAAGAATTCCAACGCCGTGAAGATTTGACCGATGAACAAATCTCCCTGTTCGGTGTCTGGGGTACTTCTAATGACAATGTTTTTATATGCGGCTCCCACGGTACCATTTTGCGCAGTGACGGAGAGGATTGGAAACCGATGGAATCGGGGACTGAAGAATATCTTTTGAGTATCTGGGGAACCTCCGAAGACAATATATATGTGGTCGGAGATAACGCCATTATGCTTCACTACGATGGAAAAAAATGGTCGACCATTGAGCCTATCAAGAATGAATACTTCACCAAGGTTAAGGGACTCGGACCGGATCAGGTATATGTAACGGGTGAGAATGGAACAGTGATTAAATTTGATGGCAAGGAATGGAGCGATATGTCCATATGATTGACCATTTAGAAAACAAAAATAGACTTGAGGAACCATTATGTCTGCTCTAACTTCCAGCCATCTTTTATCTATTTTTGGCTTCAACGAAAATGATATCTTTGTCGGCGGTGCCGAGGGAACACTCCTGCACTATGACGGCAATCAATGGTCGCCTATGGAAACCGGTGGACGTTGGACCTTCAAGGATATCTGGGGCAGTGCGCCGGATAATGTTTATGCAGTGGTGACCGATGGCGTAATCCTCCATTACGATGGAAAAACCTGGACGCCGGAAGATACGGAAAAACTTCCGCCCATGACGGGGATCTTTGGACTTGGCCCCGATGAAATCTATGCCTGTTCCAGATTGGGTAAAATCCTTCGCTACGATGGTAGTTCCTGGAAGTATACTCAGACGGGAACCGATACGGATATAACCCGATTATGGGGTAGTAAAGAAGGTGGCATGATTGCCGTGGGTTATGATGGCCTTGTTCTCAAGCAGGATGGAGAACGTTGGGTTCGTATGACATTTAATTCCAATGCAGAGTTTTATGGCATATGTGGGTTTGGTCCGGATCAGATATATATAGTTGGGTCCGATGGTGCCATTTTTAAATTCAATGGAGTCGAAATGACTGAAATGCCATCTCAGACCATGGAGTTTTTTCTTGATGTCTGGGGGCCTTCCTCAGAAATGGTGTTTGCTATTGGCGATGAAGGAATGATTCTTTATCTGGATGGCGATCAATGGACCCGGATAGAATCCAACACGAAAGAATATCTCACCGGCATCTGGGGCACTAGCGATGAAAATATTTATATCGTCGGCGATAACGGACTGATCCTGCGCTGGAACGGAGAAGATTGGAAAGCCGTAGAAGGCTGATAGTTCAGCGCTTACCCTCGAAACCATCCCCCTAAACTGCTTGACACCGGCTTTGACGTGATGTTAAGGTCTTGTTTCTAAGTGATTGATATTAAATATATTTCCCCCTAGTTTTGGGCTGATGAGAAAGAATTCATTAAGCCGTGAAGCCTATTGAACGCAAAATAAACACGTTGCTATTGCCGAACTCCGGGTGCTAGAGCACAGGTTTCCTGTGCTTTTTTATTTTAATGTGAACTTATAAAGTCGTTATGTTCAAACCTTCTTTAGAAGAATTTAAAGAGAAAGCCAAATCGGGAAACCTGATTCCTGTTTATAAGGAAATTCTGGCTGATCTCGATACGCCTGTATCCGCTTATATGAAAATCAGTGGAGGGGAATACTCTTTTCTGTTGGAGAGTATCGAAGGCGGGGAGAAGTGGGCGCGTTATTGCATTTTGGGCTGTGACCCCTCGGTCATTGTCAGCACTAAGGGCCGGACTTTGACCGTCATCGCAAACGGCAAGCGGGAAGAAAGTGAAATTCAGTCGGGCAGTCCACTTTCAGCGGTGAAGGAGATTTTGTCCCGCTACCAGCCGGTGCCTTCTGAGGGATTGCCCCGGTTTTCAGGCGGAGCGGTAGGGTTTGTCAGTTATGACATGGTTCGCTTTTTTGAGGAGCTTCCCGAACAAACGATAGATGATCTTGATGTGCCGGACTCACAGTTCGTCATCACCGATACTCTGCTGGTGTTCGATAATGTTTCGCAGACTATTAAAATTGTTTCGAACGCTTTTGTAGAGGGGGATAATTTATCTGCGGTGTATGAAAATACTATCCAGAAAATATCCGCACTGGAAGAAAAATTAAAAGCTCCTCTTCTCAGAAGTTCAGAGCCTGATGAAACCGCAGAGTCTGTGCTGAATTTTGAATCCAACATGAAAGAGGAAGATCACAAACAGGCGGTGATTCGGATCAAACAATATATTCTGGAAGGGGATGCCATTCAGGTGGTGTTTTCTCAGCGCTTGAAATTTTCCATTAGCCGGGATCCGTTTGATATTTACCGAGCTCTGCGAACCATCAACCCTTCTCCTTATAT
The DNA here is from genome assembly GCA_018673915.1 of Nitrospina sp. Classification (GTDB taxonomy): domain Bacteria; phylum Nitrospinota; class Nitrospinia; order Nitrospinales; family VA-1; genus LS-NOB. The sequence goes on along the minus strand of JABHBK010000016.1, from coordinate 20,681 downwards.
GTATTATCTTAAGTTCGGTGAGCTTCAGGTTGTGGGTTCTTCTCCGGAGGTTCTGGTTCGACTGGAGGATGAAAAAGTTGAAGTTCGACCCATAGCTGGAACCCGTAAGCGGGGAAAAAGCGAAGCGGAAGACAGGGAGTTGGAGCAAGACTTGTTAAAGGATGAAAAAGAACTGGCTGAGCACATCATGCTTGTGGATTTGGGAAGAAACGATATTGGGCGTGTGGCTGAAATCAGTACGGTGGAAGTGGACGAAAGCTTTACTATTGAGCGATATTCCCATGTCATGCATATTGTTTCCAATGTTCGCGGAAAACTTAAAAAAGGTCTGGACTGTTTTGATGTTCTGCAAGCGGCTTTCCCTGCTGGCACCCTATCCGGCGCTCCGAAAATAAGGGCCATGGAAATCATTGATGAGTTGGAGCCGACCCGGCGCGGACTTTATGGCGGGGCGGTGGGTTATATCAGTTTTAACGGTAACATGGATATGGCCATAGCCATTCGGACTTTACTGATTAAAGAAAACACAGCTTATCTTGGTGTGGGTGGAGGAATTGTTGCCGACTCGGTTCCAAAAACAGAATTTGAAGAGACCATGAACAAGGGGCGGGCTTTGCTGAAAGCGATTGAAGTAGCCGAAAAGGGGTTGGTGGTATGATTCTGATGATCGACAATTACGACTCGTTCACCTATAACCTGGTGCAATACATGGGTGAACTGGGTGCCGAAATTCGTGTGGATAGAAACGATCAGATAAGCGTGAAGGAAATTGAAAAGCTGAACCCAGAAAAGATCGTTGTTTCCCCTGGTCCTTGTACTCCAGCGAAAGCAGGGGTATCGGTGGAAGTGGTTAAACATTTTGCCGGGAAGATTCCGATTTTGGGCGTTTGCCTGGGACATCAGTCGGTGGGCGTTGCGTTTGGCGGAGAAATTATCAAAGCCGGTCGCCTGATGCATGGCAAGACTTCCATGATCCGGCACGATGGTAAAACGCTTTTTAAAGATCTTCCCGATCCGTTTGAGGCAACTCGCTACCACTCGCTGGTATTGAACCGGAAAAACCTGCCGGACTGTTTTGAAATTTCTGCAGAGAGTGATGATAATGAAATAATGGGAATTCGCCATAAGGAGCTTGCGGTAGAGGGCGTGCAATTTCACCCGGAATCTATTTTGACCGCATGTGGAAAGGAGTTGCTGGGGAATTTTATTAAAGGAAACCACGCATGACGTTTAAAGCTTCCCTTCATTCCCTTGTGGATGGAAATGATCTATCCGAAGATGAAATGCTTTCTGCCATGACTCAGATTATGGAAGGGGAGGTGGCAGACTCCCAATTGGCCGCTTTCTTAACCGCATTACATATAAAAGGTGAAACTGTTCCGGAAATTGTTGGGGCGGCCAAGGTGATGCGGGCAAAAGCGGAAAAACTCGATATCAAATCGACCCATCTGGTGGACACTTGCGGGACAGGTGGAGATGGTGCTGACACCTTTAATATATCTACTGCCAGTGCGTTGGTTTCGGCAGGTGCTGGGGTCATTGTTGCCAAGCATGGCAACCGGGCTGTATCCAGTCGTTCCGGGAGCGCCGATGTTTTGAAATGCCTTGGGGTGAACCTGGATGCCAACCTCATTGTTGTAAAGCGTTGCGTGGATGAGGCGGGTATTGGTTTTCTGTTTGCTCCTTTGATGCATAAAGCTATGAAGCATGCAGCAGGAGTTCGGAAAGAACTAGGTTTTCGCACTGTTTTTAATCTACTGGGCCCTTTGACCAATCCTGCTAATGCCCAGGCTCAGGTGCTGGGGGTTTTTGATGTGAAATGGGTTCAACCTCTGGCAGAAGTTCTTCGAGATTTGGGTTGCCTTCATGCTCTGGTTGTTCATGGCTCCGATGGTTTGGACGAAATTACTCTTACCGGCGAAAGTCAGGTTGCAGAATTGAAAAATGGGGAAGTCACAAGTTATAGTCTCGACCCTAAAAAATTTGGCTTTAATTATTGTGATTCCGATGACCTCAAGGGGGGAACCCCGGAGGAAAATGCCACCACGATCCAGAAAATACTGGATGGTGAAAAAGGGCCGAGAAGAGATATCGTTCTTATAAATTCTGCGGCGGCAATTTATGTCGCAGGAAAAGCCGACTCTCTCGAACGAGGAATTCAGTTGGCTACTAATTCCATTGAATCGGGTAAAGCGCGAGAAAAGTTGGAAGATTTGTGCCGCATCACCCACGCTTAAAATGACGAATATACTTGATAAAATTTTCGCCGATAAACAAAAGGAATTGGCAGAAACGAAGCGTAACCTGCCTTTGCCTGAGCTCAAGCTGCGCATTGGGGATCAGGCACCTATCCGGGATGTTTTCAAGGCCCTGAATGAGGGGAAGCATTCAAAAGTTATCGCAGAAATTAAACGGTGTACCCCTTTTAAGGGCGAACTTCGTGAAAATTTCAATGCCAGCGAAATCGCCGACGATTACGTTAAGCATGGAGCGGTCACCCTATCAATTCTGACTGAAAGCAATTATTTCGGAAGCAATATAGGAATACTCGAAGAAGTGAGGCCGATTGCCCCGATCCCATTGCTCCGTAAAGATTTTATCAGTGATGAATATCAGGTTTATGAGTCGAGGGCGTATGGAGCAGATCTGTTTCTGTTAATTGCCACCTGGCTGGACCAAAGCCAGCTGACTGATTTGCTTTTGTTGGGCAAGGAGTTGGGCCTGCCAGCATTAGTGGAAACCCATAATGAATGGGATATGGAAAAAGCCTTTGAGGCCAAGGCCAGCTTGATTGGTATCAACAACCGCGATCTGACGAATGGTAAAACAGATTTGAATATCGCCAGACGACTTATCCCGATGGCTTTACAGGAACCCGGCAATACCCTGGTTTGCGAAAGTGGAATTCGCGGCAGAGAAGAGATAGAAGAATTTGAAAAAATCGGGGCTCATGCATTTTTAATTGGTGAGAGTTTGATGACCTCGGAAAACATTCCTGAAAAATTAAAAATACTTATCGGCAACGGTCAGCAAGACTCTGAACGCAATGAGCAATAGCGCTCTCTGAAAAATGGAATTATATATTAGTTACTTTTAATAATGGCGACTCTGAACTCACAAGTTAAAGTTAAAATCTGTGGCATGACGCAGTTGAAAGATGCGGTGCTTGCGGTCGAGCAGGGGGCGGATGCGGTAGGTTTTATTTTTTACAAAAAAAGTCCGCGCTCGGTTAACATGAAAGAAGTTCGAGAAATAATTTCTAAACTGCCGCCGTTTGTTGACACGGTTGGTGTTTTTGTCAATGAAAGTGCTGACCAGGTGAACAAGGTTGCCGAATATTGCGGCCTGGACTTGGTGCAGTTGCATGGTGAAGAGTCCCCGTCATATTGCCGGAAAATTCAACGTCGCGTGATTAAGGCGTTTCGAGTTAAAGATCTCCAGTCTATCAAGCAGTTGGAGAAATATTCTGTTAGCGGTTTTCTTCTGGATACATTTACCGAGAACCTGCATGGCGGTACAGGAAAAGTTTTTGACTGGAACCTGGTTCATCCTGCTAAAAAAGTGGGACCGGTTATTTTGGCTGGAGGGCTCACTCCTCGCAATATTCGCCAGGCCATTAGTCAGGCTCGCCCGTATGGGGTTGATGTTTGTTCTGGAGTGGAAAAATCGCCGGGAATTAAAGACCCTGAAAAGGTTCGAGCGTTTTTGAATAATATCAAGTCTGGGAGTAAATCATGAAACCGCATAAACTGCCTGATCTTAAAGGGCATTTCGGAAAATTTGGGGGCAAGTATGTCATTGAAACCCTGATGCCCGCTCTGGAACAATTAGAGCGCGTTTATGAGGAGGCAAAAAATGATCCGCAATTTCAAAAGGATCTTAACTATTACCTGAAGCATTATGTCGGTCGTCCGACTGCTCTTTATTTTGCCGAGCGGCTTACGGAACATCTTGGTGGTGCGAAAATTTATTTGAAACGCGAAGACCTCACGCATACCGGGGCACATAAAATTAATAACACCATCGGTAGTGCCTTGTTGGCAATGAGGATGGGAAAGAAGAGGGTGATTGCCGAAACCGGGGCGGGGCAGCATGGTGTTGCAACGGCTACGGCGGCTTCTTTGTTCGGGCTGGAGTGCGATGTGTTCATGGGTGAGGAAGACATGCGCAGGCAGGCACTCAATGTTTTTCGCATGAAACTTTTAGGGGCAAACGTTATCCCTGTTACCGCTGGAACACGAACGCTTAAGGATGCAACCAGCGAAGCCATAAGAAACTGGATCACCACCGTTGAGAGCACACATTATATTATTGGTTCAGTTGTGGGCCCGCATCCTTATCCTATGATTGTCAGGGATTTTCAGAAAATTATCGGAGAGGAATCCACCGAACAGATTTTGGAGGTCGAAGGCAGACTGCCCAACACCTGTGTCGCCTGTGTAGGCGGAGGCAGTAACTCGATGGGACTGTTTTATCCGTTTTTGGAAAAGGAAGAAGTTAACCTGGTAGGTGTAGAAGCCGCTGGTCTGGGGCTGGATACGGACAAACACGGTGCGTCCCTCACTAAAGGGTCCACCGGAGTTCTGCACGGAATGATGAGTTATCTTCTGCATGAAGAAGATGGCCAAGTGACGGAAGCACATTCGATATCGGCTGGATTGGATTATCCGGGAGTGGGTTGTGAGCATAGTTATCTCAGGGAATCGGGCAGGGCTAAGTATGTAACGATCACCGATGAAGAAGCGATGGGAGGTTTTAAACTTCTTTCTCATAAAGAAGGAATTATCCCAGCTCTTGAGTCTTCACATGCCATTGCGCATGTAATGAAAATAGCTCCCACTATGAAAAAGGATGAAATCATTTTAGTTTGTCTCTCAGGCAGGGGAGACAAAGATGTGAATCAGGTGGCGGATAGAATGGGAGTTTCGTTGTGAGTCGGATACAGGATAGGTTCAATAGTTTAAATGGCAATAAAGCCCTGGTTGCTTTTTTTACGGCAGGGGACCCTGATCTGTCTGCGTCTAAAGAAATTTTTTCTGTGATAGAAAAAAGTGGAGCCGATCTCATCGAAATTGGGGTTCCATTTTCAGATCCTCTTGCAGACGGTCCTATCATTCAAGCTTCTTCGCATCGTTCTTTACAAAATAAAACCACCTTGAAAAAAATTATCGAGTTGGTAAAGGATATAAGGAGCGAGTCTGAACTGCCGATTGTTCTGATGAGCAGTTTTAATCCCATTTTTGTTTATGGCCAGAAAGCATTTGTAGAAGATGCCGTCAAGGCGGGTGTGGATGGAGTGATTCTTCCCGACCTTCCTCCCGAAGAAGCAGAGGAGTTTCTCGGCTATGCGAACGAAAAAAAACTGGATATGATTTTTCTTCTCGCCCCTACCAGTACCCCGGAGCGGATCGAGCGCATTGGTGAGCTAAGTAAAGGTTTCATTTATTATGTTTCGTTGACGGGAACAACGGGAACTCAATCGGCTCTCTCTAAAAACCTTGAGGAGAAAGTCACAGAAATAAAAAGTAAAGTCCAGCTCCCTGTTCTGGTAGGTTTTGGAATCTCCGGACCGGAGCAGGCTCAGGAAGCCGCGCAATGTTCCGATGGTGTTATTATTGGAAGCGCTATCGTCAAGTTGATCGAATCCCATTCCGACCCGGTGGAACGCAATCGAAACATTGCGGACTTTGTATCCGGTATTAAAAAATCTCTGACTAATTGTTCTTAAACCGGAGGATGTGCCTCCATGCCTTCCCGCATTTCTGTTATCATTCCTGCTTTCAATGAAGAGAAGTCCATCGGACTGGTTCTTGATGCTCTACCGTTAAATCTTATTCATGAAGTCATTGTTGTGGATAATAATTCCACCGACAATACTGCCCGAACAGCTCTTGATAAGGGGGCGCGGGTGGTTGCCGAAAAAAGAAGAGGATATGGTTCTGCCTGCCTGAAGGGAATTTCTGCATTAGATAGCCCCCATATCGTGGTGTTTCTGGATGGAGATTTTAGTGATTATCCGGAAGAAATTGTTAAGTTGATTGCCCCTATTGAGGCCGGAGAAATGGATTTTGTTTTGGGGAGCCGGATGATACTTCCACAAAGCCGTTTGGCATTATTGCCGCAATCGCGTTATGGCAACCAACTGGCCGTATTTTTAATGCGTCTGTTTTTCCGACATCAGTATACCGACCTGGGACCGTTTCGAGCTATTCGTTATGATTCCTTGCAAGCCATTGCCATGCAGGATACTAATTTTGGATGGACCGTGGAGATGCAGATCAAAGCGGTTAAAAAGGGATTGCGAATCATGGAGATTCCCGTGAAATACCGGGAGAGGGTGGGTGTTTCTAAAATCACCGGAACCTTTTCCGGCACCATTAAAGCCGGCACTAAAATTATTTATACGATCTTCAAGTATTTGTTAGTTTGATTTTATTTTCGAACACTATTCCGTTATCGACCCATAGCGGACATTTTCTTATTCAAAGTGGAGCTGCCGGGGATCGAACCCGTGACCTCTTGAGTGCCTTTAACTGTTTTCCGCACCTCACACAAATTGCAGGAATCTGGTATATTTGGCCCTGGGCAAGCTGTGAATTTATTTCAAAGTTTAAACAGGAAAAGAACCAATATGGATAGGAAGTTTTTAACAGGATTAGTTGCCTTCATCCTGCCATTAATATTACCGACGATGGATGTTTCTGCCGGGAAATCCAAATACGTTGAAGAAGAGGTTGCAAATGGAGGGTCAGTTTCCGGAGTAGTTCAATACGAAGGCCCCCCCAAGGATGTCCGCATAGATCTGATGAAAGAAAAAAACGGAGAAACTTGCTCAAAACATCCAGAGGCTAAAGATGGAGTGAGATTTGATCATAAAATTCTCAGCTCAAACGGATTGTTGCAGAATGCAGTGGTATTTATAGAAAATATTGGACAAGGAAAAGCCTGGAGGAGGAACAGCGAAACGGAAGGCTTTACAATGTTTCATTTTAAAAACTGTGATATATCCCCCCCCCTTGCCGTCATCAGGAAAACAGGGAAAGGAGAAAAAACCGGCAACCTGACTGTGACTACCCATGATGGAGGCGTGTTGCATAACCCTATTGGATACCTGGTATCGGGTGCCCGTCGAAAAGTCCTGTTCAACAAACCATTATCCTCAGAGGTTTTGATCGCGGATGCGACAAAATCGTTAAAACGTTTTAAGCGGAAAGACAAACATTTCTTTTTGCAATGCGGCCAGCATAATTATATGGAGGCAGAGGCGAGAATTATCTGGAATCCCTATTTCTTCATTACCGATGCCAACGGATCATTCAAATTGGATCAGGTTCCGGCGGGGAAGTATAAGGTGACAGCCTGGCACCCCTATGCGGGGGAACATACCCAAGAAATTATCGTGGCTGAAGGAACCGAAACCCTAGCTGATTTTGCGGTCAAAGCGGAGAAACATCGATAAAAACCTGATCAATGGCAACCGAAAACAGACCTTTCCTGCGCACCTACTTTTATTTTTCTCACCGAACAGTTAGAATTCAATCGTAAGACCGCAAACGACCCAAAGCGGACAATAAGTGATACATGAATTAATTGCGTAGCCAACCCTTGGAAATTCATATGGGTACATTACCAGGAAAATTTTGGAAGCTAATTATCCCTAAAGATCCTTTAGCTTATAATAGATTAAGGATCAGTTGCAGAATCATATCTATAGGTTTTGCTATTATTAGTTTGCTAATTCCTTTTAGTGAAGGAAATATGGCAGCAACTGTCAATGGTGTTGAATACATAGCAGATCCAATGGAAGAGATTGTTGTTTCCTTCGAGTTTTTTGCGTTTGCATTATTTCTGGGTTATGTCGGTTTCAAGGTCATGAAACAACCTCGTGAGCCGAATAAAGGGTTTATCATGACCAGCTTCCCCCCTCTTTACCCATTATGGTGGGTGTACAATAGAATCTTTGGCCCTAAAAAAACAGGATTCCAAAGACAAAAAACCTGAATAGGAAATTTGATCATACCTTTGTAAACCCAATGCATCATTCTTTTAAAATGTTTTTAAAATATAATTGAATGTCCGCTTTTGGCCGAACGGAGACATGTCGTTATTGACACGAAGGGGGAATTCAATGATGTCTGCTTCTGGCTTGGGTAAGCAGGGGGGTTAGTAAGTCAAGAAGTCCAGAGCGCAATTTGACGCCATGGTTCTGGCACAGACAGTTTTCCCTCATGAGGCGTTTCTGCATCGCACAGGCGGATGGACTGCCATGCTCCTTGCCATTCCGTCGGTAATGGATAAGGTGTAACGACTTTGTCCTCTGCCTTGAATCCAAAGCGACTGTAATAAGCTGGGTCACCGAGAACAAATACATAGCCAACTTTAGAGTTTTCCAAGTGCTTAAAAGCCATCTGAACCAATGTGCTTCCGATCCCCTGCTTATGCAAAGGTGGTGTTACCGCGAGCGGGCCTAAAAGCGCGACCCTATTCTTCCCTCCCTCAACGTGGCAAAACGTGAAGCTGATATGCCCTACGATTTCCTTTTCACGTATCCCAACGAGTGATATCACGCCCTGCCCAAAATCCTGAAGTTCCCTAACAAGCGGTAACAGGTCCTCGTCGGGGAAGGAGTCCACATACAGTTGTTCGATCCCGGTGATATCATTGGGGCGACTTTCGCGAATTTCAATTTTGCTAATCATTTTAATATTATAGGTATTATTTCCGTTGGTTGAATGATAAATGCCTGCTATTGGACGATTCCTGTTAAGGATCAGGAGAGGGTGGGGGTTGCCAGAACTAATGGAACCTTTTCCAGCACATTTAAAGCCTGAACAAATCTGTTTACACTGTCTTCAAGTATTTGTTAACCTGACTTTATGTTAGAGCCCCGAATAAAACCTCTTCTCAGCGCAATTTCCCTTCTGGTTTTCATATTGACTACCCCCTTGTTAGTGTGGGCTGAGGATTTTTCCACTTTAATCACCAAGCGTATCAGTCATGACGGCAAGACTCTGGACCTCAGCGGATTGAAAATTGGTAAAAAGGGGGCCAAACAATTGGCTAAGATGGAGTCTCTTTCTGAAATCACCACTCTTTACCTGCAGGGAAATAATATTAGATCTGGGGGTATGAAGGCGCTTGCAAAGTCTCCGCATCTGGCTGGTTTGAAGCATTTGGATTTGTGGGGGAATTTGTTGGGCGACCTGGGCCTGAAAGCTATTTCGGATTCACCATATTTGAAGCAGCTGGAATCATTGAAGCTGTGGAAGAACGAAATCAGTGATGACAGTATCGAGTTGATGGTGGTTTCTAAAAATTTCATGAACCTGAAAACCCTGATGCTGAACGATAACTTGATCACCCCGGCGGGGGCCGAGTTTCTTGCTTCTGCCAATGAGTTGCCACAATTAGTGACGTTGAATTTGTTCCGTAACGAAATTGGAGATGGCGGGGCACAGGCCTTGGCTAATTCGCAAAGTTTTCCAAAGCTGGAGTCGTTGTATCTGGGGCAAAATAGTATTACCGATCAGGGAGCAATCGCCTTGATTGAGTCACAATACTTCCCCGAATTAAAAGTTTTGGATTTGGCGATGAACTTGTTGGGGGAAGCGACCACCTTGGCGGCTTTCAAGGCCAACCGTAAAGGAAAAGTGCAAATTATCTATCGCTGACCGGCCGTCGGCCAGCGTGAGTGGAGTTCCTAATATGAGAAACTACCTTATATATACTATATCACTTGTGGTTCTCGCTATTTCCTCCCCGGCTTTAGCCGCTGAATCTTTTCCCTATAAAGATGTGGGTGATGGAAAACTTGCGACTTCTGTCACTTTGACTTTGGTGGATGGGGTTGTGGTGGACCGGGATGGAAATATTTACCTTTCGCATCGTTCGAAAAACCGGATTAGAAAAGTTACTCCAGATGGCATCATCACCACTATTGCGGGTAACGGGATTGCTGGGTTTTCTGGCGATGGGGGTCCTGCACTCGATGCGGCTCTAAATTTCCCCGCGGGTTTGGCGTTGGATGGTGAAGGCAATTTGTACATTGCAGACCGAAATAATCACCGGATTCGTAAAGTTACCCCCGATGGCATCATCACCACCCTAGTGGGAACCGGCGAGCCAGATTTTGGCGGGGATGGAGGCTCGGCGTTGGCAGCCCAGTTGCACTTTCCGTCAGATATTGAAGTTGGGCCTAATGGCGACCTCTATATTTCTGACCGATCCAATCATCGAATCCGCAAAGTGGATCAGGAGGGAATAATCACTACCGTAGCAGGGGTAGGACTGGAAGGTTTTGGCGGTGATTTTGGTCTGGCCAAAAATGCTTTGCTGAAATTTCCTTTTGGAATTTCACTGGATCGGCAGGGAAATCTGTATATCGCTGATCGTGGCAACAATCGCGTTCGCAAAGTGGATACCCAGGGAGTCATCACTACCCTGGCTGGTGACAGCATGCATTCCTTCGGTGGAGATTATGGTCCTGCTTCTTATTCCAATCTGGCTTATCCCACGGATGTGGTGGTCGATGCTGAAGACAATATATATATTGCTGACCGGAACAATAATCGAATCCGCAAAATAGACCAACAAGGAGTCATCACAACTTTAATGGGAATAGGTAAGACCGAATTTAATGGAGACAATGAAATTGCTCCTGAAACCAGCTTACACCTTCCTTTGGTCCTGGCAATTCATCCCGATAACCAGTTGGTGGTGGTGGACCGCACTCATTTTCGCGTGCGTGGTGTTGGATTGAAAAATTATAGGGTGACCACGCTCGCCGGCAATGGTGAGTCTCTTTTTAAAGGGGATGGAGGACCGGGGCGGGGAGCTACGCTGAATACTCCTTCGGGAATTGTTATAGACAGTCACGATAATATCCTGTTTGCTGATTTGCAACACCATAGAATTCGCAAACTGGCTCCTGATGGAATCATTACTACATTTGCCGGAAACGGGCGTGAAGGCAATGAAGGTAATGGGGGGCCGGCCTTGTCTGCAGCCTTATTCATGCCTTCAACGATTGCCATCGATCATGAGGACAATCTTTATGTTGTTCATCGTCTTGGCAATGGCTGGGTCATTCGAAAAATAGATGCCGCAGGCACGATAACGCATTTTGCCGGTAACGGACAGCAGGGCAGTGATGGGGATGGGGGACCTGCAGTTGCGGCTTCGTTCTACACGATCAGTGATATCGCCACCGATAAGGCCGGGAATGTGTATATTTCAGATGCTACAAGTCGTTCGATCCGTAAAATAGAGAAGGATGGCACCATACACAAGGTTTTGGATGAGACCATGGTGCCAATGGGCGAAGAATTCCATCCCAATAGTGTTCGAGTGGATGATCTAGGGACGATTTACTTTTCTGATTCAGGAAGCAGCCGGATTGGTAAATTGGACAGGGATGGAAAGTTTCAAATTGTTGGTGGGACCGGTGAATTTAAAGACGATGGGGATAACGGTCTGGCGATAGATGCGGGCATCAGGTCTCCAGGAGGATTAGTCTTGAGTTCTGATGGAACCCTGTATCTGGCGGAAGAGCAAACTGCAAGAATTAGAAAGATTGATGCGAGCGGTATTATTTCTCTGGTTGCGGGTACTGGCGAACCGGGTTTTACGGGAGACAATGGGCTTGCTACTAAAGCTCAGTTGAAAAGACCTTTCAGAATGGTTTTTGATAAAAGCGGGAATTTAATCTTTACCGATCGAGACAACAACCGCATTCGCAAAATAGACGGGAAAGGAAGTATTTCTACTATTGCGGGTCACGGTAATTTTGGTTGGATGCAGGATGGCCTTGAAGTCAAAATTACCGTTCATAACTTCCCTTAAATCGTTATTTTAATAGTTATATTCCTGGGCTTATTTTGCTTTCCTCCGATCAACCTGAGCAAAATTTAAGGAAAGGGATGCTATAATCTTGTTTCACATGCGACTTATTGCTGATTAATGAATGCTACTCGCTTAATAAAAGGAAAGTCTTTAAATAGATATGAATGTTTCTGAAATAGCAAAAAATGCTAATACTTCCGCATTGGTTTTAGCCCATCTTTCTACAGATTTAAAAAATCAGGCTTTGAGGTTGATGGCGGATGCTCTGGAAGCGAATTGCGATTCCATTTTAGCGGCAAATAAAAAAGATCTGGAGTTTGCTAAAAATGAGGGAATTCCCAAGGCATTGGTGGACCGTCTGGTCTTGAATGAGGAAAAAGTTCGGGGAATGTCTAAAGGTATTCGCAGTGTAGCGGAGTTGCAAGATCCAGTAGGGGTGGTGAAAAGTGTGATGGAGATGGATCAGGACCTGGTGGTTGAGCAAGTCACTTGCCCTATTGGCGTGATTGGGGCAATTTTTGAAGCTCGGCCCGATGCGGTTCCTCAAATCTCCTCGCTATGTTTTAAATCGGGCAATGCTGTCATCTTGAAGGGGGGAACCGAAGCACAGAATTCCAATAAGGTGATTGTTGGTCTTTTAGTGGAAGCCATGAACAAAGTGCCCGGCGTTCCCCAAGCGGCGGTTCAAATGATTGAGACGCGTTTAGAAGTGGCGGACATGCTTAAGGAAGATAAATATATTCATTTAATTGTTCCCCGGGGGAGTAATTCTTTCGTGAGGTACATTCAGGAAAATACTAGAATCCCTGTCCTGGGGCATTCAGAAGGAATTTGTCACGGCTATATAGATAAATTCGCGGATATAGATAAGGCCATCAGAATATGTTTGGACTCTAAGTTGCAATATCCGGCGGCCTGCAATGCAATAGAGACCCTTCTGGTACATAAGGACATCGCTGATAAGGTTTTGCCAGGCTTGGTGGAAAAATTTAGAGAAAAAAAGGTGGAACTTGTGGGTTGCATAAAAACATGTCATTTGGTTGCTGAGGTGGCCGAGGCCTGCGAGGCTGACTGGGATTTAGAATATAGTGACCTTAAATTGTCCATTAAAACTGTAGATAGTCTTTCTGACGCGGTGAAGTTTATCAATAAGCATGGTTCTGGGCATACGGATGTGATCATTACCGAAAACAGTGACCGGGCAGAGCAGTTTCTTAATGAGGTGGGTTCGGCCAGTGTTATGTGGAATGCGTCGACACGTTTTGCCGATGGATTCAGGTATGGATTGGGCGCTGAAATAGGAATAAGCACTAACAGAACGCATGCCAGAGGACCGGTAGGGCTGGAAGGATTGGTTATCTATAAATACAAACTCCATGGCAACGGCCAAATCGTTGCTGACTACTCCGGTGACAATGCCCGCGAATTCACTCACACTCTTAAGCCGATTGCCGAATAGCACTAGCCGTGTCTGCTAGCGAAAAGTTATCTCGACATGAGGAGCCCTTGCCCATTGGCCCCACGCCAGGTGGTTGGTGGCTCTTTTCCTTATTATTGTCAGCAACCCTCGTAACGACATTTCTGTCAGGCGGTTTTCTCTTTTCAATTAGCTTGGTTTTTATATTAGGTGCGCATGAATTCGGGCATTACTGGGCCAGTAGAAGAAATGGGGTTCGTTCAACGCTTCCTTATTTTATTCCTGCGCCACCTGTCTTCATTGCTGGAACCTTTGGTGCTTTTATTCAGATCAAACAGGTTATTCCTAACCGCAGGGTTTTGATGGAAATTGGTTCCGCCGGTCCCATAGCGGGTTTTATTGTGGCCTTACCCACTTTGATATACGGTTTGTCTCTTTCAACTGTGTCACCAGCATTGGGTATTGAAGGAGTTAATTTTGGCAGTTCATTGGTGTTGAACCTTTGTTCGGAATGGGTCTTGGGAGTGAATCCTCAGTCCCCCGATTTGAATATCAATCTCCATCCAATAGCGTTTGCAGGTTGGATAGGAATGTTTGTGACGGCATTAAACCTGATACCCATAGGTCAATTGGATGGTGGGCATATCATTTTTGCTCTTTTCCCGAATAAACATGGGTTGCTGGGACGTATTTTTTATATAGGATTATTTCCGCTGGGTTATTTTTGGTCGGGTTGGTTTTTCTGGGCCGTGATGATAGCGCTGGTAGGTTTTAAAACAGCCCCGTTAACCGATGAAATTGAAGATTTGAGTCATCGGGAAAAGGTTCTGGGGCTGGTATCCATAGCCATTTTCGTTGTAACGTTTATACCGGTTCCATTCTCATTTATATGACAGGTAACCTATTGAAATATTGTTAAATATGAATATTCTTAGGCACATAATTTGTGTTTTAGGGGCTGCAAAAATTGGAGATGCAATAAAATTTAAAGTGTTGAAAACTATGGTTTTAAATTGCTTAGTTTTGGGGCTAAAATGGCGGGTGGTATGTAAGCATATGTAATTAAAGCATAATTTTGTCAAAAATTTGTTAAAATCGGGATGAAGAGTCCATATTAAAATTGACAGGGGTAGGGGCGTGTGGTACCTTTTGATCATTCTGGGGTACTGAGCTTCTGTCCTGAACCAGGACATTTTCCAATAAAGAGAACATTCTTGGTTGCCATCAAGGTTTCTTTTTAGAAGTTTAGTACCCCTTTTTTCTTTCCTGCGGTCTCTTTCCCTTAATATTTAAATGATATTAATTAACCAGACTAATTTTTATGTATAAAAAATCAAAAAGGAATTTAATTAAGCCTTTGCTCAAATATATAGCAGTTATTTTTGTGGTTTATGCAGGTTTATTATCTAGTTCTATGGCTGGTGGGTTAGAGCCATTGCCTGATTTGCAAAGAGCGGTGGATGAAGTAAGTTCTCTTTATGCGGGAAATGATGTTCTGTTTTTAGCTGATAAAGAATATCAAGTCCAGAAATATTATTATCAGGTTCAAAGCAAAACGCAGAAACTTGAAATATTAAAAGAAGTGCAGGGGCATTTTGAAAAGGCGGTTACAAAAGCGGAAGAAAAATTCGATTTAGGTGAAGAGGATGTTAGTCAATCAGCCATTACAAAGCTTAAACTAGGCCTCGCTGGCACCTTGAATAGCATCATTGAGTTGGAAAGTGAAATAAAGACTGCGATATTATCCTTGGCTTTAATTTTTAAGGATAGTTCTTTTCCAGATAGAGAAATGCTTGATTCCAAGATAGAACCTGTCCAGTTCAAATTTGCAAATTATGATACATGGTTTAAGGAATCTGGGCTGACCCCTGTTATGGTTTCAAAGGGAATAAATAGTAAAGAGCTTGCACTCAGGACGGGTTATTTAAAAGCTGTTGAAACCCGAGAGAAACTTAATATTTCCAGATCGAATCGTAAAATTACTCGGGCTTTGCTGGTGAGTGAAGTGGCAAACTATGATTTTGGGATTGGAGATGCAGGAGACTTGTTTGAAGCACTTATTATATACACCCGGGTGTTGAGCGGCTATTATGATTCGGTTTATCACTTTAACTTGGCTGTTGCAGATTTAAATCGGGTAAAAGCCTCATGGATAGAGAGACCCTGAAATATTGGTTGGCTTTAAATATGGTTGTTGGAGTGGGTCGAACTCTATTCCACCGTCTTGTGCAGGGTTTTGGTTCACCTCGTGAGGTGTTTTCCGCAGCAAGAGAAGATTTGCAGAGAATCCAGGGTGTTGGCCGCAAGGTTGTGGATGAAATCAAGCGTTTTGATGTTGACTTAGCCGCAGAACGTGAATTAAGGTTGGCAGATAATGAAGGTTTGCGGGTTTTAACTCTCGAAAGCCCGGAATATTCTCCTTTACTGAAGTCTATTTACGACCCTCCACCCATTCTTTATATAAAAGGAAAAGCTTTAAACACCATTGCTTTGCCTTTGGCGGTTGTGGGAACGCGCACTCCCTCTGAATATGGAAAACTAGTTGCGGAAAGACTTTGTTTGAAACTGGCCTCTGCTGGTTTTAGTATAATCAGTGGCTTGGCTAGGGGAATAGATACTTTGGCGCACAAGGCAGCTTTAACTGCCGGTGCAGATACTATTGCTGTCTTTGGTTGTGGATTGGGGCATACTTATCCACCGGAGAACCTTAATTTAAGGAAACAAATAGTCGAGCAAGGGGCTATTTTATCTGAGTTTCCTGTTTTAATGCGACCGGACCGTAATAATTTCCCAGCACGAAACAGAATTTTGAGTGGATTGGCATTAGGAACGGTGGTTGTAGAGGCGGCTGAAAAGAGTGGGGCCTTGATTACTGCTGATTTTGCTTTGGAACAGGGCAGGGAGGTTTTTGCGATTCCTGGAAATATTACCTCTCCTAAAAGCAAAGGGACTAATAACCTGATCAAGTCTGGTGCTAAGTTGGTCGATAGTCCAGAATCTATCCTTGAAGAGCTATTGCCTGCGTTGGGTGAAAGTTTGAAGGCTCAGGCCGAAATTGAGAAACCCAAAATCCTGCTTGATAATGACGAGGAAAAAAAGATTTTCTCATTATTATCACTGGAAGGCAGGCATATAGATAATTTGATTGAAAACAGTAATTTGTCTCCTGCGCAAGTTTCGGCTACACTGTTGCAACTGGAATTGCGAGGTGTGGTTCGTCAATTGAGTGGGAAAATGTATATTTCTAATTGTGGTGATGAATAAAACTAGTGAGGAAATATGGCTAAATCGTTATTAATCGTTGAGTCCCCTACCAAAGTCAACACGCTTAAAAAGATAGTTGGCAAGGATTTTATAATAAAGGCTTCTGTAGGTCATCTCAAAGATTTGCCCAAGAAAAAACTTGGAGTTGATGTTGATAATGACTTTGCCCCCGAGTACATCACCATCCGGGGAAAAGGAAAAATTCTCCAGGAACTGAAAACTGCTGCCAAGAAGTGTGACACGATTTATCTCGCCCCGGACCCGGACCGTGAAGGGGAAGCTATTGCCCACCATATTGGCAATGAGGTGGCAAGGTTCACCAAGGGCAAAATCTATCGGGTGACGTTTAACGAAATCACTAAAAAGGCGGTTTTGGATGCTATTAAAAACCCTACCGAGCTCAACAATAACCGTGTGAATGCGCAACAGGCTCGTAGGATTCTAGATAGGTTGGTGGGATATAAAATCAGCCCTATCTTATGGAAAAAAGTCCATCGTGGGCTGAGTGCGGGTCGAGTTCAATCTGTTGCTTTACGGATTGTTTGTGAAAGGGAACGTGAGATTCTAGCTTTCAAACCTCGGGAGTATTGGTCTATCACTTTGGAATTGGAAGGCAGCAAGAAGCCTCTATTCCAGGCCAAACTATTTAAGGTTGCTGGGAAGAAAGTTGAGGTTGCCAATAAAGCCGAGGCAGATGAAATCCTCAAAGGCATGGAAGGCGCTAAACCTGTTCTCGAAAATATTGTTAAAAAAGAGAGGAAAAGAAATCCCAGCGCGCCTTTTATCACGAGTACACTGCAGCAGGAAGCATCTCGAAAACTAAATTTTTCTCCCAAAAAGACCATGATGTTAGCGCAGCGGTTGTATGAAGGAATTACGCTGGGGAAAAAGGGAACAGTGGGTCTCATCACTTATATGCGTACTGATTCTGTAAAGTTGTCTGATCAGGCTCTTGAAGAAGTTCGGGCGTTTATTCCTGAAAGATATGGGAAAGAGTTTCTGCCCACCGCACCTAATACGTATAAAAGTAAAAAGTCAGCTCAAGAAGCCCATGAGGCAATCCGGCCCACGGATGTAAAAATAGAGCCGAGTACCATCAAAGATAATCTTGAAAAAGATTCCTACAGGCTTTATCAATTAATTTGGTCGCGTTTCGTTTCTTGCCAGATGGTTCCAGCCGTTTTGGATACCACCCAATTTGATATTCAGTCGGGAAATTATTTGTTTCGTAGTAACGGTTCTATATTGAAATTTGCGGGCTTTATGAAAGTTTATGTTGAAAGCCAGGATGACGACCAGAGCGATGAATCGAAACCGGAAGGCAAAGGGGATGATCGCCTGCTTCCTGCATTGGAAAAAGGTGAAGTATTAAAAGTTCACGAAATACTTCCCGAGCAACACTTTACCCAGCCTCCCGCCCGTTTTTCTGAGGCGATGCTGGTTAAGGAGTTGGAAGATAAAGGAGTCGGACGTCCTAGTACTTATGCTGCGACCATCAGTGTGATTAAGGACAGGGACTATATTCAAAATGTAGAGCGGCGCCTGCAACCTGTTGAACTTGGATTTATGATCAATGATCTTTTGGTTGAAAACTTCCCAGATATCATGACCACAGAGTTTACTGCAAAAATGGAAGAGCAATTGGATGATATTGAAGGAGGAAAGCTGGGGTGGGTTGAGGCGCTAAACTCTTTTTATATCCCCTTTAAAGCAGATTTGGAAAAAGCCGAAGAAAAAATGAAGGACTTTAAAGCCCAGGTAGAAGAAACCGATGAGGTCTGTGATAAATGTGACCAGCCTATGATTATTAAATGGGGTCGCTTTGGAAAATTTATGGCATGTTCGGGTTATCCAGAGTGTAAAAATACGCGAGACCTTGGTGACAAAGGTGATTCTGAGGATGGGGCCAAGACTGATGAGGTGGAAGGCAATTGTGACAAGTGTGAGGCGCCATTAATTATGAAAAGAGGGCGTTTTGGAAAATTCATTGCTTGTTCCAAATATCCCGAATGCAAATTTACCAAACCGATTGGGCTTGGCATAGCTTGTCCTGAGGAAACTTGTGAAGGCGAGATTGCTTCCCGCCGTTCAAAAAAGGGCAGAACATTTTATGGTTGCACGAAATATCCAGATTGTAAATTCACATCCTGGGATAAGCCCGTGGGTGAAGCTTGCCCAGAGTGTAAGAATCCATTTTTGATAGAAAAATGGAAAAAGAATGAAGACCCTTCCGTGCTTTGTCCAAATTGCGGCTTCAAAAAAACAAATGCTGCGGCTTGATCGATTGTGAAGGATTATTTAACAGTAATCGGGGCAGGGCTTGCAGGCTCTGAAGCGGCTTGGCAGGCTGCTGAGCGGGGTGTGAAGGTTGTATTGTATGAAATGCGACCGGTAACTCGAACTCCTGTTCATAAAACCGAAAATTGTGCCGAACTCGTTTGCAGTAACTCCTTAGGCAACAACCTGCCTCATTCCGCACCATTTATTCTTAAAGAAGAATTACGTCACTTTAAATCCATTGTTATTGCATCTGGTGATAATAACTCCGTTCCTGCCGGTTCAGCATTGGCGGTCGACCGAGACTTATTTTCGAAGGAAATTACTGAAAAGTTATCCAGTCATCCCAATATTACCTTCAAGCGTGAAGAGGTCAAAGAAATACCTCAAGAAGGCCCTGTCATTATTGCCACCGGCCCTCTAACATCCCCGCATCTATCTGAACAAATTTCAAAACTGGTGGGTCAGGAATATCTTTATTTTTATGATGCGCTATCTCCAATAGTTAATGCTGATTCGATAGATTACGACAAAGCATTTTTTGCTTCGCGTTATGACAAGGGTGATGCGGATTACTTGAATTGCCCCATGAGCGAGGCACAGTATTATGAATTTGTCAGGGAATTAAAGGCTTCAGAAAAAGTTCCTTTTGCCACTTTTGAAAAAGCGGTTTACTTTGAAGGCTGTATGCCTATTGAAGTACTGGCTGAGCGGGGAGACCGCACTCTGGCATTTGGCCCATTGAAACCAGTTGGTTTAACCAACCCCAAAACCGGAAAGATTGCTCATGCGGTGGTGCAATTACGTCGAGAAAACCGGGACAGTTCTGCCTATAACTTGGTGGGGTTTCAGACCAAGCTCACTTACCCTGAACAAAAAAGGATTTTTTCCATGATTCCAGGTTTGGAGAATGCTGAGTTTTTCCGATTTGGAGCGATCCATCGCAATACTTATATCAATTCACCCAGTCTCCTGAATAATCAACTTGAGTTGAAGAGTCATCCCGGGATTTATTTTGCGGGTCAAGTTACCGGAGTTGAAGGTTATGTAGAGTCATCTGCGATGGGCCTTTTAGCTGGCTTGAGCGCAGTGGCAAAAATTTCAGGGAGTTCCTATGGCCCACCTCCAGCAGATACCGCTTTGGGCGCTTTGATAAATTATTTAACGAAATCGGGTAGTAAAGGATTCCAACCGATGAATATTAATTTCGGTTTATTCTGGGTTCAAGACATGCGGATACGCGATAAAAAACTGAGGAATCAGAAGATCGCAATGAATGCTTTAGATAAAATAAAAGAATGGGATGAAGGTCATCCTATTGCCGTCCACTAAGAGCCGGACTGGGTTTTCCCACCTTCGTATATTCAAGAGTAAAATTTAAAGTTAGACAATACAAACGGCCATGACTTGTTTCAAGTCACAATCCCCTTTGAATACTTTGTAGATTCCATCCTGTTTGAGGGTCGTCATGCCATCACTGATAGCCTGCTTGCGCAAATCTTCGACTAGTGACTGTTTCATGATCATTCTTTTAATATCATCGGTTCCTTCAAGGCACTCATGCAATCCGGTACGTCCTGCATAGCCCGTATCATTGCAGTTATTGCATCCCACCGGTTTTTTTAGCATTAAGTCATCAGAATATTGAATATTTAAATTTTCAAAGCCATCGCCATATTCTTTAGCTAATGCATCAAACTCTTCCTGATTTGGATGATAGTCTTCCTTACATTTTTTGCAGAGGGTACGAACCAGTCTTTGCGCGACAATGAGGAGCAAGGCATCGGCAAAGTTGAGCGGATTCATTCCCATGTCCAAAAGCCGGGTAATGGTTTCTGGAGCGGAGTTTGTGTGCAGGGTGCTGAAGACAAGATGTCCGGTG
>JABHBK010000001.1 GCA_018673915.1 Nitrospina sp. | reverse complement strand
TTAGATAAATGGGCAACGTTTAGGCAACGGTCAAAACGCCCATTCTCAAAAAGGATAAAGCTTGAAAACTTTAGTAAACTACAGTGAAATAAGGTCTTTACTACAACATTGGAGAATAGCCCCAAGGGGAATCGAACCCCTGTTTCCGGCGTGAGAGGCCAGCGTCCTAGCCGCTAGACGATGGGGCCACAATGTGTGGCGGTTTATTTCTGAAACTATTTCCTGCAGCGATGCTGCTAAAATCCGTCTTTTTTCATAATGGGCGGACCTGCCCGGTTTTTCTTTTTCTCTTTACGGATCACATCTTCGGCTTCCAAATCTCGTTTATTCACTCCAAAAATCATGTAAACCATCAAAGGGTAAGCGGGTAAAGACAACACCCCCCATGTGGCCATAAACTTGCCCCCTGCCGAAATCATGCCTCCGTCTTCCCCTTCATTCCCCCCTGTTCCGAAAGCCAGAAACAGGATGAATCCCAAAAGCATACCCAATAATGAAGAAACAGCAGTTTTGTGTGCCACTTCATTCATATATAGTGTAGCCAAAACCGGGAAATCGCTGACATAAGCGCCGAGGAGCCCAAGCGTAAACATAATAAAAATCGCCATCATTAAAAAATCGTTGGTGATGGCAATGGTCGCGACCAATTGGTAAAGCGGAGCGCAGAGCCCCAGTATAAATGGATTTCGGCTAATATTCATGATCCCTCGATAAAATAGAAAAAGGGATTGGCTCGGGTACAAGGGCTCGAACCTCGACATCCAGAATCAGAATCTGGCGTCCTACCATTAGACGATACCCGAATAGTAATCCCTTGAAATTTCTAGTCTATAATAGTTTTAGATGCAAAAACTGTCAAGCGGAGAACCACTGGCGTGGAACCAGCGAGCCGTGAGTTCTTAATAAAAATGAAGGGAACCCTATATATATGCGTGTAATTTCGGGCACCGCCCGCGGAACCCGCCTGGTCAGCCTGGGCTCTGCCAACATCCGCCCCACGCTCGACCGGGTTAAGGAATCATTTTTCAATCAGGTTGGGCCGGGACTCCAAGGGGTGGCCTTTCTCGACCTGTTTGCGGGTAGTGGAAGCATGGGCATTGAAGCTCTGAGCCGGGGAGCGGAAATAGTGGTGTTTGTCGAACCCGACCTAAAAGCCCAGAACATCATCATGCAGAATCTGGAAAAGTGCAAAATGACGGGCGAAAACCAGATTTTGTTAAAATCCACTGCGCTGATGGGATTGAAAACACTCAAAGAACAGGGGCAGAACTTCGATCTGGTTTTTGTGGACCCCCCTTTCGCCGATGACTTGTATGAACCCACCTTGCTGAAACTTTCTTCATCGGGCATTTTGCGGCAGGATGCGGTGGTGGTAGTGGAACATTTCCATAAAACCGTTTTGCAGGAAAATTATGATAAACTTAAATTTTATAAAGATCGGCGTTTGGGCGACTCTTGCCTTTCGTTTTTCAGCTTTGAAGATTCCCTTTAAAATATGACGGCAATAAAAGAAAAAGAAAAGATTGTGGTCGCCATGAGCGGCGGGGTAGACAGCTCTGTCGCCGCCGGGATCATGAAGGAGCGCGGGTTCGATGCGGTCGGGGTCTCCCTGCAACTATGGAACTACTCCAACTCAGACAGCCGGTTCGGCACCTGCTGCTCGCTGGACGATCTGGCCGACGCCCGACGGGTAGCTGAGCGAGTCGGCATTCCTTATTACATCCTCAACATGGAAAAAAAGTTTAAGGAAGAGGTGGTGGACTATTTCATCTCGGAATACATGCAAGCCCGAACGCCGATTCCCTGCACTATGTGCAACCAGAAACTGAAATTTGAAGAGTTGATTCATAAAGCCGAATCGTTCGGCGTACAGCGTATCGCCACCGGACATTACGCTTCTATCGTCAGGCATGCTTCCGGCCAGTTACTGGTGCGGCGCGGCCGGGACCGGTTTAAAGACCAGAGTTATTTTCTATTCAACTTGTCGCAGGAACAACTAGAGAGACTGGAATTCCCTCTCGGCGACATGGATAAAAATGAAGTGCGCGAACGGGCTCGACAATTGGGACTGAACGTAGCAGAAAAAGCCGAGTCGCATGAAGTTTGTTTCATTCCTGACAACGACTATCCCCGATTTATCGCCAAGCAATTAAACGGACAAGGCCTGAAGGAAGGGGAAATCATCAATTCCGCAGGCACGGTGCTGGGCAAACACCCCGGCTACCCGGCTTTCACCATCGGACAAAGAAAAGGGCTCAACCTCGGAGGACTGAAAGAACCGCATTTTGTGACGCATATTGACCCGGTGAAAAACCGCATCACTGTCGGCCCAAAAAATGAACTGGCCCGGCAGGATTGCACAGTCGGTCAGGTAAATTGGTGTTTGGAGTTTTCGGGTCCGGTCCGCGCCGATGTGCAAATCCGTTACCGGCACCGGGCGGTTCCGTCAACAATAACTCCGTTGGACGGCTCGCGTGCAAAGATTGAGTTCGATGAACCGGAGACTTCCATCGCTCCGGGCCAGTCCGCCGTGTTTTATCAGGATGACTGCGTTGTCGGTGGCGGGTGGTTAGAATGAGCGAAGCAGTGCAAGTAGCGGTCGAAGCCGCGTTGGCAGCTGGAAAGATTCTGCATGAACGTAAAGACTCTATCGGAAAGGTTTCTTACAAAGAGTTTTATGATCCGGTAACAGAGGTAGACCTTCTGGCCGAACGGACGGTGATAGACCGGATCAAGAAAACTTTTCCCGACCACGATATCCTGGCCGAAGAATCGGGCAACGCCGAAGGCAATGAGTCATCGAGTAAATGGATCATTGACCCTCTCGATGGAACACTGAACTATTCCCATGGCTACCCTTGTTATTGCGTTTCGATCGGATTAGAACATGAAGGTCAGTTGGAAGTCGGTGTGGTGTACAACCCCTGCCTGGATGAATTATTTGTTGCCGAACGAGGCAAAGGAGCCACCCTCAATAACAAGACTATTAAAGTTTCCACTATACCCACTTTGAAGGAAAGCCTGCTTGTCACCGGATTCCACCCCAAGGTGGCACATTCACTCGATGACAATTTAAATCATTTTTGCCGGTTCATGAAAGCGTGTCAGGCTGTGCGTCGCCCCGGTTCCGCCGCGATGGATTTGGTTTATACCGCGATGGGACGATTTGAAGGATTCTGGGAACTCAAGCTCAGCCCTTGGGATGTCGCCGGGGGAGCATTAATCGTAACGGAAGCCGGAGGAACCCTGTCGAAGTTTGATGGAACCCCTGTCACGATTTACGATGAAGAAATATTAGTGAGCAACGGCTTGATCCATCAAGAAATGGTAGACATTCTCCAGCATAACGCTGAACCCAATTTGTAATAGCTTTGTTTGGCAAAAAATATTTTTTCTCGGCTCATCGAGTCATTGCCCAATTTCCTCACTCGTCAGAGAGTTGCCTTCACTATGAAAAAAAAATTTCTTCTATTCCTGATGATGATTGTTCTGGTTGGTTGTCAAACCACTCAGAAAACCGATTGTGCCGGTTGCGCCTATGACCTCTACCTTTGGAAAACAGCAGTGGATACGGTTGCGCAGGCCAACTTCCCTGATGAAGAATATAACGCCGTGGTGCATTATGCCGACTTTTCCAACGCCTGGGTAACTTCGGGCAACGACATTAATATCACCGATGACCTCCTGCATCAATTGTCCACAGAACAGAGAATGGCTGTGGCGGCGCATGAAATGGGCCATTTAAAAGCAGGCCATTATTATTCTACGATGGGAGTTTCTATTCTAACATCCATCGCATTTACGGTTGCCGGTGCGTTTGTGCCAGGATTGGGATATGCCGAATATGCAGTGAAACCGTTAGTGGTCGGCGGATTCTCACGCCCGCAGGAATTAGAAGCCGACAAACTTGGCGTGGACTATTTGCAGAAAGCCGGCTTGCCTCCGCAACATTTTATTGAAGTATTTGAAATTTTTCGTAAAGAGTCTGGAGGCAAATCTGATGAGGCGAGTTATTTCTCCACCCACCCGACAACCCATGAACGTATCGAACAGATAAAAAGTTTTTACTCAAAGGCTGAGCCAGCAAGTAATTAATCTTTTTCAATAGTTTCCGGTTTCACCAAATAGGTATATCCGTTCAAGCCCGCCTTATAGAGATTGAGAAAATCATCGGCCTCTTTTTGCGTGACCACCCCTCTTTGCACACAACCGATCAGGAAGCCATCTATACGCCCAGCGAGTTCACTGGCACTAAATTGCACATAGTCCAGAACATCTGTCACATCTTCGCCTTCAATTATTTGTTCGTAGTTCAAAGACCCATCTTCATTGAGTGAAACGTGAACTGTATTGGTGTCTCCGAACAGGTTATGCAGGTCTCCGAGAATTTCCTGATACGCTCCTGTAAGAAAAATGCAAAGAGGATAGTTTTCTCCAGGTTGAAGAGAATGTACCCGCAACGTGTTTTCCGTTCCACGGTGATTGCCAATGAAAGTATCAATTCTCCCGTCCGAATCACAGGTAATGTCTTCAAGTGTCGCATCGCGATCGGGTTCTTCATTTAAACGGTGTAAAGGCACAACCGGAAACACCTGATCAATGGCCCAGGAGTCGGGAACAGACTGGAACACTGAAAAATTGCAGAAATATTTATCAGCCAGTTTGGTTTTAAGGCTCCGGATATCTTCAGGAAGGAATTTCAGTCGCGAACCCAGCTTTTCAATTTTACGGCAAATTCCCCAATAAATACGTTCGGCCAGAGCCCTATCATTCAAGTTTATCAGGCCAACTAAAAATTGGTTTTGTGCCTCATCTTTTAAATGGACCGCATCATGCCAGGATTCGATCAGGTTTTTATTAGAGGTGGAATCCAGCACATGAAAAATTTCCTTCAGCACTGGAGGAGCATCATCGGGGACCTCAATCTGGTCACTCCATTCAGGAAAGCTGGTCACATCCAGCACGTTGACAACAAGAATGGAATGATGCGCCGTCATAGCTCGACCCGATTCAGAAATTATATTCGGGTGCGGCAAATTTTCCGCCTGGCAAGTTTCCAGCAAATGATAAACCACATCATTGGCGTATTCCTGCACCGAATAGTTAGTGCTGGAAGCGAAGGTAGATCGTGATCCATCATAGTCAACCCCCAACCCACCTCCCACATCTATGTATTGTATGTTGCATCCAAACTTCATCAATTCGGAGTAAAACCGTCCCACTTCTTTCAGGCTGTCCTTAATTCTGCGGATATTGGTAATTTGACTGCCCAGATGAAAATGTATCAGCTTGACACAATCTAGAATATTTTTATCTTTGGCAATTTCCAGAGCTTCCATAAGTTCTATGGAATTCAAACCAAACTTGGAATGTTCCCCTGCTGAGGAAGACCAGCGCCCCTGCCCTGCGCTCACCAGTTTGATGCGCAGTCCTATATTGGGTCGAACTCCCAGCTCACCCGCCACCTTCTCAATCAATGCCAATTCATCAAGTTTTTCCACCACTATAAAAACCTTCTTGCCCAGCTTCTGGCTCATTAGCGCCAGCCGGATGAAGGCCTCATCTTTATAACCATTGCAGACCAACAAAGCTTCCGGATTGTCAAGAATAGCAAGGATCGCGTGTAATTCCGGCTTCGATCCTGCTTCCAATCCAATATTATAAGGCTGGCCGAATTTCACAATCTCTTCCACCACCTGTCTTTGCTGATTAACCTTGATGGGATAAACCCCGTTATACCTGCCCTCGAAACCATACTCATTAATGGCATTCTGAAAAGAGTTGGAAAGATTGGCGATGCTGGCTTTAAGAATGTCTGAAAACCGGATCAGAACGGGCAAGGAATATCCCTTGGACTGAATATCATCAACCAGTTCCTTAAGATCAATATGATGCACGCTCTTATTGTTCGGGCGCACCACAATATTGCCTTTGGAATTGATGTCAAAATACCCCGCACCCCATCCCTTAATATTGTAATGTTCTCGGGCTTCGTCAATCGTCCATTTCGTCATGGCATAATTATTCCTTAATTTTTTCTACTGCTACCCGAAGGGGCATCTGGCAAGAGATCTTTCAGCCTGGTTAACTGTTTGCTAGCAAATAAGTGTATTGCTATTTGGCCCCACGCCTAGTGGAATGTCAATTGAAAACAAAGAGATTCTTTGATCCGCCAATCTATGCTATAAAAATCGGAATTGCTTGAGTGGTTTTATAAAATTCATCATCTGGAAGAATTCATGAAAATCGAAAAAATAGAGGTTCGGGATATTGCCAAAAACTTTGGCACCCCAGTTTATGTATACAGCCTGGAAACCCTTCGCCGTTCGATTGCCGAGATCAAACAATTAGCTCCTGTTACCCGGTATGCCATGAAGGCGAATTCCAATGCACGCATCCTCAAAGAAATGCTTAACAGTGGGGTAAAAATTGATGCAGTCAGTGTTTTTGAAGTGCAACGCGCCCTGCGAGCAGGATTCCAAACCAACGATATCTGTTTCACCAGCGATGTATTTTTTAATGATGACGATGTAAAGTTCTGTCTCGAAAACAATATTTACTGCAATTGCGGCACGTTAGGAATGGTCGAGGAATATGGCAAAGCCCTGAAAGAAAAAGGAGCCGGTTCACCAAAAATCTCCATCAGGATCAATCCCGGCGAAGGAGCAGGCCATTCAAAAAAAACCAATACGGGCGGACCGTATAGCAAACACGGAATCTGGTTCCAAAATCTGGATGAGGTAAAGCGTATTGCCCAGGAATATGGGTTAATCATTTCTGGAGTGCACACACATATCGGTTCTGGCGGAGATATGGAGCATCTCAACCGCATCTGCGGAAAACTGGTGGAATTCGCTAAACAGTTTGAAGAAATTGAAATAGTAAACTTTGGCGGAGGACTGCCTTATCAATATGACCCCGACCAGCCACAGGAAGATATTTCAGGCTACAAAACCATTCTCGAAGAACGCGCAAAACTTTTAAAGGAACATTTCGGACGGGACATCGTCTGCGAAATTGAACCAGGCCGAAGGTTCGTGGCGGGGTGTGGAACCCTGATCGGTGAAGTGCGTTCACTCAACCACACTTTCGATGAAGCAGGAAAACGCATAGACTATGTGCTGACCAATGTCGGGTTCTGCCATCTCCTCCGCCCCATGGCATATGGGTCGTTCCACCCCATCTGGTTTGACGGTGATAACCTCGGCCCAGAACAGGACCTCATCGTTGCCGGGCCCGTTTGTGAGTCCGGGGATGTCCTAACGCAAAAAGACGAAGAACCAGTTGCTCGGAAGCTCCCTATGCCAAAGGCGGGAGACTGTATCGTCATCGGCGGAGCGGGAGCTTATGGTCACGTTATGTCTTCGAACTACAACACCCAACCCCTCATCCCAGAGGTGGTAGTCGATGGCGACCAGTGCAGTCAGGCACGAAATCGTCAGACTCTTGATGATATCTTAAGAGAAGAAACGGAATAACATCTGCAGCTAAAAAAGTCAGGGTGACCTCCACCCAACGTAACACCCATACAAGCAGATATCCCCCCAAGCAATTATTGCAAACCCCAAATCAGACAGACATATCTATAATTCTGATTACCGCTTTAAAATCAAGTAAATATTGGAATAGATATGATCTTCCAGGCGCAGCTGATAGCCAAGCACTCGAAAACAATTAATTTTCCGCGCTTTATACAATGATCCCTCCCACAAAAAGCAAAAGCATATTTTTTCAATTATAGGAATTTTTGTGTTGACGGAACTTTAAAGCGATGGCAAAATCCAAACTAAATTTAACCAACAATTTCTTAGCAAGACAAGTTTTAAGAGATTTTAGCCCAAAAATAGAAATCTCTGCTACGTCCTTGTGATCATTTACTGCAATTTCTCAATTGAAAAGCCTAAGCAATGGAGGGAAGCCATGACACGACAGAAAGATTTATCCAGAGGTTGTTCGATCTATATTTTCCTACTTTTTATAACTTTATCCATTAATGGTTGCAGCTGGTTGGAATGGAAATTAACACCTCGGGTAGCAATGACTATGGAAAGCTTGGATGAAGCTGGCTCCATACATGTCTCGGTTTTATCGGTGGAGCATTGGGATAAATATAAAAAAGATCTTCAGCCTAAATTTCCCATGACTGCAAGTAAAGCTTTAACTGATGTGATCCCGAACACTAGCAATCAAGAAGAAAAATTTCTGGACGCTATTCAGATGCGGGCAAAAATTGCCACCCCAACCCTTTCAGAATCCTCTACCGATACATTTAACTCCAGCAGTGCCACAACATATCCTCGACCCATCACTGGTGAAAATCCTTTAGCCTCTTCCACAGAAAAAGAATCTTCACAGGGATCTCAAAGTACAGTGGAGCGCAAACCAGGAG
The DNA here is from genome assembly GCA_018673915.1 of Nitrospina sp. Taxonomy (GTDB): domain Bacteria; phylum Nitrospinota; class Nitrospinia; order Nitrospinales; family VA-1; genus LS-NOB. The sequence continues at coordinate 134,251 of JABHBK010000001.1, read as the reverse complement.
ATATTTCTGGCCTGACTCCTGAAGATTCCATAGTTGGTGACCGAAGAGCTTCTCAATTATTTCCTCAGGGCGATAAAAGTGTTTTAAATAAAGAATTAGGAATGGACCCCATGATGCGCTATTGGGCCGCAACCGCTCTTTTCCAGGAAGTTCAGTTATTGAACAAATATATAGAACATGCAGCCATCGGCGAAGGCTATGAGCCTTATGTTGTGCGCCTGCAAGTCAATGTGATTCCCAGTGCCCGCTACGAACCTTACGATGCCTACACGACCATTTCTTTATTTTCAGAGCCGGGAATTGCCCCCGCCGGAACCCTGGAAAAATCTCAAACTTCACTTAGGGCATTTACTGATATTTTGGAATCGCCAGCAGATCAAAGCGATATATCTACCACCATTACTCCAAATATAAAGGTGGTGCCATTACTAGTTACAGACAATATTGAATCGATGATGCATTCAAGGAGCGTAAACCGATTGAGACAACTTTCCTTGAATTTATTGACAATGGTGCAGGGAATAACCGGGCAACTAGGGTTTCAAAGGTTCTCGGAGGATCTTCAAAGCCTACTAGGAAAGGATCTCAATAGCCTGTTAACCGTAGGCCGGGTTTCAGATAATACTTTACGAGTACGTCTGGGAGCGATGCATCAAGGAGGCATTGACTACGCAATGGTTCCTCGCGCCCATAATATTTCTTTTCTCCTACTAGTTCCGAAGGGGGATGGAACCAATTCAAGGAATATCCAAGGGGTAGCAATTTCAAATATGGTAGACGCCATAACAGGAGTGCCTCTCCGCCATAGAACTGAAGAAGAGGTCAACAATAAGTATAATGATATTTTAAGAGAATATGGCTTATATAGCGGCTTTAATGACTCCCGGTCTACTAAATATAGAGAAGAATTACGGAAACTGTATGTAAACGCTCAACAAAACGACTGGAAAGGCTTTAAGGATAATATTGAAGCAATACAAGATATGGATGAGTTAAAAAATAAATTAAAAGTTTACCAACAGCAAGCGTGGGCAGACCTAACATCCATAAAGGTTGGGAGTAAAAACACCTCTTTGGCCTTTATTGTCCCCAAGCCACCTGAAAAGAAGGAAAGTAAAATAGATGCTTTTAGCACTCAAACTTTTTTCGCGATGGATAACGGAACAAATAAAACAACCATAACTTTAAAAGAAGGCAAAGAGTTGACTGCAAAGAAATTATTAGCAACTATTTATGTTCAACCACAAGCTCACGCAAGCCTTCCCAAAACTACCAATGTATTTTCTCCCGCAGAATGCAAACCAGCCCCGCTAAGAGGGTATTTCCCCCTTATCGCAGAACAAGTCAGCATCATAGATTCGGGGAAATTGGTAAAGCTCACTTTCCCTTCATTACAAAATTTAGGCCTTGTAAATAAAGCTAATAAAAAACCTCTAGACATGAAGTTGGCCGTGAGCTTGCTAGATAAAAAAGGTGACCCGGAAAAAAATACCTGTATCAGCGGCATCTATTTAGCTAATGTCAAAGAAGAAAAAACCCCCATCGGTTTTTCTGTAACCATTACCGCTGGAGTTATCACAGCAGAACAAGCAGAAGGAACTGTTCGACTGGCATTCAAGAAAACCGAAAAAAACAAAGCCAAGAAAATAAAATTATTTATTAAAGGGGCCGGAATAAAAGAAATCAAATCCAAAACTAAAGGACTGTATACCTTAAATGACTCTGATCAAACTATCAGCATTAACAAAGATGGAGCCCTTGATCTCACGTTAAAAAACTTGAACACAGAAATACCGGTCCATTTTTCAACAAAAAACGAAAATGGAAAAGGCCCTTCGGATATTGTCCTAAAAGTAGTCGAACTTAAAAAAGGAGATAAGGCCAAAAAAGGAGATGATGCAAAATGAGCCTAATTTATTCTTAATAAAGACTTAAAATAGGGGGTCTATCTTCTGGGCCATCTGGACATCGGCTAAGGTGACCCCGCTTGCCGTGTGGGTCCAATAGCGAATAGAAATTCGTTTATAGTTGATGATGATATCGGGGTGATGGTTATTGGCTTCCGCCGCTTCAGCAACCTTTCCCACAAAGCCAATCCCCTCCATAAACTTTGAAGCATGATGCACCCTTTGGATATACGAAACGTCTTTTTCATTTTTTCCGGTTTTCCATTCCGGTGCCATCTCTTTTAATTTATCTTCCAACTCTTCTTCGCTAAGGGCTATCTTTTCTACCATTTTCATAACTCCATAAGTTTATCGAGTTTTTTACGCAAAGTGGTTTCGTGCGTCTTATAAACAAAACTCTCTTCGCCATTGATCCGCACCACCGGTATGCATTCCTTATAAGATTCAAACAAGACAGGATCGGATTCAATATCTGTCAGAGTCAGAGTCGCAGGATATTCAGGGAGCACACGTTCTACAATTGCCTTCGCGTCATCGCAAAGACAACAATCTGCTTTAGTCAAAATTTCAATTCGAATTGGAAAGATTTTTAAACCCCCTCAATCCCCCTTGTCAGGGGGAGGATTATTTTAAGCCGCGATGACTCCTCACGCGCCCCTTAGCAGGGGAAGGCAAATAGCAACAACTCCTTCTGGCGAGCAAATATTCATGACTGCTCAACGGGCTATTACCCTTTTACCGCCGGCCGCTGGCCAGCTACATCGAATGAGTCATTGTGGTTACTTTACCCCAGATAATGAGGAAAGCAAAAAGCAGGATGAAGGTAACCAGCACCAACATGGCAAATGGTCTTTTTTTCCAGTACCGTTGCTTATTTTGGTCGACAAAGGGAATGGCTGCCAAAAATAAAATGATTAACGGAGGAGCAACTATTAAAGATGGCACCCACAGGTTTTCCAAAGCAAAGATCCAGACAAACTGCCACGGGGGTTTCGTCACTTCCATTCCCAAAACAGGTTCTTCTCCCAGAGGTGGCGCAATGGTGAGCGCTAAAAGGCAGATCACCAGGAACACTCCGGCCCCTGCCCTTTGCAGGTAAGCCATGTGTCGGGTAAAAGGAATGTTTTTACTTTTCTCTGGTGCTTCCGGCAGAGACGACAGCTCATGGTATTTAACGTAGAACAGGTGCAGGCCCACCATCAACAGAGTGATGATCGGAAGCAAAGATATATGGGCCATATAAATCCGGTTTAACAGTGGGACTCCCTGCGCGAATTCTTCAGTTAGTGGAAAGCCAAAAATGCCAATTTGCTCCGCCACCCAGAGAAAATGCGCCAGCGCTTCATAGGCTTCCTGATCCCATTTAATAACCGTACCGGTAAAAAGTAAAGTCACCATCAGCAACATTAGACCGATTCCGATCAACCAGTTTATTTCACGAGGATTTTTATAAGAAGCAGTGAAAAACACACGTATCACATGCAGAGTCATAGTTACGGTCAACACTTCTGCCGCCCAGAAATGAATGCCTCGCAGGAACCAGCCCAAATATACCTGGTCGACTAAATAATGCAGGCTTCGGTTGGCACGCTCCGGATCAGGCACAAAAAACTGTGCCAGCAAAATACCACTGAGAACCAGAACAGTAAAGGCCGACAGGGTCATGCCTCCCAGGGAGTATTTTATGGAGTTGGAGTGTTCTGGAATATCGTAGTCAAGAAGATGAAGGCCTAACCGATCTTGCAAAATTTTTGAAAGTCCATTGGCCATCAGGTCATTCTCCCGGTCGCATGAATGTGAGACCCGCAAAAACTACCCCAGCAAGCAGAGTAATGCCTACTGCAACTCCGAATCCCTTACTGGAAGAAGAAACTCGCTCATGATGGGAAAGTTTAACCTGCTGATGCTCCGTCTGATCGTTATGACTTCCCTCCATTTTCTTATCATCCATTGGCATAGGATCAGGAGAGACCAGTTCATCTTGAGTGAACAGGTCAGTGGGAGAAAACATATTATCAAGGCTATTACCAGAGTCCGAAAGGGTGTCTTTCTCACTCTCTGTGTTGGAGTACATCGAATCTACGGGCGTGGCGATTTTGTTATTTTTTGCCTCAGGCTTATGGCCCTCACCATGAGCAAAAGATTGTACAGCTGGGAAAAGAAAAAGGATGGTCAGAATAACCGCCAAGGAATGACGGAAAGAATTCATAATTAACTCCCAAGTACCATTTGTGAAAAAGCTTCCAGAGTTTCATCGTTGGCCCAATCCCGTGGACCAATAGCCTTGTGGACAATGAGACCTTCTCTGTTGACAATAAAAGTTTCTGGAACGCCAGTGGTCTTATAAACTTTCTTGGCGACTTCGCTTTCAGGGTCAAGCAACACCGGAAACGTTAAATTGAATTTCTTCATGAAGGGTTCAATCAGGCTCTGATCTTTATCTACACTAATGGTCAGCATCTCAAAGCCAAAGTCTTTATATTTTCGGTACAATTTTTCCATAGAAGGCATTTCCACTTCACAGGTTCCGCACCAGGTAGCCCAGAAGTTGATGAACACCACTTTTCCACGGTAATCAGAAAGCTTCACATTCCCTCCAGCCAGAGAAGGCAGTTCAAATTGGGGAGACAAAAATGCCTCTGCCGGATATTCAGTCTCAAAGGGTTTCAACTCCACTTTGTTGAGCGACATCACGAACACTGATAATAGTGCCGCCACTAATAAAGTGTAGGGTATATAAATGCTGATGGGTTTATCTTCGACTACGTTTTCCATAATTTATTTCAAGTTCTTCGATAAGGCCGATAAAACTTTTTGTCTACGGCAATTACAATTTCATCCAGGGTCTTTCCCTGATTATACAACTCATAGGCGTAAAACACTTCTCCCAAACAAATATCACATTTGGAGCCATGCTTGTTGGTATAGCAGGTCAACAGAGTTTTATGCTGATGATTTTTTTTGCAATAGCAATAACAAAACAGGCTGTCGATTACTTTGGGAATTTCTGCGGCGATACGGTAGGCTTCGGCCACCCGTCCCGTAAAAACAGCATCAGAAAGGAGCGGACGGGTTTCAATTAAAAAACCGGTTGCCGGAGCCACTGGCGAAACCTTCGGTTTGGTCGCGATATAAACACCTCCCACAAACAGGCAGACCAAAGTGGCCAGCGCAATAGATGAAATCTGCTTTTTACTCATTTTGGAGGATGATTTTCCGCTGGAATTTTTTCTAACCATAGTGCCTGAAAATATGGAGGTCTGTTAAATTTGACATGATTGTCTGTTTGATTATATGGACTGCTGAGCTTCAATACAACCCTATTCCCCGCTTCAACATTCGCCGGAAAACCTCACGGTTAGGTGAACTCAATATGAGATGTGGCTTTAACCAGTTGATCGTTATTTTTCCATTGTAACTTATCTGAGGGGATAAGAAAGTCGCCTCCGGCATTTCGGAACGGGCGCCATTCCCCGTCCATATATATCTCATTAGGCCTAAACCTTGCTTTGTAGACCAGGGACGAATTATCTGCAATATAATATCCGAGATAAAAATTTTTGATCCGGTTTTGCAAAGCATAATCTATTTGCTTTAATACACTAAAAGTTCCCAGGCTCATTTTTTTATCAGGAATCTTGTAAAATGTGTATATGGCGGAAAATGATTGGGAAGTTTTATCGGCCAAAGCAACCCCAATGAGCTTGTCATCAATATAATATTCGAATTCAATTCCGAAGGGTGTATTGACATAAAACGACAGCCTGAAGCTTTGTTTGTCTTCCACATCATCTTGCAGGGGGAAAAACCTCTCCTTATGATTGAGATAAAGCTCGAATTTTTCTTGCGTGTATCGAGGGTCTCCGATTCTAACTTCAACATTCTTACAGGAATTCAACGCCCGTTTTTGACTTCGGGTTGGCTTGAACTCATCGGTCCGAACGCGGATAGGAATACACTCGTAACAATTTTGGCATCGCGGACGAAAAAAATAATCTCCGAAATGGCGCATACCGTGAGCCAACAAGTATTCAAACTCTACCTCAGAGACATCCTCAAGAAGATACTCTTCAAAGAGAGATTTTCGATCCTTAAAGTATCCACACTGAAATGTTCTTGAATCGATAAAATGGGCTAGCATATTCATATTCCCTCTCTTAGAAGAGGGGAACCTTAAAATTTATCTGTCGACAATACTCATATTCTATCGTATTTTTTCGCCAGATAACACCTAAGGATAAGAAACAATTGAGCTTCCTTCCTATTTCAAACCCGTTGGATTCATGCGGTTTGAAATTCTACTGGTTTTGTGATTAACTTCCCTCGCAGTTTGCTTGCGTAGACAGGATCTGAAAAGCGAGAAACTTCCATATACGCAAAAGTTTATAAGTACCCTTTGCCTATGGAGAGTTGCCGATTTGAAAGTATCAATCATCGTTCCCACCCTAAATGAAGAGCTGGCTCTGGAAAAAACTTTGTCGCAGATTCAACAACTATCCCCTCATGAGGTGATTGTCAGCGATGGGGGGAGTAAAGATGACACATGTAAAATTGCCACCAGGCTGAGCCAGCATGTCATCACCAGCCCTTCCGGGCGCTCCTTGCAAATGAATGCCGGAGCCGATAAAGCTACAGGAGATCTACTACTTTTTTTACATGCCGACAACCGACTCGAACCAGAAAGTTACCAAAAAATGCTGGAGTATATGGAAAATCCTAAATGGATTGGAGGTGCATTCACGCTCTGCATAGATTCTGGGAAATGGTCGCTCAAGTTAATTACCTTGTTAGCAAACATTCGCTCAAAATACTTTGGTCTTGCTTACGGAGACCAAGGATTTTTTGTCCGTAAAGAGATTTTCAAAGACTTGCAGGGATTCTCTCCAATTCCTATTTGCGAGGATCTTGATTTCTATCGGCGTCTGAAGAAAAAAGGGTCTGTTATTCTGTTAAAAGAAAAGGCACACACATCCCCACGACGCTGGATCAAGGAAGGAATAATTTTTACCACCGCCCGTAATGTTTTAATCGCTATCTTGTTCAGATTGGGATTCCCACCACACATCCTAACAAAATGGTACCTAGCCATTCGCTAGCCGGCGAGCCACCCACCACCGTGGGAGGGCCAGATATTCCCATCATTACCTTTATGTCGGAGTAAACTAGCAAGAACTTCTCAGGCCGAGAAAGAATTTATTTGCTAAACAAAGCCATTGCTATTTACCTCCCTCGTCAGAGGGTTAAAGAACTTCGGTAAATACCAGAATCATCCAGATCACCAGAACGACATTGAAGATCACTCCAACATGAAAAAACACGTTGAAGAACCGGCTATACGTAAATTTATATTCTTGTTTTGGTTCGGTCATGAATCAGTCCATCACCAGGGTAGTTAAACGTTTTGCCAATTCTGAGCTGCGGATGATCTTGCGCACAGGCCGTTCAAAAAGATTTAGACTCATATAAAGCCGTTCAAGATTCATAAAATTTGGTGATTCTGCCAGGGCTTTACCACCCTCATCCCTTATCTCGTTGCGCCAGATACTCAGGACAATTAAGTTTCTCAGGCTTTCAGATTTGGCCAAAGCAATAGCGCCCGCATCCCCCATTTTATTCGAACATAAATACAGTTTTGTCAGGCCGGTTAAATTGGGACTTTCTGCAATCGCTTGGATTCCTTCATCACCGATACGGGTGCTATCTAAGTGAAGTGCCTGCAAGCGCGGCAGTTGTTCTGAACGGGCCACGGCCCTCGCTCCCTCAGGGCCAATGGGATTCGAGTCCAAAAAGAGGATTTCCAGGTTTTTCAGGTTAGGGGAATTGACCAGCATTTCGGCACCCTGAGGTCCGATATTATTGGCTTCCAGCATCAGACATTTCAGGTTTTGCAATATTTCAGCGTTGGCCAGAACTTTGGCCTCTTCATCGCCAATAATATTGTGATTAAGGTATAGAGACCTAAGGCCCGTCAGCCCTTTAACCTGACTGAGGATCTCAATAGACTCCCCGCAAAGCTGATTCTGACTGAGATAGAGTTGTTCTACCGAAGACAGGTCTTCGGCTTCGCAAAGCAGGCGCAGTTCCTCCGGCCCGATATTTTTATCTTCCAAATCCAGCAGTTTCCCATCCTCGGTCAAATTGGCCAAAATGGTTTGCTCAAATTTCACGACTTCTTCCAACAGAGAGTCACTCCTATAAATTTATCAATGATTTAGGTTTTGAGTGTTTTGTTATGATTACTCTAAAGGATTTTATTTAAAAGATCAAACACCTGTTCTCCTTTCATTTATAATAAAGTTAATGAGGTTGAACCATTTGGAGAAGTGAAATGATCGTTGGAGTTCCCAAAGAAATTAAAACCGATGAGTACCGGGTATCAATGACCCCCGCCGGGGTTCACGATATGGTTTCCAGAGGCCATCAGATTTTGCTGGAAGATTTGGCCGGAGAAGGGAGTGGCATTCCCAATCAGGATTATTTGGCACAGGGGGCAAAAATTGTTTCCCGTCAGGAAATATTTTCGAAATCAGAAATGATCGTAAAAGTCAAAGAACCGCTACCCGAGGAATATGGCCTTCTCCGGGAGGGACAGATCCTATACACCTATCTTCACCTCGCTCCTGCTCCTGAGTTGTGTCAGGCTCTACAAGACCAAAAAATCGTGGGCATTGCTTACGAAACCGTACAATTGCCCGACCGTTCTCTGCCCCTTCTCATCCCTATGAGCGAAGTAGCAGGCCGTATGGCCGTGCACGAGGGCGCAAAATATCTTGAGCGAGAAAATGGGGGACGAGGCATTCTGCTCGGCGGTGTGCCCGGTGTTGATCCGGGCCATGTAGTGATCATTGGAGGAGGTATTGTTGGGGCCAATGCTGCAAAAATGGCAATTGGAACCGGGGCGCAGGTCACTCTGCTTGATGTCAACCTGCCACGTCTACGCTATCTCGATGATATTCATGGAAGCCGGCTCAAAACCTTGATGTCAAATCGGTTCAATTTAATGGAATCACTCCGTACCGCAGATTTGGTCATCGGGGCTGTTCTCATTCCCGGCGCCAAAGCTCCGCGCCTTATCACCCGAGAAATGCTAACCCACATGCAAGCAGGATCGGTTGTGGTTGATGTTGGAATTGACCAAGGGGGTGTCCTCGAAACCTCACGTCCGACAACACATAGCGATCCCATTTTTGAAGTCGAAGGAGTGATTCATTACTGCGTGGCCAATATGCCGGGTGCTCTAGCTCGAACCTCAACCTTCGCGCTCACCAACGCTACCTTCCCATATGCTCTGGCACTGGCAGAAAAAGGATATCAGCAAGCAATGAAAGAGGACCCTGCCTTAAGAGCCGGACTCAATGTCTGTCTTGGAGCGGTTACCCATCCGGAAGTTGCCAAAGCGCTAGGCAAAGAATTCACTTCAGCCGAAAAATTTTGCTGACCACTCGCCACAAAGGCAGATGACGCATTGAATCAAAATAGCAATTGCAGAAAAAAATAAACATGCACTTCCAAAAGGTTTCTTATAATATAAGGCAACAGAATACGTAGATTTAAATACCCAGGGAGAATGAGCAATGAACGAGGAGGTCAGGGATTTCCATTTTAATGTAAATGTTCGTACGGGTGGTGGTTCAAAAGCCAAAATGGCCAATAATGAGGACTCCTTTCTTCGTGCAATGGAAATTCAGGAACGTAAGCGGGAGAAGAAAGAATTAATAGAACAAGAGGAAGAACGAATCCGCGCCGCTCAGGCTCCCATTGTAGAAATTGAGGAACCGGTACTGGAGGAAGAAACCGAAGATATCGAGACCGTTCCTGCCATTGTCGCTGAAGTTCCTATCGAACCCGAATCTCCAAAAGCCGCCCCTACGCCCAAACCTACTGGTGGGGGAGTGCCAGGCCCAAAACCTAGAAGCGATTTCTCACCCGAGGAAAGAGCGGCGATGTTAAAACGGGCCAAAGCGCATGCTGCGGAAGTTGCGGCAAAGAAAAGCAAATAACGGGAAGGTAATAAGGCAAAAATCCTATTCGGCTTTTTTCCCTACACAAAGAGTTCCTAAAAACTTCTTATCTACATTCTCCCTGAAAACGTCTTCATCTGAAACATTCCAAAGGCCGACGGAATCAACAAGAATCTTCTGGTTTGACAATTCGGTTACCAGACTCACTTCATTACTGACCTTCAAATTAACCTCAAGGTCGCTGATCGCCAGAGGACCAACATTTCTAGTCGCAAGACTTTGCAGAAGACTTTCCTTATTCTCTGATTCGATCAAGTCTCCGATAGGCGTACCAACTAGCTCAACCGGGTCATAACCCAGTAGGCGGAAGGCAGGATTCGCGAATATAATTTCCCGATCCGGGTCCAACTGAAATATCAGGTCTGGCACACTCTCCACAATGACCCGATAAAATTTTTCCCGGCGCATTACTTCATCCTGGGCTTTTTTGAGTTTAAGCTGGGTGGTTATCCTGCAAACGACTTCCTGTTCCTGAAAGGGTTTGGCAATATAATCGATACCACCCGCATTATATGACCGAACCAGGTCTTCGGTACTTGACATGGCAGTAATAAAAATAACGGGAATATCTTTGGTTTTCACATCAGCTTTCAGCTTGGCACAAACTTCGTAACCATCCATACCCGGCATTTTGATATCCATCAGAATCAGGTCTGGCTTATTCTTGCTGATCACCTCAAGAGCCTTTTCACCCGTTGGAGAAATAGAAATCTCCAAACCACTTCGTTGAAGAATATGGCCCAAAATATCCACATTCTCCAAAATATCATCCACAATGAGAATTTTCATTCCGGATATTTGATCTATATCAAACTCAATCATTTTTTATTTTATCAATCCTAAAAGTATCAGCAAAACATTCAGATAAATTCTTAAACATTATACGTGTTTCACACCCATTTAGGCCTATTTATATCTTTCAATTGCCCAAATATCGGTTAAGTGAAATTTACTATTCTCTAATTTTGATCTCAAAACTAGTACAGGTCTTGCTTTTATCGACCGATAAGTAAGCTATTGAAAGAGTTTTAACAGGAGAAAGATCATGGAAGATTTGGCACAGAATCAAAAAAAAACTGAAACACAAATTCAATCCAAGACTTACACTTCGAAAAAGTTTAGTTTTGAAGAAGATTTAAAAAGGCAAAATATCCATACTATGCTTGAAATTTACGGCGAAGAGTATATCGAAAAAATTGCAAATCTAACGCGATAAAAGTTTTTACGACCTGTTGACTTAAAAATAAAATTTGCCCAAATTACCGCAGGGAAAAGAGTGGTTGCCCACTCTGTTTATTTTGGTTTTTGCTGGATTGCTCAGAACGCCGATACCATTTCGCCGCCTCGTCCAAATCTTCCTCAACACCTTTTCCATTGATATACATCCAACCCAGGTTTCCTTGGGCTAGAGCATGACCTTGATCCGCCGCAAACCGATAGAGCCTAACAGCTTTTTCTGGATTCTTTTCAACTCCATCCCCATCTTCGTACATCATGCCAAGACGAAATTGCGCTTCAGAATCCCCTCGTTTTGCAGCCAGCCGGAACCAACTGGCGGCCTTGGAATAACTTTGGCGAACGCCCTTCCCTTCAACATGAAAAACACCCAGATTGTACTGAGCTATAATATTACCTTGCGCTGCTGAAAGCCGATACCATTTGACAGCATCTTGATAGTTTCGCTGGATCCCTATGCCTCGGCTAAACATATAGCCAAGGTTAAACTGGGCAATTTCATTACCCTGCTTGGCCGCAAGTTTGTACCACTTGACTGCTTTCTTGTAGCTCTGGGTAGCTCCCTTCCCCTTTTCAAACAGAGTCCCAAGCTTAAACTGGGCCAACTCATTCCCATTTTTCGCAGCGGCTTTATACCATTTGACCGCTCTATTGTAATCCTGAGAAATTCGTTCTCCAGACTCATACAACTGACCTAGATTGAATTGCGCCTGAGAGTTGTTTTGCTTGGCCGCTAAACGATACCATTTTATCGCTCTCTTATAATCCGGTGCCACTCCCTCGCCAATGTCATACATCAGTCCAAGGTTAAATTGCGCCGAAGGGTTACCCTTCTTGGCGGCTCGGGCATACCACATGATGGCTCTTTTAAAACTTTGCCGGATGCCTTTACCCTTGCTATAAAGCCATCCAAGATTAAACTGTGCGGAAGAGATTCCCTGCCTTGCCGCAAGCTTGTACCATTTGACAGCCTTTTTATAATCACGCTTAACGCCCTCCCCCTTGTCATACATCAGTCCAAGGTTAAACTGAGCTAGGGCATTCCCTCTTTTCCCCACAGGTTCCCAAATATCGAAAGCCGCATTAAAATCTCCTCGGTTAGCGGCATCCAGGCCATCTTGAAAGTCATCTGCGAATGCCGGCACTGCTAACAGTGCAAGCATAAGGACTAACGTAGCTGTGAAGTTTTTCTTCATTTGCATTTCAGGAGGGAACATTCTCAAATTCTTATTGGGATTATTTGTCTATCCATAGTATTATTTCGGCTTTAATTGGGGAAATCATGAAAGAAAAAGAGCCATTGGAAAAACGAAGAGAAAACCCCATTTTCACAGTCTGGGTTCACACTGGCTATGCGGTCCTAATCCTTTCTATGATAGGTTGGATGGTCTACATGGAGTTTTTTATGTAACCCCCAATCATCAAAAGCAGAGCCAGCTTCAAACTCATTGAATTATTAAGAGTTGGTTCAAAAAAACATCTTCAAGGCTTACATAAATATTTAACACTATGCCTTTCGATTTAGTTCCTAGCAAAACCTGACCAAACACATAACTACTAATATTTTATACTTTTACCCAAAAGATTCAAACAAAAAGATAAATCATGGCTAACGAAGAGCACTTAAAACTCATCAAACAAGGAGTGGATATTTGGAATGCATGGAGGGAAAAGTGTCCTGAAATACATCCAGATTTATCTCAGGCAGACTTAAGGGGTGTAAAGCTGCAAAAAATCAATCTTGGCAACACCAATCTTAAAGAAAGCAAGTTACAATTTTCCAATTTGACGGGAGCTCAACTGGGAGAAGCGAACCTGACTAAAAGTAAGCTACAAGAAGCCTGCCTACAAAGTGCCCACATGCAAAAATGTAATTTATCAGGAGCGGGGATGCTTGAAGCTAACCTTCAATATACCAACCTTGAAAATGCCAGTCTTGAAGGGGCCCAGTTTAATGAAGACACCCTCTTCAATCAAACTAATCTGAAAGGAGCTAACCTTTTGTTTGCAACCGGCCTTAGCACCTCTCAGCTCAGTCAAGCTATTACAGACAAGGAAACCCAGTTGCCCGATTACCTGGAAGAAGAAATGGACGATGATTTTCTCCTGCAATTCTAAGCATCATTAAACTTGTTTTACCAGGCTTTACAGAAACTTCCCCTGCTTTAGAGTCATTCCTAGTTATCCTGCAAAATTATTAGACACCGCTATAAAAAAGCAAGTCCAAGGAGCAGCCATAGGCCGCCAGTCCAAGCAAAGCCCAGCTAGGGAATAATTCTGACGATTAGCTCCCTCATAGTTCCCGCAAATTTCTTTTACATGCAGCCGCTTATTTTGTAAACTAATCAATACATTCTGCCCGGATATTTTGATCATTTTTACTCCATTGCCTATCGCCATTTAACTTTATCAACCCGAGATAAGACAAGTAATCATTTAAAATACAATTACTTATATTGGTCTCTGATTGCTTGAATTTTAAATCATAAGCTTATGCCTATTTGTGGCACTTATCTTGCTCTTTACTTCAGCAGATAACTTCTTTAAGACTATTCATCCAATAGGTGGCTCAGTTTAACGCTTAAAGTAGCTCCATGAACAAACTCAAGTTTTTCGGATCGCCGCTATGATAGATAAAGCTGAAATTTTAAAAGCCAAAATCCTTATGGTAGATGATGAGAGCTCAAACATCATTGTCCTGGAGTCGGCATTAAAACAGGCAAATTATAGCTGCATCACCAGCACAACAGACTCCAGAAAAGCGGCATCTCTATACCAGGAACTTAAACCAGACCTTGTTTTGCTAGATTTGAGAATGCCACATTTGGATGGCTTTCAGGTCATTGAGCAAATCAAGCAAATTGAAAATGATGACTCTTATGCGCCCATTCTGGTATTAACTGCAGAATCTGACCCATCGGTTCGCCTCAAGGCACTGCAGTTCGGCGCTCGGGATTTCTTGTCTAAACCTCTGGATCTATCGGAGGTGCTTTGCAGAATTCAAAATATTCTTGAAGTGCGGTTGCTGAATAAAAACCTTGGAGCTCAAAAAGATTTTGTTGAGCAGAGAGTGCTTGAAAGAACCGCCGATCTAAAACTGGCTAACCAACAACTTAAAAAAGAAATAGCCGAACGGGAACGATCAGAAAAAGAGTTGCAAAATGTTAATCAGCAACTTTTGCACGTCGAAAAACTTTCGGCTCTCGGTCAATTAGCCGCAAGTATCGCTCATGAATTCAACAACCCTCTGATGGGAATTCGCAATACCCTTGAACAGGTTCAGCAGGGAACCACCATGGAAGACTCTCTGAAAGAACTGGTGGAGCTTTCAATCAATGAGAGCAATCGCGTCATGAACCTCGCTCATCAGCTTAAAGACTTTTACCGCCCTACTTCGGGAACACCTCAACCCTTGAACCTTCATAATGCTATTGATGACATGCTCATGCTCAAGAAGAATGATTTCAACAAAGAGAATATACAGTTGACCAAGGAGTACGTTGAGTGTTTACCCGATGTCAGAGTGGTGGAAGACCAGTTCAAACAGGTCATTTTAAACCTCCTGCAAAACTCAAATGAGGCCTGCAAAAAGGGTGGAGCAATAACTATTCGCACCAAAGTTCTCAATTCAAACGTTGAAGTAGAAATTGAGGATATCGGGCAGGGCATAAAACAGCAACACATGGAAAAAATTTTTGACCCTTTCTTTACGACTAAGGGAGAGGTTAAAGGCACAGGCCTGGGGCTTTCTGTCAGTTACGGAATCATTAAAAAACATGGCGGAGATTTAAAAGTCCGAAGCACCGAGGGACGAGGGACTCAATCCATAATCACCCTTCCCATTAATTCAAATGGAGAAGAATCAATTTAAAGGTCTAATTATTAAGAACAATATTTTTGGGAATAATAAATATGAGTACCAGCGAAAAAGTTTTTTTAGTTGATGACGAAAAAGTGGTCCGCTTATCCCTCAAAAGAGAACTTCAAAATAAAAACTTTGAAGTGGAAGATTTTGATTCCGCACAAGATGCTCTGGCTTCCATTTCACCAGATTGGCCAGGCGTATTGGTGAGCGATGTAATAATGCCAAAAATGAATGGCCTGACCTTGATGGAAAAAGTCAAAGAAGTAGACCCGGAAATCCCCGTCATCCTCATTACAGGCCAGGGGAATATCTCCATGGCAGTCCAGGCGATCCAAAACGGAGCTTATGAATTTTTAGAAAAACCTTTTGCTACCGAAACCTTCATAGATGCCATTAAACGGGCAAAGGAAAAGCGCCGCCTTGTTATGGAAGTGAGGAACCTCCGATCCAAAATCAACCACCAAAACGACACTAAGAATATGATTGTAGGGAAGTCCCCTTCCATCGAACGTCTTCGTCAGGTTATTTCAAATATCGCCGATGCCGATGCCGACATACTTATTTTTGGAGAAACGGGAACGGGAAAAGACCTCATCGCTCAAAATATTCATCAGTCCAGCAAAAGAAGCAATCATAAATTTACAGCTATCAATTGCGGGGCTATGCCTGAAAATATTATTGAGAGTGAGTTGTTCGGTCATGAAGCAGGGGCCTTTACCGGCGCAGACCGTAAAAGGATCGGAAAATTTGAGCACTCCAACAAAGGAACCGTTTTCCTGGATGAAATTGAAAGTATGCCCCTGCACCTTCAGGTAAAGCTTCTCCGTGTGATTCAAGAAAAAGCGATTGAGCGAGTCGGTTCCAACGAACTCATACCTCTGGATATCCGTATTATTGCCGCAACAAAAACAGATCTAAAATTAGCCAGTGAACAAAACCTGTTCCGGGAAGATTTGTATTATCGCCTCAATGTGGTTCAAATCGCTCTCCCCCCTCTGCGCGAGCGGGTTGAAGATATCCCATTATTGTTTCATCATCTAATATTGGATGCCTGTTCACGCTACAATCAGAAAACACCGCCGGTCCCTTCTCCAGAGCTTATTATTGCTCTCCAGTCTCGCAAGTGGGAGGGAAACGTTCGTGAACTTAAAAATG
The DNA here is from genome assembly GCA_018673915.1 of Nitrospina sp. Taxonomy (GTDB): domain Bacteria; phylum Nitrospinota; class Nitrospinia; order Nitrospinales; family VA-1; genus LS-NOB. The sequence continues at coordinate 118,067 of JABHBK010000001.1, read as the reverse complement.
AAGCCGACAAATTCGTCCTGGGCCTTCCCGATACCAGCACCCCAAGCGCAGAAAATGATATTCAGGTTTCTATTCAACAAACACTTAAGAATCCTCCTACCGGATTGAATAACCAATTAGCCGCTATAGAAAAAAGTCTGATCTCTCAAGAACTGACTCGCAATAAAGGGGATATCAAAAAAACTTATACCAATTTGGGCCTTTCCCGGCAAACTCTTTACAATCGCCTCAAGGCTCTAGGCCTGAAACGTAAATATTTTATTTAAACGGGCTATGGGTTTTTGGAAATCCGCTCCAAAACCAGAATTTTCATGGAAAAAGGATTGCCCCTCAAAGCGGGCTTTCCTCTTTTTGCTTCCTTTCCTACAAACTTTTTAACCTCATTAGTAACTCTCAAGGCACATTGCTCCCTATCAAAATGGGCCTCCTCATTTTTGAAGCGCCCTCTCCCTATAAAAACATTTAAACACACTTCACTGGTGAATATAAAAAAATTGGAACAAATCACAACAAAAAAACATCAGCATTTTTATCTCTACACTGTTAAATAAGCCCTTATAAGATTATCAGGTTTTTGGCATACCTTTTGCTTTACTTATGTTTAGTTAAAGTGAAAAGCATTTAGAGTTTAATCAAGGAAACTAACTACCTGTCTTAAATTAGGACCCATTATTGGGAATAAGCTTTTACCCGAAATAAGTTCCTAACTACACAAAATATTTTGGAGGAAAAAAAATGAATATGCTCGCCACCCAATCATCTGCAAGTAAATCTGGATTTCTCGGCCTGTTTGGTGGAGGAAATGGCAGTAATGGTTTAATGAAATCTTCGGGAGGTCTGCTTTCCTGCCTGGACAATGTTCAAGCAAATGTGCTGGTGGCGGATACAAATTTCACTCTCGTTTACGCCAATCAAAGTGCTGTGAACACCTTGGAAACCATCAAGGACCAGATTAATGAAGCATTTGGGGTTAACCTGAACGATATCGTCGGTGGTTCCATCCACCGGTTTCATAAAGACCCGCAAAAGATTGAAAGAATTTTACGCAATCCTTCTGCTTTGCCGCACACGGCTGAGTTTGGTTTTGGTGGGGTGACGCTTGCCGCTACCATAAACTCAATCAACGATTCCAATGGTATGATTTCCGGTTATGTCGTCAACTGGGAAGATGTCACCAAAATCAATATCACGAAACGGGCTATGGATAGGGTCAACTCAATGATGGAGAACGCCCCGGTTAACGTCATATATGCCGATAAAGATAGTTTTGAAATCACCTATGTCAACCCTGCTTCCATAAAGACGTTAAAAACCATTGAACAATATTTACCCATTCCTGTGGATAAATTGATGGGACAATGCATAGATGTTTTTCACAAGAACCCCGCGCACCAAAGAAAACTTCTTTCTGATCCCAATAACCTGCCGCATCGTACAGAAATACAAGTTGGGCCTGAGATCCTCGATCTTCTGGTCAGCGCTATTTATGATGAAAACAAGAACTACCTGGGACCGATGGTCACTTGGGACGTTATAACTCAAAAGTTAAAGACCGAGAATGAAGTCGCCCGAGTTAACTCCATGATGGAAAATGCCCCAGTGAACGTGCTTTTTGCTGATGCAGAAACCTTTCAAATCACCTACGTCAACCCAGCATCCGTTACAACATTAAAAACCATTGAACAACATCTTCCTATTCGAGTGGACCAATTAATGGGTTCATCCATAGATGTTTTCCACAAGAACCCTGCACATCAGCGCAAAATTCTATCTGATCCCAATAACCTGCCACATCGTGCAGAAATACAAGTGGGTCCTGAGGTCCTCGATCTTCTGGTCAGTGCTATCTATGATAAGGATAAAAATTACCTCGGGCCCATGGTTACCTGGGAAGTGATTACCGAAAAACTGGCGGCTGAAAAACGCGAAAAAGAACAGAACGAAAACATGCAGAAGGTTCTTAACAATGTTGCGGAAAAAGCCCAGACCCTTGCCGGAGCCTCAGAGGAGTTGACCGCCACCAGCCAGCAAATGGCCGGAAATGCGGAAGAGACTTCGGCTCAGTCCAATGTCGTCTCTGCCGCCTCCGATCAGGTGAACCAGAACATTCAAACGGTAGCTACCGGTTCGGAAGAAATGAGCGCAAGCATAAAAGAGATTGCTCATAACGCCAACCAGGCTACCAAAGTCACCAGCGATGCGGTTCAGTTGGCCGAGACCACCAACAAGACAGTGACCCAGTTGGGAGTCAGTTCGGCTGAGATTGGCCAAGTCATCAAAGTCATCACCTCGATTGCGGAACAGACCAATCTATTGGCCTTGAATGCCACCATTGAAGCAGCACGTGCTGGTGAAGCAGGTAAAGGATTCGCCGTAGTCGCCAACGAGGTCAAGGAACTGGCTAATCAGACTGCCAAGGCTACCGAGGAAATCAGCAGTAAAATCTCCGCCATACAAACGGATACTCAGAGTGCTGTAACTGCTATTGGTGAGATCAGCGGGGTTATTGGCCAGATCAGCGATATCTCCAACACCATTGCCAGTGCGGTGGAGGAGCAGTCGGCCACCACCAACGAGATCACCCGTAATGTCACCGATGCCTCCCGCGGATCTCAAGAGATTGCCGAGAATATTGCCGGTGTGGCTCAGGCGGCTCATAGCACCACCGAAGGTGCTACGGATACTCAAACAGCAGCGAGTGAATTGTCTAAACTGGCGGCAGAAATGCAAAATATTGTCAGCGAGTTTAATGGCTAAACAGTCGGTATTTGCATTGAAGGGCTTCGGTTAAAAACCCGAAGCCCTTCAATAAACTCCCAACAGTTTCGGGAACTTTATCTGGAGGTAAGGCCCGTGAATACTAAAGAAATAAGGAAGGAATCAATCATGCAAGCCAATGAAATGATCTTGGAGTTTGTGGCCGAGAGTCGTGAGAACCTGGATCGGTTTGATCAGGACCTGATTAGCCTGGAAGAAACTCCCCATTCCCCGGAATTATTAGAAGGTATTTTTCGAACTATCCATAACATCAAGGGTAGCTGCGGATTAATTGGTTACACCAAGCTCGAATCTCTAACCCACTCTGGTGAAAACTTTCTAGATGCGCTTCAGCAGGGCAAGGTAGCACCAACTCCAGAAATCATGAATATCCTGCATGAACTGTCAGATTCAATACGCAGAATATTCACATCTGTAACTAAACAGGGAAATGAAGGAGATCATAATTTTTCTGGATTAATTGAGTCCATGGAACGCCTGCGGGCAGATGCGACTGGAAAACCAGCCTCAGGAAATGGGAATGGTGCAAAGCCTGCATCCCTTTTTGAGAGAATGGGTGGACAAGAAGCGGTCGATGCAACGGTCAACCTGTTTTACGCAAAAGTTCTAAATGACGACCGTATCAGTCATTTTTTTGAAGGCGCAGACTTGAACCACCTTCTGAATAAGCAAAAAGAGTTTTTGGCTTTCGCGTTTGGCGGCCCCAGTAATTATGACGGAAGAGGACTCAGGGAAACGCACAAATATCTTGTAGAAGAGAAAGGCCTGAACGAAAGCCATTTTGATGCGGTCATAGAAGACTTTGGAACGACCTTGATGGAATTGAAAGTTCCCGGTGATTTAATTGGGGAGGCGGCCCGCATAGCGCTTTCTGTTAAAAATGATGTTCTGAATCGAACAAAATCAGAACCCTCCAAAAAAGAAATAGCCCTAACTAAAGAGGCTCCTGAAGTGTCAGGTCTTACGCCCGGGAACGGAAAACCTGAAGTAACCCCATCCAATGGAAAAGTTAAAAAATCTTCTGGCTCAGGTACGGCAAAAAAGGAAGAGCGCAAGCTGGAGGATTCCAGTATTCGCGTTGATGTCCAGTTGCTTGATAAGCTGATGAACCTGGTTGGAGAACTGGTCTTAGCTAGAAATCAGGTTCTGCAGTTTAGTTCCTCTCACCATGATGCCAGCTTCATGGAAACTTCCCAGCATTTAAATTTGGTGACTTCTGATCTTCAGGAAGGAGTGATGAAAACGCGGATGCAGCCTATAGGCGGAATTTGGAGCAAGTTCCCCAGAATAGTTCGTGATTTGTCCATGGAATGCGGCAAGAAAATTCGCCTTGAAACGGAAGGAAAAGAAACGGAGCTGGACAAAACCTTGATCGAGGCGATTAAGGATCCGCTAACACATATTATACGTAACTCAGTAGACCATGGGATAGAAATCCCCGATGTAAGACGCGACCTAGGTAAACCTGAGGAAGGCGTTTTACAGCTGAAATCCTACCATGAGGGAGGACAGGTCATTATTGAAATCACAGATGATGGCGGTGGAATTGACCCCTCTATCCTCAAAGAAAAAGCCTTGAGCAAAGGTTTGATCACCAGCGAGCAGGCTGCAAAAATGGGCGAGCGCGAATTGGTGAACCTTATTTTCATGCCTGGGCTTTCTACAGCGAAAGCAGTTACAAATGTATCCGGTCGTGGTGTCGGGATGGATGTGGTTAAAACCAATATTGATAAAATTGGTGGAACGGTTGATATTCATACCTGTCAAGGGGAAGGCACCACCCTGAAAGTAAGAATTCCTTTAACCCTGGCAATTATTCCAGCTTTGATCGTTTCAACAGGAGGCAACCAGTATGCAATACCTCAAGTGAATCTGCTGGAGCTGGTCCGTTTGAATGAGGAGCAGTCTGAAAAAGCGATCGAAACGATTCAAGGGACCCCGGTATATCGTCTTCGAGGTAACCTTTTGCCCATCATAAATTTGAATTCTGAACTGGGAATTTCAAAAAATGAAAGTGCTCAAACAGCGACCAATATTGTTGTTTTAAACGCCAATGAAAGACAGTTTGGCCTCGTCGTTGAGCAGATCTGTGATGCGGAGGAAATTGTAGTGAAACCCTTGGGAAACCAATTGAAGGGAATCGCAGGTTTTTCTGGAGCAACCATTATGGGAGACGGAAGCGTGGCACTGATCCTTGACATAATGGGTCTGGCTCAAAAGGCACAGGTAGTCCGTGAAAACCAGGAGCAAGCCATGGCAGATTCGAAAGATAAAAGCCTGGCAGACAATGAGGTTACTGACAAGGAAACCTTATTGATCTTTAGAGTTGGAGAAAAAGGACGAAACTCCATCCCGCTTTCTACTGTCGCACGCCTGGAGGAATTCAAATGTTCGGACATTGAACGCTCAGGAAACAATGACGTCATTCAATACCGAGGAGAAATCATACCTCTTATTGATCTTTTAAATTTTTTCGATTCCAGCCAACAGGTCAAAAAGAATGCAACGATTCAAACGATCATATACACGCACCAAAATAAAAGTGTAGCCCTGGTGGTCGATCAAATTCTTGATATTGTCGAAGAAAATATAACTGTAAAAAGATCTCTTACACGGAAAGGAATCCTGGGAACGGTAGTGGTTCAAGATTTGGTCACGGACTTGATTGACATGGAGGGCATTGTTCGTGAAATGGACCCAGCATTTTTTGATGACCACCAAGAGGTTTTGAGTTTAACCCATTAATGGTCATTCCTGTTTCTAATTCTTGATGAAAGGATCGATATGAAATCAATTGCTGGCTGTACTCCGTTCCTTTAGATAAAGAATATGCAGCTCCATGATTGAAAAAAACTTGAGGAAGTAAGCCATGAATGATCAAAAACAGTTTTGCACATTTTACCTTGAGGATCGTTTTTTTGGTGTCGAAGTGGAACGGGTGCAGGAAGTTTTTCGCTACCAGGAAATGACGCAGGTTCCACTTGCTCCCTCAGTGGTTCGAGGATTGATCAATCTCAGAGGACAAATCATTACAGCCATTGATTTGAGACGTCGGCTAGGAATGAAAGACCTTCCAGGTGACAAGAAACCCATGAATGTAGTTATCAGGACCGATGATGATGTAGTGAGCCTCCTGGTTGACCGCATCGGAGATGTTCTCGAGGTGGGGGATGAAGCCCTTGAGCCTCCTCCCGAAACATTGGATGACGTAGCACGCCAATTGATTCATGGAGTCTATAAACTCAAGGACGCCTTATTGTTGACCATTGACACAAAAAAGACTTTGGATATTTCTTCCTGATTAATATTGGTAGTTCTCAGGAGAATTCCAGTTGTCGAATGGACTCTACAATGGCTGAGGTCGCACGGGAGCTGATAAACTTTTGCTGGTCATACCCCTTTACCATGTCCCAGGCTTGATCAGGATATTTTTCAATCAGGGGAAAGGCAACATCATCCAGCATCCATTGCCCATGGCGGATATCCTCTTGGATATGAAGATCCCAATAGCTGACCCCCTTTCCACCCATTTCCAAACGCTCACCAGCCATTTTGATATTTTGAAACGCAGCAGGAACAGAAACTTCCGTGTAGAGCAAACCACCGATATAACGTAAAAAGTTTTTCTTACGCTCGGAAAGAAAAAAACTATGGTTAATATTTGCCAGCACCTCCCACGGCGCAAGATCAAAATAAACTTCCGGCCTTGAATCTAAATCACATTCTTCCAGCATGAGTGCGAAATGTGTGGAATGCTTTCGCGAAAATTTTCCACTACCATATTCTTCCCATAAAATCCGCGTCAGCATCGTCTGCACTTCGTTTCCGACACCTCCAAGCATACGGGAAAGCTGACTCGCTTCCACCAGACCGTCCAGGGAAGTTATAGCGAGCAATTGCTGGTACCCGGCTTTTGAAATCTCATTACGAATGACCAAACCATCCGGCGACGGCTCGGGTTGCAGGTCATCCTGCACACGATCACGAAGAGCCCCGCGGAGATCATCGGAATTGCGCATGATGTTATTACCATCCTCCCAATCCTGCCAGGCATTCTCAATTTTCATTCGTAATGAAAACAGGAAACTGGAATCTTCATTGGCATAATTGTCTAATCCGTCATACCAAAAAAGTTTCAAACGGTTTATGCGATATAGAATTCTCTGCAAAAGCAAGCGTGCTTGAGGGCAACCCGCACCACTTTCAAATGCGGCAGACAAAGAAACTTCAAGTTCCAACTCAAAACTTTCAACCCGATCAGGGTTTCCCGCAATGACTCTATCCAGATTATTCAAATTCATCAAACCTACGAACTCATCCTCCAATTCCTGGTAGGTATAATCTAGGGCTGTAGAATCTGTTTGTGAATTAAAATGCATTGAATTGAGTATTTTAAATTAGAATTCGAGTCTATCTGTTTAAACGACAACCATCAACCAATAGACATCATGAATGCAGGAAAAATTATCCTACAGAATTTGATCGAGCTAATAAAATAAGGTGTAAAAAGAGGTTCATAAAAGTACTATAACAAATGAAATTAACAGGGTCAAATTCACCCAGCCGAGAAAGGAGCTGCACTCTTGTTTGAAACAAAAACCCTGAAAGCCGGGTCCGCATCAATTTCTCAGGAGGATCAATTTGCAAGCGCAGTTCATAAGGGCCTCTCACTTGATAACAAGTGTTTACCCTCCTGGCTAATTTTTGATAGCGCTGGAAGTGTGATTTTCAAGGCGATAACAGAGCTCGCAGAGTATCTTCCCGCAGCATGTGAATTTGAAATCATTCGTAACCATAAAAACAAAATTGCAAAACTTATTTCCGGTGACAAATTCAACCTTATCGAGTTGGGTTCAGGGGATGGTTGTAAGACCAGGATTCTCATCGAACATTTACTCAATGAAAATTTCGGTTTTCATTATTTCCCCATAGATATTTCCAGCGGAGCGGTCACAAACCTGGTTCGATCCCTGGAAGCTGAACAGCAAGACACCCACCTTCAAGTTACAGGTTTGATCGGAGATTATTTTGATGGTCTCAACACCATTACACAAGAAGGTTCAAAGCAAAACCTGGTCCTCTTTTTAGGAGTAACCCTGAACAATATGGACCGGGATACAGCCCGATCATTTCTCAAAAATTTATGCGAGACGCTGGGACCAAAGGATTACTTATTGATTGGATTTGACCTCATGAAAAACCCTAAACTGCTTTATTCTGCCTACAATAACCAGCTATTTGAAAAATTCAATCTGCATCTTCTGGATCGCATTAATCAGATGCTCGGAGCAAACTTTAATAAAAATAACTTTGTGCAACAAGGCCAATACAACCCAAATACCCGCGCAGTTGAAAGTTATCTATACAGCACATGCAACCAAACTGTACATATTAAGTCCTTAGACGAAGACTATCATTTTAAAGCTTGGGAAACGATGCAGACGGAACAATCTTTTAAATTTACTCTTGAGGAAATAGAAAGCCTCGCCACTGAAAGCGGGTTTCAAATCGAGGAACATTTATTTGATTCGCAGAAATATTTTGTAAACTCGATTTGGAGGGTTGCTCCCTAAACAGGTCGTCCCCCCTGCGTATAAAGGAGGCTTACAACTTCCTAGACCCAAAATTTACCAGGGAAATCAGGAAAGGTGTGCCCATCAGGCAACTGTTCTTTTCAGAACATCCAGGTTCAGGCAGGTCCGAGCCTCATTTTTTCCTTTGGAAAAGCAAATCTCATAGGCCCCCACTTTGGAAAAAGAAAGGTCAAAGGTTTGCCCGGGAATGAATTTGGATACGGAAAGGATTTCTTTGGCGATAGGTGGTTTTGTCACGGTCAAGTTATACAAGTTTGTTTGAAAGGTATTGCTCACTTGAACAGGAACATTTTGAAAAATTTTTAAAGGACCCTGTCCCAGCACATTCAAGGATATCACTCGAGGTTCTGCCTTCACCAGACCCACAGAAATGCCGAGTGAAAACAGCAAACAAAAAATAATTTGTGTAATGCGCATGTTTTGGCCTTTGCATTAAGTCGATATTCAGCCTTATAAGTATAAAGACCGAAGGAGCTCTTAAGTATCAGCCATTCACCTTCGCGCCCTACATCATTAAACTGAGAACGGGATAGGCATTTGTCCTACAGCGCGAAAATGGGTTCACTCGTATCAGAATTGCTTTTTCACCCAAAAAACTATAAATAGAAGAGATTACCCTTATTTTTATATTGTCAAATTAGTTGTTGAACCGATTCACTCTCTCTAGAATAATGGCTGATATGAAAATCCTTAATGAATCAAAAACTCCCCTCTGGAAGCTCAATATTTTCCGAGGGCTTTTCTTCTTATTAGTTTTTTATGTTCCAGGCCTGGAAGCCTCCCAGCAAACTCAACCCATAAAACCAGGTAAAATCCAAAAAGTCCGATTGTATACAGATCGCGCAGAGATATTTCGGAAAACTGCAATACACCTGCCTAAAGGCTCTTCGGATACGGTAATAGGTCCTTTCCCAACTTCAATGATTATAGATTCTATAAGAATCTCGCCTGAAACCGATTCCCTCATTCAAATAGGAAATTTTTCAATCCAAAAAACTTACCAAACTAGATTCCTCGATGATTCAATTCAAAAACAGGAAGCCCGGGTCGATCAGTTGCGGTTGAAACATAATTCCATTAGAGATGAGTTGGGCAATTTGGAGCACCAGCTAAACTATATTGAAAGTCTTTCCGGAGAAAAAAATCAATCCAATGTTTTGCCTGGCCCGGATTATTGGGACTCTGTTCTTGAGTTCAAAGCCACTCGCGGAAAAATAAGAAGAGATCGCCACAGAGAAACTTTAATCAAATCTCAAGTTGCAGAAAAATTTCTCTTGGTAGAAGAGAAAAAACTTGCCGACATGAAAGCAGGAACGAAAAAAGAGGCTAACTATATCCAAGTTAACCTCAGATCGAATCAATCCACTACGACCCACATTGACATCTCTTATCAAATAAGAAATACAAGTTGGAAACCTGCTTACAGGCTCCGCACAGACACTCAACAACAATCAATCGCATTCGAATACATCGGACAAATAAGCCAAAAAACGGGTGAAGATTGGGATGATATCTCGTTAGAGCTGACAACCAGTCAACCTTCGCGAGGAACCACCCCGCCAAAGTTACGCCCCTGGGTTGTAGACTATCCCTCTCACGCAAAAATGGAGGCCCTTTCATTTCAGGAAAACAGTCGCGCCCTAAAGCGAAGCGCACCTCAACGGGATAGTGCTGTTTTGATGAATACAAAAGTTATCCAGTCAGGTGTTTCGTTCACCTATCAGATCCCTGAAAAACAAACTATTGCAACGGGATCTAATAATTATCGTTCCCTGATATTTAGTGACCGGTTCGATGCGGAATTGATATACACAGCAATACCTAAAAACGTTCAAAAGGTATTTCTCAAGGCCAAAACTCAAAACTCAAGCCCTTACCATTTGTTACCCGGCCCTATCAAAAATTTCGTAGATGGAAGTTTTGCTGGAAAGTCCTGGATTAAAAACACAGCACCGGGACAAAAAATGGAAATGGGCCTGGGACTGGATGAATCCATCAAGGTTGAACGCAAACTTATCAAGAAGGAAGGTGGCGAGGAAGGAATCTTCAACCAAACTGCAAAACAGCGCTACATTTTTGAAGTCAGCTTGGAAAACTTTAAAGATGTGCCCATCCAAATTGAACTAAAGGATCAACTTCCCCTCTCTTATCAGGAAGAGATTAAGGTACAAATCAATCAAATCAAACCCACGCCTGACCAAAAAGATAAACAAAATTTTATTACCTGGAAAATTCGTCTTGCCCCCAAGGAAAGTAAAACAGTGACTTTGGATTTTCAAGTGGAATACCCTGAAGGAAAGACAGTTCGGGGTCTCTGATACTTTTTTTATTTATTCCGTAGTTTCCAGATTCCCAGTGGGCAAAGAAAAGTAAAACGTAGCCCCCTGACCGAGTTGGCTATCCACACCAATGCTACCTTGATGTTCTTCCACAATTCTCTGAGCAATAGCCAACCCCAAGCCAGAACTGCTTTCACCCCCCGTGGGTCGGGCGCTTAATTTTTGAAAATGCTGGAATAGCTGCCCCTGCTCATCTGGGGAAATCCCTGGCCCGTCATCCTTTACGCTGACAGTCATGATTTCTCCCGTCGACTCCAGCTTGACAAAAACCTCTTTATCCGGCGGTGAATACTTAACCGCATTACTGAGAAGATTATCCATCACCTGCCCCATACGGTTTGCGTCAAAATAAAATTCCGGAACCTCTTCCAAATCCGCATGGAGGACAATATTTTTTTTATCCGCCAAAATCTGTTGCAGATGGATTTTCTCTTCAGCGAGTTTTTTTATGGATGCTTTTTCGGGGTTCAGTTTCAACTGCCCACTCTCAATCACCGAGATATCCAAAAGGTTGCTGATCAACTCCAACATATTTCCACTGACATTTTTAATGCTTGTTAAAAATTCCTGTCGTGTATCCTCCTTGACTTGCATTCCTTTATCTAAAAGAAATTTCGAATAACCACGAATCGAAGCAAGAGGATTCCTGAGATCGTGCGATGCCATTCCAAGAAATTTATTTTTTAAATCGTTCAACTCAACCAGCTTCTGGTTTGCCTGAGTCAATTCTTCCGTACGAACCCGAACCTCACTCTCCACAACACGAGTTCGCGATGCCATTATCTCGATGATAATAGATAGAAACAGGGCTCCTGATAAAATGGCAAGCCCCACCCAAAACGCATTTAATGTTTGAGGCCCACCGCGAAACTCTTCAGTAACCTGCCAAACCAAAAACCAGCGACGGTTGGAAACAGTAACAACGTTGGTGATCTTCATGGCTGGATTTTTTAAAGAATTACCATAAAGTAGATTTTCTGGAACCAGATCACCTTCCTCGTAAACAGTTAAATTCATTCCATTGGGAATATAAGGATTGAGCATTTGATCAATCATGTCCCCAACTCGATAAATACCAAGCACAAAACCTTTTAAATGCTCCCGTCTTTCTTCAGTTCGTTCTGGGTTCTTTCCTCCATTATAATAAGGAGCAAGAATTATCATATCCAATTGTGATCGGGCGTTGGGTACCGGCCCAAACCGTGAAGCCGCAACTTCTCTTCCCGTATCTCTCGCGGTATTGGTGAGTTCTAACAATTTCGGATCAGAAGCCAGATCAAAGCCAAGCGTCTGCTCATTGCCGGGAATAGGTTCTACATAATGTACCGGAAAATATTCCTGCTTTGCCTCGGAGGGACCTGACGATGAAAAGACATGAAACTCTACATATCCCATAGAACGGGTAATGCCTTCAAACCCTTCCCTTTCCGAGTGGTCAATAAGCGGAATCCACTCAAAGGCCTGAATGAAGGGATGGTTCCTTAAAAGAGGCTGGACATAAGCTCCAAACTCTTCCCGACTTACAAATTCTGAAGAATTATAAAGGGACACTATGCCTCCCAATTCCCTCTTCACTACTTCCAGTTCTCCAGTCAGAATAAGAGTGTCTTCCAGAACCTCCTGCTCCAATTCATTGAACCAGGTTTTCTGAGCACGATCGCGAGCAATACCCCAACTCACAATAGCCAAAACCAATCCTGCCAACAAAACCCCTCTAGTTTGACTTGCCAACGATCCCATTTGAAATTTTCACCTTTCCTTGAAATTGTGAACACCATCAGTTTATCATTTTTTTCTTAAATTTTGCGGAGTGGGCTACAATCAATGAATGATAAGCCTAACCTATTGATTTGAATTAAAATGGCCACTGAGTTGATATTCGTAGTCGATGATGATTCCCCGCTGAGAGGCCTGATGAAGGCGCTTTTGGAAGACCAGGGCTATGCAGTGCAAAAATTCGAAAGCGGAAAAGCCTTGCTTGACGCACTGGAGGACAATCCTTCTCTGATCCTCCTCGATGTGATGATGCCCGGCCTGAGCGGCCAGGAAACTTTAAAACAAATCAAAGCCACCCACCCAGATATACCTGTGGTCATGCTCACCAGCGTTGACAAAGTCGAAACCGCTGTCGAAGTGATCAAGCTAGGTGCTTATGACTATCTTTTAAAACCTGTTGATGAAACCCGTCTTTTTACCTGTCTGGATAAAGCCTTTGAACAAAGAAACCTGGTCCGCAAAGTCCACCACCTGCAAAGCGAAGTGGACCGTCTATCCGGAAAAGATGAAATCATAGGCAATAGTAATGCGTTAAATGAAACACTAAAAAAAGTTCATCAGGTCGCACCCACCAAAGCCAGCGTACTCATTCTCGGAGAAACCGGAACCGGAAAAGAACTCATTGCCCGCGCCGTTCATCGTAACAGCACCTACGCCAAAGGACCTTTTGTAGATATCAATTGCGGAGCCATTCCCGAATCACTACAGGAAAGCGAATTGTTCGGCCATAAAAAAGGGGCTTTCACCGGCGCCACCGAATCTCGACCCGGAAAACTGGAGCTGGCAGATGGAGGCACCCTGTTTCTCGATGAGGTGGCGGAAATGAGCCTCTCCACCCAGGCCAAATTGTTGCGCTTTTTGCAGGAAAAATATTTAGAGCGCGTGGGAGACACCCAAAAAATACAGGTTGATACCCGGGTAATCTGTGCGACCAACAAAAATCTTAAAACATTGATTGAAAAAGAAGCCTTTCGAGAAGACCTTTATTATCGGCTGGCCGTCTTTCCCATAGAAGTCTCCGCCTTGCGGGATAGAGTAGAAGACATTCCTCCGCTTTGCAGCCATTTCCTTAAAAAACATCAAAAAGATATTGGCAAAGAAATCCTGTCAGTCAGTGATGAAGCCATGCAGATTTTGCAGGAATATTCCTGGCCCGGAAACATCCGCCAACTCGAAAACACTCTTTATCAGGCCATGATCGTCACCTCCTACGACACTCTGGACGCCGACTGTTTACCCGAAGACGTCTTCGACTCTTCAGCTCCTACTGATGAAAAGATAAATGCAAAAACCGAGGGTCTCACTCCCTACCATGAAGTGGTCAAGCAAACTCTAAACCAGGCCTTGGAACAAACCGACGGAAATATCCCCGGTGCGGCGAAAGCTTTGGGAATCAGCCGCAGCACGTTTTACCGCATGCTAAAAAAATACCAGTTAACCTAGTTCCCCTCTGACACAATCCCATAATGGGACGGCTTCGTCCCGATATGGCATTTTCCGAATCGACTCCCCATTCCCTTCCGCAATAGCTTTCTCTAAACCTCTTGTTAAATAACCGCTTAAAGACTTTATTTTTTCTCCATCTTTTTCGGCATGAGCCTTGCTCTCTAATAGATTAGAAATACTTGAAAGGAAGGCAAGCCATGAAAAACTTAATCTCAAAGGGAACCCTGGCACAACCTAGCGGTGCCGGACCATGCCCCGAGGGAACGACTTGCATTCAAATTTTTCTGAGTGCAAGTGCGGGCAACGGAGCCTTCCCCGTTGTCTGCAGTTGGGGCCGGGATGGACCTCCTTTTCCCGGCCCCACCCCAAAATTTAATTAAGACAAGCAGGAACAACAACAAGAGGAAGGAGAATCATCATGAAAAAATTAAACTTAATAGCAGTCACTACCGTAATCACACTGGCCCTGGCGGGTAATGTTCACGCAAAGAAAGCCAGCTATGAAGAAGCAAAGGTTTCCAATGGGGGGTCTATTACAGGAAGCGTTATGTTCAAAGGAAACGTCCCCGCGCCTATCCTGGAAGATTTGAGCAAAGGCAAAAATGCCGAGTTCTGCGCCACCCACCCCGATACACAAGAGGGAGGTATCCGACCCAGGCAGAAAGTAGAGGTTAAAGATGGAAAACTTCACAACGCAGTGATCCTGATCGAAAATATCAGCAAAGGCAAAGCCTGGTCTGAAAAAACTGTGAATTTCGATTTCCGGCAATGTGATATTTTCCCCAAGGTAACGGTCATCCGTAAAACACCAAAAGGTATGAAAGAAGGCTTGGTGCAAGTGACCAATCAAGACGAGAACACTCTGCACAACCCACACGGTTATTCCATTAAAGGAGCGAATCGTAAAACGCTGTTTAATAAACCGCTTCCTTCTAAAGGGTCTATTGCCGATGTCACCAAGTCCCTCAAGCGATTAAAAGCTAAAAAGGATTCCCATTTTTTCCTGCAATGCGACCAGCATAACTACATGGAAGCAGATGCGCGAATCGTTTGGAATCCTTACTACACCGTGAGCACAGACTCATTCACCTTGGATAATATTCCTGCCGGTACTTACAAAGTCACCGCATGGCATCCTTATGTAGGGGAAATGACTCAGGAAGTCACGGTAGCAGAAGGAGCAAAAATCAACGCTAACTTTGAATTGACAGCGAAGTAATTTCGGCCTCCCTATCCTCCTTGTCATGGGTAAATTAGCCTCCCCTAGGCAAGGGGGATCGAGGGGGTTGGGATTAAAACTTGAGAAACGTATTCATCAACAAGAAAGAGGAGAAACCAAAATGAAAAAAACCTTACTAATAACTGCAATAAGCATCCTGTTCTTCACCACCTCCACCTGGGCGGCCAGCAACTGTCCACAACCAAGGAAAACTAAATCGGCCCCTTCGAATATCGCATCGATGGATAAAACTGCCAAGGCGAACGCGGAAAATGGCAAAAAGATCTACGCCAAAAAAGCAAAACCTTTGGCCTGTAAAATGTGTCACGGAAAAAAGGGCGATGGCATGGGCAAACTGGGTAAAGCGTTAAAACCTAATCCTCGCAACTTCACTTGTAGCGATACCATGAAAGATGTTTCGGCCGGACAAATGTTCTGGATCATCAAAAATGGTTCCCCCGGAACCGGGATGGTCGCTCACAAAAAATCTATGAAGGATAAAGAGATCTGGGATGTCGTGAAATACATCCGCCAAAGCTGGGTCAAGTAAAGGTGGGGGTTTGGAACCGGGGGTAGGCTTAGGCCTATCTCCGGTTTTTATTTTTGTTCAGCCTTATTTAATTTTTCCAGTTCGTATTTTTTGATGAGGCCTTCCAGTTTTTCATTGAATGCTTTGGACTGGGTGATCTCCCTGCCCCATTCACTGCCAATCTGCCCTGCTTCGCGGCTGATCTTGGGCATTTGTTCTTTCCACTCATTCCAAAACGGAGTCTCAAACATGGTGATGAGTTTTTTGACTGTCTCGGGCGACATATGCTTTTCATAAACCGGAATCACCCGCTCTACCAATTCATCCATTTCTTTCTTTCCCATCAATTTATTAAAATCCCCCCAGAACGCCTCGGGAACTTTGGGAAAGCTCCCCGTCACCATCATTGAGACATTGTTCAGGAGAGAGTCCTGCATATAATCCAATTGGTCCAGAATACCGGAAACTTTAAGCAGTTTACGAATGTCCTCGGTTTTGTCCGTGGCAGAAAAAACCGGATTGACGGTCCCCCCCAGCAGGACAAGCAATAACAGGGTTGTTATTTTCATTTTGTTAAACAAACTAATTACTACCTCGAGAAAACTGTTTAGCTTTGTTTGATTTTGCGTAATGCAGGGATTGCAGCCAACGAACCGGCATGGGGCAACTCATAATCTTTGCCTATAAAGCTTTCATTTCCAACTTTGATCTCAACATGCCACATTTGATCTTCCACTCCATAGCTGGCAACAAAACCCATATCCAGATTTACAAAATGGGCCACCACATGATCAAAAAAAGCATTATGGTCCGTTGAGAATTTAGGAACAATCACTGCCGGATTATTGCTGATTTCTTCTAAATGCATCTTTAGGGTCAACTCGCTGCCAGACCAGTGTTTCCAACCCATATGCAAAGCAAGGAGCAAATCAAGTTCCGGTCCCGAATTCTTCGGGACAGATAATTTGATAAAATCATTTTCAGACATTGTTTTCTCCATTCCAAGTTTGAAACACAGATTATCATGGACAGGAACCGCAGGCACCTGATTTTTTTAGACTTCTCCCTTGACGAAACTCCAGTCAGGATTTAGCCTAGACTCCCTGGTTCCATTATCAAAGACTTGTTATGAGCTCAGAAAAATCCAGAGCAGAAAACTCCAAAAAAAACCTGCATGAAGCTGACTTCACAGGAGCCGACTTAAAAGAAGCCGACTTGAGTTCAGGGGTTTTGATTGAGGCATGTTTAAAGGATGCCGATCTGAGCGAGGCCGACCTCTGTGAGGCCGATATCAGCTCTGCCAACTTTGAGGGCGCTCGGCTCCACAGAACACTTCTATATCGATCCCGCGCCCCAGGCACCAAATTTGTCGGGGCTATTCTGACCCAAGCGAATCTGGTCGAGGCTAATATGGTTTCCGCAGACTTTAGTCAGGCCAATCTGAAAGAGTCCGACATTGAAGGAGCCGACCTGCAAAACTCCACCTTTAAAAATGCTGACCTCAGCGACACCAATATGACAGGAGTTTTTTTATCCAACGCGGATCTTTCAGGTGCCAATTTCTCCAATGCAGAACTCATTGCCGCTGACCTGACAAACTGCAACCTTACCGGCGCCAATTTTAAAAACACCTATATGAACCACGCCAATCTTTCAGGTGCCAACCTCCAGCAAGCAAAAAATCTCACCCCGGATCAAATAGAAACCACCTTCATTAATAAAGAAACGTTGTTCCCTGAAAACTTATCCATCGTATGGATTTCTGATACGGAATACGAGTTCGGTTAATCTTTTTCTCCCTCCCAATTTCTTCATTTTTGCGGGAATTAATTTTTCTATTTAGATATCTATCCCAATAGGACAGTTACTAAAGGTTTGGAATCTACCTGTTCAACCAGAAAGGAAGTGATAGATTATGGAAGATAGAACCGCTTCTGAAATCATGACACGCCCTGCAATATCAGCCAAGTTGAAAGCCTCTGCACGGGATATCGCCCTTCAATTTATAAATGAGCAGTACAGCGGAATGCCTGTTACCGAGGAGGATGGCAAAGTCATCGGCATTGTAACGGAAATAGACATTCTGAAAGCCCTTAACGATGGGCATGAACTTTCGCACCTCAACGCGGGTGACATCATGACCCCGGATGTTGCAACGGTAAACCCGGATACCCCCATAACTGAAATGATTAAAATGATGGAGGAGTTTTCTATCATCCGTCTTCCGGTCGTTAAAGATGAGAAGCTGGTTGGGGTAGTTTCTCGCGGGGATATTATCAGGAACCTCATCGAACCGGAGTTCATGAGCAATATTTAGAATCCGGAGGGCAAGAAAGGTTTGGGAGGGATTATGGTCGCTTGGCTTTTATTCTCTGCCAAACTTTTTGAGCTCTTTCTAATTGCGCGAGGTCGTCGATCTCAGCCCAATCCAATCCATCCATCTGTAAAAAATTAATCGGATATTCATTTGCGACTTGAACCAGGCAATCCATGTCATAACTGATCTTTGGGTCTGTATCAAACTGGGACTCGGCTATTTGAATTAACTTGCTGAACAGGGGCTTTGAAATTTTAGCGATCCCAATATATTCCCCGATAGAATTTTTTATTTTTTCCCGGTTTTTTGATATCTGGGAAACGCGGTTTTCAACAGCTTCCACATAAACCTCATCCCCGGCATGGGTCGTTCCCGACAATAATAGGCAATCACCGAAGGGCACATTTATTATTTTGGCTATCTCTCCCGAAGCATAAATTAAATCTGATTCAAGCAGAATAAAATCGGAATCAACATATTCCCGCGCACACCAGAGAGAGTACATGGTACCGGTTTTAGCAAACCTGGTATTTTCAACAGTTTTAATTTGGGGATATGTTTCCTTCAAGTTCTCATAATACTCGCCCTTATAACCCGTAACGATGATGATTTCTTTGATACCACACGAGATCAAAGCCTTGAGTGAATGTTCGATAATGGGTGATTTTCCCAGCCGGATAAAGCCTTTAGGAATTTCCTCGCCCATCTCTTTCATTCTCAACCCCATTCCGGCGGCGAGGATAACTGCCTTAGTGATAACTTGACTCATCAGATTTTATTTTGGATCCTGTTTATTGATTGGACACTGACCCGACTCCAAATAGGTGATCGCCCGATCCAGTTGCATATGACTGCCGAATAGAACAAGGATATCTCCAGATACCACGACATATTCTGAACTGGGGTTAGGATGAGGTTTATTTTTCCTTACTACCGCGATGACAACCGCTCCCGTTATAGTGGTGACATCTATATCTCCCAGCATCCTTTCCCGCGCCCAACTGCTTTCCAAAACCAGGTATGATTCGGTGAGGGTGGCCGTGAGATAGGTTGAAAACTTTTTCAAGCTTTCAGTGTTTAAAGACAGCCCTCTGAACATGCTGTACCCTTCAAGCCGGATCAATTCCACCTGCTGCTCGATAACATTATTGGGAATACGGTAGTCGCGTAATACCCGCGAAAAAATTTCAATGGAGGTTTCAAACTCCTCAGGGATTACTTCATCCGCTCCCGCCGATTTTAATTCTTCAACTTGTGCAGTCAATCGGGTTCTAACCATGATCTTGATCTGAGGGTTCACCTTTCGGGCAAGACGCACGGCCTTTTCCATCACCGTATAATCCGGGATAGAAAACACAATCATCCGTGCCTCCTGCAAACCCACGCGGTTTAAGGTTTCTTCCTGAGTACAATCTCCATAATGAGTTTGGATTCCTTCTGTCAAAGCCCGTTTCACCTGCTCACCATCCAGATCCAGAACGAGGAAGGGAATCTGTGTTTCAAGCAGCACCTGGGCAAGCGTTCGGCCACCCAGGCCATATCCTACTATGATGACATGTCCTTTAAGATCCTGTTTCTGCTCGGAATCAGTTTCTTCTGTTTTCCACTTGGAAAATATTCTGATGGAAAGTGCCGTAGATAGCTGAATCATCAGGGGAGCAAAAAGCATAGAGAGAATCGAAACAATGAGCAAGAGCTGGTATTGATGGGAGTCGAACAAACCCTGATCCAGTGCCATCGCAGAAAGAATCAGAGAGAACTCACCCACTTGCGCCAAGCGCAGTCCTACCACAAAAGAAATCCTCAAAGGCACTCGTACCAACAAACAGGCCAGGCCTGCCAGCCCTGCTTTTAGCAATATCACCAGAACAGCGAGTGCTACACAGACCCAAATAGATTCCACAAATATCTGCGTTTGCAAAAGCATTCCAACCGAAATAAAAAAGATGCTGCTGAAATAATCCCGTAATGGAAGGATATCGAGAATAATCTGGTGGTTGTACTCGGACTCCGAAATGATCATCCCTGCGATCAAGGCTCCCATCGCCAGGGTCAAACCCATTTTCTGTGATGCCCAGCCCGTAGCAAGAATTATAAAAAGTACGGAAAGCGTAAGGTGTTCCTTATTTCCAACACGGGCAACCCACACCAAAGCTTTTGGAACGATCAACCGGGATAGAAAAAATATCGCGACCACAGCTGTCAGAGACTTAACCATTGCGAATATAAAATCAGTGGCGGAGGTAACCTCTGACTGCGCAAGAAGAGGCATAAGAAGCATGATGGGAACCACACATAAATCCTGAAAAAGAAGAGTGCCAATACAAAGCTTGCCGTGCAAAGTATCTATTTCTGCCCGATCAGTAATCATTTTCATGACGATTGCAGTACTGCTCAAAGCAACAATCAACCCCAAAGCCATGCTTTGGTTTTGCTGATACCCCATCTTGATGAAGATGAACCAGACAAAAGCCGTTGTCAGCCCCAGTTGCAAACCCCCGACCCCTAAAATCGAGGCTAAACTTTTGAGTATGCGTCCAAGAGAAAATTCCAACCCAATTACAAATAGAAGTAAGATCACTCCAATTTCGGCCAGTTCCTTAACGGAAGGCACATCAGAGATCAATTTCAATCCATAGGGACCGATTAAAACCCCAGCAATAAGATAACCCATGACCGAGGGCAATTTAATTTTATGGAATAGCAGGTTTATCGGAAGGGAAACCAGAAGTAGTACGGCTAAGTCTTCAATCAAATGGACCATAAATTCGCCCGAGAATAAAAGTAACGCAGTTGGGAAAGACAAAACCTTCTTCAGGTATTATACCGATGGATTTGAGAAGGGGAAGGAATGATATCAAACAATAAGGAAGCCCCTGTTCTGCCTGAAAAGAACAGGGGCTTCCAAATGAAACATGAGGCCCAAACAACGGGAGGGGTTGGATTCTCCCGACAAAAATATTTTTGAGTTACTTTTTAGCCTTAATCATTAGCAAAACGAAGGGCAAGAGCAAAATCCTCTAATCCATCCTTTTGCGCAATGGCGGCAATATCCGAATATGGGTCATGCCTGTCAATGGACAGGGCTGTCATGGATGAATCATCCAATTGCGCCCGAACCTTGCTCACAAGATCGTCTAGAATGTATCGAAATCCTCCCTGATCCAATGCGCACTCAATATTTCCCCAAAAATCGGCTACCGGGTCTTTCATGATCCGATCCCCCTAAAAAAATGGTTGCTAGAAATGCAGTTTTTCCAAAAGAAAAACTTTACTCAAATAACCTATCGGTAATAAATGCTGAATCTTCAACCCAACTAAACCCAATACAAGGTTCAAAATGGTTTGGGGGCCATCCCTTAGAAACCAAGGAAAAAAAACCCCGCAAATGACGCCGAAAACTCTAATTAATTTTTCAAGAATGAAATAACTATAAAGAAATCAATTACTTTTGTCAATATTTTTCTAATTATTTTTTTACCAATTTTGACATAAATACCTATAAAGCCTTATTTTAAAATATGTTATGGAATAAAAAATTTTTACTTGAAAGCAAAATCAACACCCACTCAAGCTATTGATTTTTCGATAGTAATTACCAAAACCAGGGAGGGATTATAAATATATGCCAAATCAGACTTTAAATATAAAGGTGGGTTAGGATTAGGCGGGCCCGTCACGAGCCCCGAAACCCGGGGAAATTATTTTAAAACTTTAGAGGGTTTGATAGGGGAAAGAATTGAAACTTGAAAAACCTGTTCAAGTGGAGAAAAATCGATAAAACCAAAATTCACTCAAAATAGCTGGCACCACAACCTTCCATTTCACAAATTTCCACACATTTTATACGAACACCGGACGTATTGACCTTTTGCTTGAGTTGTAAGAATAACCAGCGGGCAATATTTTCTGCCGAGGGGTTTAGTTCGTCAAAGGGTGGCACCTCGTTGATATTTTGATAATCCAGTGCGGCGAGGATCTCTCCGACAAACTGTTTCAATTTTACAAAGTCGATACCCACTCCCATAGCATCCAGTTCATCGGCCTCAACCTTGACTTGAGCAGACCAATTGTGCCCATGGAGGTTTTCGTATTTGCCGTCATACAACCTGAGTTGGTGAGCGGCGGAAAATCCAGTTTTAACTGTTACCTCGTACATTTTTAGCTCCCTGAAAAATATTTAAGAGATATTTATCTTAGCACCGCATTAATGCAGTCATGGGCCGTATTCAGCATGGTCTCAATTTCTGCTTCGCTGATGACCAAAGGCGGGATGAAGTACACCACATCTCCCAGCGGACGCATGAAGAGTCCACGCTTTAATCCTTCGAGGAATACCTGATAGCCGATACGTTTTTCAAAAGGATGGCGCTCCTTATTATTCTTGACCAATTCTACTGCCGCTATCATGCCCGTCTGCCGGAATTCTCCATTCAATCCCTCAAACTGTTTTCCACATTCTTTTAAAGTGGCGATTTTAGGTTTCAGCGATTCCAGAAAATTATTCTCCGTCAACATCTTCAAGGTTTCATTGGCCACAGCACAGGCCAGAGGATTCGCCGAATAGCTATGACTATGAATAAATAATTTCATGTCATCATATTCGCCATAAAAGGCTGAATAGATTTCATCCGTGGTCAATGTGGCGGATAACGGCAGATAACCCGAAGTGATTCCTTTTGACAGGCACAAAAAAGTCGGCCGCAAATCGTGCGCCCCACATACGAAAAGTGAGCCGGTACGCCCGAAAGCAACCGCGATCTCATCAAAGATCATATGAATTCCCAACGATTCACAAACCGTTTGAAGTTTTTTCAAATAAATCGGCGGATACATCATCATCCCAGCCGCCCCCTGTACTAAAGGCTCCACAATCACTCCGGCGAGGGTATCGGAATTCTCACCCAATGCTTTCTCCATAGGCTCGAAGCATTCGGCGTTACAACTTTCGCGTTGTAATCCATAGGGACAGCGAAAACAGTCCGGTCCTTCTACCGGTAAATGGCTGGGGAGAACCTTTTCAAATTTTCCCCTGAAAATTTCAAGACCACATACAGAAAGTGCCCCCAAGGTTTCGCCATGATATCCCCCTTTTAAATAAGCAAACTGAACCTTTTGAGATTCACCTTTTTCCTGCCAGTACTGCAGGCTCATCTTCAGAGCCACTTCCACCGCTGTGGAACCATTGTCAGAAAAAAATACTTTCTCAAGTCCCGAAGGCGACAAAGCCACCAGCGAGTCGGCCAGGTCTATGGCGGGCTGATGGGTGATGCCGGCAAACATTACATGTGCCATTTTTTCCAACTGCTGGGTGAGTGCTTTATTGAGCCGAGGATGATTATGACCAAAAAGGTTTACCCACCACGAAGCGATCACGTCCATATACCGGTTCCCTTGCCGGTCTTGAAGATAGATGCCTTCCGCCCTCTCAATCAGGATAGGGGGAGTTGTTTCGTAATCCTTGTGCTGAGTGCAAGGGTGCCAGACATGGTGTAAGTCGCGGATGAGTTCGGATTGGTTTTCAGAAATCATGAAAAATCCTCATTACAAATCGTACCGGGAGGGAGAAAACTCAGAGTTTTCATTATCCAAAGTCTGCCTGATTAATCCAGACATATAGTCCGCCTGGTTTGGAGTCAGTAAAATTCCATTACGGTAATGACCGGAAGAATAAAACAGATTATCATACCTCCCGCTTTTACCCATGATAGGCATAAGATCCTCAGCCGCAGGACGCATGCCCGCCCAGGATTCGATCAAGGGAGCTGATTTAAGGCATGGGAGAATTTCAGCAGCATTAGCAATCAACCGGTCAATGACCCCATCTTCGACCGAAGGGTCAAAGCCCTTGTCTTCCATAGTTGAGCCGATTACAAAACCATTCCCTTCCCTCCAAGGTGCAATGTAGGTCATCTTTCCATGCAAAGTATAGTCCATAAAATGATCCTCC
Source organism: Nitrospina sp. (assembly GCA_018673915.1). GTDB lineage: Bacteria > Nitrospinota > Nitrospinia > Nitrospinales > VA-1 > LS-NOB. Next base: position 94,119 of record JABHBK010000001.1, on the reverse strand, counting down.
AACTGCACTCGACACATTTGTCCTTTAATCGGTTTCATGGGGATCGATACCTCCAACACACGAGCCAACTGCGAGGACCAACTCCCCGATGCGAGAACAAACTGTCCTCCGTTAATGTTTCCCGAATCCGTAACGGCCGAAGCAAGAGTTGAACCTTTGCGGATAAAACCGGAAACATTTGCTTCCAGAACATGATTCCCCAGGTTTCTAGAGGCCTGAATAAGCGCATCATGCATTTGCCGGTTATTGACCTGCCCCTCCCGAACCCACATCACTTCACCGCAGTTGTCTGAAAGATAGGGTGCTTTCTGCCGAACCTTATCGCTACTCCATACTTCATGGGGAATGTCTTCCTCTGCAAAAAACACCTTTCGTTCTTCCCAGGCCTCCCGGTAGCTGGATGAAGGCATCAAAGAACCTTCAATTGAAAAATGGACGGGAACTTCACTGACCGAGACCAGTTCCCTGAGGAATTCCGGAAACTTATCCAGCGACTCCCGGCAAAACTTAAAGAACCGGTCGGCCTTGTCGCATTCGCAAAAAGGTGCAAGCATGCCCGCAGCCGCACGGGAAGCCTGAAGTGAGTTAACAGGGTCGCCCAGAACCGCAATCTTCAGTTGAGGATCATCCTGTTTAAGGCGAAAGGCAATACTATGACCGATTACCCCCGACCCAATGACCACAATATCAAAATCATTATTTTCCATTAAACAGTCCTTATCCTTAACCCAGTAAAAACAATCCACGCCTGGCTAATAGTATCAAGCCCCTTCCACTTCAAACCTGATTATGATATTTTAGAAAGCATATTGGCAAATTTAAAAAGTCACTTTTAATCCTAATTCAATAGGTTATTCCCTATAAAAACATTATGAACGAAAAAACAGAAACAAGTCAGGACAGTACAGAAACCCGAGAGAGCGCCGGACAGCGCGTTGACCCCATTCTCAATCACCTTGATGTCGGAGATGCCGAAGTCGACAAGGACCTCATTCGCAATAAATTCATAGATATCTGGGAATATGATAAAGCAGACGAGCTGGAAGACGAAGAACAGTTCATGACCACAGTAGCGTGTTTCATTTACAATGCCCATAATGTGTTGGATGATGCCAATGTAAGAATCGATAGAGCGCGGGCGATGATTATCTCTGCACTTGCAGCATGGAAGCAAACGGAACGCGACAAGATGATCGAGCAGGAAAAAGCTTCGGAAAATCCGTTCAAAGAATTTATTGAAAACCACCAACCCCAGGTTGATGAAATACATACATGGAGACATTTTCTTCTCGAACACAAAACCGTCAGCGATAAAAACTGGGTTTATAAAATGAAAAAATGCTGGTTTGCCCAATATTTTATTCGCTTCGGTAGAACCGACTATATCCAGACGGCCTGTGGTTTTGACAAAATTCCCTGGGAAGCCCGGAAGGATTATGTCGATTTGAAATTGAGCAACCTTTTCGCGCAACTGGGTTCTGTTTGCCAATTCGACTACAAGCCCAAAAAAGATAAGTAGCTCCTTCGAGGCCCCCCCTGCGTGGGCAGGAACAGGGCAAACACCCATTAAGCCGAAATAACTCTTTACTCGCCAATGAAAGCTATTGCACGCTGGCCCCACGCCTAGTGGACAAAAACCTTGCCTACTACATCAGCGGTCACGGCTATGGGCATTACGCCCGATCCCTACCTGTTCTTAAGCAACTTGTTTCTGAATTCAACTTACATATTAAAACAGAAGTCCCAGAGTTTTTGTTCAAACAACATCTGGATGCCAACCATTGGCTGCAGCCTGTGGATGTGGGATGCAGGCATTCAAACTCCTTAAATATTGATGCCGAAAAAACATTTAAAGATTTTAATATTTTCCAAAGGAGTGCAAGAGCAGAAGCAGAAAAAAAATGGCTTCGAGAAAACCAGATAGCTTTGGTTCTATCCGATATCGCCAGCATGCCTATTAAAGCGGCTCATGAACTTGGCATTCCTGCAATCCTGATAGGAAACTTTACCTGGCATGATATATATAGTCATCTGCCAGGTGCTGAGGAGCAAAAAAATTTACTGCATGAGCTGGAGGAAGAATACGCCTGCGCCGACCTGCAAATTCTTCCGCAATGTCATCTCCCAAAATCGCTAGCCAAAAAAACCAAAGAAGTGGGATTCATTGCACAAAAAGGGAAAAGCATCCGAAAAGATCTCGAGCATCACCTGAATATTTCATTTGCGGGTAAAACTCTGACATTTATTTATCTGGGGCAATATGGCGCAGGTTCAGTGTTGTGGGAAAACCTGGCCCAGCATAAAGACTGTCTTTATCTAACCCGTGACTCCATTGAGAAGAAGGTTCCCAATCTCCATTATTTAGATGACCGGTTCCCGTTCCCCGATCTCATTGCCAGTGTTGACCTGATATGCACCAAAGGAGGCTACTCCACCCTGGGTTCGGCTTTCGCCAGCCACAAACCCGTCATTACCTGTGAAAGAAAAGATTTTTATGAATTTAAGGCCATTCGCGAATATTTACAGAAAACCCAGACAGGAGTTATTATTGAGGATGAAGATTTTTACCCGGGCAATTGGCAGACAGGCATCAAGACAGCTCTCAGTTTGACCGTTAAGGATAAAGTACCTCTAAACGGGGAAGTTGAAATTTTAGAATCCGTACATCAAATACTTTCATGAATATTCCCGATATCACTCTTATCATCACAAACTGGAATGGCAGAGAACTGCTGAAAGAATGTTTGCCCAGTGTTCTCAAATCCGTCGCCTACGATAAGAAGCGTTCCTATGAAATTATGGTCGTGGATGATTGCAGTTCCGATGACAGTCTCGAAATCCTGGCAAAGGAATTCCCCAGCGTTCGAGCAGAAAAAACTCCTGTCAACTATGGGTTTCATGGGGCTAATAATTTTGGAGCCAACCTGGCACGGTCTCGTCTCATCATGCCAATGAACAACGATATAAAACTAGACGAGGATGCTCTCTATCACCTGGCGGAATATTTTGAGGACGGGAAAGACACCTTTTCAGTCAGTGGAAAATTCTATGCGTTTGATGGAACCACCTTTCTCTATGGTAACCGCGGAGGTTATTTTCGTAACGGGCACTTTTACCTCTACGAAAAAGAACCGGATGACTCCAGTCAAACCCTGTTCGCCTGTGGGGGAGCTTTCATGGTGGACCGGGAACGCTACCTGAAACTGGGAGGGTTCGATCCTATTTATCATCCTTTGTACTACGAAGAGATAGACCTTTCGTACCGCGCTCTTAAAAGAGGATGGAAGGTGCTCTATGAGCCCAAGTCCGTCGCCTATCACAAGGTGCAGTCCACCATTACCCGACAGGAAAAGAGAATTGGGTTGATCTCCGCCCGCAATAATTATCTTTTTGTCTGGAAGAATATTCTCGATCGACCTTTGACCTGTCAGTTCCTGTTTTATATTCCCCTTTTTCTGCTTCGTGATCTTTTCCGTCTGAAAAGCCGGTTCTGGGTTGCCTTTTACATGGCCTTAAAAAGACTGCCCTCTATTCTCAGGGCACGAAGGCGAGAAAAACGGGATGTTATTTTCAGCGACCATGAAATTTTACAAAAGATCAATATCAACCGGCCTGCCACTGGGCGTGGGGCCAACTAGCTATATCTCCCTAGATGCGTTGTTGCAACCTGAAAAAGCTAGGGCTCATTTCCTCAAGGCATAGCCTTGTTACCAGCAAAGGTTTTCCGCAATATCATGTCTAAAATAGGAATTTTCTGTAAAACTTCATTTTCTCAAGGCATGGGCCATGTGGTCCGGCAATCCCATATTGCAAAAATTTTGCAAGACCGAGGGGCCGAAGTCACCTTCTTCATTCCCGACTACCCTCCCGCACAAACCTGGCTGGACCAATGTCGATTTCTTAGAAAAACTTTAAAGGACCCTCTGTCTGTCACAGCAAAAGATATAGCACTTCTGGACCTCATCCTTTTGGACATTCAGGACACCCCCGAAACCTTCATCAAAAATATTGCGCAAAACAATAAACCCGTGGTCAGTTTTGAAGACCTTGGAGAAGGGCGTAATCACGTCAACCTACTGATCGACTGCAATTTAGATGAAGAAAAATCAGCAGAACTCCCGAATAGGGTTCAGACGCTTTTTAGTAATCGCTATTGCGTCCTCGCGCAGAATTTTGCAACATTTCATGCAAAAAAGCGCGAATTCAGTAATCCCATCGAGTCTGTGTTGATCACTATGGGAGGCACTGACCCCCATTCTCTGACGGGTTCCCTTACCGAAAAACTTTTACAAATCCAGCCTGAATTACCCATAACCCTTCTTGCAGGCCCGGGGTGTGAAAACATCCCTGCCTTAAAAAATCTGCAAACTAAAACGGTGAAATTGCTGGAATCCACATCACAAATGGCACAAACCTTGTTCGATCACGACGCCGTGTTCTGTTCCGGCGGAGTCACACTGGATGAAGCCATGGCGGTGGGGACTCCTGCCTTTGTGATTAATCAGGTTTCTCATCAAGAATTGAAAACAAAACGTGCGCAGGGTGCCGCCATGAACCTTGGAATGGCAGAGTCATGGAACGAAAGTCGCCTTCCAGAAATCCTGAATGCAAGCCCGGAGACTTTGAAGAAAATGAGTCAGGCCGGTAAAAGTCTGATTGACGGAAAAGGGCTGATAAGGGTGGTAGATGCGATTGAAAGACTTGGCTCTTAATAGGGAGGAGCAAGGTGGTTCATTCTTCCAAGAAAAGCCTGCCCGGATTCAGGAACCTTGATTCCTTTATGGCCTGCGAGCAGATTCCGATTAGAAACCGGTTCCCCGTAATACTCAAAATTTGCATTCTTGTCAGAAGAAATGATAGTCCCATCAAAGGAAAGCCCTGCAAACAGACCTTTAATGCGGGAATAGGCAAAAATATCATTTTCTTTAAGAGCCAGATTCAAGTTTAAAGTTTCCCCCACTGTCCCGAGCGCTATCTGTGGCCCCGACCCTAGATTATATTGCGTCCTGAATAATTGCTTGAGTCCTTTATTGGTCATAATCAAAAGCACCAACTCGGCTTTCTGAATACCCGCCTGAAGACCCCAACTGGCTTGCCGGGATTTTACAAAAGCCGGAGGATTCCATTTTCCAGTCTTCGGTGAGCGAACAATCACCACCCCTTTTCCAACTCGGGCGCCGGCTATCATAGCCGCCTTCACCAAGTTTGGGAACACCACAATAGCCTTAGTACGATTTAAAAGTTTTTGCGGAATCCCTTCTCCAGAAACATCGATCACCCCTTCAATAGCTTCTTCGGAGTCTAAAAGAAGCTCGGTGTGCTCAAAAGGGTTCGACCTGCTTAACGGGGACGATGCACAGGCTGAAATCAATAACGCAAAAATGCAAATCCAATTTTTCATGGTTTCCAAGATAAGGAAGAGAAAATATATAGAAAAGTATAAACCCTAAATCCTTTATAAAAAAGGAAAGAAATGTAACGAATGACTCAGGGTTTTTGGGAAAGATACAACACCTTATAAGCCGCCGTCGCGCGAGAAACTCCCTTCACCATCGCCCTTACCGACAGGGTAGCGCCGGTAATGGAATTAACAGTGCGATAATCCGAATCCGCCGTTCTCCCGGCAAATTGATCCATGAAGGAGGGATACCTCACTTCCCATCCGCGCGGTTCGCGATAGACCATGATCTCGACATCCCGAACCGTACCCTCTTCGTTAAGAACCGTCATAAAGGTGATAGGAAACGATTTACCAATCTCATGATCTATGATGGCGTAACCAATGGTAACCCCACCTCGTTTTCCCACATAAAAAGTGATCCGGTTGGTCTCAATACTTTGCAAACAAAGTTCGCCAATGGCTTTTTTCTGGGCATCCGTCAGCCATTTTTTTTCCCGGTCTACTTTGTCCGCTCCCGGAAAAGCGATTTCAAATGCCTGCTTTTTCGTGAGATAAACCTGAACATCCAGCACTTTTTCTTCCTCGCCTGAAAATGAGGCTGGAATAAAAAAGCCAAACATTGAAACCACGATCAAAAAAGTCAGTAAAATTTTTGATTTACTTAAAAACATAAAACGTATAAACCTTAGAAAATCTGGACAGTCATTATTTCAGGCAGGTCAAAAAAAACTAGAGGTCATTATAGCCCCACCGACCCTGAGCTTTTTACCGCAAAGCACCCCGGGACGCAAAGATTTTATAAATCTTCTCTTCCGCTATCCTGGAATGAAACAAAAAATCCTGACACCCAAAATACTTGGAGGAGCAAGCATTGCAAGGTGCCAGGATATGGTGTCCAAAGGGACAGTCATCAACCTACTAGTACATATAAGCGACAGCCATATTAAACTGGTCAGCAGTTTTTCCATCTTGTGTATTGGTGATGGTATGGTCCACCTTCAGAGAAACCTCTGGAATTGGCAAGTAGGCCACTCCAAAAGTATAAACAGCATCTCTATTTTTAGAGTAGTCGGGCGCTGTCTCGCCATTCATCTCATCCTGAGTTCGTACTCTCTCAAACATGAAATGCGGGACGATATCATGCGAGGTCTTCCACCCTAACAACTGGGGAAGATGCACGCCCGCCTGAACATTATAACCAAAATTGTTTTCAGCAATTCCGGCTGAACAACCACTGGTAGCTGCGGTACAAAATCTATTCAGTTCTAATGTATTATCAACACTGGTATTCACAATGGAAGCATTCATGTCGAACCAATTCCAGCGATACCTTATATCTGCTTCAAGGAGGTTCATATTACCGCCTTCTTTGATGAGATTATGTGTGGTATCCCCGTTCACCCAGGAAAAACCTAATTGCAGACCGGGATAAAGCTTGGTGAGTTCTACACGTGCAAACACACTAAAATCATCGGCAATGGCATCATTGACCTGTTTACGGCCGCCACGAATACCGTTACTGGAAAAAGAATCCCCTGATCCACCATTCCCTCCTGTACCGGACCCGTTTGCCGTAGTATCAGCCGTTATGGATTGTAGAGAATTCATGGCATAAAGCCGGTAGCTCACACCTTCCATGGGGGTTCCAAAAATGCCCACACCTCCAGCACTCCAACTAGTGGGAATCAACCGGCTTTGTAACAAGGGCCGTTCCGATGTCCAGAACAGATTCGGCTCATGGAATTCGTTGAGCAGTCCAACGGGAGCCAGCATGACTCCGGCACGAATATTGAGGGCCGGGTCCAGCAAAAAATCCAAATGTCCAAATTCAAACTCAAGTTCCTGCGCCGCATGTTCAAAGTCGATTTCGGCATTGAGGTGAATCCAGTCGGATAAAAGAGCATGCACCCCGATGACAAAGCGGTGATTGTCAATTTGCGTTGTTCCCGAGCTGGTATTATGGTTAAAATGCATTTCCCCATAGCCATGCACACTGACACGGTTATGGTCAGATGTACCGCCGCCAGCACCGTGGCTTTTCAAATCGTCCACCTCATCGGCCAGCAGATCAATTTTCCTTTCCAGCTCCTCTGTATTGGCAGAATAGCCCGGCGTTGTTATTAATAAAAACGCCAACACCATCAACACCCCTAAACCTAGATTTTGTTTCATTTACCCACTCCTTTCTTCTCCTAAAAAAATTACTCAGCTACAAATGATTATTAAAAAAGATGCAAATTAGTTTATAATTTAATTTTGATAATGGTTATCACTTTTATAATACGACTATTTATAATCAATATTTAAGCCTATGTCAATTTAAAATTATAGATTTCAAAGAGTTTCGAGCCATTCTTTAAGTCAAGCCCCACCTACCCACAAATAACTTCAAATATTTCAGACAGTTATATAACGGTCAGGATTCATACAAGTTGCAATCTTTTTTGATAACAATTATCATAAATAAAATAGCTTCCTTACATCTGGTAACTTACCTGTAAGTTGAAACAACTGAGTGAGCGGGCAAAAAGGGGCGCAACTCCCTCTTACCCGCCCAAGTTCCTGAAAGAAAACTTCCGGGAACATAACAATCTATAAACTCATTGGAGTAGCAATTTTTGTATTTGGAAAACATGATATAAAAAAATCACAAACCACAACTGCAAGGTCAATCGGTATCACAGGCTTTTGCAGGCATTCATAGATACCCATGGAATCGCGAAATAATCTTCTCTCTTTTTTGCCTTCGCTCGACAAAAAAATGGTTTTAGCCTGGTTTTCGCTTGAAAGATGTTGCAGAAAAGCAAACCATGCGCTTTGGGCCAAATGTTCATCCACAATGATCAAATCATATTCATCAACGGAAAACTTTGACCTGCTAATGGCATCTGCAAATGAAATGCAATGACCAAAGCGGGCTAACATAATAGCCAGCTTTCCCCTTTCTTCCTTATCCCCATGAGCCATTAGAATTTTTCTTGGAAAAATATTCATACCGCCCTCTCACCATCAGAAAAACCCTCCAGGCAACGTTTTAAAGCTGAAACACTACTGGAATGACTGCGCTCAAGAGGAATATTCCACATCCGTGCCACACGGGTGGCCTCTTCAACCATGGGGTGTGCCACCGTACCGGTAAAAATGACAATTCCATTGACTCCGGTCATCCTGTTAGCAAGGTTAGGGACACGCTTACTAAATACTTTGCCCTGATATCCCATATCCACACACTTCTTCTCATAAAGTCTTTTTAGTCGATCCAAACCGCCCACTATTGCAACACTCATAAACCCGGCTCCTTTCTCAAAACCAAGCAGAAACGTTAACTATATTTAATTTTGATAATCATTGTCATAAATAAAAAAAGCAAATTTTTTTAGCCTAAGCCTGGCAAGTTACAGCTCCCTCACGGATGCCTAAAACATTCAAAACATCGTCCACTTCTTTCAGTTTAATAATTGCAGATTTTGCATTGACGCGAAAAGATGCCCCACCACCACATACTTTCATGCAAGGGACGCGACAAACTTTTAACTGCTCGAGATCTAAAGCTTCCCCAATCTCCAGCAACTCTCTGGCAATTTGGTCCGATGACCATGCCTTGCAACCCGGCCCCTTACAAATTCTCACATTTTGTTCTTGCATTGAGTCACCGCCTTTTAAATTGATAACGGTTATCAATATAGATAAAAAAACCTCTCCTGTCAACCCCTATGCGCAATTATTTTTTATTTCTTTAAACCCCCTATTTATAACGAGTTAAAACCTTTTATCTCATAAAGCTTGTATTTTTTCAGGTTTTATTATACTTTTTTCACAATATTATGACTTTGATAATCTTTCTCAACTAAAAATATGCTGAACGAGTTTGACCTCTTTAAAGACTTCCTTCGTCAACAAAATCTTCGTTGGACACCGCAAAGAAAAATGATACTCGAAGTTTTTTTATCCTTCGAGGGACATGTTGAAATAGAGTCGCTCAAAAATAAAATTCGGTTACATCAGCCCGATCTGGGAATCGCAACTCTGTATCGCACCTTAAAGTTATTGACGGATTGTGGATTGGTCGAAGCACATTCCTTTCAGAATGGGAAGAAAACATACGAGCGCATGTTTCATGTTCGCCATCATGACCATTTAATCTGCACATGTTGTGGGGAAACAATAGAATTTGAACACCCTCTCATTGAAAAATACCAACTCCAAATTTGCGAACAATATGGATTTACTTTAAAAAATCATAAAATGGAATTATTTGGCATTTGTCGAAATTGCCTCAAGTAAGCGCCCTCATCCTTCACTTGTCACAAAAAAAGCCCCATCCCATCAATACTCTGATAGGAATGGGGCTTACTTGCCATTAACGACTGATTTTTCTTTTAATTACCTTCCTTGTTCATGCTCTCCGTCAAGTAATTTTGTATCCCTATGTCTTTGATGCGATTGAACTGCGTTTCTATCCAATCCACACTCTCTTCCGTATCTTCGAGAATGCCATCCAGAATTTCCTTTGTACCAAAATCATTTTTGTCCAGGCAGGTTTTAATATGTTTTCGAAGACGGGTCACATGAGCGATTTCAATTTTATATTGATTCTTCAATTGAGCTTCGACATTATTCCCCACAAGAACGGTATCGTATTTTTGCATATTCGGAACCCCATCCAGAAACAGGATGCGATCAATCATTAGGTCGGCATGTTTCATTTCACCCATAGACTCTTCTCGCGAGTGGGCCGCCACCTTGTCATATCCCCAATCTACCTGCATTTTATAATGAATATAATAAATATTGATCGCCGTTAATTCCGCCATCAATACATCGTTCAAAGCACTGAGCACCGCCTTGTCACCCTTCATCTAATCCCTCCTGAACTTTTAATAATTTGTTTACGAAACGATCTTCTGCCACCAAAAATACCAAACCTAAAAACAAAGTCAACCCCTTTATTTATAACAGGTTACAATTGATCCTAATAATGAGAATTTGTATCAACAAATTGCTTTAAAAAATTTGCGCTCTATATCATTTCACACTATCCGCCAATAAACCAAGGTGAGCCAGGGGTTGTATCCTTGAATAAATTTCAGAATTGATAAGCCTTATCAGTTGGGATGGGTCAGCGAAAAAATAAATTTAAGGCTCCTCACTCTGGACCACCCAAACTAAAATTCGCGGAATAAAGTTTTTATACTGTGGCACACAAAATTATGAAGAGGAGATGACCACGCTGGGTTTGAGTCATGTTTCTCCTAAAAGCTTCGAATCTAACAGAAGAAAAACAAGCTAAAACTGAGTGCGGCCATCAAGGCGGGTCATGACTTCTACGCCCGATTCCGTGACGCAGAGGGTGTGTTCAAACTGGGCAGAGAGGCTACTGTCTTCAGTCACAGCAGTCCATTTATCGGAAAGAATTTTCAAGTCTGGTTTCCCCATATTGATCATAGGCTCAATGGTAAACACCATGCCTTTTTTTATTTCCAGGCCATCTCCAAAATTTCCGTAGTGTAGAATCTGGGGTTCTTCGTGAAAATTATTTCCAATCCCATGCCCGCAGAATTCGCGTACTACTGAGTATCCATGGCCCTCGGCAAGTTGCTGGATCGTTGCACCAATATCTCCCAAGCGGCCACCGGGCTTGACGCATTCAATTCCTTTTTGCAAGGCTTCCCTGCATACCTCAACAAGTTTTTCAGTTTTTTTACGGGGTGCTCCCACAAAAAACGTGCGACTGGTATCCCCATGAAATCCTTTTAGGAAAGTGGTGATATCCAGGTTGACAATATCCCCGTTACGCAGCTTACGGCTTGAAGGAATGCCATGACAAATCTCTTCATTGACGGAGGAACAAATACTCTTGGGAAAGCCACGATAGTTCAAGGGTGAAGGAATCGCCCCCTGGGACACAATATAATCGTGGCAAATCTGATCCAGTCTTTCGGTGGTCACTCCGGGTTTTACATAAGGCTCAATCATTATCAGGACTTCTGCCGCAAGCTTGCAGCTTTCCTTCATGACTTCTATTTCTTCATCGGTTTTAAAATGAATCATGGGTATAACCGAACTCCTTTATAGCGCGACTCTGGTCTCTCCAGTTGGCTTTTACTTTAACAAATAGTTTCAAAAATATCTTAGCACCCAGGCGCTTTTCTAACTCTTGACGAGCCTGGCGTCCAATGTTTTTTAGCATGTTTCCTCCCTCACCGATCAATATTTTTTTCTGTGAGTCCTTCTCCGCAAAAATCGTAGCATCGATCTGCACCACTCCATTTTCCTGCTCATGCATGTCTTCCACGACTACCGCTACTGAATGCGGCACCTCAAACCGAGTGAGATTCAATATTTTTTCACGAATGATTTCACCAAAAAGAAAGGTTTCCGGACAATCCGTCACCATATCCTTGGGGAAATACTCCGGTCCTTCGGGCAGGTAACTTAAAATCAGGCTTTTTAATTGGTCCAGCCCATCCTCTTTAAGGGCCGATATGGGAATAATTTCCTCAAAGAGAGATTTCTGGTTCATCTCATTCATCAACGAGAGAAGGATGGGCTTTTCAACCAAGTCTATCTTATTGATTACCAGAACCTTTTTTGTTTTAACCTGCTTCATGGAATTTAAAACAAACTCATCGTCATCGCAAAACCCCGCATCGGCAGACAGCATCACAAGAATCAGGTCCACATCCGAAAAAGTGCTCACACTTGCTCGCACCATCATTTCGTTCAAAGTCCTTTCTGACTGATGAATTCCTGGTGTGTCCACCAAGATGATCTGCGCATTGGGGAGGTGCAAAACGCCTGTGATTTTATTGCGGGTGGTCTGAGGGCGTCTGGACGTCACCGCAACCTTTTGCATCAACAAACGGTTCAACAGTGTGGACTTGCCCACATTGGGTCTGCCAACTATACTGGCATAGCCAGACTTGAAAGTATCTGTCATAATTATCTGTAATATAAGACGAGATTAAACATCAAAATGAAACAACCTACAGTGTAAGATAAATTTTACTGGAGATGGTTTCAAAACCTGTTAATTTTTAATCATATCATGAACCCATTGGGAATATATATTCACATTCCATACTGCCTGCACAAATGCGGATACTGTGATTTCAATTCCCATCCAGAAAATCAGGAGGAATCAGAGGTTTATGTTCCCGCTCTGTTGTTGGAGATCGAACATTACGCGCAGAAACTAGCCCCTCAAACCGTCCCCACTGTGTTTTTTGGCGGCGGCACCCCCACCCTTCTGCCTCCCGCCAGCCTGGATAAAATTCTCGGCAAAGTGAAGCAACATTTCAATCTCAGCGCCGATTGCGAAATCACCATCGAAGCCAACCCGGCAACCATAAAGCAGGAGACGCTGGAACAAATCCGTTCCTCAGGGTTCAACCGCATCAGCATAGGCGTGCAATCCTTCGACCTTGATGAGCTGAAGCTTTTAGAACGCGTACACAATGAGGAAGAGATCCACACCACAGTAGATCGAGCACGTTTAGCCGGATTCGATAACCTCTCTCTCGATTTAATGTCGGGCCTTCCCGGTCAGTCCCCGGCAATATGGCAATCTCATTTACAACAAGCACTCGACAAGAAGCCCGAACATATTTCTGCCTACGGATTGACCATAGAGCCTACGACCTCATTCTTTAAATTGCAGGAACGAGGACTCCTCACCCTGCCTCCCGAAGAAACCCACCTGGAAATGTTTCAGACAACTATTGAAACATTACAATCCGCAGGGTATGAGCAGTATGAAATCTCAAATTTTTCCAGGCACGGATTCGAATGCAGACACAATCTCAACTATTGGGATAACGGCGAATACCTCGGCCTCGGGGCCGGTGCCTCCTCCTATTTAAAGGGTGAGCGTTTCAAAAATACCAATCTGCCCTCCCGCTACATCCGTGAAGTGCAGGCAAAAGGGTCAGCAGTGGAATCCACCGAAAAGCTTGACCTTTTACACGCTATGGGCGAAACCATTATGCTGGGTCTGCGGCGTCTCAAGGGCATCTCAATTGAAGACTTCGAAAATCGGTTCCAGATCTCTTTTAAAAATGTTTACGGAAAAGTGGTCGACCCATTGCTCAACGAAGGTCTCATCACTTTCAATCAAAACCGAATGGCCCTGTCGAGAAAAGGACTTTTCATCGCCGACTCGGTCATCTTAAAATTTCTGGCTTAATAATTCATGAGTGATTCAGCATTTAAAAAACTAACCGAAATTGTCGACACACTGATGAGCGAAAACGGTTGTCCGTGGGATAAAGTCCAGACGCGCGAATCTCTGAAACCTTACCTGGTCGAGGAAGTCTACGAAGCACTGGAAGCTCTGGATGGAAATAATCCGGAAGAAATAAAGGACGAACTGGGAGATTTGCTCTATCAAATTTTGTTCCACGCAAAAATTTCAGAAAACAGAGGGGAGTTCAATATTAAAGATGTAGTGCAATCCATCAGCGAAAAAATGACCCGCCGCCACCCGCATGTTTTCCAGGAAGGCAATCTGGAAACCCCGGACGAAGTCGTCACGCAATGGGAAGAAATTAAAAAGCAGGAAAAAAATAATGCTCACAGAAAATCGGTACTGGATGGGGTTCCAAAACATCTGCCCGGACTCCTGCGCGCACAAAAACTGCAAAAGAAAGCCGCCAAGCAAGGGTTCGATTGGGATGAAATCACCGCAGTGTTCGACAAACTCGATGAAGAAGTCGCCGAGTTCAAAGAAGCAGTACTTTCAGGAAAAGAAGCTGATATCGAAGGCGAACTGGGAGACATCCTATTCGTGCTGGTCAACATCGCTAAATTCAAAAAGATCGATGCCGAAGAAGCCCTGCGCATGACCAATAACAAATTTATCAAGCGCTTCCAATATATCGAAGAACAAGTCGCCAAACGTGGCCAGGAGCTAAAAGACACCCCCCTCGAGGAACTGGAAAAATACTGGCAAGAAGCGAAACAGGATAAGCCCCCCATCTAACAGGCCGACACCTATCAGACAACCAATATTGTTGCCCCGTCGACTGTAGTCTGCTATACCCCTTCTATTAAATACACATATGAAATATGCATTTAAATATAATTTCTAGACGGAGAATGAGAAAAAATGGAACAGGTTACAACCAAAGATATTTCTGACGAAGCAGCAAGAAAAGTTTTAAGAGCAGCGATGGAGAAATCAAGAGAGATAGATTGCAAAATGGATATTGCCGTGGTAGATGCGGGCTCAAACCTAAAAACTTTTTTCCGGATGGAAGGTGCCTGGTTGGGGAGCATTGACATCTCAATCAAAAAAGCAAAAACCGCACGCTTCTTTGATATGAACACTGGAGAGATTGGCAAACTCAGCCAACCCGGCGGACCACTCTTTAACATCGAACATTCCAACGGTGGATTAATCACCTTCCCCGGCGGCGTTCCGCTGAAAGATAAAGAAGGAAATATTGTGGGCGCTATTGGCGTGTCTGGCTCTTCCGTTGAAAACGATCACGCAGTAGCCGAAGCAGGAGCACAAGCCTTAATTGCCTGAATTTTTATTTACAAATAATATCCAGCGATCTCAAGAATAATGGATTCCAAAAAGATAGTAATAGCAGAGCCACAGCAATCCAGAAACACCTATGCTCTTTACGAATCCAGCTTTTCGCCGTAAACTTAAGCCATCCCCTTTTACCGGGAAATATTTCTGCCTTCAAAAATTCAGTGTAACTTGTGTACTCTGGAGTGCTACTCGCTATCACTCCCCCCGCTAAACCAGCAATTAGAAATAATATAATCGCAGCGACAAAAATAGAAATATTAATCTCTATATTACCAGGGCCAATCTTAATCACACCTATAGAAATACCAATAATCGTTGTGTACATCCCTATATGGAACTTTGTATAGTCAAACAGAAGTCTCAGGCGCTCAAATTCTTTTTTTGGGTCGTCCATCTCCTCTCCTTTTAGTAAATATTTATAGCTCATTCGATACTACAAACTTACTTTTTCAAAATTAAATTTTAGTCTTTTTATCTGGTAGCTCAAAGACAATAGCTCATTTTTTAATAAATCTACTTGTCACTTGCCGAAGCTCTTTTTGCCCATTCGGCAAGTTGATCTTCATCTTCGAGGATTTCGGCGGGGACTTCGTAATAGTTTTTCAAGGTCTGTTTAGCGGAGGGTTTGAAAGGTTGCATGCCTCTTGCCTTAAAAGCGTCAACGGTGGTGGCATTCGTTTTAAAATAAACACAGCCATCAGCGATGATGGCGAAAAACACCCCGTTGCAATACAGGCCGAATCCGCCAAACATATGTTTGCATTCCACACCATTCAACCGACAAAGCTGATCCAGAACATATTCTTTGAATTCGTTTTTTGAATTCACAATGTCATGAAGCTTTCAATTCTTTCTCTATTTCGATATTGATTTCCGCCAAAATTAGTTCCAGATCGACATTATGCATGCTGGCGGTTTGTGCCACGGTCTCATAGACCTGACCGGGACAAGAGAAACAGCCTTCGCCATAATGCTTTTCGAAAACAGACTTGGTCGTGAGATAAGTTTTAATCAAACTCCCCACCCGGGTATCTCCCTCACACATTTCCCCACGCTGAATTTCCTGCCCTGCTGAGTCAGTTTCTCCGGATGCCGAAGATGTTTCTTTGCTAAAAATTTCCTGATTAAGTTTTTCCAGAAACTCTGCAGAAGACACACCATGTTTTTCGCAGGCTTTATCTATGGACACCATTTTGGCAAAGGTTTGCCGTGCTGTGGGATTAGCCAGAGCCTGGAATCCATTCTCAATAAAAATAGTCAAGGAGGAGGGGAATTGGTCGAGTACGATCCCCACTTTCATATCGCCAGTAATTTTTGTAGGGGGCGCCTCTTCTTCTGCGCTCGGGGAGAGGACAAAATAGAGATTGTAAAACATGATTCCAAATGCCACTCCGGCGAGTAAAGCAAAGAAAACAAAAATGGGCTGATGCTCTCCGCCTCGCCAACTGCCGAATCCCTGCACGGCAACCATTCCGATGAGCCCTGTATTCTGCAAAATAAACTGGACCTTCATTCCTCCTGGCCAAGGTAGGGTTCTTGCGCTGAACCGGGGCAGCACGTGGTAGGCGACACCCGCCACCATCATGGTCATGAACCCAAGCAGGTTCAGATGAATATGAATAAACCGAAGCGGATGCGAAAGCGATGGATTGATCGAAATGACAATGCCAAGCAGAGCCCCAATCAATGCATAGATAAGACCTGCTTTTATAAAAAGACGTGGATAATTTTGCATATCAAGTTAGAGGAAGGAAAGTGTCTAATTATTCCATCGAGTTTAGTTTTGTCATCATTTCATTGAATAAACTCTTCCCCGCCACTCAGCACGGGAAAATACCAGGATCTGGATCATGGAGTTTATCATGATTGCCGCCATCACAACGGCACCTATCGGGAACAGACAGGCGTTGATACGGTGCATCTCCAACTCATCGCAGGTTTTTATCGATGCTGCAAAAACCATGATCACCCCGAAAAGGGAGAGCCCCAGCCACAAAATACCCGTTCCAACTGCCACATTCCAAGCCAGAATCAGATAAGGGGTTAGCACAAACGCCAGCACCATGGATACATAATAAAGCACGCGTGGAACAGACCGTCTCATAGCCAGGAACATATTTTTTCGCCAGCCCGTCCAGATTTCACGGAACCCATAATACATGCGGATAGAAAACAAACGCTTGGCATCGGCAACGAGAAGTTTGAATCCTGCCTTTTTAAGCCGTTTAGCGATCAACACATCTTCCAGCACATCGGCTTTTCCAGCCTCGTGTCCCCCGATGGATTCATAAGCAAAACGTTTGAACATCAGGAATGCACCGAATCCCATCGCGCTTTTGTGATCGGGGCTGTTCACTTTTCTGAATCGTGTCAAGGAGCCGATAAAACCAAAGATAACGGGTTGCACCGCCCTCTCCCAAAAAGAACCGAATTCCGCTTTGGGCATCAAAGTCAAGGCGTCCAGCTCGCGTTCTCTCATGGTGAACACAGCGGTACTTAAAGCATGAGGTTCAAAAACAGGGTCGGCATCGGTGAACAATAGCAGGTCTCCTTTTGCCTTCTGAAAAGCCTGATACAGGGCAAAAGGTTTCCCCAGCCAGCCATCAGGCAAGGGCTCTCCTTCTAGCGCAATTAAACGAGGGTCTTTCAGGCCATTGATCAATTCGCCGGTACGATCTGTGGAATGGTCGTTCACCACGATCACTTCAAACTGGGGGTAATCCTGCTTTAAAAGGGATTCCAAACAAGCCCGAATACCTCGCTCCTCATTTCGTGCCGGGACGCATACCGAAACCATAGGGGGATCATCCAGCAGATGGGAAACAGGTTCAAGGCGAACCAGATAAATCATGTTCGCCGTCAGGTAGACGATTATCCCCACAATTAATACCAGTTGCAGTAATGTCAATATTTGTAGCAAGAGACCTTCCCTTTTGATCGAGGAAACCGGATGACCTATAATGATACCAACTTCTGAATCAACCCATCCAACTTTCCCATGATCGGAATTTTAAAACCGGAAAAAATGGAGCTTCTGCTCAAGGACTGCCTGTACTACAAGCTCTACTACTGTAGTATTTGCCGCCATATGGTGAAAACCCACAACCGCTTATACGCCTTTGTGAATACCTATGAGGGCACCCTGATCGCCATGTTGTATAACGAAATGGTAGTGCAAGACATCCGTGCGGTCAAGGATCGTTGCTCAGGAATGCCCATTGCTAAAGTTGCGTCCCTGTCCTCAGACCATCCAGCCGTAAGACTTGGAGCCTTGATTAGCCTATTGGCTTTCCAAATAAAGTTTCAAGACAACCTCGATGACGAGAAAGGGTTTTGGGTTACCCGCTACAACAAAGCTCTCCAGTCCCGATTTCAAAAAACATTTGATGCCAATATTGATCAATACCAAATCTTCAACATAGATGTCGAACAAATACAGGAAAGACTAAAAGTACTGAACAGACTGGAAGAGAGTTCCAAAAGTTTTTCTGAAATCCAGGAATGCTGGGGCGAAACTTTTGCCTATATCATGACTCAACCGTTTAAAGACAAAGTCGACCCTTCCCGCCTTTCCGCTCTGGAAGTGCTTTTTACAGGACTGGGGAAAATCATCAATCTACTCGATGCAATGGAGGATTTTCATTCCGATTTAAAAGCAGGGCGGTTCAATTTAATTCAACACGCAGAGGAAGCAGTAGACCCCGAAGATAGAGCCCGGCTTGAGAAAACCTATGATAAATACAGCCAACTCATTGCCAACGAAAAACAGGCACTACTGACTTGCCTCCCCGCTTTGAGCCTGAACGAATCGTTTCCCGTGGTCGAAAATATTATCACTCACTGTCTTGACAAGGAAACAGGAAAAGTGTTTGAATCCATGATTGAGAAAAAACAAAATCCTGAACGAACCCTGTTCAACTGTAAAGATTTTTAAAGGAGCCAATATGTTTTGTGGAAATTGCGGAGCCGAAAACAGTGAAGAGTCTAATTTCTGCACCCAGTGTGGAAAAGGATTGAATCAGGACCCTAATGCCGAGTCCCCGCAACAACAGGGTGAAACAGAAATTCCCCAGCAATACAGGCAATCGCCGCCTCCACAACAATATTACAACCAACGTCCGGACATGAAAGAAACTTTTAAACACAGTGCTGTGTCCGGGGCAGGCACCTATGCTGGTTGTTGTTGTATGAATGCGCTGACCAATATGTTGTGTGACTCCTGCGAATAATGTCCCCTGAATCCATCGAACCGCTGGTCCGGGATTACGGATACGTAGTGATCCTGATCGGCACTTATTTCGATCATTATGGAATTCCCCTATTCCTCGTTTTTGGAGGTATCGCCGCTTCGCAGGATTTGTTGAGCCCGTATGGAGTCCTGTTTTGCGGATTTGCAGGAGGCTGGATCGCCGACCTGTTTTTATATTTTCTGGGTTACAAAACCGGACTGGACTATTGGATGCAGTTTGGTTTTGTCCGTAAACTGGAAAAACCCATCCGTTGGACTCAACGTGCTTTTCGAAGCCACCCTGCATCGATGGTCATCCTTGGACGTTTTCTGTTCGTGGTTTCTAAAATCATCCCTCCCTTTGCAGGGATGATCCGATACGATATTCGGCGTTACATTTTATATTCGTTCGCGGGCAATATCCTTTTTTCGGTCGCTTATACTTTTTTGAGTCTGTCATTGGGGAAAGTATTGATCAACACCTTGAACCCATTTAAAGCCAGCGTTATCCTTCTGACCCTGGCGTTTATTGTAATAATGATCTGGCTCACCAAAAAAGTGGCTCCCTCTTCATCATGAGCAATCCTGATTACTATGCCTTACTCGGCGTGACAGAAAATGCGGGATATCTGGAAATCAAATCCGCCTATCGAGAACAGGCGAAGCAATATCATCCTGACCGGATTCAGAATCCCAGCCCTGTCGACCAGGAACGATTTTCCCGAATCGCCGAAGCTTACTCCGTATTGTCAGACCTGAAGCGCAGACGGGCTTATGATGACTTTCAACACAAAGAGCAAGCCCAACCTTGGTACACACGTCCGCATTACTCCGGCTACCCTTATTTTCAATGGGATATTTTCACTCCAGCCATGCATACCTTCTTCATGGGACACCAGCAAAGACAAAACAACAAAGAAACGCTGCGCACCACTTTTCTCAACGGGAAAACTCTCATGGTTTCCCTTTTGGGTGCTCTGATATTTTTTAAGTTTTTTTCAGTGATGGATGGAACCGTGTTGGAAAAGAAGATAGATACGGGCCTGTTTCAAAATATTTCTTACAAGGTAATCGTCAAAACCTCTGAAGGGAAAGAAAAGAAAAAACGGATTAAGGCTGAGTTATTTGATATGCTTGAAAAAGATGACCACATAGAAAAGCAGGCGTTTTCCTTCACCTTCAAAGTCAACGGTAAAGAAGTTCAACCGGTTACCTCTTCACGTTTTCTGCTTCAGATTTTCATGATATACGGAGTCATTTCTTGCGGTTTGTTCGTTTTAGAATATGGAAGAACATAAACGAGAATTAATTCACTGATCTACCTACATACCCTCTACATCGGAACACTATGACTAAATTTTCTATATCCGCTTCTTTATTGGCCTTGATCTTTTTATGTTTTGA
Source organism: Nitrospina sp. (assembly GCA_018673915.1). Lineage (GTDB taxonomy): Bacteria > Nitrospinota > Nitrospinia > Nitrospinales > VA-1 > LS-NOB. The sequence goes on along the minus strand of JABHBK010000001.1, from coordinate 73,545 downwards.
GGTCAGCCCCGCATTGGCTCTTTGCATCAAAAGCGAGAAAGCTAATTTGCGAAAAGGACCCGGCACCAAACACGAAAAACTCTGGCAGGTATTCCGATACATGCCCTTTAAACTATTAAAAACCAGAAATGACTGGAAACAGGTGCAGGATCTGGATGGAGACGCGTATTGGGTCCACGCTCCCCTCACCACCCAAAAATTCAAATGCGCCGTCATCAAAAATAATAAAACCAATCTCAGAGAAGGACCCGGCACCAAATTTCCCAAAGTGAGCTGGGCACCGGTAGATAAATTTTTTTCCATGAAAGTCCTCAAAATCAAGAACAATTGGGTCCATGTTGAAGACGCCGCCGGAGACAAAGCCTGGATCTACCGACCCCTTGTCTGGATACAATAACCCTCCCCCTAAAACTTCAAACCCTCCCTCGCTCCACCCACCCCCTATTAAGGCTAGAAATATGCAACACATTCCCACATTAGTATAAATTTTTATAAATAATTCATACTATTTATAAAATTCAATGCATCTACCTCCTCCGCACCGCTCGCCAATCTAAATCTTAAAGGCTTTAAAATCAATAGAATACCTCAATTTATCACAAAATTGTTACGTTGGCACAGAAATTGTATTTAAAATTATATAAATTAATAATTTTTATATAATAAAATACAATGAAAGAAATATTTAAATTAAAATCAGACAATAAAAGCAGCGATGGAAAAATTCTCCTTACTTTTCTCGCACTATTCCTTTCTCCGTTGTTGGTTACTCATCTGGCTTATGCTCTTCCGCAAGACCCAACAAAGCAGACTGGTGATGTAACATTTAGCCAACCTAATGCCCAACAGCTTAATGTCACCCAGAGTTCCGATAAGGCTATTATAGATTGGCGGTCTTTCAGCGTCGGGGTTAACGAAGCTGTCGATTTTAAGTTATCCTCCACAAATGGCATAACCCTGAATCGGGTTACAGGAGACCAAGCGTCATCCATTTTAGGTAGTCTCAATTCAAACGGTCGTCTCGTGTTGATCAATCCCAATGGTGTAATTTTCGGGGACACAGCCAGAGTAGATGTTCGAGGTCTGGTAGCTACCACCACCGACATCAGCAATTGGGAGTTTATGAACGATAATTTCAATTTCAACCTTCCCTCTAACAATTCCAGGGGTGTCGTCATCAACAAAGGAATCATCACCGTTAGCGAGGGTGGTTTGGTAGCATTGGTAGCTCCTGGCGTTTCCAACTCCGGCACTATCAACGCCAGGCTTGGAAGAGTCAGCCTTGTTTCAGGCAATACCTTCACCCTCGACCTTTATGGCGACCAACTGATTAATCTGGGCGTTAATGACACTGTAATGAAACAAGCAACCGGAATGTATGGGGAAGAACTCGATGCTCAGGTATCCAATAGCGGGAAAATTTATGCCGATGGCGGCATCGTTACCCTAAAGGTCGCAACAGCACAAAACGCGCTCGATCAGGTCATCAATATGGATGGCATCATTCAAGCAAAATCCATCTCCATGAATCAGGAAGGAGCTATTATCCTGGATGGTGGAGATCAGGGAACGGTAAATGTATCCGGTCAACTTGATGCTTCCGGAAAAGGATGGCAGGAAAAAGGCGGCCTGGTAAGAGTTGCAGGAAAAAATGTCACCTTGCGTAATGGAGCGCGGGTGGATGTTTCTTCTAACGCCGGACAAGGCAGTGCTTATATAGGCGGGGATATAAATGGCAACACGCAAAACTCCTATCGCACCCTCATCAATATGGGTTCCGAAGTTAACGCTGACACCCTCATGGATTGGGGAATGGCTGGGAAAATCGTTGTTAAAGGAACTACCGAATCATATGGAACCTTAAGTGCAAAAAATGGAACCATTGACATCCCTAAGGCCACCTCTAAAATTGAAAAAATTATAACCCCTAAATCTTCCCAGCCAGAAGTCAAAGTAGAAATTAAAACGAAAATGAAAACTAAAACAGATATTAAACTAGAAATTAAACCAGAACCTAAAAAACCGTCTACACCAGCAGTCGCTTCCATTATAAGAAACGCTAATAGCCCTGCGGTAGGCATTGGTGGAGTGGAAGTAGCCCAAAATTTCAACATCACTACTCCTACAATAGGAATCGGAGGAGTAGACTTTGGAACCCGCAACATCACTCGAGCCAAACCCTCAGGGGAAAGAACGTTTAATGGACTCGGAGGAGTCAGCACCACTTCCAGCAGCAATGCTTCTCCTACATCATCTATTCGCAGCGAGACATTCACTCCTCCTGGACAAGCGAGTCAGAAAACACAGAATAATTCAGAATCCAAGAATTCCAAACCTGCAGAAAACATTAGCACGGCAAGTACCTCCACATCCTTCACCCCTTCCAATTTAGTGGGGCTCGGTGGAACAAGCTTGAATGTAAATATCCAATCTAAATCTGAAAATAGAAACCAGAAGGATTCCCAACCCAAATCGGCCCTCAATCTTGCCCGCTCACAAAGGCTAAAAAACTTGTAAAAGTTAAATACCTCACTAACCTAGATTTTAAATTGCCAGAAACAAAGCTTATCTTCTCTTTTAATTTCAAAAAACTCTTTATTTCGCCACCAATCAATATAATAATTGAGCTATAGTTCAATTTTAATTTTGATTTCCCAACCTGTTTGGAGCTAGCCATGACCACAGCAATCGCACCGCTTTCGGCGATCAAAGATTTTCTCGCCTCCCCACAAAAACTATTGATCGATGGGAAACGTGTTGACGCTTCCAATGGAGAATCTTTTGAAGTCCTGGATCCTTCCGACAACAGTGTCCTGACCCGTGTTCCCAAGGGAGAGAAGGAAGATATAGATCGAACTGTAAAATCAGCACGCAAGGCTTTCGAAGGCCCCTGGAGAAAAATAACCGTCTCGGAGAGAGGCAAGCTGATGTGGAAATTGGCAGACCTGATCGAACAGCGCACCGAAGAGTTCGCACAACTGGAAACTCTCGATAATGGCAAACCACTAAACATCTCCCGTGCTGCCGATGTTCCGCTCACTGTGGACCACTTCCGTTATTACGCCGGGATGACCACAAAGATTCATGGCGAAACCATTGACATCAGCGTTCCTTACGCTCCGGGTGCCGAATTTCTTGATTTCACTTTACGCGAACCCATGGGTGTGGTCGGGCAAATCATTCCCTGGAACTTCCCATTACTCATGGCCACCTGGAAACTGGGCGTGGCTCTGGCCGCAGGTAATTGCGTGGTTTTAAAACCGGCGGAACAAACGCCCTTATCCGTTTTATATCTTGCAGACCTGTTCGCCGAAGCGGGGTTCCCCGATGGAGTGGTCAACATCGTCTCCGGATTCGGCGATGCGGGCGAAGCGCTTGCCCGTCATGAAAATGTAGACAAGGTCGCTTTCACAGGAAGCACAGAAGTCGGACATGAGATCGTCAAATCCTCTGCCGGAAACCTAAAACGGGTCTCATTAGAGTTGGGAGGCAAATCACCCTGCATCGTCTTCCCCGATGCAGACTTGGACCTCGCCGCCCAGGGAGTAGCTGGTGCCATATTTTTCAACCACGGACAATGTTGTGCCGCAGGTTCCCGACTTCTGGCGCATGAAAATATTTATGAGGACCTGATAGGGCGCGTTTCCGAACTGGCTAAAAATATCAAAATTGGACCGGGCATGTGTTCCGATACAGACATGGGCCCCTTGGTCTCACGCGAGCAACAGGAAAGGGTCATGAATTTTATCCGGTCAGGAACTCAGCAAGGTGCCAAAACCCGAGCAGGTGGTAACGCTCCAGGTGGGGAAATGGAATCAGGATGCTACGTTGAACCCACTGTTTTTGACAATGTTAATCCCGAAATGAAAATAGTGGCGGAAGAAATTTTTGGTCCCGTAGTGGTAGCAGCACCCTTTGAAGATCTTGATTCGGTCATTGCCCGTGGTAACGATACCGTTTATGGACTGGCGGCCAGCGTGTGGACCCAAGACATCAACAAGGCTCACAAAGTGGCTAAAGGTCTTAAAGCCGGTACCGTGTGGGTAAACTGTCACAATATATTCGATGCTGCGGCACCTTTTGGAGGCTACAAACACAGCGGGTATGGCAGGGAAATGGGCATTCACGCTTTGGAAAACTATACCCAGGTCAAAAACGTCATCCTCCAACTGCACTAGACGCCGGCGAGCCGCCGATGGCAATTAGCAAAAGCTCGTTGAGCCGAAAAAAATGTTCGCCAGCCCGCTAAAGTTTTTGCTCATTCGCCGCACGCGTAATGCTGGGGATGCGGATTTTGAAACGGGTGCCTACACTTGGTTTACTTTCGACCTCGACCTTACCTTTATGAGCTTCGGCAATGTGCTTGCAGATACTGAGTCCTAAGCCGCTCCCACCTTCATCCCGTGACCGGGCCTTATCTACTCGATAGAACCGATCAAATATCAATGGCAGGTCTTTTTCTGGTATTCCAATACCCGTATCCTGTATCGATAACAGGGCAAACTCCCCTTCATCCTGCAAAGATACTTTCAGCTCGCCTCCCGGTTGCGTATATTTAATACCGTTGTGCAGAATGTTCCAGATCATTTGCCGGAGCCGCACTTCATCGCCATTGATTGTCACAGACTCAAGAAAGGCAATGGTGATGGGGATATCTTTATCACCTGCTAACACTTCGGCATGTTTGCACACTTCCTCCACCAGGTCCCTAAGATCCATGCGCTTGCAATTCAGGTGAATCTGGTTTTCGTCTGACTTCGAGAGAATGAACAAGTCCTCCAGCACTTTTGACATATAGTTAATCTCTTCAAGGTTGCTAGCTATCACTTCTTGATACTCTTCCGGATCGCGCTGTTTGCTCAAGATCAGTTCATTTTGGCCTTTCAACACTGTCAGAGGAGTTCTCAACTCATGCGAAGCGTCACTGCTAAATTGACGCATCTGGGCAAAAGAATTTTCCAACCGGTCCATCATTTCATTAAAGGTAAGAGCTAACTGCCCCAGTTCATCCTGGACTTTAAGTACGGGTATACGCTGGTTCAACTCTTGCCCCTGGCCTATATCGCGGGCTGTTTGAATGATTCGGGATATCGGTTTCAAAGCCCTCCGGGCCATGAACCGAGCGAATAATGTTGCTAGAACAAGTACAGAAGGAACAGCCGTAAACAGAAAAATTCTCAGGTTTCTCAGGGTTTCCTGCACGGCTTCCAGTGAAGTCCCCACTTGAACCAGGTTGACCAGTTTCTTTTCCCTAATGATGGGCATGGTGATAACCCGAATGGAATGTTTTCCCTCTACCAAAAATGTTTCGTAGGAGTTTTCCCCTTTAAGAGCTTCGGCATAAGCGACCTGGGATAATGGGAACTGGGAGGCATCAATATTTTTAGATCGAGATCCCACATTTCCCGACCCGTCATAAATCCGATAAAACTTGTTGAGATTTCCGGCTCCCATGAACTGCTCAAACAACCGGTCTAGTCCGGGTAAAGGCGAACGATTGAATTGCATCACCGCAGAGGTAGCAACAACGGTAGCCGAAACGGTCAGTGAGTTATCGACACTTTCGTAAAGACGCTTGGAAAGGAAGTAATTAAGAAAAACGCTGAATAGAATGAGGATGATACCCATTAATGTGACGTACCAGGCGGTCAACCTGGAACGAATGGATTTGAAAGCCATGACTATTCTTTCATAATGTATCCAACGCCCCGGAGGGTATGCAGAAGTTTTTGCGAGTAATTTTTATCTATTTTTTTTCTCAAATGGTTGACGTAAACATCAATCACATTGGTGAAGGTATCAAAATTATAATCCCAGACATGCTCGGCAATCATCGTTCGGGTCAAAACCTTTCCCTGGTTTCGCATGAAATATTCGAGCAGGCTGTATTCTTTCCCGGTCAGTTCGATCTCTTCATCTTCACGTTTCACTTTGTGGCTGACCAAGTCCAGAGTCAGGTCGGCGATCTCCAGTGTCGTTCGGGCTTCGGTCTTTCCTCTGCGCAACAAAACACGGATTCTGGCTAAAAGTTCCGAAAATGCAAATGGCTTGGTCAGGTAATCATCGGCTCCTTTATTGAGCCCGGTCACTTTGTCTTCAACAGAATCTTTGGCAGTAAGGAGAAGAATGGGGGTTTCGATCTTTCGGTCTCTCAGGATGGATAAAACCTCCAGCCCATCAACTTTAGGAAGCATGAGGTCCAGGATAATCAGGTCATACTGATTCTGTTCGCCAAAAAGTAATCCCTCTTCTCCATCGACAGCAATATCTACCGCGTAGGTTTCCTCTTCCAGCCCTTTTTTAATGAATGCGGAAACTTTTTTCTCATCTTCTACGATCAAAATACGCATTTAGCCATCCCACTTCTTTTGCACTTTATGAAGTTCGATCTCTCCTTTCAACATCTCAACATGTTTTTCACAATCTTTTTGGATTGCGGAATACATGGCTCTGCAACTCTCGTCGTTGGCATCAACCATCGCCTGTTTACATATTTTGACAGCCTCCTGGGCACCTTCCAAGGCTTTCAAAATATTATCATTAAACTTTTTACTCATTTTTGATCCTGGGTAACAATTGTTTCTTCATTTATTCTATCACTAATTCTCTGTCTTTGAAGAGCAAATCCCCCATTGGTATGGAGAGCCTGCGCCAGCAACAATACTTTCACTAGCTTCTTTCAGTCAGTTCCCGGCTGAAGAGAAGTTTGATTAAAATTATTCCCAATGCTGCCCCGATAATGGGCAGGGCGTTGATCAATTCGAGAAGGTATCTTCCTACAAAACCGAGATTATTGATCAAGTAATGGGCAAATTTCACCCCGGACTGATCCAACCAGTAAAAAATAAGGTTGATGCCCATCCCGCAGACAAACCCGATAAAAGCTCCAAAACCATAATATGCATATTTCATAATTTATTTATACCGATAGAACACATCAATTCATCTGGTAAAGCTTGGATTATGATGATAAAAACGCTTATTATACATACCTTGATCCCATTTTATAATTAATAGGGAATGAAATGCGACTGGCAAATAAAACAGCCATCATTACGGGTGGCGGATCTGGAATAGGACAAGCCAGCGCCGAGGCTTTCTGCCGTGAAGGTGCCAACGTAGTTTTGTTCGGTCGAAGAAAACAGAAGCTGGAGGAGACGGCCGAGAAACTAGGTTCCCAGGCTCTGGTTGTTCAAGGGGACATGACCCGAAGCGAAGATCTGGATCGCCTTGTCCAAGAAACCCAGAATAAATTCCATCGTATTGACATACTGGTCAACAATGCCGGCCTCTTCAAAGGAGCACCTCTGCATGAAATTACCGACGACCAGTATGATGAAATGATGGATATAAATATGAAAGCCGTGTTCAAGCTGACCCAGAGAGTGCTCCCTATAATGATGGAGCAAAAAGGTGGCAGTATCATCCATATCAGCTCCATCCTCGGCATCATCGCTGTGCCGCAGGTGGCGACATACAACATCTCCAAAGGTGCCCTGAACCAATTCAGCAGGTCCATCGCCGTGGAATACGGCAGTTATTCCATTCGTTCCAATGCCATTTGTCCCGGCCTGATAGAAACGGATATGACTGCTGAACTCATGAACGATGAAGCGTTAATGCAGGAGTGGAGCAAGGATTACCCGATAGGCCGGTTTGGAAAACCGACGGATGTGGCAAACGCCTGCCTCTTTTTAGCCAGCAATGAATCATCTTTTATCACAGGCGCAGTTCTTCCTGTAGATGGCGGTTTCACAGCCCATTGAGGACAGTGCTTGACGGGGACCCCTTCAGGTGATTAAAATCAGAGTCATTTGAAAAACCTCCGAAAATTCCAACTTAGTTCATAATTTAGCAACACGGGATACAGGCCACATATGAAATACGAGACTGTTATTGGACTGGAAGTTCATGTCCAAATTGATACCAAGACAAAAATATTTTGCTCCTGTTCCACCCAATTTGGCACTCCAGCCAACGAAAACACCTGCCCGATCTGTTTGGGAATGCCGGGAGTACTTCCTGTTTTAAACAAACGTTTTCTGGAGTCCTCCATGAGGGCTTGCCTGGCTACTCACTGCACGATTGAACCTATGAATCGTTTCGCGAGAAAGAATTATTTTTATCCCGACCTGCCCAAGGGGTACCAAATCTCCCAATTCGAACTTCCTTTGGGAACATGCGGACATATAAATATCAACGTTGACGGCACTAAAAAAAGAATTGGCCTGACCCGCATTCATATGGAGGAGGATGCAGGAAAATTGATCCACGGCGAAAATCTGGGAAACCCGGGAAAAAGTTATGTCGACTTTAATCGAACCGGTGTCCCTCTTTGCGAGGTCGTCAGTGAACCCGACATGCGTTCTGCGGAAGAAGCCCGTGCTTACCTGCTCGAGCTGAAGTCTATTTTAGAATATACCGAGGTCAGCGATTGCAATATGGAAGAAGGTAGCTTCCGTTGTGATGCAAATGTTTCTATTCGACCCATTGGGCTAAAAGAGTTTGGAACTCGAACAGAATTGAAAAACCTCAATTCTTTCAAGTTCATCCAGAAAGCTATTGAATATGAGGTAGATCGGCAGACAAACATTTTGGATCAGGGAGATACCGTAAAACAGGAGACCCGCCTTTATGATGCGGACCGGGGAGAAACCTTCCCCATGCGGAGCAAAGAGGAAGCCCATGATTACCGTTATTTCCCCGACCCAGATCTAGTCCCCATAATAATTGATGAGGCATGGGTGGAAGAATTACAAAAAACCATTCCAGAGCTTCCTGAGCAAAAGCGGGAACGCTTCGTGAGTAGTTATGGAATCCCCGAATATGACACCGGGGTTTTAACTTCATCAAAGCTTCTCGCAGATTATTTTGAGCAATGTGCGAGTCTGTTCCCCCAACCCAAAATCATCAGCAACTGGATAATGGGGGACCTCTTGCGAGAATTGAAAAAGGATGGCAAAGACATCGCGGATTGCCCGATTTCTCCCTCTGCGTTGGTTGACCTGCTTAAACTGATCGACTCTGGAACGATTAGCGGAAATATCGCCAAAGGAGTCTTTGAGGAGATGTATCAAACGAAAAAACCTGCAGACAGCATCGTTGAGGAAAAAGGACTGAAACAAATCACAGATAGTTCTGCCATCGAAAAAATCGTAGATGAGGTGATCCAGGCCAACCCCAGTCAGGTTGAAGAATTTAAAGGCGGAAAAGAGAAAGTCATTGGCTTTCTGGTGGGGCAAGTCATGAAGCAGAGCAAAGGGAAAGCAAATCCAGGCATGGTCAATAAACTTCTAAAAGAAAAAATGAGCTGATGGCGAAATTAAATTCAAAATTTTTTAAAACCCTAAATTCACTTTCTATTCCCTTAGCATTATTTATTTTACTGGGAGTTTTGAGTTCGAGCGTTTTTGCTATTCCCATGGAATCCAGCGACAAGCGCTTTTTGGATAATGACGATGGCACCATCTCCGATTCCAAGACCGGGCTAATGTGGATGAAAAAAGATTCCTACCTTCACTCCGGCCACTGGTTGAACTGGCATGAAATCCATGATTACGTCCGGCAACTCAACGATGAGAGGTTTGCCCAGTATAGTGATTGGCAATTGCCTACTACCGAAGAATTGAAATCCCTATATGAGTCGGAAAAAACAAACAGTTCCCAGTTGGGAAGTGAAATGAAAATTCATATGGACCCCATATTTGAAAAAAACGGAAGTGGCTCCCTATGGTCCGGCGATGAAAATGGACGCTACAATGCGTTTGGAGTAGTTTTTAATACCAGTTCCGTATTCAACAGCAACAAAAAATCCCGATCTCGAAAAGCCACCCGGGCCGTACGAATCAATACAAACAGCCATCATCTTGAGGCAGAAAATTAAAAAAATGAACTCTACAAAAAAAGTAATAATTTTAACCGCTTTATTTCTGACAACAATTTTATCCGGGCACGCAATCGCGACCTACCCTTCACCAGATATTGCCCACTGGGATCTTTCTATCTCTGATGAAAAAAATGATCCTGACTACCAAAAGGTTCGGGATTTGGTTGCACAAAAACAGTTTGCCGAAGCTCTTGCAATTATAGGTGAGAAAATTGCCAGCAAACCTAGAGAAGCTACTCCTGAAATTCTAAAAGCAATGGTTTTATACGAAAACGATGAACCAAAAAAAGCTCTGGAAGCGCTGCTGACTGGATTCAAAAAAGAACGCCAACACCCTGCCCTCCATTTTGCCTTCTGCCAAATTCATAGAAAACTTGGCAACGGCCAGACCTCGGAAAAAGCCTGCATCATCGCCGCTGAGCAGCACAGAAATAATCCTCTGGCGCATTATGAATTTGCTTTGACCTTGATGGCTAAAGGCAAAGCAAAAGAGGCGGACAAGGAATTGCTGAAAAGCATCCGACTAGACCCCAAAAACTCTAAATATCCTTATGAGCGTGGAATGGTTTTAAATTATCTAAACCAGAATGATGAGGCCGAAAAATCATTCAAGCAAGCGTTTTCCCTCGATAAGAATAATATCGAAGCGGCTTATCAACTCGCTTACCTGTACGCCACTAAAAACAACAAGGAACAGGCGTTGACCTACATCAACCAAATCCTGGATAATCATCGGGATAAACCCAAGGCAAATTCAGCGAAACTGCTTAAAGAATATATTTTTAAAAATACCACCGAGGAACTTCCCTTAAAAGTTATTCCCGGACAGTATCATTTGAATCGATCCAAATCCCTTTACCAATCCAAACAATACGGTTTATCCATCATTGAGGGGGAAACAGCCGCCCGCCTGAGTCCCAATGATCTGAAAGTTCAGGAAATTCTTGTCGGGATTCACAGCATGTTCTTGCGATTGGATAGGGCGGAAAAATCTGTGGAACAATTTATTAAATCCGCAAAGGATGATGAAAAACTCAAAAGTCGAGGTTATCAGGAGTGGGGAGACATTACCGTTCTTCGAGGACACTTGAATAAAGCCAGGGAAATGTATGAAAAGGCCAAAAAACTGGGGGACCCAAACGGTATCGCCAAGGCATCCCTTGCTGAATTACCTGAAGATGTAGAGACCACAGAAAGGCAACCCCTGAATCCGAATTCTTTGTTCATCGATCCTATTGAGGCCTTGAACAGGAAAGGTGAGATTTTTGCCGCTTTCGGAATGTATCAACGAGCACTAGGGATCTATTCAATGGTTTTAAGGATGGACCCCTCCAACCTTACCGCTCTCCTCAATACTGCCACTGCCAATTATAATAATGAAAAGTACAACCGGACAATATCTATCCTGGAAAGGTTATTTATTATTCACCCCAACCACGAGCATATCATCGCCCACCGGTTATTGTTGGCCAGAGCATATGTTATGAAAGGGGATCTTGGAGATGGGATCAAAAACCTTGAAATGATTTTACGACTGAATCCCGGCGTGAAAAAAGTAATTGTCTCTGATCCGGTCTTTGAAAAATTGCGCGGCCTGGAATCTTTTCAAGCTTTAGTTCAGTAGTTTAATTGCGTTGATCCAACCCAAAAAAACCAATATTTTGCGCCTTTGACGCAATAAAAAGTTAGGTTTGACATTAAATTTTCGTTCCTGTCTAATGCGTCGAAACATCAGACTTATATTTTTTACTCGTAAGGACCCGAATGAACCTAAGCCACTGGGAGTTCGCAGATGATTACAGCCCAATATAAAACCAGGCCTGGAAAAAAATTTACTTTTATTATATTTTTCCTTATATCAGGATTGTTTTTCGTTCAAATTCCAAAAGCCTATTCCGCAGATATTTGTATTGAAGGCTTGAAAGACTTACAATCAGGCCAAGAGGTCATTCAAAGTAAGGGTGGGATTTGGGGATACCTCGAACAATCTTCCAACCTGAAAGACCAATCAATTTTGGGCCTGCAAATTGATGGCAAACTTCAGCGCTTGATTGTCTCTTTTGAAAACCTTTGCGAAGAAGGGAAAACCCCTACACCTAAACTTCATAGCTTGATTTTAAATTTAATCGGGGATGCAAGGGTAATATTCAACAAGGATGCTGACCGGCAACCCAAAGAGAAAATTTTAGAAAAATTGAACGGTTTGAATAAAAAAATTGGTGAATTACTTGCCCAACTACCTAGCTAAACGACAATGGCTGAATTGAAAGAAGGAAATAAAGCGCCGGACTTTACGGCTATTGATCAAGATGGGGAAAAAGTTAAACTTAGTTCTTTTAAGGGTAAAAAGAACATCGTGCTTTATTTTTACCCCAAAGACATGACTCCTGGGTGCACTACCCAAGCCTGCGACTTCCGCGACCATCACAAAAAATTCAAAAACACCATCATCCTTGGTGTAAGCATTGACTCAACCGAAAGACACCAGAAGTTTATCGGAAAATACGATCTCCCCTTCACTCTCTTAGCCGACATAGATAAAAAGGTGGTGCAAAAATATGGGGTCTGGCAAGAAAAAAAGCTCTACGGGAAAACCTTTATGGGGATTGTTCGGACGACCTTCATTATTGACAAAACCGGCACCATCCAAAAAATATTCCCTAAGGTTAAAGTAAAAACTCACATCGAAGAAGTGCTCTCCGCATTAAAGGAAGTTTAACAAAACCACGCCTTAGGGAAATGGACTAAAGAAGAAGCGCAATTTTATTTTCTAGCTCTACGGGTATCGACCCCTGAGTCCAGCAAGTTATGTCTATCATTTGCCTTCATGCCCCGAATGGGGTATCACGCTGGCGACCTGCGCCGGGCCATTAATTTCTCGATCTGGTTTACCGTTTTAGGAATCTTACTGGAAAGATTCATGCACCCCTTTGATGTTATAACGAGATTATCTTCGATGCGAATACCGATCTTTTCATCATAGGTTTTTCCTTTCAGACTGAGGCGAAACTCCCCATACAGACCCGGCTCGTTGCTGATCATCCAGCCCGGCTTCATCGGTTGCGGGGCATAGTTTCGGAAAGGATCTCCATCGTGTTCCTGCTCGCCCATTAAATGGCTCACACCGTGCGGCCTTTCCTTATATTGCAGCTTGAATTTTCCTCCAATTGACTTGAAGTTTTGTTCCAGGCCCTGATTGACCTTTTCCCAACATACCGTGTTTAATTCATCAACGGTAACTCCAGCCTTCGCTTTTTTCTGTACCGCAAGCTGGGCTTTCAGAACAATTTCATAAAGTATTTTCTGCAGGGGATTGAACCGCCCGGAAGTAGGAAAGGTTCGAGTAATATCTGCATGCATGGTCATCCAGCGAATTCCAAAGTCGATCAACATCATCTCGTTTTGGGAAAAATCGTCATCATTCTTAGTGTAATGGAGAATGGTCCCGTTGGCGCCTGATGCCACAATGGAAGGATAGCTAAGACCAAAAGGCGTGTTCATGAGCATTTGACCTTCCAGAAACCCCTGCACCTGGCACTCATTTTTAAATTTCCTGAAATTTTTCAGTAAAACTTTAAATCCATTCCCGGTTATATCCTGAGCTTTGCTGGCGTTGGCAACATCATATTTATCCAGCGGCAGGCGCAATTCAAAATGGTTCTTCATGATATTTTTCAAGGCGGGGACCTTCCAGGATCGCAACCAGCCCTCAAGCTTCTTCTTGAAATCGTAATTGTGGTCCGTTTTGATAGCGCATGGCTTGCCCCTTCGTGTGCCTTCCAACCATAACGTTCCCAATGCTTTTTTCTTTTGCTTGAATAACCGCTCTTTCAGAACATCCTTGAATTCCCGGATATCGCGAACATCTTGAATTCCCGTAACCGACCGTACTTCCTTCAAGCTTTGCTCGTCCCCGACACCAAAACGAACTCCTTCCCAAAACTCCATAAACCGATCTCTACTATCCACAAACAAAATTTCATCAGATACTTTTGAATTCGGGTCCAGCAAAAGGATGACATTGTTCTGATTAATTCCCGTTAAATACATCATGGCGGGTTCTTGGTAGGTGGGGCAATGGGCATAAGCCCATGTCGTCTTTCCTCCTGGGCCATAGGGCACTCCGGTAATCGCCATGATACGGCCTTCTTGCATCATCAATTCCTTTCGCCTTCCGCGATACCTCCGTTTAGCGAAAGCTCCCGCTCCCCCATCTCTAAATATTCCTGTATGAATTTTTTTCAAGGTTGTCATAAATTCAATATAGTTTTAAATCACGTTTTTATTTATAAACTTTAATAGTACTATAAACGGAAACACGACCCAACTCTGGTTTATTAAAGGACGGCTTCTCGCTTTATGTGCGGACGATACACACTTACCAAACCATTAAAGACCATCGAGTCTCATTTCGGCCCCATAAATATCAGCTTTGAGTATTGTCCGAGCTACAACATTGCTCCCAGCATGGTGTCTCCCGTTGTCATCAACAAACAAAGAGAGTTGACTGGAATGAAATGGGGGCTGGTACCCACATGGGCAAAGGATGAAAAACTCAAACTTATTAATACACGATCAGAAACAGCGCACGAGAAACCCAGCTTTAAAAATTCATTTAAAAATCAACGTTGCCTGATTCCCGCAGATGGTTTTCTGGAATGGCAGGGAAAAGAAAAACAGCCGCACTATATACAATTAAGAGAACAAGTCCTCTTCGCCTTTGCCGGACTTTGGTCTACCTGGAGAAATGATAAAGGAGAGAACCTGAACACCTATACAATTTTGACGACCGAAGCCAACGAAAAGTTAACTCCCATCCATGCACGAATGCCAGTTATATTACGATCAGAGCAATACGACACCTGGCTCGCCCACGATTCCAGCCTGGATACGGTCCGGTCTCTTTTAACTCCCTTCCCTTCTGAAGAATTCGACTTTCACCCGGTATCCAAAGAAGTCAATTCACCAAAAAATAATCACCCGGAAATTTTACAAAGCCTTTAATCTTTTTTCTTCAAAATACCCAACCATTCTTTATCTTTTCTTTGCTCCGCTGACAGGGATTCTTTTTCAAGCTTAAGGATTTTAAAGTTTTCGGAAAAATGCGTTTCTATATCTTCACGGGTGGTGTTGTAGGGAGGTCCCCCTTCTTTATCGGTGTGATAAAACAGTCCTACCAATAATCCACCCGGCTTCAAAAGTCGCGAAACATTCTGAACGTAATCCTGCCTTTGCCAGGGAGAGATGGCGCAAAAAAAAGTTTGTTCGAGGGTAAGGTCATAAACACCATCGTGAGAGTTATCTAAGCTGAAAAAATCCTGATACAAAATTTGGCCTTTCAGATTTCGCTCCATCAAAGAATTTTTTAAATGTGTGACAGCTCCTTCAGAAAAATCAACTCCCGTCACCTCGAATCCATTTTCGGCAAGAAACAGCACTTCATGCCCTCTTCCACATCCCGGAATCAGCACTTTGCCCAGAGGCAGAATTCCTTCTTCCCACAGCCTGACAAACGGTGGAGCCACCTGGCCCAGGTCCCAGCCCATATCATTTTCATCGTAATGACGTTGCCAGTCCTTCTGTTTATATTCTTTTGATTCCTCGTCCATTAATTATTTTTTTATATTAAAATATTCAACCAGATTCTGTATAGCCGCTCTACCCATTGCTTCAACAGCTTCTCTTGCGTTCCCCCCTATATGCGGAGTAACCCATAAATTGGGAAGCTGGAGAAAATCGATATCTGTTGGAGGTTCTTCTGCAAATACATCCAATGCCGCAGCCGCTAGTTCCCCTGAGGTCAAGGCTTGATGCAGGTCTCCCTGGTGTACCACCCGACCTCGGCTGGTATTCACAAGAAACGCTGAGGATTTCATTTTTGCAAACACTGGTTTATAGATAAAGTTTTCCGTTTTTTCGGTCAAGGGTACGTGAAGGGTTACGATATCTGCTTCTTCAATGACTTCATCAAATGTCGCCGTAACCGCACCCATTTGACGGCAAAACTTGTTTCGGTCTGCAATATCCCGCACCATTATTCTGCATTGAAATGGCTGTAACAACCGAACCAGTTCCTGCCCTACATTGCCGCAACCTATAATCCCAACAGTTTTTCCGGTGAGTTCCTGCCCTCCGTCTCGCCGCCAACTTCCACTTTTTAATTCCTCTGATCCAGAAAATATATTATGGCAGAGGCCAATCATAAACCCCAGCGTCAGTTCTGCGACCGACCTTCTATTGGTACCAGGTGTGACCCTAAGTTCAATGCTGGCTTGTCTCATCGCATCCTGATCCAGGTTATCCAACCCCACTCCATATTTTGAAATCATTTTCAAATTCGGCAGGGAGCGAATCAGTTCCGCATCAATGGAGTCTCTACCGATTAAAGCGGCATCCGCATCCGCCAGAAAACTGACCAACTCAGAACCGGAGAGGTATCTGTCTTTTTCATTAAATACAGTATTAGGGAAGTGGCTGGAAAGTTCAGCTATCAGAGATGGCGAATTGCAAAAAGCGGGGGGAGTAACGGCAATTCTGGGAATCCTTTCATTCATTATTTATCCAAAAACCTGGCTTACAATAGAAGCGCCGGCAGTATAAGTTCCGATCATAGAACCAAAGCTGGAAAAAAAGAATATCAACAATAGCCGGGCAACGCGGTTTTTCCACCACATCGAATAGATAGCAATATCTTCGCGCAGAGTTTCAAAATCACTCACTTTAGGTTTACGCATATATGATTCCACCAAACCCACAACCATTCCGGCCCCAATAGTAGGATTCAACGATGTCAAGGGAGCGGCAAAAAATCCGGCCACGATTGAGACAGGGTGGCCCAGGGCTATTAGTGTGCCCAGTGCACAGAAGCCGCCATTAAATAAAACCCAGGTTATAACCAACTGCTCTCCCAGTTCGGGGGACTGGCGAAAACCGACCACAAACATCGCGAGAATGAATGCGCAGATGCCCCAACCAATGAAGTAGCCCAATCGGCTTGGAGGCGGTTTTATATCCAGGTTTTCCAAATGCTCCAAAGTTGGCGGGGATTCCATGGTTGGGAGCATGCCTATCAAATGTCCGGCACCCACCAAGGCCAGTACTTTTTTAGGGGCTTCCGTAGCCTCGGCAATTTGCGCCAATCGCCCTACCATATATTGATCCCGTTCATCTATCAGGACTCTCTTGATCTCTGGCAGCTCCTCGCCAAACTCGCCCACTACCGAATGTAATAAATCCCCACGCTTGAGGTCTTCAATCTGTTCTTCGCTGATCTCTTCCCCAACAAATACCCCGGCAATCAGGCCGCCGACAATTTTAAGTTTTTGCCAGAATGACACCTCAGTAACCAATCGATGAAGGGTGGTCGAGATATCCCGGTCGATAACTTCCAACTGGATATTATTTTCACGCGCCAGCTCAACGGCTCGAATCATTTCTCGACCTGCCTCTACCCCAATTCTTTCGGCCAGGCGTTTTTGATAAGCGGACAAAGCAAGGTTGATCAGTAGAAGTCCGGCTTTCTTTTTGCGGAATACCTGATAAATATCGAGGTTCTTCCACCAAGTCTGATTGGTAAGGTTTTCCAGGCGTGGGGAACATAGTTCCACAGCGACACAATCGTAGTCGCCAGTTTTAATATACTCTTCTACCATTTCCACGCTCAACTGCGAGACATGGGCGGTTCCCATTAACGTCACTTCCGTATCGCCAAGGTGAACCGTTTTAACAATATCTTCTTGTTTTTCCAAAATACCCTTTCCTGAACCGTATCAACGAACATTCATAGCATAATCGCTCAATCCTAAACGAGCGGTATAAAACAAATTGAGTTAAAATAAGGAAGACTGCATCGGTCGACAGGATCACCCAATGAACCCCATAATTTAACATAAACCCTTTTGCATTGAAATGGTCATGCAACCCTTTAAACTTCATGCCAAATACAAGCCTGCGGGGGACCAGCCTAAGGCCATAGAAAAGCTGGTCGATGGCCTGGCTACCAGCCCAAGCTCCCAGACCCTGCTCGGAGTTACCGGGTCGGGGAAAACCTTTACTGTTGCCAATGTTATCGAACAGGTGCAAAAACCAACCTTGGTCCTCGCTCATAATAAAACCCTTGCCGCCCAACTTTACAATGAGTTTAAAACTTATTTTCCGGATAACGCAGTCGGGTATTTTGTCAGCTATTACGATTACTACCAGCCCGAGGCCTATCTAGCCCAAACCGATACTTATATTGAAAAAGACGCCTCCATCAACGACGAGATCGATAAAATGCGCCACTCGGCCACCCATGCCCTCTTTGAACGTCGGGATGTCATTATTGTCGCCAGCGTTTCCTGCATTTATGGTTTGGGCTCTCCAGAAGCTTATCACGGTATGCTTCTGTTCCTGGAAAGGGGTAAGACTCTGGAAAGGGATCAAGCTTTACAGAAACTAATAGAAATTCAATACAAAAGAAACGATGTGGATTTCCAACGTGGCACCTTTCGCGTCCGGGGGGATGTTCTGGAAATCCTTCCGGTTTATGAAAGAAATGAAGCGATTCGAGTGGAATTCTTCGGCGATCAAATAGATCAGATAACCTCATTCGATCCCCTCACCCGTCAACCCATTCAGGAACTGGACCGCATCGCCATCTATCCTGCCAGCCATTATGTGACTCCGAAACATCTGCTGGAAAAAGCCATGGAGAATATAAGGAAAGAACTAATTGAACGGGTTGCCTATTTTGAAAACCTGAACCTCCTCATAGAAGCGCAGAGAATTGACCAGAGGACCCTTTTTGACCTGGAAATGATCAAGGAGGTCGGTTACTGCCAGGGTATTGAAAACTATTCACGCTACCTCATGGATCGACCTCCAGGTGAACCACCACCAACTTTGTTGGATTATTTTCCAAACGATTCGCTATTCATCATTGATGAGAGTCACGTTAGCCTGCCGCAATTGCAAGGCATGTACAAGGGGGACCGGTCTCGCAAAGAAAACCTCGTCCGATACGGATTCCGCCTTCCTTCAGCATTTGACAATCGTCCTCTAAGGTTTGAAGAGTTTGGCCAACATGTTAACAATGTTATTTATGTTTCCGCCACACCCAGCTCATATGAATTGGAACAATCGGAAGATCGGGTGGTGGAACAGATTGCGAGACCAACAGGTTTGGTAGACCCCGAGGTTGAAATTAAGCCCGTGGCCACTCAGGTAGACGATTTATACAATCAAATTCGTTCTCGAGCAGAAAAGAATCAACGTACTTTGATTACAACACTGACTAAAAGGTTTTCTGAAGACCTGACCGAGCATTTTTCCGAATTGGGACTGAAAGTCAAATATTTGCATTCAGACATCGTGACGCTGGAGCGAACCCAGATCATACGTGAACTGCGCCTGGGAGAATTTGATGCTTTGATAGGTATCAATTTGTTGCGCGAGGGACTTGATATCCCTGAGGTTTCTTTGGTCGCCATCCTCGATGCAGACAAAGAAGGTTTCCTAAGGTCCACCACTTCACTGATCCAAACCTCCGGAAGGGCCGCAAGAAATATTTCCGGGAAAGTCATATTTTATGCAGATACTGTAACCAAATCGATGAAAGCCGCTATAGATGAGATGTCTCGCAGGAGGGAAATCCAACTTGCTTACAACAAGGAAAATAATATAACCGTCAGCTCAATAGTAAAAGCCATCGGTGATTCCATGGAATATTCGGAAAATCAAGAATCCATTTTTGAAGTCATGGAAGAAGAAGCGGAATATGAGTCTGGAAAACCAATTCCGCAATTGATAAGGGAACTGGAAAAGCAGATGCTCTCAGTGGCAAAAGATCTGGAGTTTGAAAAAGCCGCCGAACTCAGAGACCGAATCAAACGCCTGCGGGAAAGAGACCTGGAAATAATTCCATGAAACGTTACCGCGAGCTTTCCCTGCGTTCTTTTGACCTTTGGGTAATGAAACCAGCGATTGCCTGTTCAGACTCAGGAAGAATGCCCTTCCATTTAACTCCCGTCACATAAGGAGTGGATTCACTTTTTGGATTTTTCCTTAAATTTTGCGCTGCCGCCGGTTGCAGTTTAATGATACCGCCATTAGGAAGTTCCGCAGATATATATAAAGTTTTTTGCTTCGAGACCTGCTTGGCATGACTGATCAAGGCCCCGCCAGAGCTGATGTCGCGAAGAATTCCAGCATCTTCAAATTTTGTTTCACCTTCTTCGCTGTAAAACCTCACTGGCACGTTGGTTCTAAATCGTTCATATTTCCGCAAATTATGCAGATCAAACGAACGGGGATATTCAACAACCATAAGTGAAATCGCCTGCGCCAGAGCAGAACTAACCGAAGATTTGAAGTTGACAAACAGACCATCTTTGATGAAATGGATCTGTATTCCGGTTTGAGGAGCAACCCGGTAGGCTTCTCCCCCCACCTTGGGCAAATCGGTGATCACATATTGCCCATTCTTCCATCCGCGGATACAAACGGTAAAGACCTCCCCTCGAATGGTAGCGGTCACTTTCTGCCCCATAACAAATGGGATTTCACTTGCTTGAATGGCCATTGAATTCTATCGAATCACAAAATTGGGAAATCAGGTAAACTAAACTTTAATTTTATTGGCAAACAATTAGACTACTTAACCTTAAGAGAATATTCAAGGAAAAAGCACGTTCCCATCATACCGACTGCCTGTTTCGGCCTCTCAAAGGTTATAGCGTTTGCGCAGAAGGCGCGGGTGGAGGATTAAGCTTAAAATATTTCTTGAAAATTTTTCCAGCAATGGGCCCAGCGGCGGCCCCGCCATGACCTCCATGTTCTACAATTATTGCCACAGCGATTTCAGGTTTTTCGTAGGGGGCAAAAGCCACGAACCAGGCATGATCCCTATACTTAACAGGTATGATCTCACCTTTCTCCAATTCTTCATTGGATTTCATTCGGACAACCTGGGCGGTTCCTGTTTTCCCCGAAACAATTACATTTTTTAAGCGGGATTTTTTACCTGTTCCCTTCGCCCCATTCACCACATCGCGCAAGGCCTTTCTAACCTGTTCCAAATGATCGGGGTTCACCTCAATTTGACCAGTAATTTCCGGGTGAAACTCTTTCTGGCTCTGCCTTTCAGGGTTCTCAATATGTTTGACAAGATAGGGTTTGAGCAAAACACCTCCATTCGCTACAGCGGCCATCATAATTACCTGCTGTATGGGTGTCACCAGATTATAACCTTGACCAATTGATGCAGAAATGGTTTCACCTAACAGCCAAGGTTCTTTCTTGTTCAGCAATTTCCACTGGGTGGTAGGAACTAATCCTTTTTTCTCGCGACTCAAACCCAAGCGGGTTGGACTCCCCAGCCCAAAACGTTTTGCATATTTCGCGATTGTATCAATACCCAACCGATGTCCAATCGTGTAAAAATAAACATCGCAAGACTGCACCAGCGCATCATGCAAATCCACCGCACCATGCCCTGATTTTTTCCAGCACCTATACCGTCCTCTTCCTAGCTTAAAATGCCCGGGGCAATAGATAGATGTATCCGGTTTAATCACTCCCTCTTCAAGACCTGCAAGTGCTGTTATAATTTTATAGGTAGAACCAGGAGGGTATTGACCATGAATAGACCTGTTCTGCAAAGGGTGCCACTCGTCCGTCACTAATTCATTCCAACTTAGGGGGGAAATTCCCGCAGCAAACTTATTGGGGTCAAATGAGGGTTTGCTAACAATTGCAATAATTTCTCCTGTCTGCACCTTCATGACCACTGCCGAACCATTCATATTCTTTTCCGCCGTTGCGGTCATCAATTTTTCCAACTCCTCTTGTATCCTTACATCCAGGGTAAGGATCAGATTATTTCCACTTTCTGGAGGTAGTTTTCGTAATGTTTTAAGCTCCCGACCGGAAACATCCACCTCAACCTCTTTATATCCTTTCTTGCCACGCAAAAGAGATTCATATATATTTTCCAGACCGTTTTTGCCCACAAAGTCCCCTTGCTTATAAGTTGGATCTTTGTCGTTTTCCAATCTTGCCTTAGATATCTCCCCCAAATAACCCATCGTGTGTGAAGCTAAATCATTAAACACATAGTTTCTTAATGGCTCAGCCCTGATATGAATTCCGGCAAGACTCATATTATTCTCTTCTACAAAAGCCACCTCTTCTCGAGTGATATCCCTCTTTATTAAAATGTCCTTGAAGGATTTAGTCCGAGCCATTTCCTTTTTTAATTTAATCCGATCAAAGGAAATTCTTTGTGTAAGTTTGTCTAGGGAGGACTCCAGATCCTGAGTATCTTCTGGAGTTAAATACAAATTGAAAGCAGGTCGAATGCTGACTAAAGTCTCACCATTACGGTCTTTGATTATCCCTCGGTTGGCCGGCATGGTTACCATTCGAACCCGGTTATTCTCTGAGAGTCCTGTCAGGTATTGCCATTTTAATATCTGCAAATACCAGATACGCATCCACAGGCATAGGAAAGAAGCCACAGCAAGAATGGCGAAGACACGTATCTTCTTTTTTATTGCATCATTAGTTTCCGTTCCATGACGAAACAAGATCAATTTGTTATCCTCATATGAGAGCCAGTTTTTTTCGATTTCAACCAGCTGTCAATTTTATCCAAAACTATAAACATAAATGGACCTATCAAACCATTATAAATACTGAAAACGGGTAATGATTGGTACAAAAAACTCGAAGCAACTTCCCCTTTCAGGATAGTTCCCATAGAGAAATAATACACAAGCCCATCAAAAATTGAGGAGAGAATAAGGAATATTCCTATCGGAATCATTCCTTCAACAAAAAACTTATCCTTAAGCGTGGAAAAAAAATAACCAATCAGGCCTTTCGAAAGAGTATTCACCCCCAGCAACCCACCAGAAAGACTGTCTTGGATAAGTCCGATGGTAATCCCCGCTCCGATTCCTGCTGCTCGGGAATGTCGAACCGCGCAATACACCACCCAAATCAGGGCTAAATCAGGAATAACATCGCCAAAGGAAAACAATTCCAACCAAGTAGTTTGGGCGGAAAACAAAAAAACTATAATGAGCGCCTGCGCATAAAAATACATAAATAAACCTAAGAAAGAAGAACAAGAACCTCTTCCAAGCGCGACAAGTCTGAACTAGGAACCAATGTAATATCCTGAAACAGGCCCTGTTTTTTCTTGGTAACCTGCGAAACTTTTCCGATGATCAAACCTTTTGGGAAAATACCACCCAGCCCCGAAGAAAGCACTTGATCCCCCACCTTGACATCTGCCGTGTTGGGGACAAATTTTAAATGACACTCATCATCACCCGCCCCCACAACAACTCCAGAAATACGACTATTCTGAAACAAGGCATCCACTGCACTACGGCCATCAATAATCAAAAGTACTTTAGAAGTGTTGAGACCTGCGTGAATTATCTGACCAATCACTCCAGCATCGGTAACCACAGCAAGGTGATCGCGTATTCCGTCCTGCGTCCCCTTATTTATTATTATCACCTTTGACCATTGCGTCGCACCCTTACCAATGACAGAGGCCACCACAGCCTTCTTCTCCCAATCGTCCTCATAAGCCATGAGCTTTGCAAGGCGTTTTTGGCTGGCAATGCGTTCAATGAGTTTATTCTTTTCATTGATCAACCGTTGTACTTCAAGGTTGAGCTGATCATTTTCCCTTGCCACATCAACAAGAAAAAAATAATGGTTTATGCCATCTGAAATAGATTGGATGGTTTGGGTAAAGAAATTCTGGAAAGGGGAAAGAATGACTCCTACCATGGAGTCCAAAAAATGGGTGCCTTTTTCCTGCTTGGCACTCAACGTCATCAATGCCAAGGAAAACAGCAGAATAGCGAATACTATAATTATTTTATTTTTGCTTTTAATTCCCTTATTGGGCACCGCTAGAGAGCAACCTTTCTCAGCAGTTTAGGATCATTCAAAACTTTTCCCGCACCCAAAGCAACTGCAGATAGAGGATCGACAGCGAGGGTTATCGGCAGGCCGGTTGCTTCCTTAAGAAGAGTATCCAATCCTTTAATCAGCGAACCACCTCCGGCAACCACCACTCCTTTATCTACGATATCTGCAGCAAGTTCGGGAGGTGTCCGTTCTAAAGCAATCTTGACCGCTTCGACAATTGTACCAAAGGTTTCGGTTAGGGCTTCTCGCACTTCTTCATCCGAGATAAGCAGGGTTTTTGGAATTCCCGCAACCAGATCTCTACCCTTAACCTCCATGGTTATTCTTTTTTTCAAGGGATAAGCTGAACCAATTTGAATTTTAACTTCCTCGGCAGTCCGCTCGCCGATCAGAAGGTTGTACTTCTTTTTGACATAATTAACGATGGCCTCATCCATTTCATCCCCGGCAATACGAACCGACCGACTAAACACAATTCCAGACATAGAAACAATTGCTACTTCTGTAGTCCCTCCGCCAATATCAATGATCATATTTCCGGTGGGCTCCTGAACAGGGAGGTCCACACCAATAGCAGCCGCCATCGGCTCCTCAATCAGAAAAACCTCACGAGCACCTGCAGATTCAGCAGAATCCCGAACCGCTCTTTTTTCTACCTGGGTAATTCCTGATGGAACAGCGATAACAACTCGCGGGCGTACCAATGTTTTGCGATTATTATGTACTTTGCGGATAAAACTACTGATCATCTTTTCTGTAACTTCAAAATGGGCGATCACCCCATCTTTCATAGGACGAATTGCAGTGATGCTACCGGGAGCACGTCCCAGCATTTGCTTGGCCTCTTCACCAACAGCCTGAACCTCTTTGGTATGGGTATTTATTGCTACAACCGAGGGTTCACGCAAAACAATTCCTTGCCCTTTTACGTTTACCAGAGTATTAGCGGTCCCCAAATCAATAGCCAAATCGTTGGAGAACAAATCCCAAAAGTAATTAAACACCCAGACCCTCTATTTAGATTCAAAAAATTACGTAACTGCTTGTTTTTTCTCAACTTTCTTTATAGCAAGGGGGCGTTGAAAATGCAAGGTAAATCCCGACAAACAACCGTCACTCCATTCATAGCAAACCGTATGCAATCAAGAAAACAAGGTGTGTTTCTAAAGGCCTAGCTAACTATTCATTAATAAGGGCTTGCGATTAGCTTGCGCGTTTTATAGTATAGGTGCCTTCATTTAACCGGAAACCGAGAGAAACACCTATGCTGAGCACGATTAGAGAACACGCTGATTCCTGGATGATTAAGGCCATCCTTTGGCTAATTATTCTGGCTTTTGTCGGAACCATTTTTTATTCATGGGGAATGGGGGGTTCTTCGGGAACTGGAGGTGGAGCCATAGCAACTGTTGAGGGGGAAAAAATATATCAGCAGGAGTACGAACGCACCTTTAATAATCTAGTGGATTTTTATCGGCAGCAGTTCAGAAATCAGTTTTCTGACGATATGATCAAAAAACTCGATTTGAAAACCCAGGCTCTTGAAGCTTTAATTCAGAAAAAATTATTGTTGATAGCCGCCAAGAAACAAAACCTGAAAATCAGCGACACAGAACTCATTGCTCATATCAAAGAATTGTCCGTATTCCAAATGGACGACAAGTTCAGCGACAAAACGTATCGCAACTATCTTCAGTTTCAACGGATTACTCCCGGCGAATTTGAAGACAACCAACGCCAAGCCTTGCTCCTGGACAAATTAGAGAAATTGTTTCGGACCAATGCCAAAGTTTTACCCAGTGAGATTCGTGAAGCCTTCAATAACACTGAAGATAAAGCCAAAATTGATTATGTGCGATTTAATAGTGATCACTTCCAAATCGAAAAGAGTTTTACCGACCAGGAACTAAATGATTTTTTTCAAGCCAACAACAAGCGATTTGAAATACCGCCGCAAATTCAAGTTGAATATGTGAAAGTTGAACCTAAAATCTATCTCGCAAAAATAGAACCCCGAGATGAAGATATTAAGGATTATTACCAATCCAAAATTGCTGATTTTCGCGTCAAGAAGAAATACCGCGCAAGCCACATCCTCATCCATACAAAACAATCGGAAATTGAAGGAGATTCATCTCCTGAAGAAAAACAGAAGCAAGCAGAAGAAAAAGCAAAAATTCTAGCCACTGAGATTCGTGGAAAAGTTATGGCCGGTGCCGACTTTGGGGAAATAGCGAAAAAACATTCTGATGACCCTGGGTCCGGGCAACAAGGAGGTAGCCTTGGAGAGTTCCCTAAAGGAACCATGGTCTCTGCCTTCGAAAAAGCTCTCGATAATATGGAGATCGACCAAATCAGCGAACCCGTTTTAACCCCCTTCGGTTACCACATAATCAAATTAGAAGGTCGGGAAGATGAAAAAATTAAACCGCTGGAAGAAGTCCGTGAAGAAATTATCCAATCTCTAAAAGAAATCAAGGCTCGTCAAAGGGTTAGAAGAACAGCGAAGCATATTCATCAGGATGCAGAAAAGAGTGGCGACCTGATATCGGCCGCAGATAAAAATCAAATTCAAACAAGCACCACTCGTTTTTTCTCAAGGGAAAGCCACAATCTGCCAGAAATTGGAAGTCAGCCTCAATTTTTTGCCACTGCATTTAGTCTGGAAGAAAACAAAATAAGCCAAACTATAAATACACCGGAAGCATCTTTCATTTTAAAAGTCACTGGTAAAAAACAAGCCTATATTCCAGAGCTAAAGGAAGTCAGGGACAACGTTGTAACGGCCTTGACCGAGAAGGTTAATCAGGAGCACACTTTATCAAAATTCAAAGAACTGGAACAAAAGCTTGCGCAGGAAAAGGACTTGGGAAAAGCAATTCAGGGGCTAGACTTGAGTGTCCGACACTCACCCTCATTCAGCAGGGAGGACTCCATTCCAGGAATTGGAAATATTAAAGAAATTAAGGAAAAAGCTTTCACCATGAACTTGGAAGATACTTCCTCAGCGAAAGTAAGAAACCGTTTCTACCTTTTCAAATTGGTAGAAAAAGAAGCGGCAGGAGAACCCGATAAAGATCAAGTCCAAAAAATAATTCTACAAATTAAACAGAAAAAAAGCAGTCAAACATTTCAAGAATGGGTAGGAAATCTGAAAGCCCGCGCTGAAATCATGATTGACAAAACCTTATTGTAACCTCAGGTTTTCATCGCTTTCTTATGCAACCGGTGAATTGCCAGGATTTTTTTTGTCAATGATTCCATATCTTCAGCGATAACACGAATCATCTCTTCCTTTCGTATTCCCCCCAGATCATAAATAATATCTGGAACAGAACCGTATTGCGTAAGCGCATTTTGGGTTCCCCACTCCAGGGAGGACCCTTCTCGCACCCTTATATTCCTAGGTTCATCAGCCCTGTCAAAAGATGCAATTTTAAACCGTAAGCGATGACAAATCTTCAACAACGCATCGGTATATTTGATATTCATGACAGCCCGCTTTTCTGGGTCCCAGCGCATAGTCGTTAATACAATGTTTGCCACATGCCTGGAACCACCGAATTCAGGTTCGGCACCGGTGAAAATATCATCCCCGTTTTTTATTATGCGACCCGGAATGGCAAGTACATCCCCATGGCTTTTCGCATTAGGCAGAGCTAACCCGATATTAGTTTGAACTTCAGGGATTAATTGCCCGATTCTTTCTTCCCTGAATATCTGAATTGCCCGGTTCATTGCTTCAATGGCCCGCGTTTTCTCCACTTCTCGATAAAGCACAGCTAATGGATCGACACTCGGCTTTCCGTTACCAGAGAGCACTTCTCCAAGAATTGCCTTACCAATAAAGTCCTTCGCCGCTTTTACTGCTGGCAAAGTCTGCCAACCTAAAGCAAGGCCGGCAGTGATGGCTGATGAAAAAACGCAACCCGTTCCATGCGGATCTGAGTTCGATAATCGCTCTGAGCTTAAAACCTCCACACCTGTATTATCCAGATAAAGATCCTCTGGTTTCCCTTTCAAATGCCCTCCGGTCAACACTACCGCACGCACTCCGGTTTTAAGGATTTCCCGCGCCGCACGTTTCCTGTCTGCAGGTTTGCGAATTTTTATTCCGGATAATATTTCTGCCTCTTTAATATTCGGAGTCACCAGATGAGTCAAAGGGAGCAATTTTCTTTTCATCATCTCAACTCCAGATTGGGTAAGTAGCTTTTTACCTGAAGAAGAAAAAATAACAGGATCGACAACCAGTTTTTTCATCCTGTAACGTTTGATCAAGGAGGCCACTCGATCGACAATATGTTCATTACCTAACATGCCTGTTTTTATGGCTTGGCATTTATCGTCTTCAAGTATGGATTTTAGCTGGCTTTCCACAACACTTACCGGCAAATCATCCACAGCCTGGACTCCCAGGGTATTCTGCGATGTGATGGAAGTTATCACCGTTTTACCAAATACCCCCAAGGCAGAAAACGTTTTAAGATCGGCTTGTATTCCCGCTCCCCCTCCGGAATCTGATCCCGCTATCGTTAAAGCTACTGCAATTCTTTCAGACATAAAATAATCTCATTAAAGTAAAAAAGGAGGGTTTAATGTAACAGACCGTCTTGAAACCTGGCAATAAAATATTAACCGATGAAAAAATCTTCAGGCAACGGTAACAGATTTGGCAAGAGATCGAGGTTTATCGATATTACGCTTCAGGGTGGTAGCAGTAAAATATGCAAACAACTGACCAATGACCAGTTGAACAAGAGGAGCCGTCAGAGGGGGCACATTAGGTAAGATAAGTTCTTCACTATATAGATTCTGGTTTTTTCCTTGTTGAGTAAAATGAATTCCCAAAACAAAACCTGACCGGGCACGAATTTCCTCTATGCTGTGCAGGGTAGATTCATATAGCGCTTTATCTTCAGGAGGAGGGACAAATACTATCGAAAAGACATCATCATCAATCATAGCCAGTGTACCGTGCTTTAAAAATCCTCCAGGCATTCCTTCCGCATGGATGTAGGCAACCTCTTTCATTTTCAAAGCCGACTCCAAAGCAATGGGATAGTAAACCCCACGCCCTAGATAGAGCCAGTTGCGGCTCTTCGAATATTTGCTGGCAAGACGATGTATAAAACCGGACCGCTCATTCAGAATTCCCTGAATAATTTCGGGAAGATCCTGCAAAGCTTTCAGATGGAGTTTGTAGGTTTTGCGGGTGATTACCTTCTTTTTTAACGCTAGCTTCATAGCCACTAAAGTTAGTATCACCATTTGCGACAATGCAGCCTTTGTGCTAATCACACAGATTTCAGGCCCCGACCCCTGCAAAACAACTTTGTCTACCAGCCGGGCAATAGAAGAACCCATGACATTGACAACTGCCGCTGTTCGGGCTCCCTTGGCTTTGGCATGCTTCAATGCTGACAAGGTGTCAAATGTCTCACCGGACTGCGAAGCAGAAAATACCAATGATTGTTTATCTACGTTGGCCAATGCCAAAAATTCATCAGAACTGATCGAAGGGAAAAACTCTTGTGCCAGCTGCGAAAAAACATACTTAGCATATTTTGCTACATAGAAGGTCGTGCCCACGCCAAGCAAGTAAGAGTTCCGCGATTTTGCAAATAAATCAACAATATCATCCAATCCAGATGGCTCCAAATCCAACGCATTTGAAATAGTTTGGGGCTGCTCATAAATTTCTTTGAGCATATAGTGCGGATAGCCGCCTTTTTTGGAGGTCTCACTGTCCCATTCAATTTTAGTGATAGGCTTGGAGACTTCCTCCTTACTCAATAGGTTTTTTACTACATAGGTATCCCTGGATAAAATGGCATATTCTCCATCATCCAGAATAACGGCATTTTTTGTATGGTCAATGAAAGCATTAAAATCCGAGCCTACAAACTTAATCTCATCACCAATTCCCAACATCAAAGGTGATTCTCTTTTTGCGCAAAATATCTGATCTGGAAGGTATGAGGTAATAAAAGCTAATGCAAAGGTTCCCTCAATAAGGTTGAGCACCTTAATTAAGGCTTTCTCCACATTGCGACTACGTTTATAGAATTTCTCAAGAAGATGGGAAAGTATTTCGGTATCCGTTTCAGAAGAAAACTTGAAACCTTCCTTTTGTAGTTGAGCCCTCAACGGTCGGTAATTAGAAATGATACCATTATGAACCACTGCAAAATTACCATCGGAAGAAGTAAACGGATGAGTATTCTCCCGCGTCACCTTTCCATGAGTTGCCCATCGTGTATGGGCAATTCCTATCTTGCTTTTCAATTGCAGGACATTGTGTTTTCGATAAAACTCTTCCACTCCGCCAATATCTTTTTTGATGAGAAGACGGGTTTTATTCATCAAGGCCACACCACAAGAGTCGTAACCCCTGTATTCTAAATTCCGGATTCCCTCAAAAAGAAGCTCGGATATATTCTTCAATCCGACAGCACCACTAATTCCACACATAGTTTTCCTGTTATTTTTGATTCACGGTATAGCAAGCGGGAAGGATTTTTCCAGGTGCGACAACTGTGCCGGGTTGTAGGGTGTTTCCAGCGCCCACAACAACACCATCCCCCAAAAAAGCCCCAAGTTTTGTCAGCCCTGTCCCTATTTTGCGTTTTCCATTTTTTACGGAAATCGGTTTCCAATCCACAGTCCGGTTAACAGTCATACACCCTGCCCCCATATCTACATTTTCGCCCAGCACACTGTCTCCCACAAATGAAAGTCGGCCAATTTGGGAATTGTCCATCACTACACAGTTTTTTAATTCCACACCACTTCCCACCGAACATTTTTTTCCAACAGAAGTATAACTCCTGATAAGGGAATTGTTGCCAATATAGCTTCCCTCCCCTATGCAACATGGACCTTCCAGAACTGCGCCCGATTTAATAATCGCCCCTGCCTCGATGCGCACAATCCCTTGAAGGGTGACGTTGGCTTCCAGTACCGCATTCTTGGCAATGGAAGACTCCTGCCAGGAATCCATAATCATCTTATTTGCTGTTAAAATTTCCCAGGGATAAACCACATCCAACCATTCATCCTCCCACATGGAGGCACGCAGTCCATCACCTGCCACCACTTTCTTCAATGCCTTCTCCATGGATTTACCCGAAGACTCAAGCAACTTGAAAAAAGAAGCTGGCAATACAAATACACCCGACAAGACATAATTTCCAAGGTTATTTCCCTTGGGTTTTTCTATAATTTTCGTGATTTCCATCCGGGCATTCAGGAACACATTGCCAAACATCTGATTGGAGGGAGGTAGACAAATGGAAGCAACAGGACATTTGAAAGAATGAAAAGATTGCTGAACTTTGCTGAAAATATTTTCTGCAGTCAGGGTGTCCCCGTATAAAAGCAGGAAATACTCACCGGGCGAAATTTTATTTTTAACCTGCATCACCGCATCACCAATACCCAGCTTGCGCTTTTGCTCTACGTAATGCAGGTTTAACCCATTGTGATCCTGTTCCTGAAGCCGTTCGATCAACTTTTCCTGCTTATGCCCAACCACCACAAAGATGTCGTTAATTCCGGCATTTTTGAGCAAGCTAAAAGTGTTGTCCAGCATAGTCCGCCCCGCAACCCCAATCATGGAGATGGGTCGGGTTTCTGAAAAGGGACTAATATGGGTGCCTTCACCTGCGGCAAGGATTATGGCTTTCATTTGAGCAAATCCTGATTAGGAAGGAAATGGTTAGCTACGAAGACCCGTGATCTTTCCCGAGTAGTCGTTCGGCCCGGCTCAAATCATCCGGGGAATTGATTCCAAGTATCTCATCTGCGTCAGTGGTCTGAATTGCTTGAACAGAATACTCGTTTCGCACTAGACATTTTATCGTATCGGTTAAATAATATTCTTTCTGAGCGTTATTAGCGCCGACATGCTCTAAGGCCTTAAAAAACAACCTATTGTCAAAACAATATACTCCAGAGTTGAATTCGTCAACTTTTTTCTCAGCATCCGATGCGTCCTTGAGTTCTACAATTTTTAATATGGTCCCGTCCTCGTCACGAATGATCCTGCCAAAATCATGACTCTCACTACTTTTTAAGGTCAAAAGCGTACACTTTGCTCCATTATATTTATGCTCTTCAAGTATACGCCCCAAAGTATCCAGTCGGATCAATGGCATATCTCCGCATAATACCACTAGCCGTCCTTCAAAGTTTTCCAGTTTCGACTTGGCTTGTTGTGCTGCGTGGCCTGTGCCCAACTGCTCACTCTGAACCACAAACTCTACATCCCGATCAGCAAATGCTTCCTTGACCTGATCTGCCTGGTGGCCCACTACTACTATAGTCCGAGTGGGACTTATTTTAGAAGAAAGATCGAGCACATAGTCAAGAAGAGGACGGCCAGCTAAGGGGATAAGAACTTTTGCAAGGGGGGATTGCATGCGGGTGCCTTTACCCGCCGCTAAAATAAGGACTGCTAAGTCTTGATGTTGCATTCAATTTTATATTCGGCGATTTTTTTTCTTAGTGTATTGCGGTTGATTCCCAGAATATTCGCGGCCTTGGTCTGGTTGCCATTGGTTTCTTTTAAAACAATTTCAACCAGCGGTTTTTCAATGCCTCCCATGATCAACTCATGCAGATGCCCATTGTT
The DNA here is from genome assembly GCA_018673915.1 of Nitrospina sp. GTDB lineage: Bacteria > Nitrospinota > Nitrospinia > Nitrospinales > VA-1 > LS-NOB. The sequence goes on along the minus strand of JABHBK010000001.1, from coordinate 41,092 downwards.
TCTCTCATCCATCGCGCCGACATATTGCCGGATGGATTTATCTAACCATTTTTCCAGAAAAGTTGTAACTTGTTTTTGGGTTTTTTGCATAGCAGGGGGATTCATTACAACTCTGAGTAAAACAATCGTGACGTCCTCCCCAGGGTCATATATGGCTTGAATGCGAGGATATTATCAGACTCACCCCAAGTGGTCAAGCCTGGACTTGTAGACTTTTGTAAACCATGCAATTACGAGTTGATTCCACTCCAACGCTTGGTCTAAGATAAAATAAAAATTATATAAAATCTTATTTTGAACTCTTTCTACTCCATGAAAATTTCCTGCATTACCCTGGGATGCCGAACTAACCAACACGATACAGCAGAAATGCAGACCCTGCTTGAGCGGGAAGGCTTTTCTATCGTCAATGGCAAAGAAAAAGCCGATGCCTATGTCATCAATACCTGTACGGTGACGCAACGCAGCGATACCAGCTCCCGTCTTGCGGTTAAAAAATCCCTGGACATCAACCCCGATGCCCTGGTCGTGTTCACAGGATGCTACGCGCAGTTGAACCCGGCAGAAGCTTCGCAAATCCACGGCCTGGATGTTGTTCTTGGCAATGCTGACAAACTGGATATCGCTAACCTTATAAAAAAGAAACTGTTAAACCCTGATCAGCCTTGGGAGAAAGAGGCCTCCACCGAAATCATCATGTCCGACATCCACAAAAAGCGGATATTCAGGACTATCCCGGTTCAAAACTTTCAAGGCATGACCAAAGCCTTTATCAAAGTCCAAACGGGCTGTGACGAAAGGTGCTCCTTCTGCACGGTTGTCAAAGCACGAGGCAAATCGGTCAGCGATACGCGGGAAAATATTATCCAAAATGTAGAGCAGGCCGTAGCTTCCGGATTTAAGGAAATTACCCTCACCGGCATCAATCTTGGCACTTGGGGAATGGAACGGAACGAAACTTTTTCCTCTTTGGTCCATGATATTGTTGAACTTTCAGGAGATTTCCGAGTCCGGTTGAGTTCGATCAATCCCATGGAAATCGATAACAACCTCATACAGTTGATGGCAGAAACTGAGAAGTTATGTTCACACCTCCACATTCCTTTACAAAGTGGTGACGATACCATCTTGAAAGCCATGCGTAGAAATTATAACCGTCGCCAATACCTCGATGTTGTTCAACGTGCTATCACGGCAATTCCGGGATTGGGACTGGGAGCCGATGTTATTGTTGGCTTTCCGGACGAAACTGAAGAAGCGTTTGAAAATACCCGCAGTCTGATAGAACAATTTCCATTTTCCTATCTGCACGTTTTTTCCTATTCACCGCGCCGAGGTACGGAGGCCTATCAGATCAAAGACAATGTCCCTGGCAACATCAAGAAACAAAGGAATCAAATATTGACACAACTGGTCAACCAAAAAGCATTGAAATATCGCGAACAATTTATAAACGAAACTGAGATGGTCCTCGTTGAAAACCAACGAGACACGAAATCCGGGTGGCTCAAAGGTCATACCAGCAATTATATTCCGGTCATTCTGGAAGGTTCGGACTCATTAAAAAACAACCTGGTTCCCATCACCCTACAGAACATTTCCGAAAAACAGGTTACAGGATGCGTCCAGTAATCACCCTCACTACAGACTTTGGCTTGGATGATCCTTTTGTAGGTATCATGAAGGGGGTTATTCTCAATATTGCGCCCGATGCCCAGATCGTTGATATCACCCACAATGTCGAACCGCAGAATATAGCCCAGGCCGCTTTAATTCTTAATGCTACCTATCCATGGTTTCCCAGAAAAACCGTCCATGTGGTGGTGGTAGACCCTGGTGTGGGAGGCACGGCAAAAACATCTTCAAAGAAAAAAGGAGGTCCCGGTCCGGTGATAAGAAGGGCAATGGTGGTGCAGTCAAAGTTCCAGACCTTTATTGGACCCGATAACGGTGTGCTCACTTCTGCTCTCTATTCCGATAGCAAGGCTTATGAGATCACCAGCAAAAAATACATTCTTGAAAACGTTTCCAACACGTTTCATGGGCGCGATGTCTTTGCTCCTTGCGCAGGCTGGATTGCCAGCGGAATCACGCATTCCAAAATGGGACCCCGGGTGTTGAAGCCTGTTCTTATGGACTTCCCCCAGCCTCAATTGAAAGGCGCAACTCTTCAGGGAGAAATTATATATTCTGACCGCTTCGGCAACCTTACCACCAATATTTCCGCCGAATTAATCAACGAAACCTTCCTTTCTTCCGATACAATAAAGATCCAGGTCGGAAAACAGCGCATTGAAGGATTCGTCACTGGTTATTACCAAATGAAATCCGGCCAGCCTGGAGCCATCATCAATAGCTGGAACCAGCTGGAAATCTTCTATCGTGAAGACAGTGCCCAAAAAAAATTGAAAGCCCGAGTCGGACAATCCGTAAGCCTGAAAGCCAACTAGAGCATTATCAAAACACCCATTTATCCGGTTATTAATCGTGAGTGAAATTAAAATTGTCTGCCAGAATAAAAAGGCAAGACATAACTATTCTATTGAAGACACCTTGGAGGCCGGACTGGTACTGAAGGGCACAGAGGTTAAGTCTCTGAGAGACGGGAAGGCCAATCTGGTGGATAGCTACGCCATTATTGATGGCGAAGAAGCGTGGTTGCTCCATTTTCATATCGATGCTTACAGCCCTGCGACACAGTTCAATCATCATCCCATGCGAAAGCGCAAACTCCTTTTGCATAAAAAGGAGATCAGTAAACTCATCGGAAAAACTCAGGAAAAGGGATGCACTCTTGTTCCCCTGAAAGTTTTCTTCAAGAACGGGAAAGCAAAAATAGATATTGGCATTGCCAAATCCAAAAAACTTTACGACAAACGTGCCACGCTCAAGAAGCAAGAGGCTGACCGTGAAATCGACCGGGCTATGAAGTCCCGAAACCGTTGAACAAAATTTATTGAATAGGAATTGTAATGGAAAAAGTGATCGGAAAAATATTGCAGGGTTATCAACCGGCCTGCGTGGTCATGGCTGCTAATGAGTTAAAACTGTTCGACCAACTCAAACAACCGGCAACCGCCAAGCAAACTGCGGACACTCTGAATCTGGACCCGGAAGCTACCGAACGTTTACTCAATGCTCTCACTTCATTAGAAATTATTACCAAAGAAAATCAAACTTACCAATTACCCAAAGAAGCTCACGAATTTCTGACAACCGGCGGAAGCCACTCCCTCCAGCAATGGATTCAGCTCTCGTCCGATCTCTATCCCGTTTGGGGCCAGCTCTCCTCGTTTATAAAATCCGGTATTCTCATTAAGAGCATCATGGAAATGCTGGGCGGTGATCCACATAAAATGCGGGCATTCACCGATGCCATGCACGACAAGGCGCTTAAGGCAACATGGATGATTGCACGTGAAATTCCTATAGGGGATGCAAAAACTATGCTGGATATCGGGGGAGGACCAGGAACCTATTCCCTGGAATGGTGCAAATTACACAGCCACCTCAAAGCAACGGTATTCGATATCGCTCCGGTCCTTGAAGTTGCAAAAAACTATATCGAGTCCTATAAATTGCAGGATCGGGTGAGCACCCAACCGGGAGACTTCCATAAAGATGATTTAGGCGACAGCCAATACGATCTGGTTCTCATGGCTAACATCCTGCACATGTACGATGCAGACATAAGTAAGGCCCTGGTCAACAAAGCTGTAAAAGCTGTGAAACCTGGAGGCCGTATCGTCATCCATGGATTCTGCACCGATGAAGACCAGACGGGCCCTATCGATGACACGTTGTTCAGCCTCAATATTGGCATGCTGACCGAAGGCGGACGGGCACACCCCGTTCAGGAGAAAATTGACTGGCTTAAGGGAGCTGGGGTTTCCGATATCCACCATTTCCGGGTCGATGCCATCCCTACCGGAGTCATTACCGCCACTCGGCGTGGGGCCAGCTAGCAATAGCGTTGTCTGCTAGCAAAGAGTTATCTCGGCTTAATATAGATTTCTATTCAGTATGGGATTTATTAAAACAAAGGGCTTGGGGGTTTTGAGCCTTTTCCAAGACTGCTATCGACTCAAAGCGGACATTGAATATTACAAAGGTTGCCCTAAGCATTTTTAGCAACCGCATACTTTTGAATAGAGGCTGAAATTGTAGAGAAATGGGAGGATAAGAGTGTTAAGCTCTTTCGATTAGCTGAAATAAAGGATGAACCTGAAGAAGAAAACTAGGTGATGCGATTAATAATATTTTGCATATGTTTAATTCTATATTCTGGTTGTGGTCCAACCGCTGACCCATATATAAAGTTGGAATGGGTTAGAAGTTATTCTGAACATGGTGGTAGACTTTATAGTACCCAGACTTGGTTGCATGAAGCTATCACAACCTGCCAAAAGAGAAATGACAAAGAATGCTTGTCTCTAGCATATATGACGTATGGTTTATATTTGAAGTCAAAAGCCTTCAGGAAGGATCACCCAAATTATGGTAAAGGTTTTCGATTCATGGATAAATCTATTACATTTGAGAATAGACTTAAAAAATCAGAAGAATATTTTGATAAAGCCATAGCGTTGAAACCTAAGGATGAAAATTTTTAAAGCGTATAGAAAACGCTAGGAGACATAAGTAAATAAAGGGGGCAAGTCGCTGCTTGACTACAAAAAAGTGATCACCCATCTGAAGGATCAAGACTTATGGAAAGAAAAAGAGCTTAAATGAACGTCCGCTTTTGGCCGATAGCCGTCATTTGGCGTAGAGCCCGCTATCCATAGCTGGTTAAGCCGCCAACATAGTTTGATTGCCGTAAAAGTTATTGCTCGTTGGCCCCACGCCGAGTGGGGCGGTAAACGACCAATACCACTCCAGTAACAGCGATCGCCCCGCCAAAATATCCCAATGACCCAACCGGATCGGCTTGCAGTCCGGCAAAACCAATTTCTGGAAGTATTTTCATTCCCAAAAGAGTTATCAACGGATTAAGGCTAATGATGACGCTGATCAGAGCAAGCGGTATATATTTTACTGCCTCGGCGAGAGTGCCATAAGCAAGTAACGTATTGACTGCGCAGAATATCAGAGACAACCAGGGGGTCAGCCCGGCGTTGGTGAAGTCGGCCCACTCCACACCGCCAATTAATGTGAACGTTGCTACTCCGTAGACCAGCAGGTTTAAAGATTGTGCGCCATATTGCCGGCTGAGAAATTTTTGCGACACCATATATCCCACCCAAACCAGAGCCGCAAGGACAATTAAAAAGTTGGCGTAATAATATTCTCCCGCATCCTGAATCCGGCTTTGCTGGTCATGAAAAAACAGGAACAGTCCACTGCCCGCGACAACCATTCCGAGAACCTGTCGCAAGGTCAGGAGTTCACGAAAAACAAAAACCCCAACCAACACCAAAAATACTGATGCGGTCTGTATAAGAACTGCCATATTGGAGGGACCGCTCAAATCTACACCCACCGTCACCCAGTAATAGTTGGCTGAAAGACAGGCCCCTCCCACGATCCCCATCCATGGAGGATTGAGAAGAATGTTCAGCGGCTTATGGTTTTTCCATTGCAGGATGACTGCCAGTATCAAAAAAGCAAACAGGAACCGGAACCAGGAAATGGTTCCCGCATGAAAACCCTGCAAAGTTATTTTAAGAAAAATCGGGAGAACGCCCCAAAGCAAAGCGGTGGTAATGGATAATAGAATGCCGCGAAGATACCCCTTGGCCGGAGCCACGGCTAGCAGTTACTACCCGCAGAGGCAACAGGACAAGGCTTCATCAGGCCGAGACAACTCTTTGCCCACCCGATAAAGTTATTGCTCATTAGCCCTAGTGGAGTTGGGAAAAATTTTTCAGCATCGTGAGGCCCAGACGCTGGCTTTTTTCTGGATGAAACTGGAAAGCATGAACATTTTCAAAATGGACTCCTGAGGCGAAATCGATTCCGTAACTTGTGGTAGTCGCAATGATCGCTGGGTCCTGCGGAATAACATAATACGAATGCACAAAATAAAAATAGGATTCATCAGCGACTGACTCAAATAACGGATTGCCCGGAGCCACTCGTACCCTGTTCCATCCCATATGCGGTATTTTTAACGGCTCACCCGATTCCGACTTGGGTTGAGCATCTTTGAATCCCACAACTTTTCCTGAGAGGATGCCGAGCCCCTCTACCTTGCCAAATTCTTCAGCCTGACTAAACAGGAGTTGCAGTCCAAGACATATCCCTAGAAAAGGCTTACCACTGTTGACCGACTTGTGCACCGTATCAATAAGGTTAAGGTTATCCAGATTCGCCATACATTCTTTGAAAGCTCCAACCCCAGGAAGCACTACAGAGTTGGCAGAAAGAATTTTACTGGAGTCGCTGGTGACAATTGCCTCGGCACCCACAGCCTCAAAACCTTTTTGCACGGAACGGAGGTTACCCATTCCGTAGTCAATGATAGCGATCAACTAAAGAGTCCCTTTGGTGGAAGGAACATCTGAGGAACGGGAATCCAACGAACAAGCAGAATCTAAAGCGCGGGCGAAAGATTTAAACAATGCTTCCGTTATATGGTGAAGGTTATTCCAATAAGGAGAGTTGAAGTGCAGAGTCATACCACTGTTGGCAGAAAAGGCCTGAAAAAATTCTGGAACCAACTCAACATCGAAATCCCCAAGCTTGGCTTTGGGAAGATCCAGATTAAACACAAAGAAAGCTCGGCCACTTATATCAATGATGCATTGGGCCAAAGCCTCATTCAAGGGGACATTGGCTTCAGCAAATCGTCGAATGCCTTTTTTATCCCCCAATGCTTCCTTGAAAGCCTGCCCTACAGCAATACCAACATCTTCAACAGTGTGATGAAAGTCGATATGCGTGTCACCCTTGGCCTTAACCGTCAGATCAAAATAACCGTGTCGTGCCAATTGCGATAGCATGTGGTCCAGAAATGGGACAGGAGTCTGGATGTCCTGAACCCCGGTTCCATCCAGATTCACACTGACTTCAATTTGAGTTTCGCTAGTAGAGCGATTAACGTGGGAAGATCTAGCCATTCAGAGGTTCTTTTACCTTAATCTTTTCTTCATTTCCATTTCCGGAATAGGCAGGCTTTTTACCGTTCGGAGAATGGGACTTCTTGCCATTACCGACCACCCATTTATTTCCGTTCCCAGAAGCCGCCATTTCAGCAACTGCTCCATAAAAGGTCATGATGGTTTCAAACATGCCTTCTGGGTCCAGCTTAAGGTCTTTACGCTGAACACTGGGTGAGCCGTGCTCCAGAACGATGTCCTCAAGCCCGATACATTTAACCGGAATATTCACTACCTGCTCTTCCTGCAGAGCCTCCAGGATTGCAGACCCAAAACCGCCTTTAAGGGAATGTTCTTCAGTTGTGATCAAGCACCGTGCTTTTAGGGCGTATTTAACAATCAATTCTTTATCCACAGGTTTAGCAAACCGGGCATTGATAACAGCAACGCTAACACCTTCTTTCTCAAACTTATCTGCTACCGTCTGAGCCCAATCAACCGTATGTCCATACGCAAATATGGCGATATCCGTTCCATCCTGAATCACTTCACCCTTACCAATCTCAAGTTCCTTTAATTCAGGATCGAGGGGTACCCCTAAGCCAGAACCTCTGGGATAGCGAAGAGCCGCAGGGCCCTGATGGTAAACCGCTGTTTTCAACATATGGCGCAATTCATTTTCATCTTTGGGAGCCATCACCACCATATTCGGCAGGGTACGAAGAAATGCAATGTCGTACAAACCTTGATGCGTTGCACCATCTTCACCCACTATTCCTGCCCGATCCATTGCAAACGTCACAGACAAGTCCATCAGGCAAATATCGTGAACAACCTGATCATATGCTCTTTGCAGAAAGGTGGAATAAATGGCCACAACCGGACGAAAGCCCTCGATCGAGAGTGCCCCGGCAAACGCAACGCCGTGTTGTTCAGCCATGCCCACATCAAAGGTGCGGTCAGGAAACTCTTTGCCAAATTTACTGATCCCCGTCCCATCCGGCATTGCCGCCGTAATGCCAATGAGTTTTTCGTCCTCTTTAGCCAACTGAATCATGGCATCGGCAAACACATTGGTATAGGCAGGATTAGATTTTTTCTTATGAAATTCGCCTGTAGAAATATCGAAAGGTTTGGCGCCATGCCAGATATCCGCTTTTTCTTCCGCCTGTTCGTAACCCTTTCCCTTGCGGGTTATGACGTGCATCAGGGTAGGACCTTTGAGATCCTTAACAGCGGAAAACGTTTCAATCAACGCATCCACATCATGGCCATCAATCGGTCCCACATAACGAAAACCCAGGTCTTCAAATAAACGCCCAGGAATGAATACTCCTTTTATAGCTTCGTCTATCTTATGCGCATACCGGGTGATTTCCTTACCAACCCCGGGAACTGCCAGCAATAGTTGTTTAACCTCTTGTTTAAATTTTAACATGACCTGTCCAGTCATGATCTTGCTGAGATGCGCAGACATTCCTCCTACATTGGCAGATATTGACATTTCATTGTCATTAAGAACAACAATCATGTCATTTTTGATATGCCCGGTATGGTTGAGTCCTTCAAAAGCCATCCCGGCAGTCAGGGAGCCGTCTCCAATGACCGCAAGCACATCATTATTTTCTTTTTTTAGATCGCGCGCCTGGGCAAAAGCTAAGGCAGCAGAAATGGAAGTGCCGCCGTGTCCACAATTCCAGTGATCGTGTTCACTTTCTTCCCGCTTGGTAAACCCGCATAGGCCATCAGACTGGCGGAGAGTGCTAAACCTGTCTCGTCTACCCGTCAATAATTTATGAACGTATGATTGGTGCCCCACATCCCAAACAAACTTATCCTTAGGGCTATCGAAAACATAGTGCATCGCCATGGTCAATTCCACCACACCCAGATTGGATGACAAATGCCCGCCAGTTTCAGAAATAGTTTCCAGAAGCATGTCGCGAATTTCCCGGGCAAGAAGTGGTAACTCTTCGACTGAAAGTTTTTTTAAATCCTGGGGGCCATCAATTTGGCTTAAGAACTTGCTCATTGGGGGGTCCCAATCAATTAAAATGTTCGTTGCACAAAGAACCGGGCAATCTCCCTAAGAGGATCTGCCCGATCATCAAATTCTTTCAAACAATCTATGCTCTCACCAACCAACTCTTCAGCTTTGCGGCGAGATTCTTCCAACCCATACAAGGCTGGGTAGGTCGCTTTATCTTTAGTCAGGTCACTGCCAATATCCTTACCCAGTTCTTTTTCATCACCGGTGATATCGAGAATGTCATCAATAATCTGAAAGGCAAGCCCAATATGAGCCCCAAACCGGGACAATGAATTTAACTGGCGGGGAGTGGCCCCACTAAGAATACCGCCACACCGGATACAAGCCCTAAAAAGAAACCCTGTTTTGTAAATATGAATATATTCCAGAGTCTCTGCGTCAATCGGTTTGCCTTCTGATTCAAGGTCAACCACTTGACCCCCTATCATTCCTGTAGAACCCAGTGCATTCGCCATCTCATGCGTGGCATTGAGAAGACACTCGGGTGGAATTGACTCCATCCCTACAGACCGGGTCATCAGGATAAACGCCTGGGTCAGCAAAGCGTCACCCGCTAAAATGGCAACCGCTTCTCCAAATACTTTATGGTTTGTGGGTTTCCCCCTCCGTAGGTCATCGTTGTCTAAAGCAGGGAGATCATCGTGAATCAAGGTATACGTGTGAATCAATTCGGCGGCCACCGCAAATGGCAACACCGCTTTCCGGTCTCCTCCTACCGCTTCAGAAGCTGCGATAACCAAAACGGGACGCAACCTCTTTCCCCCGGCAAGGAGACTATAATGCATCGCTTTATGGATGACATCAGGGTAGGCCTCCTCGTCCGGTAAAAGACTCAGTATCCCTTCATCGATTAATTTTTTACCTTCAGAAAGGTACTGAGGTGCAGACAAACCGTCCAATAAAATCAACAAAAATAATTGTTATCGAAGGTACAACTAAACCACTTTACTGATAAAAATCTTAACACATATTCCCATACAGTCAACTTTAATGTTCGCCATCGCTCCTCCATGGAAATCCTTAGTTTATAAGTTGTTGACGCTGATTTATCACTGCGGGAGACAACGGGATTTCTGTTTGAGCTGACAGTTCGAGATCCCTCAATTCAAGGGCAAACTCGGCTTAAAATAAACTCACTTTTCACCTTTAGTTGGAATAAATAGAAAACCTGCTAGAACAAATTTGAGCCATAGTTGACAATTGCTTGTGTTTATGAGCTTGTTGATTTATCATGGCAAATCAATATCTTTAAAGAAATCAGGTTATTAAGCTCGCTACGAGGCCGGGAGGATACCCAGGTATTTCACCCCGCCCAATTTTCACCTTTCTCAATAGGATTGAAGAATGCATAGTCTCACTGTTACTTGGGTCGGTTATGTATCCCTTATCTGTTTTTGTTTGGCCTACACCTTGGTCATATTCGAAGAACAGATTCATATGCGCAAATCTAAACCGGTCATTTTAATCGGTTGTTTTATGTGGGCCCTCATCGGTTTTTATGAAGCCCAACACGGGGGTGGGCATGCCCACGACCATGTTAAAGAACTGATCGCAGAGATCGGTGAACTATTTTTCTTTCTCCTGGTAGCAATGACTTATATCAATACTCTTGACGAAAGAAATGTTTTTAAGGCGTTAAGAGCATGGCTGCTTAAAAAGGGCTTGGGATTCAAAAAATTATTCTGGGCTACCGGAGGAATTACGTTCGTGCTTTCTCCTCTTGCTGACAACCTGACGAGTGCCCTGTTGATGTCAACCGTAGCACTTGCAGTCAGCAATGGTAATGGGCGTTTCATTGTTCCCGCGTTCGTCAATATTATTGTTGCGGCCAACGCCGGAGGGGCCTGGAGTCCTTTCGGGGATATCACCACCTTGATGGTCTGGACTTCAGGAAAAGTTCAAACGATGGAATTCTCTTATCTGATAATTCCTTCCATCGTCAATTGGATCGTTCCAGCAAGCATCATGTATTTCGCCGTTCCCGATGAGCACCCAGAGCCGGACAAAGAAGAGATAGAACTCAAACCGGGAGCAAAAGTAATTATTGGACTTGGCGTTTTTACTATTGCCACCGCAGTATCTTTCCATCAATTCCTCCATCTTCCTCCTTTTCTGGGGATGATGTTCGGACTCGGACTATTGATGGTAAAAGGATGGTATTTAAAACGCTGGGGAGAAAAAAAGCATCTTGAGAAAATGGGAATCTCCGAGGAACGAAGAAACCGCCCACGTTTTGACATTTTCACTAAAGTGGAAGGGGTGGAGTTTGACACCCTGCTTTTCTTTTTCGGAGTTCTCACCGCGGTAGGTGCATTGCAATACATTGGCTATCTGGCACTGGTCAGTGAAAACATGTATGGAACTCTCGGACCCACTTACTCCAATATTATTGTTGGCGTGCTTTCTGCCATTGTTGACAACATCCCAGTCATGTATGCGGTCTTAAAAATGAGCCCTGAAATGGGACTCGACCAATGGCTGTTGATCACCCTGACTGCAGGTGTCGGGGGCAGTCTGCTCTCCGTAGGTTCTGCAGCAGGTGTTGCAGTGATGGGTGTCGAACGGAAAAATTATAACTTCATGTCCCATTTAAAATGGGCTCCTGTCATTGCGCTGGGCTATATAGCCAGCATTATTTGCTGGTACTATGTAGTACCACACTAACTTTATTTCCAGGCGGGGTAAATCCCTTTGCCCCGCCTGCTTTACTTTTCACTAACGTAAATTGGTACTGTTTACTTTTATCCCCTCAAAGCCCTAATCCTTTTCCAACTACCACTCTTCCCAGGGTGAACACATATACCTTCCTGGCACCATTTTTCTTTAAAATTTTTGCGGCCTCGTTTACTGTTGCTCCAGTCGTGAATACGTCATCCACTAACAAAATATCTTTTCCCAAAACATGCTCTGGACGATTAATTTCAAAGGCTCCTTTTATGTTACGAGCTCTTTCTGCGCGAGTCATCGTCGCCTGTGGACTGGTAGCTTTAACCCGCCTTAACAATCCGCCTTCGAGCGGAAGTTTCAAAACCTTAGCCACTTGACGAGCAATGAGGAAGGCCTGGTCAAACCCTCTCTCCTTCATCTTGTTGAAGTGCAAAGGTATGGGAGAAACAGTAAAACCCTGGCAAAACTCTGGGTTCTCTTGGAAGTATTTTTCCAACAAAAGGTTCATTTCCGAGAGCACCCCTGTTTGTTTACGGTATTTAAAATGATGGATCGTGGTCCGCAAAACCGTGTCATAAAAACCAAGGGACCTGGCCTGATCAAATTGAAATGGATTCTTCCTGCAATCTCCGCAGACGAACTCATCATGTGGGTAATCGTAGGAAATATCTGCGGGCACCCCGCACAGAAAACAAAGCGGTTGTCGAATAAATCCGATATCGTTTCTACAGTCAGCACACAGGAAAAGTTCTCCCTCCTTAATTTTGCCCTCGCAGGAAATACAGTTTTGCGGAAACACAAAATCCAGAACTTTCCTAAACCCGTGCAAAAGTCTACTGGCAAAATTAACCTTCGAAGATGTACCCAACATAATCCCTCATTGCGAATCCATACTGGTCCGGAAAAATCAAAAAACGACAGACATCTGGATCACTGAATTTATTTACACAACCACAATAAACTTTTTCACTATCAATGAAACATCAGCCTGAAAAATAAAGGCTTGAATATTTCACTGTTTTTATATTTTTCAAGAATATTTTATGCTAAAGTTTCTTCCTGAATTATTCTCACATACTAAATAATATGAACAAGAACATCATCCAGCTTACTAAAAAACACGTTGCCGGAACGTATGGCCGTTATCCCATTGCTCTGGTAAAGGGAAAAGGCTCTAAAGTCTGGGATAAGTCAGGAAAACAATACATTGACTTTGTCAGTGGCTTAGCCGTTGATAACCTTGGGCATTGCCATCCTGCAGTGGTCTCCGCCATAAAAAAACAGGCTGGGAAATTGATCCATGTTTCCAACTTATACCACATTGAACCACAATCCCAATTAGCAGAGAAACTGACTTCGCTGAGTTTTGCAGACAAAGTTTTCTTCTGCAACAGCGGAACAGAGGCCAATGAGGCAGCCATTAAACTTGCCCGCAAGTTCTTTTTTGACCAAGGCAAAACCCAACAAACTGAAATCATTACCATGCACAACTCGTTTCATGGACGCACCCTGGGTTCGCTCTCGGCAACCGCACAAAAAAAGTTTCATACTGGATTCAAGCCGCTCCTTCCAGGCTTTAAATATGTTCCATTTAATAATTTACCTGCCACACGGAAAGCAATAACAAAAAAAACCTGCGCAATTATGGTGGAGCCTATACAAGGAGAAGGAGGGGTAAACATCCCCGATCCCTCTTACCTGAAAGGATTAAAAAAAATCTGTCAGGAACATGGCATTCTCTTGATTGCTGATGAAGTGCAAACAGGTTTCGGTCGCACAGGAAAACTTTTTGCCTATGAAGTTTATAAAGCGAAACCAGATATTATGACACTGGCAAAAGCCATGGCCGGCGGCGTCGCCATAGGGGCTATGGCAGGCACCAATCGGGTCATGAAATCTTTTGTTCCAGGAACCCATGCTGCGACTTTTGGTGGCAATCCCCTGGCCTGCTCTGCCGCATTAGCTTCCTTGCAAGTACTTACCGAAAAGAACTTTTTAAGCAAAGCTAACGAAACGGCTACTTATTTTTTGCAGCGTTTGAAAGAAATTGACAACCCTATTATCAAAGAAGCCCGCGGAATCGGGATGTTTCTCGCCCTGGAATTGCAAAAACCTGGCAACGACATAGTTATCGACTGCATGAAACAAGGGTTCCTGATCAACTGTATCCAACAAAATATATTGCGTTTCATTCCCCCTCTCATTATCACCAAAAAAGAAATCGATAGTTTGGTCTCCGTGCTGTCCAACAGCCTGGCCAAATTGAACAATAAATAGAAAACGTTTTAACAAAACCTAAAAAATGAAAAAAGACCTTCTAGCCATCAACGACTTTAACCGCGAAGAAATTCTCGCCTTGTTCGAAAAGTCTGAAGACCTTAAAGAAAAACGCCAAAAGGGAATCCAGCATCTACCTTTAAAAGGCAAGACCCTGGGTATGATTTTCAACAAGCATTCCACGAGAACACGCATATCGTTTGAGGTAGGCATGTTTGAACTTGGCGGTCATGCACTGTTTTTGACGGGCGACCAACTGCAGTTAAACCGTGGTGAAACGATAAGGGATTCAGCTCAGGTACTATCCCGTTACTTGAATGGCATATTAATAAGGACCTATGACCACCAGGAAGTCGTCGCGCTTGCAGAGCATGCTTCGATACCTGTTATCAATGGACTTACAGACTTCAATCACCCTTTACAAATTCTTTCAGATATTTTTACCATCAAGGAAAAATTGGGTCACATCGAAGGAGTAAAAGTAGCATATGTGGGAGATGGAAATAATGTTGCCTATTCATGGATGACGGGTGCATCTTTAATGGGAATGAATCTTGTGATTGCCTGCCCAAAAAGTTTAAAACCCAACCCGGCCCCAGGGCTGGGAGATCATGGTAATGTAGAAATTGTAGAGGACCCCTTTGAAGCAGTTCAAAATGCGGATGTCATTTATACTGATGTATGGATAAGTATGGGAGATGAAGAAGATACGGAAAAGAAAAAAAAGCTCCTTCTTCCTTACCAGATAAATCAAAAACTGGTCGATTCCGCCAAAAAAGATGTACTGGTGATGCACTGTCTTCCAGCACACCGGGAAATGGAAATCACATCAGAAGTTCTGGATGGTGAACATTCAATTGTTTTCGATCAAGCTGAGAACCGACTTCATGTTCAAAAAGCGATTCTTGAAACATTGTTATTAAGCTAAATAAGTGACATAGCCGACATTCCAAGTGAGTTCTAAAAAAATAACATTTAAATCAACGAAAAGACTGCAATGAAATATTGGAAATCATTCACCAATTTTCCCGGTATTCAGTTCCACTCTCTGGCATTCAGTTTCTTTTTACTCCTCACACTTTTTATTTCCCTGCCCTCCTCTGCTTTTTCAGAAGCAGTCTCTGGAAAATTAAACTTACAGCGACACCTGGTTTTAATCGCTAAAAAAACTATAGTCCTTGAAAAAGAAATTGAAATTCTCAGAACCAAATCTGAGTCCAAAGAGAATCTTCAAAAAATCATTGATCTACAAACACAGATAGATCGACTCAACCTGAATTTTGACTCCATGGCAACCAACCTGTCATTGGAGGATAGCTCCTTGAAGAAAAAGGAAAAATCTCCCTGGACCAAACAACTTGAAGAAATCACATTGCCATTGCTCCAGGCAATACGGGACCTGACAGAAAAACCACGTAAAGTCGATTCCCTTAAAAAACGTATAACCAGCCTGGAAAACATCCTGACAATCCACAAAGAAGCGACTCTTAATCTAAAAAAACTGGGAGCGGCTCAGAGTGAAATAAAAACCCCCTCTAAACCCGAAGAGAAGCTCTACACTTCAAGGGTGGCTCTACTGCAAAATAAATATGATCCTGAATTAACTGAACTAAATCTGCAGGAGGCCAGGAAAAATTTAGAGCAAATTCTTTCCTCAGACGAATCCCTTTTAGAATCAGCCAAAAGCCAAGTCAAAGATTTTTTTAAGAATAGAGGCAAGAACTTACTGGTGACCCTCGCAGCTTTCTGTGGATTGTGGTGGCTACTTAATCGGTTCCGGAAATGGATATTGCGATTCAACCTATTTTCCCAACTGAGCCCTTCATTTGGGAAATTATTCAGCGCCGCCTATAATATTTTCATCCTCATTATCTGTCTGCTTGTAGGGATGGCCTGTCTTTATTTTTTCAACGATTGGCTTTTAATCAGCCTTATCGTTATGGTTCTTATCCTTGTTGCTTGGACTTCGCGCCAATACATTCCTACCTTTCTTCAAGAAATAAAACTTATCGTTAATCTGGGAACTGTTCGTGAGGGAGAGAGAATGGTCTGGAACGGAGTTCCATGGCTGATTAAAGACATAGGTTTGAACGCCACCTTGAGCAACGAGAATCTGGAGGGAGGAGAAATACGACTCCCAGTGAAAGATTTAATCGGCAAACATTCCCGACCCGTAGTAGAGGGTGAATCATGGTTTCCTACAAAAACCAAGGACTGGGTTATCCTTAGTGATGGTTCCTACGGCTGGATAAAACACCAGACTCTAGAGCAGGTTATTCTTAGCTTGAAAGGGGATTCTCTGAAATTTTATTCTACGGAGGACTTCCTGAGTCAATCCCCTCTGAATATTTCTACAGGCTTCCGTTACTGCATTGAATTTGGTCTGGACTATGAAGTGCAAAATAGGATTTGTGATGAAATACCCAGGCTGTTTGAAAATAGATTAAAAAATATTCTCTCTAATTTTTTTGATGGGCCTTCCCCTGATTTCAGTTTTTTAGAGGTCCGGTTCGACAACCCGGGACCAAGTGCTCTGAATCTGATGATAGTCATTCATGCAGACGGGAAATGTGCAGATCGTCACGAGGAAAACAGGCGTGAAATTCAGACTGCATTAGTTCAAATCAGTAATGAAAACAACTTAAAGATCCCATTTAGCCAACTAACCATCAATATGGCTGATGGTATTCAAGGCTCCAAACTACCGCAACCTGGCACCGACTCTTTGAGGGAAAGTGATTAAATTTGAAGTAATAAAAAAGCATAGTCACTCTTCCGCCCGACTTGGAATATTAACCACTCCACGAGGAAAAATTAATACCCCTTCCTTCATGCCAGTGGGAACGCAGGCCACTGTAAAGGCTTTAACCCCTGAGGACCTGGAGTCATTTGGCGCACAGATTATTCTTGGCAACACTTACCATCTTTACCTTCGTCCGGGACACGAGCTGATCCGCTCTCTGGGCGGTTTGCACAAGTTTATGAATTGGCCTCACCCTATTCTCACCGACAGCGGAGGTTATCAGGTATTCAGCCTCAACAAGCTTGCCAAAGTTACAGAAGAAGGTGTCAAGTTTCAGTCTCATATTGACGGATCTTCCCACTTCATTTCACCGGAGCGTTCTATAGAAATTCAACAGGCATTGGGTGCAGATATTATCATGGCTTTCGATGAACCCACCCCCTATCCGTCTGACCTCAGCCAAACAGAAAAATCCTTGAACCTGACCACTCTTTGGGCAAGGCGCTGCAAAAAATCCTTCCATTCCGACACACAAGCTTTATTTGGAATTGTTCAAGGGGGGATGCATCCTGAACTTCGCAGAAGAAGTGCGGAACAAATTATAGAAATTGATTTTCCCGGTTATGCAATAGGTGGGTTGAGCGTTGGTGAAGAAAATAATATGATGTATGACATCACCGAACACACCGCTCCTCTTTTGCCTGCAAACAAACCTCGTTATCTAATGGGAGTGGGAACACCTGAAGACCTCTTGAAATGCAGTTCTATGGGAGTAGACATGTTCGACTGTGTCATGCCCACCCGACATGCCAGAAACGGTTCCCTGTTTGTACAAGAAGGAAAAATAAATATTAAAAATGCTCAATACAAAACCGACCCGGGCCCTATCGAACCAGACTGCTCCTGTTACACCTGCTTGAATTTCTCCAGAGCTTATCTCAGGCACCTGATGATGGCCGGGGAGATCCTGGTCATGCGCCTTCTCACCTTGCACAACTCAACCTTCTACCAACAGTGGATGGCGAGCATCCGAACAGCCATCGAAAACGACACCCCTTTCAACATGGACTGGTCAGACAAAGTGGTACACGAGTAAAGCACACCAAGCGGTTGCTTGCGTGAAGCAGTCAGCCCTCTATGATTCCGAGGATCTTGAATTCATGGATGTCATATCCTGAACGTCGGGGCAGAGAAGATTGAACCACCGCTTTGAGCAATTCCAATTTCCCAGAATCCAACCAGTCGAGGAGATGTTCAAAAATGCGTTCAGGAAAATAAAGTGTTAAGTTGAGCTTCGCCCTCTGATACACAAACCCCGATTTCATAGGGTTTGCTCGCATTGGTTTGTATTCCACATGCCCCTCCAGCATAAAATCTGCTACCTCCTTCCACTCTTCACCAACTTTATTCAGGTTCTCACGAACAAGAGACAAAAGCCGCCCTTGTTCAGGAAGTTCATAGCTATAACTGGGCATAGTTTTTTCTACTTTAAAGGGTCGACAATCAACCTGGCTCTTAAAGCCAGAAACAATGGAATCTCTTTTCGGGCCCTGTTTTCTGCTTTGGATCGTTTGCCGGGAAGGCTGTTCTTATTCGACACCCACTCTTCCATCGCATCAACGCAAAAACCCGCTTGAACCAAATTTGAAATATAACTTTGTATCGGACGATGATATGTAAGCGTAAATGAATCGGGGTCAGCAAAGGGCGGGGTCAGAATAGGAACGGCGGTTTCTGTTAAATAATGATCGACTCGCCGGTATTCGAGTTTCTTTTCCTCATCCCATCCCCAGTGAGATTGTCGGGGAATGCGAAAACAGGGGTGCGTCATTACCACCACAAAACATTTCCCTGCCTTTAACCATTGTCCTGCGCTTTTAAAAAGCATATCCATTTTTTCGATATTTTGTATCGCCATCAGACAGGCGATTCCATCGAAAACATTTTCTTTGAAATTTTTTGCGTCTCCAGCATCTCCAACATGATATTTAATGGAAGGGCCCGAACGCGCTCGGGCATGTTTCAACAGCTCAGAGGAAGAATCCAGCCCTTCGACATGAATACCTTTTTTAGCCAAAAAACGGGAAAATACTCCCTGGCCGCAAGCCAGATCCAGAACCCGATCTTTCTTCCCAACTTCCAGTAGCCGGAATACTCCCGGCATAATGATGTCTTTCTGGAAATCTGTGCCCTGACTACCCACCAGTGAGTCATACCAACGCGAAGCTTGATCCCAAAGCGTCAACTCTTTCTTCTCCGGAGGTTTTGAAACTCCTCTAGCTTTTCTGTTTCTACCTTGCGTACCGGCTTTATGTTTCACCGATTTAAATCTACTTGATTTTGGCATCATTCTCCAACCATTCACCTTATAAGGTGGAAGGACACATTGTTTTTATCTATAATCAATGAATTGATAGAGCAAATTATTACCCACCAATTTTTATAACCCATTCAACTTCATGCTGAGACCCAATTTCCCAACCCAATTTATCCCCAGAGTTTTTTTTCTCCTTCTTCTGCTTGCTTTTGTATCCTGCCAAACTCTGGACCCTCATTATAAAATTCAGGAAAACCTGACCTTAAGTATCGAGGCTTATAACTTTGAGTTTGAGAGCAAGGCATTGAAGTCCAGTGCCCGGTTTGTCCACCCGTCCATTCGTTCCCATTATATGGCAAAATCTCTGGAGATAACCCAACGCGTCACCTTTTTTGAAGCGACCAATATAGAAACAAAATTTTTCAAAAATGATGTTCCTGCAGTCCTTACCCTCGAGGGACCCGAAGAAGGTTTCACCCGAGCCATTGTTACCATCCGCTATCAAGTTGCGGTACTACCCAGGACCAAATTAAAGACCCTGCTTGTTGAGCAGGAATGGGTACTCCATCAAGGACAGTGGGTGGTCATTCCCGACCTGAAAACACTCCTCGAATAGTTGAGATATTAAAGGATTCACAGCACTACCTCAACCGCTTCGTTCAGGGAAATCGTTGTTGGAGTAACCTTGCAGTTCATGCCATAAATTTCCACTCCTTCACCCCTTGCTTTTCGCAACACCTCCCCAAAAACCGGGTCGATGTCATCATTGCAGGTGATGGATCGGGTGTCTGATCGTTGAGAAACAAATACCACTGCCGCTCGATAGCCTATTGAGCAGAACTCCGTTAATTCCTTAACATGTTTGACTCCCCGCTCTGTCGGGGCATCGGGAAACTTTCCCTGGCCTTGTTCGACCAAACTCACCGATTTCACTTCTACATAAGCAGGATTTACGGGAAAGCCTAACCTAAAGTCGAAACGACTGTTCCTCACCTTCACTTCGCTGGCAAATTCGGAATAGCCTTGCAGAAATGGGAGTGTGCGCTCCAGCAATGCTCCTTGAATCAGAGCATTGGCAAAGACCGGAAAGACTGAAACCCATATTGAACCGTGCCGCACCAAAACTAGCGTGTAATCTGTTTTACGTTTTGGACTGGGCTGGTAAACCAATCGCACTTTTCGCCCAGCCAGCATCAATCCTGGCAGACGACCGGGATCAGGAACATGAGCCAAAACCTCCTCACCCCCCACCTCAACATGTGCCAGATAGCGATTCGGACGTTCCAGAAAAATACCATCAACAATGTTATCGCCAAATCTCATGTCAAAGTTTGTGAAGCCTCTTAGCAGGGAAGGTAGATAACAAGGAATGTTAAGCCGAGATAACTCTTTGCTAACTATTATTGCTAGTGGTCGCTTTCTTCCCCGGCATGCAGGTTGACTGTTTTTTCCAGATGGAGTAAAGAATCTACCGAAGGAGTAACGCGATCAATAAAAGGTTTGGGGTAAAGGCCTATCAATAAAATAAGCAGGCAGGCGGGTAAAATAAGTTTGAACTCACATTTATCTATATCAGTCATCCCTTCAGGCAAGTTATTCGAGTTTCCCTGCATTGATCCCTGGAACATATACAACATATATATGGATGCAAAAACAATCGACAACCCACCCATCAAAACAAGGATGCCCGATAACCCTGAAAACATACTGGATGTCCAAACTCCCATCAAAATCAAAAATTCTCCGACAAAACCATTCAACCCAGGAAGTCCGAGAGCCGCCAGCATAATCAGCATAAAAGATCCATATAAAACGGGCATGGCCTTACTCAAACCTCGAAGCTCATTCAAGTTGCGGGTTCCCATTCGCATCTCGATAAAGGCAACGATCAAAAATAACGCCGATGCGATGATGCCGTGATTGATCATCTGAAGCAAACTACCTTCGATTCCTATCCCGTTATTTGCAAAGATGCCAATCACAATAAACCCTAGATGACTGATACTGGAGTATGCCACCAAGGCCTTCAGATCTTTTTGCGCGATAGCGATCCAGGCTCCATAGACCATTCCGGCTGCGGCCATCAACCCAATAACCATAGCAAAACTTTCAACCGCTTCGGGAAACAGAGGCAGGCAAAACCGCAGAAAGCCATAAGCACCGGTTTTGGACATGGCTCCCGTCAATAAAATCAAAGCAGGGATGGGACAAGCCACATAGGCATGAGGCAACCAGCTATGCAAAGGAAAAACCGGAACCTTAATGGCAAAAGCCAGGAAAAAGAAGAAAAACATCCACACCTGCATAGATGGATCGATATGTGTAAGAACAAGGGTCCGCAAATCAAAAGTCACTTCATGAGTCGCCCCATAGTGCACCATTGTCAGGGAAAGGATAGCGACCAGCATCAACAGACTTCCAACCAAAGTATAGATCACGAATTTCATCGTGGCATAAACCCGTCGGCCCTCTCCCCAAATACCGATGAGAAAATAAGTCGGGACCAGCATCAACTCCCAAAACACATAAAACAAAATGGTATCAAGAGCCAGAAATACTCCCAGCGTTCCCGCCTCCAGAGCCAACATTAACGCCACAAAATTTCGGAGCCCTTCTTTCTGGGTGAAAGAAAACATTATGGCAAGGAGTCCCAGAAACGCAGTCAGCACAACCATCCAGAGACTTATTCCATCCACCCCCACCAGATAGTTGATATGCAGGGCGGGTACCCAGTGAAGCATCTGAACAAACTGCATCTCAGGGTTGGCCGTATCAAAGGAATATAGTAACCATAAGGAAATGACCAAGCTGGCCCCTGCCGCCCCTACCCCAACCATCTTGATGGCGGCCACATTTTCTCTGGAGACCATGAGAAGTCCGAATGCGGCAACAAGAGGTATAAATATTATAAGGGATAGCATAAATTTTTCCGGTTACATGAATACTACAAATAATAGAATCGTCACGACACCTACAATCATATTCAAAGCATAGGCTCGTACTTTTCCAGATTGCCAAAGACTGATAACATGGCTGACCTCTTTTACCTGAAGACCTACCTGATCAACGGTAAAATCCAAACCTTCACGTTCGACTTTTTGTTCCATAAAAGCACCAATAGCTTTTGTCGGGCGCACGATTAGAAAATCATATATCTCGTCCACATAATATTTGTGGAATAACAGATCATAAATAGGAGCCATCGCCTCCTTGACCAAATCCATGCGATCCTTACTCACCATATACAATAAACCTGCCGTCGCGATGCCCCCAATGCCAGCAACCAGGGCTATCGTTTCCAATACAGCATCATGAGAATGCTCAACAACATGACCAAATACCGGTGCCAGAAAACTGTCTACCCAGGGTCCCAGTACGCCCCCCAACAGAGCTAAAGCCGCGAGGATCAGCAAAGGGACAACCATAATCATAGGCGATTCATGTGGATGCGCCCCCGGACTGCGGAGCTCGCCAAAAAAAGTGCATAAATAAATACGGAAAATATAAAATGCCGTCATACCCGCCGCAAGTACCGCAATGGCCCAGAAAACGATGTTTCCCATCTCGGCATGGTAAGAACTCAGAATAATTGCCTCTTTACTGAAATAACCACTGGTCAAAGGAAATCCGGCCAGCGCTAAAGCACCGATTAAAAAAGTAAGGTGGGTCAGCGGCATGACCTTTTGCAACCCGCCCATTTTCCGAATATCCTGTTCGCCATCCAAAGAGTGGATCACACTCCCCGCCGCCATAAATAGCAAAGCTTTAAAAAATGCGTGGGTCATCAAATGAAACATGCCAAGGCTGTAAACACCAATGCCCATAGCCAAAAACATATAACCCAACTGGCTCATGGTGGAATAGGCGATCACGCGTTTGATATCATATTGAACCATTGCCATCGATCCCGCGAAAATCGCCGTGATAATTCCCACCCCGGCAATGAAATACATGGTGTAGGGGGCCAGTTCATATAAGACATGGCAACGGGCCACCAAATAGACTCCTGCCGTAACCATCGTTGCGGCATGAATCAAAGCACTAACGGGGGTCGGCCCTTCCATCGCATCGGGCAACCATGTATGCAGGGGTAATTGCGCAGATTTCGCAAACGCACCAACCAGCAATAACAGAGTGATCAAAAGTATGGTGTCGTCATTAGGGCGAAACATGCCCGGAGCGGCTGCAAAGACATCAACAAAACTCAGTGTTCCAAAAGATTCAAAAATCACCAACGCGGCGATAACCATTCCCACATCGCCGATCACGTTCATGACAAAGGCTTTGCGGGCGGCAAGCACGGCACTGGGTTTTTCCCGCCAGAAACCGATCAACAGATATGATGCCAAACCAACCAGCGCCCAACCGACAATCAGGAAAAAGAAGTCCGCCGCTGCAACCAGAACCAACATCGAAAAAATAAACAGATTTAAATAAGCAAAAAATCGGGAATACTCTGGGTCATCATGCATATAGCCTACCGAATAGACATGAATCACAAATCCAACACCCGTTACAACCAGGAACATAAATACCGAAAGGGGATCCACCAGAATAGCTAGGTCCAATTTGAAGGATCCAGCAGATACCCACTGATACAGAGTCTGGACCTGTCCTACCCGTTCTTCAGGCGGTAAAAACAAAAGGTTGCTCAACGTCACCAGCGTCATAAAAAAAGACGCTCCGATGGTTCCGCAACCCACAAACCCGACGCTGTTTCTGGATATCCGGTTCCCGTACCAACTCAGGCCAATAAACCCGAGCAGAGGAAACAAAAGTATGAGCCAGCTACTTGCAAACAAAAGATTACCCTTTCAACATATCAATATGGTCCACATCTAAATCATGACGAGTGCGGAAAATAGTTAGAATAATAGCCAGCCCCACCACCACTTCTGCAGCCGCAACCGTCATGATGAATAAGGCAAAAATCTGCCCATCCAACGAGTTGAGAAAACTGGAATAGGTGATCAAAAGAAAGTTCACCGAATTGAGCATCAACTCGACAGACATGAACATGATGAGAGGATTCCTGCGAATGATAAATCCTGCAGCACCCACGCAGAAAATAGAAGCACTGATTAGTAAAACAAACTCTTGCCCCATAATTACCTTACCCTCCTTCTTAAAGGCGCAAAAGAAAATTTAGCCAAGCAAATCACTCCCACCGCCGCGACAAGAAGCAAGGCAGAGGCCAATTCAAAAGCCACTAAATGCTTTGAGAATAACTCAAGGCCTATAGCCTTGGCAGTTCCAAATAATTCTGGGGGAATTTCACCGTGAACCTGCTGGGTGGGACCCACAGTTGCCGACAAGTACAGCTCCCCTAGAAGGGTAAAGACAAAGGCAAGTGCCATGGATCGGTGTAACGAGTTTTCCTGAACTTCTTTTTTTCCACCAAGAAGCGCAATGATAAACAAAAACAGAATCATCACCGCTCCCGCATAAACAATGATCTGGACCACTGCCAGAAACTCTGCGTTATAAAGGAGAAACAAAAGGGCCAGACAGATCATATGGCCAATCAGGTACAGAGCGCAGTAAATCGGTGAGGAGCATAATACGACCCCCAGGCTGGCAAGGACTGCCGTCAGCCCTACCACCAAAATTACCATGTCATGCGTAAAATCAAATACCGTAGCGATTTCCAACACTAATTAACTCTCCCCAAAAATAACAATCTCTTCCACCCACTCCCGTAGGAGGGGATATCGCAAAAATCCCTCAAGCCACAAAACTTCTTTGCTCGCCAAATAAAGTGCTATGGCCACCGGCGACTACGCCGGGTCAACCCGCTCCGTATTACCGAGAATGTTGACGCGGAACTGATTCGGTTCCGGGTAAACCAGAAGATCCTCTTTCTCCATGATGTAATTGTCACGGTCATAATCCGCCAATTCATAATGCTCGCGCAGAACCACAGCATCTACCGGACAGGCCTCCTCACAATACCCGCAGTAAATACATCGCAGCAGGTTAATCTCATAAACCTCTGCATATCGCTCGCCCTTTGAAACCGGGTTTTCCGGATCGTTCTCCGCCGCTACAACATGAATGCACCCCACCGGGCAATTGATCGAACACAAAGAGCATCCCACACATTTTTCAAGCCCTTCCTCATCGCGGTTCAGGAAATGTCTTCCCCGATAACGCTTGGGCATTGTTCGCTTGACCTCGGGATACTCCAGGGTAACCGGCGTGCTCAACATATTCCGGAAAGTAACCCCCATTCCGATCAAAAGATTTTTTATTCCATCAAAAGTTGCTTGCAACATAGCTCATCCCCTCAGGGAAATCAGATCACCTTAAGCGTGCCGGTGATCAGTAGATTCAATAAACATAATGGCAATAAAACTTTCCAGCCAAACGTCATCAATCGATCATAACGAATGCGAGGAAACGTCGACCTCAACCAGATGAAAACACACAACAGAAAAATCACTTTAAGGGCGAACGCTACAATAGGCCAAAGCGGCAAACCATAAGAGTTCCACCCGCCAAGAAACAAAAGGGTCACCAAAGCACTCATGGTCACCATATTGATGTACTCACCCATGAAGAACATGGCAAACTTCATGCCCGTATACTCCGTATGGAAACCAGCCACCAGTTCCTGTTCCGCTTCAGGCAGGTCAAAGGGAGCCCGGTTGGTCTCTGCAATGCCCGCAATAAAAAACAACAAAAATGCCAATGGTTGGATAAGAATAAAAGGCAACGTCTCCTGTGCCTTAACCATATCCACTAGACTCAGGGATCCTGTAAGTATAATGATGCTCAACGCGGAAAGCCCCAGCGTTAACTCATAACTGATCATCTGGGCGGAGGAACGCAAACCACCCATCAAAGAATATTTATTATTCGATGCTAATCCGGCAAGAACCATTCCATAAATTCCCATTCCAGAAATTGCGAACACGAATAAAATACCGCTGTTCACATTGGCTCCCCACATCTCAATGTTCTGACCGAACACCTCGAAAGGTTCACCGAAAGGAATCACCGCAAATGCAACAATCGCTGTAATCACCACCACAGCTGGCGCGAGATGAAATAAAAATTTATCCGCAGAACTCTGAATGATGGATTCCTTGAATAACAACTTAACCGTATCCGCCATCGGCTGGCCAAAACCCAGAGGCCCGACCCGATTTGGACCAAGGCGCACCTGAAACCGGCCCATCAAGCGTCGTTCCAGCCAAACCAATGCTGGAACCACCGACATAATCGCCACCGCAATGACCACGGCTTTAACACTTCCCACGATCAGGGGAATGTTCTCATTCAGAAACAGAACAATGAAGTCCCAGGTTTCATTTAATATTTCAGTGATCAATTCCAAACCGTAACCACTCCAAGAATATTTACCCGTCTATAAAATAGCCAACCCTAAACTTTTCGGACGTCCACCCATGCCGGGCGGCCCTTCGTATCGATCAAGGCGTTCACTCCCTGCTCATCCGAGATCCTCGGCACCACTACACCTCCGGATAAGCAACGGTTATTGGTCATCGCCGTGGCCTCCAACCTGACATCACCCATCGAAAGTAAAATTGTGTCGCCATCCTGAATACCTAGTTTCTGAGCATCTTTCTCGTTCAAATAAGCGGTAGAAGATTGAAAGTGATGTGCGAGCTTCGAAGAGGCATCCAGAATCTTGTCGTGTGCAAACAAATAGGTGGCAATACGAAGCCTGAGGCTTCCGTCTTTCCCTGCTTCAACCTGAACCTGATTTTCTAAAACCGGTTCATCGACAGAAGCTATGACCTCCCGGTCGCACCCAACTTTACCGACTGATTTTTTACTTATCTCCTGATAACCCGGAACCTGCTGGGAAATCTCTTCGGTCACATCTGAAAACCTACGATATTCAGTTTCATCTCCCAACGCCTTGAGCATCAGATTGATGATTTTCCAATCTGGTACCTGGTTGGTTTCAAACGCTTTTTTTCTAGCCTGCACCCGACCGCCAATATTGGTAGTCGTACCCTCGTCATAACCTGGGCCATTTGACGACAAAACAAGATGCGCAAGTTCGGTCGTCTCAGTTTCCAACATGTCATGCACCACAAGAAGCTCCAGATTCTTCAAAGCTTCCGTCACCTGCAATCCTCCAGGAAAGTCCATGACAGGATTAGAACGGTGCACCAACAAGGCCTTCAATTCCCCCGTTTTAGCACGTGCAATCATTTCTAAAGCAGAAAGACCGGTTCCCGTCGGAGCATTTTCTCCATATTGGTTTTTTATTTCCTCTTGATCCGTAACCGGCACCCCTCCCGGATAAAAATCGGGAAGCAGTCCCATATCCATCGCCCCCACTGCATTGGTCATAGACGCTGCGGGAATGGCTCCGCATTCCAGAGTTGGAATTTTGGATATCAACTTAAGCAGACGCTTGACCCGTAATACTGCATCTCCAGAAAGCGCGGATGGATTGTACACCACGCAGATTTTCATACTAGAGCGCACTGTCTCGACCAGAGCTTTCATGTCTTCCGCAGAAATTCCGCTCGGGGCCAAGTCAACGTCGCTAGCCGGTTCTCCCAACTCGCGGGCCAGGCCATTCGCCAAGGCATCAATCGCAACCGCTTCAGAACCCACTTTGTATTGCACCGACTGAGATGAGTAATTATCCAGCGCGATCTTTTGATCGTTCAGGCTCACCAACCGGGTTCCGCAACCGGTCACTGCTTTTTTGATTCGCAGATCAAGAATCGGCAGTTCTTCTGTCGGGTCACTGGCAATCAACAAAACCACATTGGAGGTTTCAATCTGCTCGAACCCATAATGGTTGACAGGAAGGCCGGGAGTATCCTGATAAGTCTTATGATCTATATTGTTTGTACCCAGGCCCTGGCGGAAAAATTTCTGGTAAAGATAATTTTCCTCATTGGTGCCATAGGGAGACCCGATGAATCCAACACTTTCAGGCCCGTGTTCCTCCACTATTTTTTTAAACGCCTCGGCCACACTCCCAGCAGCCTCCTCTGTGGTCCAGTTAAGAGGAAAGGCCGGAAAAGAAGTAACTTTGCCAGTCCCTACACCATTTTCTCGGGCAGTCAGGATTTTATTTTTGCTCTGCACAAAATGATGCCCCCAACGGCCTTTATCGCAAATCCAACCATCGTCCACCGCATCGTTGGGACGTGCCTCAACACGCATGAGTTCATTGAGTCGGGTACCCATTGTAATATTGCAGTTACAGCCACAATGCGCGCAAAGCGTATCCACGTTAGATAGATCCCAAGTCCTTGCCTTAAAACGGAAGTCCGTATTGGTCAACGCACCTACAGGACAAATATCAATGACATTTCCTGAAAAACGAGTGTCATAAGGTTCATTATTAAAAGTACCTACTTCATTATGGAAACCTCGGTTCAGCATGACCAACCCTTGGCCTTGTTCAATCCGTTCGCTATAAGCTGTGCACCGCTGGCAAGCAATGCAACGTTCTCGGTCTATGGTAATGACAGGACTGAGCGGTGTTGCCTTGGCATTGTTGGCCCGGTTAAACTCCATGCGAGTCTCCGGCGGACCATACTTGAAGGTATTGTCCTGCAGCGGGCATTCGCCACCCTTGTCACATACCGGGCAATCGAGAGGATGATTGAGTAAGGTAAATTCCAGTACCCCCTTCTGGCCCTTCTCCACTTTTTCGGTGGTGGTTTTAACAACCATATCCGGTGCCACATCCATCGTGCAGGCAGTCATCAGTTTCGGCATCTTCTCAACTTCTACCAAACACATCCTGCAACAACCCAACGGACCAATCTTCTGGTGATAACAGAAGACAGGGATATCCACAGCAACCTGTTTTGCCGCATCCACCACCTTGGTGCCTTTGGGAACCGTCACCGATTTCCCGTCAATCGTTAAAGTTACTTCATTATCAGACATAATTGCCTCAAACCGAACCTACCGGTGTGTTTTTAAAATATGCTTCATAGTCAGAGCGAAAATATTTGATACTACTCACAACAGGGGCGACACAAGCATCGGCAAGCGGACAAAACGTTTTCATTGCCATGTTGTCGCAAATATCTTCCATCTTTTCGATGTATTCCAATTGCCCCTTGTTCTGCATGATCCTTTCAACAATCTGGTAAAGCCATCGCGTGCCTTCCCGACAGGGGGTACATTTCCCGCAGGACTCATGCATATAAAAGCTGATCAACCTCAACGTGGCCTCAACAATATTGACGCTATCATCAATAACAATCAAAGCACCTGAACCCAGCATGGAACCGGCGGCAGCAATAGATTCATAATCGTAAAGGACATCCACCATATCTGCAGGCAACATGGGAGTCGAAGAACCTCCGGGAATGAATGCCTTGAGTTTATTGTCATTGGCAATTCCACCTGCCACGTCATAAATAATTTCCCGCATGGGCGTCCCCAACACCACTTCATAGTTCCCCGGTTTTTTCACATGCCCGGAAATACTGACCAGTTTGGTGCCTTTACTCTTTTCAGTTCCCAATGATGCATATTTTTCAGCACCTTCGTTGACAATATACGGAACCACACATAGGGTTTCGACATTGTTGATAACTGTTGGCTTGGCATACAACCCTTCTACAGCAGGAAAAGGAGGTTTCATTCTCGGCTCACCCCGCCCACCTTCCAAAGAATTCAGCAGAGCCGATTCCTCACCGCAGATATAAGCCCCTGCACCAAGATGGGTATGAATTTCCAAATCGAATCCACTTCCCATAATATTTTTACCCAAATACCCTTTGGCGTGCGCTTCCTCAATAGCCTTGTCCATGATGAAACTCAAATCATGGAATTCCCCTCGCATATAAATGTATCCTGTTTTGATTTGGCAGGCATAAGAACAGAGAATCATTCCCTCAATCAACATATGAGGAGTCTTAAGCAAGAGTTCCCGGTCCTTACAGGTTCCCGGTTCTGACTCATCGGCATTGCAACAGAGGTAACGGGGAAACACATCTTTGGCGAGGAAACTCCACTTTAATCCTGCCGGAAAACCAGCACCCCCACGTCCCCGCAAACCAGAAGCTTTGACCATCGCGATAATTTCTTCCGGTTTCTGAGCAAAGGCCTTCTCCAAAGACTGGTAGCCACCCTGCTCTTCATAAACCTTCATCGTATGAAGGTCTTTCATATCTATATTTTTAAATAGAATCTGTGTCATCGGTTAGCCTAAAGAATCGAGAATCTGATCAATGCGTTGTTCAGTCAGATCCCCATAATAAGTGTCGTTGATCCGCATCATCGGCGCCCGTGTACAGTCTGCCAGGCATTCTTCTCGATGCAGGGTAAACTTTTCGTCTGTTGTCGTTTCGCCGACCTTGATATTTAGTTTTTTAGCCGTGTGCTCGAGCAGTTTGTCGCAACCGTTCAACTGGCAACTGATGTTTATGCAGAAAAGGATCATGTATTTTCCAACCTTCTCCGTGTGGTACATCGTATAAAACGACATGACCGACTGCACATAAGCCGGCGAGCAATCCAGCTTATTACTGATCGCTACCATGGCCTCAGGAGAAACCACTCTCTCTGCACGCTGAACCAGCGTCAACAAAGGCAACATCGCCGACTTCTTAAAAGGATATTTAGCTAAAATACCCTCGATCTCTTTCTCTTGCTTTTCAGAAAACACAAACCCTGACATCAACAATTATCCTTAAATAAAAATCTTCCACTGGGGTCAAAAGCAACCCCCTCAATCCCCCTTATCAGGAGGAAGATCATTAAACCGAGAGCACCGTTGCCCGCAGTATACGATATTGTAATTTGCCACCGGGCGTTGCCCGGTTAGCGGTCGACTTCCCCCATTACAATATCGATACTTCCAATGATGCCTACCACATCAGCGATATAACAACCTGTCATCATTTGGCACATACCAGGAATCGCCATGAACGAAGGCGCCCGCAGCTTTACCCGAGACGGGACATTAGTGCCATCGCTAACGATATAAAATCCTACTTCACCCCTCGGCCCTTCGATAGGCACATAGGTTTCACCTTTCGGCACACTGATGCCCTCAGATACCAGCTTAAAATGATGGATCAATGCTTCCATACTGGTATGAAGAGTTTCTCTAGGTGGCAGGGAAACTTTATTGTCGGGTGTTTTATACTCCCCCATCGGCAGTTTTTCCATGGCCTGCCTGATGATTTCCCGGCTCTGACGCATCTCTTCAACACGCACCCGGTAGCGATCATAAATATCCCCACCTTTAAGAGTGGGAACATCGAAATTATAGTTTTCGTAACCGCTGTAAGGCTGAGATTTACGAATATCCCAGTTCACTCCAGAGGCTCGCAAGGCCGGCCCACTCAGACTCCAGTCGATCGCCTCTTCTCTGGATAACACGCCAATGCCTTGAGTTCGGTCCATCCAGATCGGATTCCTAGTCAACAGCAATTCATATTCATCCACCTTGGCGGGAAAATAATCAATGAAATCCCGAATACCATCCAGCCAGGGACGGGTCGCGTCTTTCGCCACACCACCAATGCGAATATAACTGGTCATCATGCGCACGCCTGAAATCTCTTCATTGAGATCGAGGATCATCTCCCGCTCGCGCCAGCAATACAGAAAAACCGTCATGGCACCAATATCCAGGGCATGCGTGCCTAACCAGACCAGGTGACTGGCGATTCGGGCCAGCTCACACATGATGACTCGCAAGCTCTGAGCTCGTTCGGGAATCTCTACACCCAGCAGTTTTTCTGTAGCCAGACAGAAGGCTAGATTGTTGCCGGGCGGATTGAGGTAGTCCAGACGATCCGTCATTGGAATGACATGAACGTATCTTTTATTTTCGGAGGTTTTTTCGATACCGGTGTGCAGGTAGCCAATTTCCGGCTCAGCAGTTTTCACCACCTCACCATCCATCTCAAGGATAACCCGGAAGACCCCATGAGTACTCGGATGTTGCGGACCCATATTCAGGGTCATGGTGTCTTTTTCGCGCTCCAGCAATCCTTGTTCAGTTACGCTCACAAGTTATCCTAACGAGTTGGAGGTTTCGATTTGACCAGTTCGCTTTTAAAATCGCGATTATGCGAAAAAGCAACCGTCTCTGTGGTCAACGGATAGTCTTTTCTAAGCGGGTGGCCCACCCACTCTTTCGGCATAATCAGACGTTCCATTTTAGGATGCCCCTCAACATTTATTCCAAACATATCGAACAGTTCCTGTTCAGGGTATAACGCCCCTTTCCAGATTTCCGACACGGTCGGCACAGAAGGGTTCTCTTCTTCTATCCCAACACGAATACGCACGGAATGCCGATGGTCGATCGAGTAAAGCAGGTACACAGCTTCAAATCGAGGTTCCCGTTCTTCAAGGAGGTAATCCACGCCACACACATCAGACAGGTAATCGAATTTCAAAGATGGGTCATCTTTTAAAAATGTCGCTACTTTTTGCAGACAGTCAGGGGCCACAAAAATAACCGCATCGCCCTGAGGCAAAGCGGTATCCAGTAAGGCATCGGGAAGGCCCGCCTTCACTTTCTCGACAATTTCCTCACCCGTCATGCCACCCTCTTTTTAGCTTTATCGGTTCCCGCTTCTGCCATGATCTTTTCCTGAAGCTTGATCACGCCATAAAGCAGAGCTTCAGGACCAGGAGGACATCCGGGAACATAAACATCCACCGGCACCACGCGGTCCACCCCTTGGACTATAGAATAATTATTGAAAACCCCACCGCAGGAAGCACAAGCTCCCATAGACATCACCCACTTCGGTTCGGGCATTTGATCATAAATTTGTTTCAGGATCGGAGCCATTTTTTGCGAGACACGCCCCGACACAATCATCAAGTCTGCCTGACGTGGAGAAGCACGAAAAACCTCTGCCCCGAAACGCGCAGCATCCCAACGGGAATTAGCCATAGCCATCATCTCAATAGCACAACAGGCCAATCCAAAAGTCGCAGGCCACAGGGCATTTTTTTGCGCCCAACCCACGACCTTACCCAACTTAGTGGTCAAAACCGTGTCGTATAAGGACCCGGAGTACTCATAATCCATCGCTTCGATGGAATCTTGAACATTCAATCTAAGGTTATTGAGCTCATCGCCAATCGTTTCGGCGGTATCTTCGATCAATCCCATTCCAAACCTCCCCGTCCCCAAATATAGACGTATGCAATTGCCAGAATGATGATGAATACAACCATTTCCACTAATCCGAATAATTTAAGTTCGCCCAGAGCTACCGCCCAAGGGTACATGAATACCACTTCCACATCGAAAATGATGAAAAGCATGGCAATGGTCGCAAACCGTACCGGATAGCGGCCTTTGGCCTCTTCGGTCGGAATAATGCCACACTCATAAGGAAGCAATTTCTGAGGACTTGGATTGCGCGGCCCCAGTACAGTAGACAATGCCAGCAAGGCACCCACCACTACAATAGCAACCACCCCGAATAACGAAATGTAGAAATATTCAGTCATTTATATGCTCTGCTTATCCAGCAAGAAAAATGAAAAAGGTACTACCCGCCAAAGGGAAATAACCCTGCATAATCACTACCCAGCAATTCCCTTTAGCCTTGCAACAATAATATGTTAGCACTCCTCCCAATGATCCGGGAAACAAGCGGATTATAGCAGTCTGCCCTACCCTGTCAATAACTGATTTACCGATGGATACCAGTACTCTCCGGCCCATTAATAGCCGAAAAACTCCTTTAAACAAAACAGGTTAGGGAATTCAGAAAAAAAGGATGTGTTGTAGTTAGGAGGGAATAGCCTGTATGCCAAGATCACATTGCCTGCAGACACCCAAGCAAATGAGGGCCGTTTCAGGAATACTCGATATGGAGGCGATAGATGAGGCCCGTTGGGTTATCGCCAGGGTCTTTGGAATCCGGCTGGGCGTAGTGCATCAATTCGAAGCTGATGGTGTTTTCCCCGCCCTGCACATATTGGTCAATATCGATCAAAAATGGATCGGGGTATTCCGCCCCGCCATACTCCTGCCTGAGGCTAACGGCGTTCACCGAGATATGGCAGGTGTCGTCTGAGCGAAGCAGAATTTCGGCCCGGCGAATGGCGTTATTTATTGGAAGGTCAAACTTGAAACGGAATTTATGCTGGCTCCCCGTTTTTGCTTCTGCCACCGAAACGGTTTCGCGCACCCATATCCACTGGCTCCCTTTGATACCGCGCCATCCGCTTCCCATCTGGCAAATGGAAGCCTTTTCCCAGTTTTCCGTTTCCGTATCGTAAAATTCGGTCTCCGTTCCACTGGCCAACACCAGGGTTTTGGTCTGAGAGGCAATGGGATCGGCCGCATCCATATTCACTAGCTTGCTGGCCTCCCACATGATTTCATTCATCTCTTTCCAATAGTCGAACATGCCTTTCTTTTTGTTGATCACCAACATGCTCGGCCTTGCGGTACTGCGGCCCAGGTAAGGACCAATGTCTGCTACGATCACCCCGGAAGAACGACCCGGATCAATCGAGATAAAAGAATGTGAAGGGATCTCGTCATAACTGTGCACGATCAACTTGCCCTTAGTTTCGGGAGAACTTTCCTGCTGAATTTCATCGTGGAGTTTCTGCAAGAGAAGCAAAGAGGTTTTGATTTCATTCAAAAACGTATGTTTGCCTCCACCCTGCTTGGTGATCAGCTCCACCACCGGTGAGTTGGGGTCAATCAGCAATAAGCGGATTTTAATTCCGCTCAACACCTTATCCTTGATCAATTCGCGACTGGCGGTCGAGATCGACAACAAGGATGAGCCTCCGATAAAAACTTCTTCTTTTACATTTTCAAACAAGCTTTCAAATGAGGTGGCCTGAGCCAGCTCGGAGCGGTTTTTATAGATACCGTGGATGCCCAGACGAACCGCATCGGGATTAACTATTTCTTCCAGCGCTTCCTTATATTCGTTGAAAGTCAACTCTCTCAGGAAGACCTCGTAGCCCAGCGAGATCACTCCGATCAAGGAAATCAACAAAGCAAATTCGCGCACCGGGTGCAACCAGATGCTGTGTGCATCGAATATCTGCTCGGAACTGATATAAGCCCCGGCCCCAACTACAAATATGGCTACCGCCAGAAACACAATGCGATCGCGCACCCATTGGCGAACATTAATTCCGCTTTTTTTTACGGTTTTGGTCATATTTTGGATGTTGAAAACAGGTTTTACAAAAAGGTAAGTATCGAGAGAACCAGCTCACTGTTGATATTACAGGATAAAGAGGTATTTCACAATTCTGTTTTCGTCACGCTTGTATAACAGTTTTATTGGGAAATGATTAGGAAGAATATCATGGGTGCTTGAGTGTTCAATCCTCTTTATGAGCAATGTAGTCTTTGCTATTTGTCACCGGCAACTCGCCGGTTAACTCAAGCCTGATTTCCGCCGCAGGTACCAGTCCATTACCAAAAGGCCCATCACCAATCCATAGGCCCACCAGTTATCCCAAAGCGAAAAAGACCGACTGTAACTTTTAACCTGCACATCAGGATTGGGAAACTTATACACGCTAAGGTCAT
This sequence comes from Nitrospina sp., assembly GCA_018673915.1. Lineage (GTDB taxonomy): Bacteria > Nitrospinota > Nitrospinia > Nitrospinales > VA-1 > LS-NOB. The sequence continues at coordinate 5,494 of JABHBK010000001.1, read as the reverse complement.
CCTCGCCAGTAAGAAGATGGTGCTCCCCGCCAGTGATTTCGGAAATCTTTTTCAGCAGAGTATCGTTAACCAAAGGCTTTTCAAATTCCGCGGTATCTCTTAATACGGAAAACATAATTTCCTCTGTCAGGGATTCCGCCTCTAATCCCGCTTGTATCTGAGCGGTATAAAATCCTTGTCCATCGGGCAGAAACGGAAAGACCGCTTCGCCCTGCTCATCAGTTTTCAAGTCATAGACCGTTTTCTTTTCTGGTTTTACAAGGATAGGTTTCAAGATCAGTTTTGCCGCAACACCAACTGCAGGCTGGTAATTCTTTTGCAGCAATTTTAATTTTATCAGAGCCTGCTCGCCCTCTCGATATCGCTCTTTATCAGACTCCAACTGCAATCGTCTTGTTTCGGGTTCAGCGATCAACCAATCGATTACATTATTCCAGAACTTTTGAAAATATCTTCCACTGCCTCCACCGCCAACACTCCTAAAGTTCCAGTTCCACACCGAATCGGTAGCCAACAAAGCGGTTCGTCCCTTACCAAAGCTTCCAGTAACCAGAAGGGGAAGTTCTTTACCGTTGGCGTACCAGGCGAGTACATGAGCATTCTTATCTGGGAGCAACCCCATATTAATACCCTGAAGCGGAGGAAGTGACTGCCATGCATTTTTATTGAGCTTCAGGTCCTTCTCTAGACGCAGAATGGGATGCCGAGAAAACTCCTCATTCAAGACTGGCTGAAAAGCATCGTCCTGAAAAGGTTTAGAGTTGTCGCGAAAACTTACCGGAAGAATTTCTTCAATCGGAGTCTGCGAATAGCCTCCGCCCTGGAATGAGATGTCTCCCCCAATCATCAAAAAAGCTCCACCGTTGCGGACATATTTTCGAATATTATCCAAATATTTTTTGTCAATAAATGGATCGTATTTAAAGTTCTGGAAAACAACCAAATCAAAAGAACTTAAATAATCATCAAACAAAAGGTTGGAGGGGAATGGGATCAGACTAAGTTCGGAAACCGGTGCCTCCACATCATCACCCAGGTTGCGGAGAATAAAAAATGACAGCAGGTCCACCTTCGGGTTGTGAGCAAGAACTTCCCGGAGATATCGGGAGTCCCAAGAAGGGCGACCGTTAAGATGCAAAACCCGAATCCTGTCCCGCACCACATTGATATCAATTTCTCTTTCGTTATTCGTATGAATGAATTCCCCTGCAAACTTAGGCAGGCTTAGGGTATAAATCTTTTTGCCCACATTGGTAGGCGTGAATTCCAACTCCACTTCAAGCCGCTTTGTATCTTCCCGCACCTCAACAATCTTTGATACCAGGATACGATCTCCCTCTTTCAAAACCAGAGGTATGTTGCGATTGCCCAGCGAAGAGGAGAACACGGTGAGAGAAATCCGGATAGGCTGTTGCACAAACCCAAAGTCCGATGCCGAGACAGCTTCGATTGCCAAGTCTTTAAACCCTTCGTTGCTCCCTGCCTGCATTGCATGAACCGGGCTTCCCAGTTTCTTGAGCTGCTCGGCCAGATTCAAGGAAATCTCACCGGACTCTTCGGTCAAATCTGCACCATCCGAAAACAAGAACACCCCTTGAAGCGATTTCCCCTGGTATTGCGCGGCCAATTCGTCAAAAACCAAAGTCAGGTCGGTATAGGGACGGTGAGGCCGGTAACCATTTTTCACCGCACCCGCCCCCACTTTATTTATCTCATCTGAAAAAAAATAATAATCTACGTTAAAAACTTTCCCCAGGTTTTCGAGATAGGGAGCATTCGCTTCCAAAGTGTTTTTTATCAGATCAATTCTGGATGTTTCATCACCAACTATTTTTGTTTTTATGGAAAGGCTTTTACTGTTATCGATTAGCACAGCTATGGAATTCTTGAGCGATTGGCTTTTTCGGAATTCCAACTCAGGCTTAAATAATATCAATAGTAATAGAGCGAATGTCCCCAATCGAAGGGAGAAGAGAAGGAGTTTTCGTATTCGGGAACTCACCCGATTCAGACTGGTCCAGAAAAACCAAAGTGCCAGGGGAATCACAAGACCAAGCACCGACAAAATCATCACAGGGTCGTCAGGCAACCAATGAATTTGCCACTGGTTAAATTCTTTTACTCCCAGCAGTTTTGCCAACCCGTTCATTTAGAATTGTACCTGCGTAAACGTTCAAGAATAATAGGCAGATGCACCATGTCTTTTTTATAGTCCAGGGTCAGTGCGTACACGATGATATTAACGCCCAGGCGAATGGCCAACTGCCTTTGCCTATACCCTCCCGCGATCACGTCATAATTCCAGTGCCCCAGTTTATTCCGTGCCCAGGCACCGCTTTGATCATTGGAGCTATACATTAAGACGGTTCTTCCCTTAATGGATATGCCCTCAAGATAAGGTTTGATGATAGATCGGCCCGATACGGTATTAAGCAGGTAAAACGAACGAAAAATGGAATGATCGCGCGCAATTTTTTGGAGCGGATTTTGCGGAAACAATGTCGATATCATTTTACGCACTGAGGAATCAAATGCAGAATCGGCTTTTGCAGAACTATCATCAATAAAAAGAAATCCTCCGTAACTCAAATAATTCCGTAAAATTGCCAGGTCTTTTTCAGGGAAAGGGTCAAACCCTTCATCCCCTCCCATATAAATGAAAGGGTGCCGGAACAATTCAGGGTCTGCAAGTTTCAGCGCCACCGGTTCACGGTTCACTTCAATCGATGTTCTGCGTGTCACCTGAGCAAGAATGCTTCGCAGAGCTTCAGGTCGAGGGTTGTCATTTCCTCCCTGATAAACGATCCGCGGAAGAGTCAGGTGGGAATAGCCCGCCACCGCTGGGGATATATTCTTACCCCAGGCGGCAATAAAAAGAATTAAGCCTAATATCGTCAAAAATTTTCGCATCACCTTGAGTTTAAAACAGGAGAGGGTCTTATAGCAATGAATCAAAACCTATTGTATTTATAGAATAATTCTTTTTGTAGGTCAGGGCCCGCTAAGGTAAACTTGAATCGCATTTTCATTGCAACCTTTAGCAAATAAAAATTTATGCCACGAACTGTATTGCTCAACCCCGGCCCGGTCAATGTAACTGATAGAGTCCGGCAAGCATTGATGCTCCCCGATCTTTGCCACCGAGAAAAGGAATTCTCGGATCTCATGGCAACGATCCGCACGCAATTACTCCAGGCCTTTGATATAGAAGAAAATTACACATCGGTGCTGGTTTCTGGCTCAGGAACAGCAGCATTGGAAATGGCTGTCTCTTCCTCTTTGAGTCCAGGCCGGTCCATGCTGGTCATCGAGAATGGTGTCTATGGAGAACGCATCGGAAAAATCTGCGACGTCTACCAGCTCAACCGCCGCACTCTCACGCTGGGTTGGGGAGAGCCACCCCGCATAGAAGATATTGAAAAGGAATTACAGCAAAACCCCGACATAGAAGTGGTGGCTCTGGTACACCATGAAACAACAACTGGTCTCCTCAATCCTTTAAAAGAAGTGGGAGAGCTAGCCCGGCGGTATGGGAAAGTTTTTTTGGTGGACTGCATCAGCAGTATCGCTGGTGATAAAGTTGATTTCAAATCCATTGATATTGCGGTCGGCACCGCCAACAAATGCGTTCAAGGTTTTCCAGGTGTGTCATTTGTCCTGTTTCAGAAAAAGGAATTGCCGCGCTTGCGCAAAATTCCAGAACGAACACTTTACTTCAATCTGACTGGCTACCATAAAGCACAGGAAGCAGGAGGGATGCTATTCACTCCGGCGATTCCGGCCCATTACGCACTCAATGTAGCGCTCGAGGAACTGATCGAAGAAACCGTTGCGGGCCGGATACAACGCTATGCTGCTGCGGCAACGTTTTTACGCAACGGATTTAAAGATATGGGTCTGGAGTTTTTGATCCCTGAGGGCTGGCGAAGTAATTGTCTGACCGGACTGTATCTGCCAAAGGGAATGAGTTATGAAAAGCTTCATAGTGAGCTGAAGGCTAACGGCTTCGTCATTTATGCAGGGCAAGGAAACTTGAGCAACAATATTTTTCGTATCGCAAATATGGGCGACATTACCCAGGAAGAGTTCCAGCATTTTTTAAAAGTACTAGCAACTGTCTGCTAATTCCCATCCCCGTCAAAATCGGCTCTGACTCCCACAATCTGCAACGATATTATTTTCCCTTTTCACAGCTCCATAGGATCCCATAAAAAACTTTGAGAAACGCTGGTTGACCTCAAAGAAAGTTACGGGCTCAAATCTTTTCGTTCCTTGATATATTGCCATACAGGCCTTAAATCTGAATTAACTTTTTCTCCCATCTCGAGCATACACTCAGCCAAAAGGTCGCCTCGGTGGGAGGATTTCCCCTTCTCAAATTCACAAGTAGCTTTATGAACAATTTTAGGATCCAGAATTTTTGGTATTGTCGTCCACCCTTTTCTTACAAATTCAAGTATTTCTCTCTCCTGGTAGACCACAACCCTTTCGGCCTGTTTATTATGATTTTCTACGCCGTTAAATATTCTTGGAGAAGGATCAAACACAACCGCTTTAACTCCTTCGTTTCTTACGGATACCCCCAGAGCAATACCACCGCCAAGAGAGTGCCCGGTCACATAGATGCTTTCATTTGAGTGAGATTCTTTGTATTTCTTGAATTTTTTAAATGCTTCAGAGTAGGCTGGTGAATAGCCAATTGCCAAATTCGAAAAAATCCAATCCCAGAAACCTTCCGTACCCCTGTAGGAAAAAACAGTTTTGTTAGTACCCTTTCGCTTATAAATATCATAAGCAAGTCCATTCCACGAATCTACGAAGGTAGGTTTCTCAGGCTTATCGGTCAGCTTTCCGTCAAGCGAATAATGTTGCCAGCCCATTTTATAAATTGGAAAATAGTTACGCTTATCTTCATCCTTATGATAGCTGTTCGATGCCATCATCGCCATATAGGCGTACTCTCCTGAAAAATTATCATCAACTATCTGTTGTTCTATACCCCTATAAGAATTACTGGTTGCACATGCTGGCAAGGTTATTAAAACTACGAATAGGAGCAAATTATTTTTGATCCTTAAATAAGCTGTTTTCATAATATTTCTCCTTAGGAATCATCCAAGCGCAAAAGGTCTTTCCATCTTTTTTCTAAAATCGCACCGGAAAATTTTCTCACTAGTGTTCAGCTCATATCAGCATTCGACACACTATTAGACAAACTAAATATTTTTTCTTAAAATTTGGTTTCGGGATAGTATGCTAAATTATTCTCGCCTGCAATCGAAAATTAAAAGAAATTTTAAGCATTTTCCCTAAAAATACTATTTCACCACAAGAAACAATTAGTTCCGATAAAGGATTTTAAATCCATACCAAGAATCGAAGTTGATCCAACAAACCTTATAAATGCAGTTCTCTTGCTTAGGTTTTTCAGAGATCTTTTAACTTTTGATAAATTACTTCAATAAGGAAGTTTGTAGCACGATTGGGGGGGGGG
>JABHBK010000004.1 GCA_018673915.1 Nitrospina sp. | reverse complement strand
TGGAGCTTGTCCGCCCTCTCCTTAATGGCTTCCCTTACTTCCTGGGCGAGTTCCTTGTGTTGATCCAGGTTCTGTTTGAACGATACAAGGTCCAACCGTGCCAGGGAGAACAACACATCTTTTCCAGGATGTTCCCAATGGTCAATAATCAAAACTCCGGTGAGGGTCGCAGATGTTACCGTCTTGATGGCTACTTCCACATTCTGCTCTTCAGATGTGGCAGTAAAATCACCGGATGTAGTAGAAGCCATATAATCTTTGGTTAAGGACTTGGTATAAAATTCAAATACCTTGGCCAGATTGTTTCTTGCCCTGTCGTCAGCGGCTGTTCTTTGTAGAGAGTAGTTCTTTATTCCTGATGCGGAGCCCACACCATAAAACGCTTTGCCATTGGAATCATCAAAGGCTCCCGAATCTTTCATTACCCATTCAGGAGGCTCATAATCCCCTAATGTGGTCCTTGTGGGTTCCGGGGTGCTTGTGCAACCACCAATCATGGCCAGGAGCAATATTAACCCCCAAAATAATGAATATCTGTTTTCGTTTTTCATTTTATTTTCCTCCCAAGTTTACCAAAATAAGAAAATGCTTAACTTTAAACCCTTATAATGTATAAATAATTTTGAGAAATGGAGCCTGTTTAAAAACCTCTCCAATATTTTATACTACATTTTTCATGCCATGGGTTAGCAGGCCACATTGGGCAGGGAGATTTATTTGAGCTTCCCAAATTATAGAGCAGAAAATGCGTAAATGGTGGTAAAGTAACGAGTATTCTGATTGATAGTGAATAATTTTATGTGTATGCCTCCACCTAGGTATTGCATAATTACAGTTATTGGTGCATGGATGCATGATTCCATGCATGATTCCATGCATGGAATTCAAGGTATCAGTGAAGATTGGTTGGTGCGATCCGAAGCCTGATTGTAAAAAAAAACAGTACTTCAAAATCGTTCATTATTATATAGGTAGTCCGCGGCCTGAAATGATTTGAAAGAAGAATGAACCGCTGTCTTGTACCCAATTTATGTGCTTGGGTATGGATATTGCTCTTTAAACAGTCAGGCCGTATCTGAAATTTTCTTCTAGGGAGTAGCGATGCCGTTAAAAATCACCATGACTCTGGCAAGTTTGTTGATTTTAGTTATGCTACCCGGTTGCGCGGGGGGGCTGAAAGGATTGGGAGTAGAGCAGGAGACAATCCTAGAGGAGTCGACCCCTTCTTCCTCCCCACGGCCAGACTGGACCCTGAGTAAAGGTGATCCCCGCTTTCCCCAGGCCCGATATCTTGTCGGGGTTGGTTTGTCTGATAAAAGTTCCGTTTCCGCTGAAGAGTCAGCTCGGTCGAACTTGGCTAAAAACCTGAAGGTTAAGATCAACTCCACAATGGTGGATGTTTCCACAACAGAGCAGACCTATGTTGAGTCGGTCATCGAAACAGAGGTTGATACAGTTCTTGAGGGAGTTGAAATCAAGGCTGGCTGGCTGGACCAGGATAAAGGTGTCCACTACTCCCTTGCAGTTGTAAGGCGATCTCTGGCGGCGTCTACCATCCAGATCAGGATCAGTAAAATCGAATCTGTCCTGAAACGGAATTTGAACGAGGGAACGGAAGCCGAGAACAGGACTGATGTGATTAACGCGCTTTCACATTACCTGTCGGGATACCAGAAGGCCCCTACACTCACGCCATTAAAAAGTGCCCTGCACGTAATCACCGGCTCCCGAGAGAATTCCGGATCTCAAGACATAAGTGCGGGTGAATTTGAATCCAGAATAAAGGGCATTGTTCACAATTTAAATCTGGCCACGGTTTCAGGGGACCGGCAAATCGTGAAGACCCAGAAAGGGGTGGCCAAACCCCTTGTGGCAAAAGTTTATCTTCTCAAAGAAGGAAATGAGACTCCTGTTTCCAATATCCCCGTGCTTTTCAATTATGAAGTTGGGCAGGGAGATCTTGAACAGAAAAAAACCAGCGGGTCTGATGGAATAGTACAAACCACTATTCACAGGATTTCTTCCTATGAGGATTCCAACCACGTGATCGAAGTGAAGTTGGACTATTCCAGGATTCGCTCGAATTTCAGTGGAGATTTGGTGGAAAAACTTCTCTCCCCCTTGAAAAACAAGAGCGCAGCTTTCAATTATGTTGTCCAAACCCCCAAACTGGCTTCAAATAAATCCCAAGCTTGGCGGGAGAGTATCACCGATCTGAGCAATCAGCTCATAAACAATATTCCTGCAGGAAAAAATCCTTTCCTGGGAGTGATGCTGTTCAAGGACCTCAGGTATGATCGGGTCACCCCTTTCAGCCGTGTCCTGAACGAAGATATTAAAACCATTCTTGCTCGGGCCGAAGATCTTAAGTTAAAGGAACTCAAAATTAATGGGGATCAGCAGCCAGAGGAAATAGCAAAAACCAACGGCCTGGACTATTACGTGGTCGGTTCCTATCGGATGGAGAGAACAGGTCTTGAGGTAAGGTCCCGATTGATTAACACCGAGACAAAGACTATTCAGTCCACGGCAAATATTCGTATAGAAAGAAAAGAGCTGAACCCGGAAGATCTCGCTTTGATAGATACCATGGCCAAAGACTTCAAGTCTGCGCAAAAGAAGAAAAGCTATCAAGATCAACTTGAAAAACTGGTTGCCGCAAAACCCTCCAAGTCCTCTTTTAAGGTTGAGACGTGGACAGATAAAAAGGATTACGAGATTAATGAAAAAATAGTTTTTTATGTCAAGTCAGATAAAAACGGCTATTTAACCATGCTTGATGTCGGGCCAAAAGGAGACATCACCGTAATTTTTCCGAATAAATTTCATAGGGACAATTTTGTTCGTGCGGGGGTGACCTACCAGGTTCCATCTCCAAATTATGGATTCGAGTTTGATGTCCAGGGTCCCGCAGGATTGGAACGGATCAAGGCCATTGTCACATTGAATAAGGTATCTCTTTTAAAGCTTGATCTTGATAAAGGGTTTCACAGTGTGAAAAGAGAAACCACCCGCGGTTCAAGAACCATTCAGGCCTTGTCAACGCAGGTTGATTCTGTGGAAAGCACCGCATGGGCCGAAGCCTATTCAGAAATATTCATTTTTAGGAAGGGTGAAAGATATATAAGGGGATCCAGAAAAATCCCGATCATTGAAATACCGGAAAAGCCCAAAGACATGATTGGGACTTTTGGCAATGAGCAGGAGAAAATTAAGGGAAATTAGCGGGAGAAAGAAATAGATGAAGAAGATAGCTTTGCTCTTGATTGCCTTAAGTCTAGTAGTTTGGGCCGGGTGTGCAACTGTCCCAAAATCATCTCCTATTAATTGGGATAGTTCAATATCAGAAGTATGGGAAGGGGTGGGTCACCAATTTGGCACCGGGAAGGAATCAACTTGGTCAATAAAAATAGGTTCGGATGGAGCTAGGTACTACGTAGCTTATCCATCATTAGGTTGTGCTGGTAATCTGATATTGAAAAAAGAGACCACTGGGGAAAAGGTATTTCTTGAACACATTCAGCACGGGATTGCTAATTGTATAACAAGCGGAACCGTGAAGCTTACAAAAATTGAGGAAAATTTAATTCAGTATGATTGGTATCAGTTGTCAGGGTTGCATGGTGCAACAGGAACTCTCAGATTGACTAAGCTTGCATATAAAGAGAATGAGGAAAAAATAAATCCTCCCTTGTTTTCAACTGAGAAATTGCAACTGGAAGCGAAGCAACTGGACCAAACAAAAAAAAGATCAATTAAGACTGCTGGAACCGGGTTCTCTTTAGGCTCATCAGGCTATATTCTCACCAATTATCACGTCGTCAAGGACGCACAGTATATAAAAGTAAGATTTTTTAACGGCGATGTCTCCGATGCAGAAGTCATTATTAAAGATGAATCCAGCGACATCGCCTTTCTTAAGCCAGAGCGTTCACCAAAGTTGCCGGGTGCGAATGTTTCTTTGGGTGACTCCTCAGAGGTGAAGTTGGGTGATAAGGTGTTTACCATAGGCTTCCCGATGAGTAATATACTGGGCCAACAACCAAGATACTCCGAGGGAGTCATTAATTCTCTGGCTGGTGTGGGAGACGATCCGAAGGCATTTCAGATCAGCATCCCAATACAGTCGGGAAACAGCGGTGGCCCCTTATTTAATCAAAAAGGCGAGGTGGTCGGGATAGTCTCGTCTTCACTCGATTCCGCAAATACGTTTCAGATTTTTGGCAACGCCCCGCAAAACGTGAATTTTGCCATCAAATCCACCTTTGTCAAAAACCTGCTGCCCATGATTCCCGAAATGTTGGTATCTCCCACGGACATTGTTGTGGTTCCAAAGGATTCGGGTTCACTTTCTGGTTTCATAGAGCGGGTGCAGAATAATATTGTTTTGATTGAAGCGGAGTATTAATTAGAATTTCGCATCTGGGTAGGAGCTAAAAGGATCCCTTGCTATGAAAAAATCCATCATTCTAGGGTTTATTGGGGCGGTCATCACCGTGTTGTTGAGTCTGGGGTTTTCTGATCTGTTTCAGGCATGGGAACTTAAGACACTGGACGCAAGATTCCAGGTTCGCGGTTCCATCGAGACAGACCCCAACATCATCATGATCGATGCGGACGATACCAGCGCACAACAATTAGGCCGCTGGCCCTGGAAGCGTTCCGTTCATACCCGGATGATCGATTTCCTGAGTAATGAGAATCCTGGAGCCATTGTTTACGATATTCTTTTTTCCCAGTCCGTCGATGAAACTGAAGATCGGGCTCTTGCGCAGGCGACGAAAAACTCGGGGAACATGATCTATCCCTTTGCGGTCAGTCTGGCTGGTTCCGGGGATACGGCTGGAAAAGTTGCATTACCAGAATATTTTTCTGACACTCAGTTTAAAGAAACCTCCGAAACAAAAGATTATCTTTCCATTGAAAGCGTGATCCTCCCTCTGCCGGAGTTGGTGTTGGCTTCCAAGGGATTGGGTCATATTGCAGCCAACCGCGATAGGGATGGTGTGATAAGGCGGGTCCCGTTGTTTGTTCGCCATGAAGGATCTCTTACACCTTCGCTGGCCTTGCAGGCGGTCTTGACCTGGCTGGATGTTTCCCAGGTTGAGTTTAATGGCCCAGCGATTCTTCTAAAGCAGGCAAACCTTTACGGCAACCGGGTTGATATTCATATCCCCGTCGATTCCAACGGTCAGATGCTCATCAACTACGTCGGGAAATGGAGCGAGACCTTCAAGCACGCCTCCTTTGCTTCCGTTTTAGCCAGTGATGAAAAAACAACCGGTCACATGGAAGAAGTGGAAGGGAAATTGATCCTCGTCTCGAATACACTCTCTGGTCAGGACATCAAACCTACTCCAGTTGAAAAGGACTATCCCGGCTCGGGGATTCACGCCAATATCATCAATACAATCGTTACACAGAAATTTCTCAGAGAAACAGGAAGAGGTTTTAATCTCTTACTTGTTCTATTGCTGAGCATCACTACGGCAAGGCTCCTCTTGCTCAGAAAATATCTGCTTCAGGCCGTTTTCATTTCAGTTCTGTCGGCCGGTTACCTGGTCACATGTTCAGTACTATTCAATTCCGGACTTGTCTTGCAGATTGTTTTTCCCCTCTGTTCCATAATTTTTACAGGCCTGCTTGTATCCATCTACCAGGCGGGTTCGGAAAAGGAATTGTCAGATAGTCTTCAACAGGAAAAGAGCCGGGTGGAATCTCATCTCGTATCCATCTCCACTGACCTTGCGATTAAAGAAGGAGAGCTGAAAAAAATACAGGACCAGTTGAAAGGTCTTCAGGAGGGTATGCAGGTGGATCGGGAGCGTGGGGAAGCGCAAACACTGAAAATCGATGATCTGCAAGGAAAGCTGGAACTGTTAGTCCAGGACAAGGAAGAACTTCTGGTCCAAAGAACCCAACTGGAAGACAAGGTGCTGGATCTACGTGTTCATATTTCCTTTGATCCGCTTGGTGATGAAAGACTGGAACCACTAAAACAGGAATGCAGAGAGTTTGGAATTAACACAAGAAGCCAATCGGTTCTAAAAGTATTTAATAATCTCAAGCAGGTAGCACCGGTTCCATCCCCTGTGCTGATTCTTGGAGACTCTGGTACTGGCAAAGAACTGTTTGCAAAGGCTCTTCATTTAATGAGCCAGAGAAAAGGTGAATTTGTTCCCGTCAACATGGGGGCAATTCCTGAAGGGTTATATGAAAGCGAACTCTTTGGTCACATGAAAGGGGCTTTTACCGGAGCCGTAACGGACAAGAAGGGGAAGTTTGCCCAGGCCAACGAAGGAACCATATTCCTGGACGAAGTGGGTGAAATAAGGCAGGACCTGCAGGTCAAGCTCCTGAGGGTATTGCAGGAGAAGGAGGTCCAGCCTGTTGGGGGCACAGCCTTCAAGGTCGATATCAGGATTGTGGCCGCGACAAACAAGGACCTTCAAAATGAGATGGAAAAAGGGGAGTTCAGGCAGGACCTGTTCTACCGGTTAAACACGGTTACCCTTAAACTGCCGCGATTGAAAGACAGGAGGGAGGATATTGAAATTCTTGTGGACCACCTGATCAAAAAATACCGTGCCGAATATGGAAAGGAGATCCAGGGAATTTCAGACAAGGCCATGCGGGTAATATTGAACCATGACTGGCCCGGCAACATTCGTGAGCTGGAAAATATCATTCAACGTGGCATCACTTTCGCCACTGGAGAATTGATTCAGGAAAAGGACTTAGGGATGGACCAAGGTAAAACCACAGGAGAAGTCAAAGACCTTTTGTTAAAGCCCAGTAGAGAAGAGGGGGATGATCTACTTCTGAACGCATTGAGAGAAAACAATTTTGAGATTAACCAGACGGCGGCTAGATTGAAGATGCATCGTAATACCGTAACGGCACGATTTAAGGGGATTTGTTTTGACATGCTGGTCAGGCATGGAATGGAAGGGGCGGTAAAGGAAATTGCGGAAATTCCATCGCATCATGTAAACGTTGAACAGATGCTCAACGAGTACTGGAAAAACCTGATTAACACGGTGGAAGAATTTGAAATAGAGGCAGAGGCTATCAAGGCGGTATTGAAACGCAACAAAAACGTGCCTGCACAACACCACGGGGCCATAGAAAAGTTGGTCCGGGATCATTACGTGGAAAAAGAAAAGAGTGCAAAATCATGAAACTAAAACAATCTGTAATTTTAATGGCAGTTATTCTATTTTTGAACGTTGCTGTTTCAGGCGGAGCAGAAGAGAAGGAAACTGTTGCGTGGATTACGCAGGAGGAAGCCGCACTGCCTGCCATGAAATCTTCTGGAACAAGCACGAAAGGCCTGCCTGAATCTGAAAATCAACCTTTTCAAGTAAAAAAACAGACCATGGCAGGACCGATCATAAAAATTGAGAAGCCCGACGAGGATCAGTTCTATGATGACCTGATCGATATTCTTATCAGTTTTGACAGGAATCCGATTGGTGAACCCGTGAATATGGAATCGCTACGGATCGTTTATTTGAAAATGTTCGGCATCGACATCACAGACAGAATACGCCCCTATATTAAAGAAACCCGCATCGATGCTAACGGGATTAAGTTTCCCGAGGGAGAACATGAGTTTGAAATCCGGATAAAAGATAATGAGCAGATGGAGAGTTCTGAGATTTTCAAAATTAAGGTGAATTAAGGGAGTAGTTTGATGATGTCTCAAGAAATTTCTATAAGGAAACTAGCTTTCATGTTTGCTGTCGCATTATTTTTCTCTGGTTGTGGGACAATTAATAAGGTTGTAGATGTGTCGTATGACCCCATTGACTACCCACAACAATTTTTTACATCAAAAGATAAGCGACCTGTCCTATACATAAATACCATTCAAGATAATCGAGAATATGCGGTAGAGCAAGATGGCCCTGGACTATCAAATATGTGGAATGGGCGATTTGAAGAAGATCCAACGCTCATTCGTCATTTTAAATATCCGACTATAAATCGTCTTTTTAGAACCTCGAGGCCTGTGTCTGAGATTATTGGCGAGGCCTTAGAAATAGAAGTTCGTAGGCTTGGAATTGAATCAACCCATGACCGGGCCTTGGCAGATGGAGTTCTCGATGTTTCTATAGAAAAGTTTGGAGAAATCTTCAATGAGGAGGTCAGAGTTAAAATCAGCCTCAAGTTATATCAGGTGGGCAATGATGACCCTATTTGGAATGGGACATTAAAAGGGGCAGGAAAAGGGAAGCAATGGAGTTTAGGGGGATTAAATCCTGCTTTGGATAAGGCCATCAAGCGATGGTATATCTATCCCGGTTTTCAAGAAGCAATGGTAAGCCTCTCAGGAAATAATTCTTCTCAACCATCTTTCCAGCCAGTTGTTCCACGGCCTTCAAACAAACAGCAAGCAGTATCCGGTGGGACAGGGTTTCTTTTTAGCTCCAAGGACTATGTGATAACTAACTATCATGTTGTAGAGGGAGCAAATTCAATACGCGCAAAATTTACGAATGGGCAAACGGTTGAGGCCGTAGTTGTGGCGAAAGACTCCAAGAATGATATAGCAATCCTGAAGCTGGTAAATTCTCCTCCCTTGTCTGCTACACCGATTAAGCTGGGTGACTCGTCACAGGCTAGGGCGGGAGAGAAGATTTTTACAATTGGTTATCCGGCCTCAAAGATCATGGGTGAAAAACCCAAGTACTCCGAGGGGGTAATCAATGCAATGACGGGGTTACAGGATGACCCTGCTTTTTTCCAGGTCAGCGTACCTGTTCAACCCGGGAACAGCGGAGGGCCATTATTTAATGTGCGGGGAGAAGTGATTGGCATAACAACAGCCTCGTTATCTCTTCTAGCGATTGATGCCATGGGGGCAATACCTCAGAACGTCAATTATGCGATCAAATCGTCGTTTGTGAAAAATCTTCTGTCAACGATTCCAGAGTTGATGCTTTCAAACACAGGTATTGTTGTAGTTCCAAATGAACCTGAAAACTCGCTCCCTAACTTTATTGAGCAGGCATCAAAAAATATTGTCCTTATAGAAGCGAAAGAGTGATTGGATAAATCTGTGAAATTCATTATGAAGAAATTTATTTTCTTATTTAGTATTGCTATATTTGTAATCGGCTGTGGGGGGACTATTAGTCCTTTTCTCAAGGTTTCATATGACCCCATCGACCCCTCACGGCAATTTTTTTCGGCAAAAAACAAACGGACCATTCTATACATTGATCCTGTTGTAGATAACAGAGAATTTGCGCCGAGGAAAGAAATAACTGCTTTTTTAAGAACTACAAGTATTAAGAATGGAAGGTTTAAAGAGGACCCGAAGTTTATTTATCAACGAGGTAAATATTCAGGTGGGAAAATTATTGGGGGTATTTGGAAAACCACAAGAGTCCCGACTGAGATTGTTCGTGACGCATTAGAGACAGAAGTTCGCAGGTTTGGAATTAAGATAACCGAAGATCGGGGTTTGGCAGATGGGATTCTAATTGCATCCATAGAAAAATTTAACGTCGCTGAAATATCTTTCGTTCCTTATCCAGGGATAAACTCGGTCGCCATAATTAAAATTCATCTTGATTTATATCAAAAGGGCTTTGACGAGCCTGTTTGGAGTGGAACATTAAATGGAACACCGAATTTTTCATCAGCAGCCCGTATGTACATTGAGCAAGGATTAAATACTGCTTTAAATGAGGCTGTCAAGCAATGGCATAGCTACCCAGGTTTTGGGGAAACGTTGGTAAGCCTATCCGGAAAAAATTCTTTAAACAAACCGGAACAAATAATAAAGGCGAGGGAAGGGGCGAAAGAATTTAATGACGATATAGCAAGAAGTCACTTAGCCCCCCAGAACACAAAGGAGGACGACAGGCTGATAAGTGAGCAACGCCTTCTGGAAGAAGGACAAGAAAAAAACTTATCAATACATTTTTTTGAGCAGGAAATGCTATCGGATCCAGGCAATTATATGGCCCATATTAACCTTGCTTCCGCATATAAAGATGATGGCCAAATTGAAAAGGCAATTTTTGAGTTCGAAAGAGCTAAGGTTATAAACCCAATAGACACGTTGAGCTACGTTGGTTTGGGAACTCTTTATTTCGGACTGTCTGCGAAATATTTTAATAATGGGCAGAGCCAAAAATCAACTATCGAACTCAATAAAGGTATCGACCAATTCAAAAAAGCTAGCAAGCTCGCTCCCAAGGACCCGTCTATTCTTTATACGTTGGGAACCATGTACGATTTAAACAACGAGGGTTCAAATGCCATTATAAGCCTAATGAAGGCCCAAAAATTGTTTCTTGCTAAACAAGACCTTAAAGGTGTTGCCGATTGCAAAAGGAATTTAAGGGTCTTTTTCGAGAGGTATAAATTTAAGCCTGAGGATTTTGAAAACACTAAAGTTGCGGTAGCACCATCCAATAAGCAGCAGCCCGTCTCCGGCGGTACAGGGTTTCTATTCAGTTCCAATGATTACATAATCACTAACTACCACGTCGTAAAGGGAAAACACTCTATCAAGGCCAAGTTTGCCAATGGTGAAGTGATTGAAGCAGATGTTGTTAGTAGCGACCCTAAAAATGATATTGCAATTCTTAAGCTGAAAACACCTTCTTCCATGGAAAGTAGAGAGTTGAAGTTTGGTGATTCATCCAAAGTCCGGATGGGAGAAAAAGTATTCACTATCGGTTTTCCGGCAAGTTTCGTTCTTGGAGAACGCCCAAAATATACAGAGGGAGTTATAAGCGCAGTCACAGGAATTAAGGATGACCCGACAGTATTTCAGATAACCGTGCCTATACAGCCGGGAAACAGTGGGGGTCCATTGTTTGATGAGAAAGGGGAGGTCATTGGAATTACGACAGCCTCTTTATCACTTCGCGCGGCTGAGGTGATGGGTGCTATTCCACAGAACATTAACTATGCGCTGAAGTCATCCTTTGTGAAAAATCTACTAACCTCAATCCCTGAATCTTTGTTGTCCAGCCGAGGAATCGTACCAGTACCAAAAGACCCGAGGAACTCACTGGCAGATTTTATCGAAGCCGTTACGGGAAATGTCGTCCTTATAGAAGCGAGAGATTAACAAAATAATGCTTAGACACCACAAATTCATATTCCTTCTCTCCTTATACTTGCTTTTCCTTGTTATAATTTCGGGTTGTGTGTCCACGCCACCATATATAAAGTACGCAACTGGTTCTCAAGTAACTATTGAGCAAATAAACTGGGGTTTAGCACCCGATCTTTCTCCTGAAGTTAGAGCTGTCGCAGAGAAGTATTGTAAAGAACAAGGTAAGTCTTCTGAATTTACCGGAATTATAAGGCCTAGCGGAGTCGGACCAGAGGAATTTGATTTTAGGTGTATAAGCAGCAAGACAGTTCAGCTGCCCGAAGACCAAACTCCCCAATCAGGAACAGGGTCAGGCTTCTTTGTTTCCAAGTTGGGTCATATGATTACTAATGCCCATGTAGTGCAAAACTGTAACAGGTTAACGGTAGGGGATAGTGCTAACAAACAAGTAACAGCAGAGGTTGTCAATACTGACAAAAGTAATGACCTAGCTCTTTTGAAGTTGTCTTCCCTTGAGATGGCTTCAGCAAAAAGCAAATCTCTTATTCAGAAACTTGGAATTGCAGTAGTCCCTCTTGCGGCCAACGGCTTGCTGCGATCTGATGATGTAAGGCTGGGCGAAAAGGTATTGGTTGCGGGTTACCCGTTTGGAGATGCTTTCAGTAACACCATAAAAGTTACCTCAGGTATTGTAAGTGCCACACGTGGAGCGGGGGATGATTCAGGACAATTTCAATTGGATGCTGCTGTCCAACCTGGAAACAGTGGTGGGCCCATCTATGATAGTAGTGGGAACATTGTAGGCGTTGTTATTTCCCAGTTAAATAAAAAGACATTTGGTTCCCTTGTGGAAAACGTAAACTTTGGTATTAAAGCCTCCACAGTAAGACAGTTTCTTGTATCGAGCGGACTTTCTTCAATGAAGTCTGAACAAACGGATGAGAAGTCTACTGAACAACTTGCAGAGATTGCCCAGAACCAGGCATTGATGGTGATGTGCTTGCAGTAAAACCTGAAGCCCAGAAACCGGGCAAGATCACTGAGGTCCCTATCACAATTTGTCCCGGAAATAGAATAGAATGAACTTCTGTGAAATTCTACAGTGAAACGAATTCTCATAACAGGAGAAAATAAATGACAAAAATACTATAAAAATTAATATTAATTCTTTCCATCTGCTTTTTCGTAGGCGCATGTGCCACCACACTGCAAATTGAAAAGGCGTTGGATGTAGAAACAAAAAAGCGACTTCAAATATTTGATGTTTCAGTAACTGCGGCTCATTCTATTGCAAGTATCACTAGTGATACTTTATTGAATTCCTTAAAAACTGCTGTTCTTTCCGAATTAAATTCTGCTAAAGCCCAAGGCATACCTGCGGTTATGGAAATTGTGGTAACAAAATCAAAAATTGTTACACGAGGAAAACGAGCCTTAATAGGAGCATTCGCAGGATCCAACTTACTGGATATTACTGCTACTATTAAGGCCATGGAAACTAAAGACATACTTGGCATTTATGAGGTAAAGGGTAACTATAATCCAGGTGGGTATGGGGTTTTTTCAGACCCCATCGAGGCTACAACAAGCAGTGTGGCAGAGGAGTTAGTGAAAGGTATCTATCAATAAATGTTCTAAGGGTAAAAAAACTTAAAGAGCTTGCAAAGATTGCCCAAAATCTGGCAAGGGAGTGGATGGAGGAGCATGGGAAGTGATGGCAGGAAGAAAACTCATAAATGGTGTAGATAAGGAAGTACTTTGAAAAATATTTGCCGAAGGACTATAAACCAAATGTATCTATAACTTAAATCAACTCGCTGTACAGATTCATTTGACGACATACAGTTGCTATAGATGACCAGCGATGGTATCGCTTGATGTACTTATTCCAAATGAGCCGCCAAGCACGAAGGCGCCAAAACTTGCAGGTGGGTAGCCCTTTTGTTTTAGCTCATCTCGTGCACGCAACCATGCAAGCCCATAATTGCCGTTTCGGGATTCCTTATGAAAAATCTCCATGAACAAGCGGGTTGCATTATCCTCAACAGGCCACAAACTGCTGACTACAACACGACTTCCACCTAGATAGAAACTGCGGGTCAACCCCAGTAAGTCGTCCCCGGCGATTACTTCTCCCATGCCAGTTTCACAAGCTGACAAAACCACTACACTGGCCTTAAGAGGATGCCGGAATAAGGTCTCTGCAGTTAGTGGCACTGCATTTTCCCCATCTGTTAGCAGTAGTGAGGATTGCAAAGGGGCAATAGGATCAAACAAAGCATGGG
>JABHBK010000002.1 GCA_018673915.1 Nitrospina sp. | reverse complement strand
GTGGGCCCAACAGGATTCGAACCTGTGACCTACCGGTTATGAGCCGGGGGCTCTACCAACTGAGCTATAGGCCCACGCAATCAGCTTTCAATAAAACTGCGTAATTTTTTGCTCCGGCTGGGATGCCGCAGTTTGCGTAGAGCTTTTGCCTCGATTTGCCGGATACGCTCGCGGGTGACCGCAAAGTCCTGCCCGACTTCTTCAAGGGTGTGCTCAGAATCCAACCCGATCCCAAAACGTTTTCTCAATACTTTTTCCTCTCGGGAAGCCAGAGTTGAGAGCACTTTCAAGGTCTGTTCCTTCAGGTTCTTTTTGACCACTGAATCGATGGGTGACAGGACTTTTTTATCCTCAATGAAGTCTCCTAAATGGCTGTTTTCTTCTTCGCCAATGGGTGTCTCCAGTGAAATAGGCTCCTTAGCGATTTTAAGAACTTTTCGCACCTTGTCTACAGGCAGGCTCATTTTAGCGGCAATTTCATCCGGTATGGGTTCGCGTCCTAGTTCCTGGACCAGATGCCGGGAAACCCGGATCAGTTTATTGATGGTTTCGATCATGTGCACAGGAATACGAATAGTTCTGGCCTGATCCGCAATGGCGCGGGTGATGGCTTGTCGAATCCACCAGGTAGCGTAAGTTGAAAACTTGTAGCCGCGCTGGTATTCAAATTTATCTACTGCCTTCATGAGGCCAATGTTTCCTTCTTGAATCAGATCCAGAAACTGAAGTCCTCGGCTGGTATATTTTTTAGCGATGCTGACTACCAGCCTGAGGTTGGCTTCTGCCAGTTCTCGCTTGGCTGTTTTTTCTTTAACTCGCCCACGTGCTATAGACCTCACTGTGGCTAACAAGCTGTCTTTGCTGGTTAACGTTTCTTTTTCTATTTTTTTGATTTTCCTGCGTCCATTTTGCACCAATTTTATATGGTTGTCATACTGGGCTCGGGTGATTACTTTTCCTTTCGGGAGTTTGACGCTTTTCTGCTTGGTCCAGTTTTTAGCCAGTTTTTTGATTCCTGCCAAAGACATACCCAACTGTTTTTCGATCGCTTTTTCCTGTTTCCCCGCTTCACGATAACTCCCGGCTATCCCATAAATTTTTTCAATGACCTCATCCATTACATCTACGGCGAGTGTCAGGCTGGAGATGGTTTTTTCAACATCTTTCAGTTGTTTTTGCGCCTGGTCAGATGTTTTCGTCTGCATTTTTTCAGACAGCTTGCCGCTATCAAGTTTTTCCTGGAGTTTTTCGAGCTTGGAGAATTCCGATTTCAGGGTCTTAATTTTTTTTAAAAACTTCTTACTCTCATCTTTGCCAGCCTGTTCCTTATTTTCTTCTGGTTCAGGGCTTTGGATAAGATCGAAGATCCGGATTTCTCCTTTTTTAACTTCATCCCCCATGGCAACCAGTTCGCGGGTCGTGACCGCACAGCTGGCCACTGCTGCAAGCACTTCATTCTGCCCCGCTTCAATTCTCTTGGCTATTTCTACTTCGCCCTTTCGGGTGAGGAGGGAAATGGTCCCCATTTCACGCAGGTAAAGCCGGACGGGGTCATCAATGGAGATGGAGTCTGACTTGGAGGTTGTCGCTCCCTCCCCTGCGGCCCCATCTTTATTTTGCCCGTCCCCTTTGGCGGCGGCAATTTTTTCACCTTTAGTGTTGGTGTCAACGATGTCTATCTCATTTTCACCAAAGAGGGCCATGAGGTCATCGATCTGTTCCGGGGTCACAACATCAGAGGGTAAGACATCATTGACTTCCTCGTAAGTTAAATAACCTTTTTCCTTGCCTTGTGTTATCAGCTGGTTAATTTCTGAAACATGAGTCAGTTTTTCCATTGTGGCCATCTGGGTGAATTCTCCTAACTACGCTAAGTGGTTTGTGTTTTGAATATATATTAATGAGTTAAAGCTAAATGCATTTCGTGAAGTTGCGCCTGCAATTCCTGCGACCGTTCTATTTGACCGGCATTAGCTGCTTGAAGGCGTTGCAACTTAAGGTCTTTAATCTTAGATTTAAGGCGAATATTTTTAAATTTCTTAACACATTCCTTAATGGTCCTTTCGGGTGTGTCAAACTCTACGGGTTCCAGCCCTAACCGGGATAAAGTATTTCTGACCTCGGGGTTTTCGGTCTGGTCAAGAAGCTGGTCAAGTCTCAGGTCTTCATCGGCATCAATTTTTTTCCGACAGGTATGGGCAATGGTTCTCAGGATCGGATCTGAAAAATCTTCAGGATTTATATCCAAAAGGATGCCACGGGCTGTTTCCTTATCGGAAAGAATAAGGTGAACTAAATGCTTCTCCAGGTTTAAAAGTGAGGCAGAAACATTATCCGTTTCGACTATCCGAGTCTGGTTTTGAGAAAAAGACTTTTTTAATTCCTTTAAAAAATTCAGATCGTCAATGCCTGTTTTGGAGGTGAATTCTTCAAGCCAGGCGGTTCGTTCCACATTGTTCTTAATTTTTGCGAGCAAAGGAAGAATCTGGTTTGCCATTTTAACCCGGTCTGCAGGAGTTTTCCCCGGTGTCTCCTGGATTAGCGCATCAATATAAGACTCAATAAAAGGCTTGGCGTTGCGGATTTTTTCCAGAAAAATCTCGGTCCCCTGCTCGTGAATAAATGAATCGGGGTCCTGACCATCGGGCAGAACGACGACTTTCACATTCAAGCCGTGCTCCAGTAAGATATCAAATCCTTTTTCCGTTGCAGATCGGCCCGCAGGGTCTGAATCAAATACCAGAATGGCTGTTTCCGCATGGTTTCGTAACATCCCCGCTTGTTTGGCGGTCAGAGCAGTTCCGCAGGTGGCAACAACGTGCTCAACTCCATGTTGCACCGCTCGCATCTGGTCAAAATAACCCTCTACAAGAATAACCTGATTTTCCCTGCGTATGGCTTGCTTTGCCTGGTCAATTCCGAAAAGCGTTTCACTTTTTTGATAGAGAATGGTTTCGGGCGAATTGAGATATTTCGGGTTGTCCCCTTCAGCGATGGCACGACCCCCAAAACCAATGATGTTCCCGTGAAGGTCCTTGATAGGAAAAAGAACCCGACCGCGGAATCGGTCATAAACCGTGGACCCATCTTCTTTCTGGATGACCAATCCTGATTGAATAAGACGTTCCTGAGTGACAGAGCTGTTCTGCTGGACATGGTTCAGCAGGCCTCTCCATGTCGGGGCTGACCAGCCTATCCGGTATTTTTCCAGAATTTCTGCGTCGAAATGGCGAGAACTTAAATAGTTTCTTGCGCTTAATCCGCCTTCCGGGTTTTTCAGTAAGGATTGGAAATACCGTGTTGCGGATTCATTGAGTTTTCTTAAAGCCTCCCGTTCCTTTTGTTTGGGGTCTTGTAAATGGCCCGAAGTGTTTTTGGGCAGGGGAACGCCAGTACGCTCAGCCAGGAGTTTGATGACATCCGGAAAGGAAATACTCTGGATTTCCATGAGGAATTTATAAACATTTCCTCCGGCACCACAGCCAAAACAGTGGTAGATGCGTTTTTCCGGGCTGACAGAGAATGAAGGGGTTTTTTCGGAGTGAAAAGGGCAAAGCCCTTTAAAGTTTTTGCCGGCTTTTTTCAGCACGACATGTTCCGAAATCACCGCGACAATATCAGTGCGGTCGCGAATCTCATCAATAATGTTATCGGGTATAGAACTTTTCAAAATATCAACAGATCGTTTAGAAGGACAAAGTTGTCCAATAGGATCGATTCAAAAATATTATTAAGGAGGCAGGTTTTAGGCCGGCCAATACCCCGGTAAAAAACACATACCCGGGTTTCAATTCAAATATTCACCTGCCAGGTCTTTGATAAGACCATTATCTGCTTTACCTTTGAACTCAGGAACCAGGACTTTCATGATCTTGCCAAAATCTTTCATCCCTTGGGCTTCAGTTTCTGTGATCACTTCCTGAATTCTTTTACGCAAATCCTCTTCAGAGATTTGCTCCGGCAAATAGGTCTGTAAAATCGCATGTTCCTGTTTTTCCTTTTCCATCAAATCCATGCGTCCTCCCTGTTCGAAAAGGGTGGCCGCTTCTTTTCTTTTTTTCACCTCACGGGTAATCAGGGGCAAGACATCCTCATCCTGTAATTCTTTACGAAGGTCAATCTCCTGATTTTTGATGGAGGAAATTACGCTACGGATGGTGTTGAGCCTAAGCGAGTCCTTGGATCTTTGGGCTCCTTTCATATCTGAAAGGAGTTTTTCCTTTAAAGTCATGAATTTATTCCATTAAACAAGATTGAAAATATAATGACCCAACTGGGTTTTGTCAATACTTTGGGTAAATAAATAAAAGGTGGAGATGCCGTCTGGAAAAATTTAATAAGTCCTTTTTTATCAAAAAGATAGGGCGGCGTAGGCCGGCGGGTTTTGACAGGACGCTTAAATTAAATTTTAAAAACCACTTATTCTCTCATTTTTTAACTGATTTTGGGGAAAAATTTTTTATTTTTGTTATATGGAGGGGAAGGTCTGGAATCTCTGGAAATTTGAATAACGTTCTGGTCTAATAAATCAAATATTCTTTGCGGACGGGTAGAAAGGATTCTAATTCTTTTGAGTCGTCCAGTTTTTCCAGAGAAAAGTCAGGATCGAAAAGAGTTTCCCGAAATTTTGAGTTGCCGTAAAGCAGGTCGATGGCGAGACGGTCGCTGACATATTCATAGGGTTCTGTTCGCCATTGCAGTTGATCGGGATAAAGCTCGGCAATCGCACGGAGCAACTCCAGGGTGGTGAGCAGGGGTTTGAATTGGTCCCGATCGGTAATATGGAATTGAAGCCCTGCACAAACCTCTCCCGCCTGTTTCTGAAACATAGGCTTGAAATATTGCGGACGACAAAATACTCCCGGTAAATGCTTAGAGTCTAAGCGTGCTTTTAGTTTTTGAGGGTCGATGAAAGGGGCGCCGATTTGTTCGAAGGGCAGGGTGGTGCCGCGCCCTTCTGAAAGCAAGGTTCCCTCAATCAGGCACATTCCCGGATAGACGGTGGCGGTTGCCAGAGTCGGCATATTGGGGGAGGGCGGTGTCCAGACCATCCCTGTCTGGTCATACCACATCTCCCGCTTCCAACCGGTCATGGGAACCACTTGCAAGTCGCATTGAATATCGAAATGATAGTTGAACATGAGGGCGAGTTCCCCCACCGTCATACCGTGGCGATTGGGCAGAGGGTATTGCCCGACAAAGGAACGCCAACTTTCTTCTACCAGATTGCCTTCAACTGCAATCCCATTGATCGGATTGGGTCGATCACAAACCACCATGCGCGTCCCGGTCTGTTTGCAGATGGTCATGCAGTTGGCCATCGTATAAATGAAGGTGTAATAGCGAGCACCGACATCCTGAATATCGAAAACCAGATTATCAATGTCTTGGAATAAAGCCGGATCAGGAGTCAGGGAGTCCTCACTTTTTCCATACAGGCTTTTTATGTCCAAGCCGGAAAGTGGGTCCACTTCGTTCGAGATATGAATCATATCCTGAGCAGTGCCATATAATCCGTGTTCTGGAGCGAATAAGGCTTGCAACGCGAAAGAGGAATTAGAATGGAATTGTTCTATTGAATGCTTACCATCTCCGGTCAGGCTGGTGTGGTTGACGAGTAGGCCAACGGTTTTACCTTTTAAATATTTTTTGGGCTGGGAAAGTAAATGGTCAATTCCTGAGATGGTTTGGGTCATCGGGGTAGGTGAGGGTTAGGGAAATTTAAAGCCTTTGGCAATGACGATGATGTTGGATTCATCATCCACAAAATAACGGCTTTTGTCCTGTTCCAGATCATAACCCAAAGTGGTGTTGGGGGGAACCTCAACATCCTTGTCAATGATAGCCATATTGATTTTGCAATTTTTCCCGATTTTTACCCGGTCCATCAATAAGGAATTGATGACCGCCGCTCCGCTATCGATACTGACTTCGCGGCCGATCACCGAGTCCTGCACAATCCCTCCACTGATGATGCTTCCTTCGGCAACGATGCTGTTGACGGCTTGGCCGCGACGTCCATCCTCATTAAAGACGAACTTGGCGGGTGGCGTTCCATAGTTGGCGGTCTTAATGGGCCAGGCTTTATTATAAAGATTAAATTCGGGTTTGATATTTCTCAAATCCATATTGGCTTCCCAGAAAGACTTGATGGTTCCTACGTCTCTCCAATAGCCGATTTCCTTTTTGGTGATGCCAGGTATACGGTTTCGGCGAAAATCGTAAGCGAATACTCGAGAAGTATTG
>JABHBK010000003.1 GCA_018673915.1 Nitrospina sp. | reverse complement strand
TTTGATTTACTTTTTCCCACTACACGAGCGGATTTATATTAACGGATTTGCGGATTTAAATTTTGAAGACAATGGGCCAGACCGATGGGTGGCTGAACCGCAAATCAACTTCAAATTAAACGACTTTATGAATGCGGTAGTGGAGTTTAGATACAATGAATTTGAGGATGCCAATGCCTCTTTAGACGGATCCGGAATTGCACTGGGGCTAGAGTTGAAGTTTTGAATTCCAGGTAATCCTTCTACATAAAAAAACAGGAACCATAATAATGAAAAATCAAAAGCTGGCAATCGGATTGGTACTTCTGGTATTTATCATAGCCTTATTGATCCTTTTTCAAGAGAAGAAAGGTAAAAAGCCTATTGTAAAGATTGAAAAACAGGGAATTACTTATAATCTGAAGTTTGGACATGATATGCCGACTAACAGTGCCCAGCACATAGCGGCTTTAAAATATGCTGAACGAGTTGAACAAAAAACAAAAGGTCAGGTACATATAAGGGTTTATCCCAATCAGGAACTGGGAACCGACCAGGAAATGATAGAGGCCGCCCGACGCGGAAAGTTGGATATCATTTTGCCCCTACAGCCAAGTTAAGCACTCTTGTGCCAGAGCTACAGCTCATTGATCTTCCGTTTCTTTTTTCTTCCCGGGAGGAGGCCTACCCCATATTAGATGGAAAACCTGGGAAACACTTATTGGAGCTCTTGGAGCCACAAGGTTTGATAGGATTTACATTCTGGGAAAGTGGCTTCAAGCAGTTTACGGCCAATAAAGAAATTCGAACCCCAGAGGACTTTAAAGGTTTAAATATTCGGGTGATGAAAAGCCGACTCATCATGGAACAGTTTAAGGCTTTTGGCGCTAATCCGATTTCTATTGATTTTGGGCAAACCTATAACGCTCTTAAAAATAAAGTTGTTGACGGACAAGAAAATTCTCTTGTATCCATTGCTAACTTGAAATTTTTTGAAGTTCAATCTCATATCATTTTAAGTAGTCATTCATATCTATCCTATGTTTTGTGTATGAGCAAAACTAATCTCGAGAGATTACCCGGTGAGATTCGATCTATTCTGGTCAAAACAGCCTTGGAAATTACTCCTTTCCAACGTGAAGAAACGCTCAAAAAAGAAAAGGAATTTATTCAGGTAATTGAAAATTCAGGCACAAAAATCGTCCAATTGCAAGCCAGTGAAACAGCTCTTTTTTGGGGAAGAGTCCAAGACATTTTAATAGACTATCAATCGCAATTTCCACAAATTATACCTTGGGAAGATTTAAAGATTTTCCAAGAAATATCAGCTAACGACGATATCATTATCGGCTTAGATGCAGATTTGATTTCAGCATCAGCTCCTTCTGGGTTAGCTATTAAACGAGGTATGGAGCTAGCTGTGGTTGAACTGAACCTGAAGGGAGGAGTCCTTGGAAAAAAACTGAGCATTATAGTCCGTGACAATTCCGGAATTAGTGCTCGGGGCATTGAAAATATAATATATTTCAGCAAGCTGAAAAATATCGTTGCGGTGATGGGAGGCCTCCATAGTCCTGTGGCATTGTCTGAACTTAATAGCATTCACGAAAATAAAATTATTTACTTGGGTCCATGGGCCGCAGCAACAGGAATCACTGAAAACTCTTTTCAACCCAATTATGTTTTCCGAGTCTCGGTACGAGATGAATATGCCGGTCAGTTTTTGACCAACAAAGCCTTAAAACTCCATCAAAATATTGCGCTCTTGCTGGAAAATACAGGGTGGGGAAGAAGCAATGAGAGGTCCATGACTAAGGCGTTGAAAGTTCACCAACAAACTCCAGTTGCAATCGAATGGTTCAATTGGGGGGATACAAATATGATGCCTCAGTTGACAAGGATAGAAAATGCAGGAGCCGATGCAATTCTCATGGTTGCTAATGCACCCGAAGGCAGTATTATTATAAAAAATGCTAGTCAGCGTTCTCAAAAAACTTCGATATATTCGCATTGGGGAATAACAGGAGGCTATTTTTGGAATAATGTAAAAAATGAACTCCCAAAAGTAAAACTCAAATTTCTCCAAACATTTTCGTTCGCGGGTATAAAAAACAAAAAAACCAGAGAGGTGAGTGCGAAATATTTAGCTCAGTATGGAATTGATGATGTCGAAGATATTTTGGCCCCTGTAGGTACTGCGCATGCGTACGATTTAGTTCATTTGCTGGCAAAAGCAATTGAGAAGGCTGGCAGTTTAGATAGATCAAAAATACGAGATGCCTTTGAAACGATTCAATTTCATGAGGGCCTGGTGAAAAATTATAAGAATCCGTTTTCCCCTGAAGATCACGATGCTTTAGGCCTGGAAGATTTCTTTTTGGCAGAATACGACACTAAAGGGTTTATTGTTCCCATTAATTGAAGGCGTAGCCGTTCATGATACTCCAAGTAGAATATC
>JABHBK010000005.1 GCA_018673915.1 Nitrospina sp. | reverse complement strand
ATGATAAACCTGTTATTATCTATTGTCTTGGTTCAATACTATCATATTGCCCGCTAAAGCCCCCACCGATGATCCCGTTAAAAGACGAAAATCCCACAAAAAACTTCCCGGTCTTAACACTTATTTTTTTGGCCCTGAACATCGGCGTGTTTATTTATGGGGTTAATCTTCCTGTCCACCCCAGCGTACTTTATGAAAACTACGCTCTCATTCCCTACGAGCTTGTCCACAACCCTATCAATGCCTATTCAACCATTTATACTTCCATGTTCATGCATGCAGGAATCGGGCATCTGGGAGGGAACATGCTTTACCTCTGGATATTCGGAAACAATATTGAAGATGTTCTGGGCAGGTTTCGCTTTATCCTCTTCTACTTTGTCTGCGGAACCATCGCGGCTCTGGGCCATATCGCCACCGATATGGACTCACAAATTCCCATGGTCGGAGCCAGCGGCGCCATATCAGGAATACTCGGGGCTTACCTGATTCTGTTTCCTTTTGCCCGAATTAAAACTTTTATCTTCTTGGGGATTTTCTGGACCATAACCCGAATTCCGGCCATCATTTTACTGCTCATTTGGATTGGTCTGCAAATTTGGAACAGCGCATTAACAGGCGCGGGGGGAACAGCATGGTTCGCTCACATCGGGGGATTCGTTGCCGGGGTTCTTCTTATTCTTCCGTTCAAACACATTCGCTAATTTCTAACGCGAAAACATCGAAACCAATAACGCCACCACCAGCACCAGAAAAAAAACCCATATACCCAGAAACCATTTTGGACTCATGCTGGGATAATTAGGTTGAAGCGACTTCTTGCAGTGTGGGCAATAGGGAACTGGCGTGGCAATCTCTTCTTTGCAATGAGGACAAGTCTCCATTTTCTTCCTAAGCTTTCAATTCACCCTGGAGCCTTAATCGCACCAGATTCAAAGCGGCTTGCGCCGATCTTTCTTTGTTTCCAACTCGGTCATGCGTAAAAACAAATTCCCTGCAATACGTACCAAACCGGTCATGCACTGCAATATAGGTCAAACCAACAGGCTTGAGATCACTCCCTCCGGAAGGCCCCGCAATTCCTGTCACAGAAACTCCTATATCGGCACCTGTCATCTGACAAACTCCTTGAGCCATGGCCTGAGCCACCTGTTCACTGACCGCGCCAAACTCTTCAATCAACGCAGGTTTCACTCCCAGACGATTCGTTTTGGCTTCGTTACTATAAACTACAAACCCTTCTTTATAATAATCGGAACTACCGGAAACCTGCGTCAGGCGGTGACCGATCAACCCTCCAGTGCAAGACTCTGCCGTAGCCAAAGTTAATGACTTTTCTCTCAACAAATCACCAATCTTCTCTTCCAGTACCTCTTCGTCCGTCCCAAAAATATAATGGGACAAACGTTTCGTCAGGAAACTTTGCGCATCATCCAGACGAGATTCACCTTCCTGTTTAGATTCTGCCAGCACAGAAATACGAATCCGAACACCCAAGTGCGAGGGCAAAGAAGCTATCGTAGCTTTCTCTTGCAAAGCTTCTATGGGCCCTACTTTTTCCCACAAGCTCGCTTCGCTAAGTCCAGTAGTTTTTATCAAACGGTGCAGAAAAACCTTATTGTTGTTGCTGGCCATTTCTGGGGCAACATATTTTTCGAACAAATATTGCATTTCCCGAGGAACACCGGGAAGAGAAAATAAAATACATTTCCCCCTATGCATCTTAAATCCGGGAGCAGTTCCTTTCTCGTTATAGAGAATTTCTGCCTTCTCAGGTACCTCACACTGGGTTTTCACACTTGCAGGTACCTCTCGACCACGAACCCGAAACATTTCTTCCAGCATTTCAGCCACTTTAGAATCATTTTTCAAACCACACTCAAAAACTTTTAGCAGAGCAGCTTTGGTGATGTCGTCATGGGTAGCTCCTAAGCCCCCAGTCAGGACAACCCAGTCTGAGCGCTGCAGGGCAAGCTTTATACAATCCTCGATGACAGAAGACGAGTCTCCTACAGTGGTAATTCGGGAAACTTCTATTCCCAACTCATGAATTCGCTCCCCTAAAAATTGGGAGTTTCGATCTAGAATTAAACCACTAATTACTTCATCCCCAATCACCACTAATTCAGCGCAAGGTGCTTTGGAGCCGCCAAAGATCATAATACACCCAAGTTAAAGACAAAATTCATACTCAAGCATTCTACCTTTCATGAGATTCAAGTACGAGTAAAGAAAATAATTTCTATCGGAATCCAGCAACTTTATAACAATAAAACCGTGTTAAACTTAAATTTATGGAATATTTGATATGGATTCAGTACCTTTACATTAGACTGGATTAAAAAATATTTGATATTATATTAAGAACCACTACTGGCGAAGCCAGAACCTAATGAGCGTTGTCCTTATATGAGCATCAAAAAAAAATTACTGTTTCCAGGAAAAGCTTTGAAAGTATTTTTTATAATCCTTTCTTTTTTCTTTGTCAGTGAGGCTTTTGCTATTAAATCCTATAAAGGATACAGCAAACTACCTGAACCTCCGGCTACCACAATTGGTGAATCCATTTACCGCGAGTCAGATTGCTCAATGTGCCACGGTGAAATGGGAGACGGCGAAGGATTTCTTGCCGCTGGATTGGAACCAAAGCCCAGGGACTTCACCAGTTTCCTGGAAATGAATACTGTCCCCGATATGGCCATAATCAATGCAATTCGCGATGGAATTAAGGGAACAGCCATGCCCGCCCATCCTGATTTCGATGATGAACAGATTGAAGAGCTTACTCTCTACCTACGTTCACTTCTGGCAGAAACCTACCTCACCCTGAATGTTTGTTTATCAAAATCTCATGTGATAGATACAGGCAATTCAGGGCTTGACCTGAATGAATTCAGAATACTTGTAGACAACCCGGAATTAATAAGTGTTGAGAAGGATGGGAAATTACTCAAAGTAGCCACAAGGGTTAAAATGGACACGGTTAAAGCTTTATTGAAAAAAAGAGTTACTCGAACTCATATCAAATTGGTGGAAAAAGATAATACAGTTTCAATTATATCCGTGAGAATTCACCGGTGCATTCGTTAATTAAGGAAACTTGATTGAGGGCAAACCTTTATGCATAAAAAATTTAAAATAGGTTTTTGGGTTTTACCTCTTATATTGGTAGTGAGCACATCAACGGTTTTTGCCAAGAGAGCTAAATATACCGAGGTTGAAGTTACTAATGGGGGCTCCATCACTGGAGTTGTCAAATTCAAAGGAGAGATGCCTCCTCAAGTTAGCGTTAATTTAAATAACGAAAAAAATTCAGAGTTCTGCCTGGAAGCTGCTGACACGAATGAAAAAGGCGAATTGCTTATCAATAATATCGAGATCAAAGACGAAAGCCTCAAGGATGCCGTGGTTTTCATCGAGCATATTGAAGAGGGAAAACCTTGGGCTAAAAGAGCCCTGAAAATAGACTTTAAAAATTGTCAGGCTTTTCCGAAGACCGCTGTTATCAGGAAAACTCCAAAAACTAAAACCAGAAGCCTAGTGGTCATTGAAAACCATGATTCCGGAGTCCTGCATAATCCTATGGGTTTTTCAATAGGCGAAAAAACGCGTAAGATTTTTTTCAAAAAATGGCTCCTCAATAAGGGAGCAAGAGTGGATGTTAGCAAGTCCCTGAAATTTATAAAAAAAGAACGGGATTCACATTTTTATATAGAATGTGAACAACATCTTTGGATGTCAGTGAGCTCCAGGGTTGTGTGGAATCCCTACAGCGATATTAGCAAGAAAGATGGTTCTTTCAAAATTGACCAAATCCCCCCCGGTCATTATAGGGTTATTGTGTGGCATCCTTATATCGGTGAAAAAGCCATTGAGGTTGATATATCCTCGGGCGGAACCACCCAATTGGACTTAACCCTGCCGTAAGGTAATAGTCAGGGTGGCTGATAGTCATGCTTTTTTCACGCATATCCTCCGAATATCCTCATTGCGTAAAAGAAGCCCTTCCAACACAAACTCCCAAAGCAGGCTCAATATAGAAACCCAAAAGATTACCTAAAATGTTTTTTCATTTACTTATTTTTTGAGAAACCATTTAATGCAATACTCTTATTACAATTGAATGGAACTTCTTGTATCCCCTGCACCTGCATAGGTGTAAAAAAAGTTTTTCACCTATTTCCTCAAAATGGAAGAAGGTTCCTTTCGATTCATCTGAAGATCCCATCAAGCAATTGATTTTGAATATTTATAATTAGCGCTCCGAAAGTGCAAGCCCAGCAACTTTCCGGATTGAATCTTTTATTGTCCTATGAGTTTTCAATTTAAACAGGACCGGTCCTCTCTGACTGCTAAAGAAGTCACGCAGAAAACCTATAAATGTGATTTGTGGCGAGGCGGATTTGAGGGAGTGCTTTCTTCCGGTGCCCAAACATTCTGCCTGTTTATAGCCATCCGATATTTTAACGCAGGGGAAGTTATTAAGTCCTTGATCGCCGCCGCCCCCTTTATGGGGATGTTCTTTTCCATGGTTTTATTGCATTACGCTTCCAAAACTCGATGGGAAAAGTCAGCATGGGGTGCCCTACCCTCTATGATTACCGGATTCTGTCTTCTGGTGGCTGCTTGGACATCTTCCATGCACATGTTCGCGTTCTTTGTAGTTATCGCATACATTTGCCGCAGCGCTCTGCTCCCTTTCATTACAGATATTTATGGAGACAACTATCCCGCAAAATATCGTGGAGCATTTTTCTCGAAATCCTTAATCTTATCTGTGGGGATCGCAGCACTATCCGGGTTTGTCGGGTCATCTATCCTTGAGAAAGATATCGAATATTATCCCCTGATTTTTACCTTCCTGGGATTCTGCGCCTTTTTCAAGGCTTTAGCTGTCTATGGAATGCCATCAAAGTCTATGGAACGCAGTCCTCACGAAAATCCTTTCGGAAACATGAAATACGCCTGGCAAGATCGTTCTTTCGGATATGTTTTACTGACATGGTTCATTATGGGATTTGCCAATTTGTGGACTCTGCCTTTGCGAGTTGATTACATCACCTCACCTCAATGGGGTATTGAAGGATCAGCCATTTTTGTAGCCATGATTATTACGGTTATTCCGGAAACACTGCGCATGCTTCTCATCCCGTTTTGGGCAGGGCTTTTTGATAAAATGAACTTCGTGGTTCTTAGGATGATTTTGAACCTGTCGTTCGCCGCAGGTGTCCTGCTCTTTTTCATCAGTTCCAATCCCTTGATTATCGGAGCCGGCTCAGCATTAATAGGAGTAGCCTTTGCAGGGGGAAGCATTGCCTGGAACCTGTGGGTCACTAAATATGCCCCGCCAGGAAAAACGGGAGCCTATATGTCGGTGCATGTCAGCTTGACAGGAATTCGTGGCACCTTAGGTCCAATGATAGGCTATTGGACTGTGGGTGTGATCGGCGCCCAAAATATCGGCATCCTTTCCTGCGTGATGATGATCCTGGCTACTCTAATGCTCATCCCCGAAATCAAGCACGGAAGGCGAAATACGGCCTGACGGCAACCCTTTGCCCCCTCATTTTACTTTGCTATAATATAGGGGTAAGGTTTTAACTAGATTTCGCCGTTTTATTATAAAGAACCTTAAAAACAAGCCCTTAAACCCCCAATCCATCATGGCCGGGAAAATTTTCAGCCTAAAAGACATCCAATTGCTGGCGGATCACTATTCCCAGTCAGGAAATCCTGAGGCTGTGGCCCTATTTCAGGCAATCCAGTCATTTTATGCTCCAGGGCAAAACCCTGAAAGCAGAGCTGCCATAGATCCTCTGGAGGTGTTGAAGGAATTGGAAAAATCATCGATATCAATTCCCGAAAACCCGGAACAACATGTAACATGGCTAAATTCCCTACGAGAAAAACTCAACCATGAATTGTTCGAGATCATTTCCCAGCAGGGAAACCCCGCAGAGCTGATCGTTGGACCGGACTACACATTCATTCAAGTGATAGAAAATCCACAACCCACATCCACTACCCCTGTAGAAGCAACGCCACAGGCAAGAAAATTCAAAGAGTCGGAGATCACCTTTAATCTCCCGGATGAACTAAAACTCGAGTTCGAACAACAGCTGGAACGTTTAAAAGAAAAAGAAGAACAAACCAATATCCAGATGCGGGAGATTCTTGAGAAAGAAAAGCAGTTGGAAGCAGAAAAGGTCCGTCTTGAGCAGGATAATTCAGAATTCAGAACACGTCTGCAAAAGTTGCGCGAAGAAGAGCAAAAACACAATGAACAATCCAAAGAGCAAAGCGAAAAAGAAACTGCGCGATTTCGCCAGGAACTGGAAGAAACTCGAACAGAAGTGGAAAAGCTAAGAAACGAAAGAAGTAACCTTTTAACAGAACATGAATCAACGCGCTCCAGGTTGGACACAGACTTTGCAAGAAGGGATCAAATTTTCAGGGCGAAATTCGATGAGATGACAGAGTTGATGGAAAAGATATATGCCGAAGAGAAAACTATTCAAAACCGTAAAGAGAAAGATTTCAAATCCTCCAAGGCTGAACAACAACAAATCAAAAAAGATTCCCTGCAACAGGCAAAAAAGAACCAGCAACTCCTTAAGCTATCAAAATCGCTGGAAACAGAAAAGAAGGCCTTCAAGCTAAGACTGAAAAAAGAATATGAAAAAAGGAAAGAGGAGTTGGAACAAGAATATCAAAGAAGGTCGGAATACCATATTCGTCGGCTGGAAGAATTCGAAGAAGATGAAGAACGCCTGGCCCGCGAAAATGAAAGACTGAGAATCCGTGAGCAGGGCCTGGCTCTTGAAGCACAACAAAAGGCCGATGAAGCGACGAAAAAGCGCCTGGCAGATATTGAAAAGCTCGACAAAGAATTATCGCGAAAACAAAAACTTCTCAACAAACATGAAAAGGAAAACGACGTTGAAAAAGCCAGTCTTCTGAAAGAAATGAGCGGTATCGAGGGAGGCAAGTTTGCCGTAGACCAAATCAAAACTGCCGCGAAAACTCAGGCCAGTCTCTTAAAAAGAAAGAAAAAACTTTTAAAGGAAATGGAAGAGGACCGCCCCAAGGTCGAAGACGAAATCCAGGGAAAAACACAGGAACTACAAGAAGCATTTGAAAAAGAAAACCAAAAAGTTATCGAGCAGAGCCAGGGCCTCGTTGAAGAGCAAAAGCGCCAGCGGAATAAAGAAAAAGTTTTATTGGAAAGAGAAACCGGGGAACTCCAACGCATGAACGATGAGTTCGAGGAATTTAAAAACTCTCTCGAAGTGGAACAAATTGAAAAAGACATGCTCCTTGATGAGAAAGAGGAAAAACTGGATCAGGAAGAGCAAAAAATACTAGCTCTCCAGCAACAACAAATGGCGGATGAGAAACAAACTCGGGAAAAATTATCTGAAGCTGAAACAGAAATAATGCAGGAGCTTCAGGACATCCAGCTTATTAAAGGAGATGTTGCTCAGCATCAGGAGGAGGTTAAAAATTTTCTCAGCGATTTCAATACTACCTATAGCAACATCCTGGATTCGCAAAGTTCCGATTATGAAGCATTCAAAAATCGAATTGCTTCCATGGAGGAGGAAGCTACACGTCTAACCTCGAACCTGAAAGAAAAAGAAAAATCCATTACAGAAGGCACCATTGCCGCAGAAAAAGAACTTCAAGAAAGGCTCAAGCATAAGGAGTCATTAGTAGATACCATGGAGGATGACCTGAGAAAGCGCGTGGAGGAATACCAGCATTTCGTAAAGGAACTTACTGATGTCAAACAGTCCATGAACGCAGAAGATGAAACTAGAAAAGCTGAACTGATGGACAACCTGTCCCATTACGAAAACAAGCTAACCAGTCTGGGCAAAGCATTTGAGGAGCTTTCAGAAGCGTTTCAAACTGAAAAGGATAAAGGCCAGGTTGAAATTGTCCCAGAAGAAGATGACAAAAAACCCTTGGAATACGATGACGCCCTTGCCAAAGCCGAGTGGCCTCTGGCTATTCGACATCGTTTAGGGTTGGTCACCTCCAGCGAGCATAGCCCAAATATCATGGAGTACCTGTACAAATTCAGTGAGAAGTGGGACGAATGGGTACGCGTTCCCGAAGGAAGCTTTCTTATGGGGCATCCTCGCTCCAATGATTCCGCACCTCATAAAAAGGTTCAGATTGAGAAACCCTTTCTGATAAAAAAATATCCGGTTACTAACATTGAATTTTACCGTTTTATCAACGAGACCGAATACAAAACTGAAGCAGAAACTATGGTAGATGCCATTGTTTATCATAATGGCAGTCTTGCTTTACAAGGTGCCGGAGATTCTTCCGCACGGTCTTCCTTTTCCAATCCCAGCTTGGGACCGGTTAAAAATGCTTTCTGGCTTTGCCCTGATGGTCAGCCGGACTCGCTATATGGAAAGCATAATCACCCTGTGACCCAGGTCACATGGAATGATGCCCAAGCCTACTGTAAATGGAAGAGCGAGTTAACAGGGCAAAAAATCCGGTTACCCAACGAAATGGAATGGGAGTATGTGGCCAGCGACTTCGGCAAAATTTCTCCTGACCAATTTTTCTGGGATGAGGATCGGATTGTCGAGTTCTGCAATATTGAGGAAACAGGATTCCTGGACACCCTGCCGGTCGATCATTTCCCAGAGAATGAATATTCTGGAGGAATCCGTGACCTATTTGGCAACGTTTTCGAATGGGTGCAGGACACCCATGAGAAAAAGTCTGCGAATGGACTGGAATACAAAATAGCGCGAGGAGGAAGTCACATTACTCACTTCAAACACATAGCGGCTTGGCGCCGAATTTCCTTTATAAAGTCCTATTGCACATCTTTCCTGGGATTTCGAACGGTTTGCGAGGATGCTTAACTCCCTTCCCTTTAGCTTGATCCTGTTCTAAAATATTGCTATAAAAGTTTTTCATATTTTTAAACCTGTTGCTGAACTGGGAGGCATTTGTTTTGAGCAAACCATTAGTCGGTATTGTAATGGGAAGTGATTCAGACTTTACAATAATGGAAGAAGCCAGCAAGGTGCTGGAACAATTCGATGTAGCTCATGAGGTCTTGGTCACCTCCGCTCACCGCTCCCCGGAAAGAACCCGGAAATACGTTCAAGGAGCCAAACGCCGGGGCATAAGAGTGATGATCGCTGGTGCCGGAGGGGCCGCCCACCTTGCTGGGGTGGTGGCAGCAGAAACCCATCTCCCGGTTATAGGTGTTCCCATTGAATCCACACCTCTCAACGGTCTTGATTCACTCTTATCAACCGCTCAAATGCCGGGTGGAATTCCAGTAGCCACTGTCAGTATCGGAAAACCCGGCGCAAAAAATGCGGGCCTACTAGCCGTGCAGATCCTCGCCCTATCTGATGATAAACTCTCAGGGAAACTTGTAAAATACAAAAAGGATCAGGCAAAGGCCGTTGCGCAAAAAAGCAAGAAACTAAAAACCAGCCATGTCGCAAATTTTAAAGGTTGAATCCAACACGGATGATGTTACCGCTAAAGCACGAAAAGTTCTTATTGCGGGTGGAGTAATTGCGTTCCCCACGGATACTTTTTATGGGCTGGGAGTAGATCCTTTCAATCAAACAGCTGTTGATCGGCTTTTTGCACTAAAAGGCCGCGAAAAAAACAAACCCCTCATTCTATTAATAAGCGAAAAGGAACAGCTGGAGAAACTTGTAAAAAATATTACTCCAGCCCATTCCATTTTAATGCAAAAATTCTGGCCTGGCCCCATGACCCTGCTTTTTGAAACTAGTGGTATCATTCCCGAGAATGTTTTGGCCGGATCAAACCGAATAGGCATCAGGCAACCTGGAAACACAATGACACGAAAACTAATTGCAGAGCTCGGTCATCCCATTACCGCTCCCAGTGCAAACCTTTCCGGTGAGGCTCCACCCATTACTGCCCAACAAGTACTTCAATCTTTGGAGAACCATTTAGATTTGATCATTGATGGAGGGACATGTCAGGGAGGAGAACCTTCTACCCTTGTAGACGCGGTAAATACACCTATCCAACTGGTTCGGGAGGGTGCTATCCCATTCTCCGAAATTAAAGCAATAATAAACGAAAACAATGAGCCTGTTTATCCTGGAGTACAGGAATGATTTATGGAACCGGTTTGGATATCATAGAAATAAAACGGATTAAAAATTCTCTTGAAAGATATTCAACGCGCTTTGAAAATAAAGTATTCACCGACATAGAAATCAATTACTGTCAATCCCAGGCAGATCCCGGAAAACATTTTGCGGCCCGATTTGCCGTTAAAGAAGCAGTATCCAAAAGCCTGGGCACCGGAATCAACAGTGATGTCGGTTTTAAAGATATTGAAGTGGTGAACCAGGCCTCAGGAAAACCCATAGTTAAAATGAATGGACGTGGAAAAGAACTATTTGAGAGGTTAAATCTCAAGTTCATCCATATCTCTATTTCGCATGACCGGCATTACGCTATCGCCCACGCCATTGCCGAACAATAAACCTAGTATGAATTCAATCCTTTGAAATCGACCCGGCAGTTTCTGGAATATCTTTTTTTTAAATTTTTACTACTCCTGGTGCAACCTATCCCTCAACAAATGGTTGTGAAGATTGGAAATGGACTGGGTAGTTTAGTTTTTTTATTTTCTGGAAACCGCAAGCGTTCCGCAAAAATCAATCTCGATATAGTTTTCGCAGATTCAAAATCCCCCGGAGAAAAAAACAAGATCATTAAGAAGTCCTTCCAAAACCTGGCTGTCTCAGCGTTACAATGCCTTTGGGCAACCCATGACACTGAGAACCGGGTTCGAAGTCTCATTGAAGGAGAACCTTCTGGCCTGGAGATATTGAAAGATTGCTTAAAGAAAAATAAGGGAATATTTTTTTTAACCGCACATTATGGAAACTGGGAAATCATGGGTTTGTTCCATGGTTATCTGGGCATTTGTCCACTCGCTTCCATTGTGCGCAAACTGGACAATCCTTATCTGGATAAAGCGACAAAAAATTTTCGCACCCTATCTGGAAATAAAATATTTTATCGTGATGAGTCCCCTCTAAAATTCGTCAGAGAGCTTAAAAATAATGGGAGTGTTGCGGTGATGATGGACCAGAACACTGCTAAGGGCGGAGTTTTTGTTGACTTTTTTGGTAAAAAAGCCGCAACGCCTCGATCGCTGGCATTATTGAGTTACCGTTTTGGGACTCCCGTCCTTCCACTATTTTGCTACCCCACAGATAAAGGAACCTATCGGATTGAGTATGGACCAGAAATACAACTTGAAAAGTCTGGTAACAAGAAAAACGACCTTCTTAAATGGACTCAAAACTACCAATTGTTTATAGAAAAAATTATCCGAGAAAATCCCGCGTCCTGGATGTGTGGCCACCGTCGTTGGAAAACCCGCCCTCCTGAAGAAACTAGAATCTACTGATTCGAACCTCTGATCATGAAATGTCCTGCATGCAAAAATGAATTGCAAGAAAATGTGGTCGCAGGAATAAAAATCCAAGCGTGCCGGGGGGAATGTGGAGGATTATGGTTCGATCGTTTTCAGTTCAACAAGCTCAAGGCATTGAAACCCGGTATCGGAAATTCACTAGTAACGATAGAAAGAGCTGACGGTGTAAAAGTTTATCGAGGAGCTGAACACGCCTGCCCTGCCTGCAAAACCACTTTACTATATCGGCATTTTTTCGACCGCAAATGGGATACTGAAATTAACCAGTGCTCCAAGTGCAGCGGGTTCTGGTTAGATCTTGCTGGATTAGCCAAAATTCAAACGCTCCCTGAAAATCAACAAAAGGAAGCAGTTGAAAATTATTTTACCAACATCATTAATAAAAAATTAGCTGGGATGCGATTGCTCCATGGCGATATGGCAGAACAAGCACAAGTCTTGGACCAAATATTACAATTTCTGCATCCGGGTAAGGAATTGGAGGAATAGGTTATGGCTTTTTGCAGGAAACGCCGGTCACATTTCTTCGGCGATGATGGATTTCAATTTATTGCGTAGTCTAAATACAGCTTTAGAATGGATTTGCGAAACTCGGGATTCGGTAATACCTAACACCTCCCCAATTTCCTTCATGGTAAGTTCTTCGTAATAATAAAGTGAAATCATCAGACGTTCTTTTTCAGGAAGCGTATCAATTGCTTTGGCAATAATTTCTTTAAGCTCATTCAGTCTAAGCTGGGTCTGTGGATCCGCGTCACCTTTCCCTGCAAGGCAATCGAGAAGGCTTTGCTGTTCGCCCGATTCCTTAGCGATACCAAGGTCTTCGAGGCTGAGTATGGGCATACTCTTGGTTTCGTTTAAAGTTGTAAACAATTCATCCAGACTGATACCCATTGTTTCGGCAATTTCATCATCCTCCGGTGGGCGACCGAGCTTGTTTTGCAGTTTCTGCACTACAGAATCCATGGAAGAAGCTTTCTGCCTCACCGATCGAGGCACCCAATCCATCGACCTCAACTCATCAAGAATTGCCCCCCGAACTCTGAATTCTGCATAAGTTTTAAATTTGGCTCCACGCGATGAATCATATTTGTCAATGGCGTCAATCAACCCCAGAACCCCAACGCTTATCAAGTCATCCACCTCAATGTGAGGAGGCAAGCGCATGGCAATTCGATTGGCAACATATTTGACCATCGGCGCATATTCCTTGATCACCGCTTCCCGGTTTTCTACGGAAATTTCAATTTGCTGAAGTGCTTCCTGTTTATCTGCCATTTAACCGTTTCTTTCGTTAAGCCGATTGATCCAGCTGTGTTCCCTTATCAGGATTATTGTCATCACTTACCAAGTCCTGAATTGAAGCATCTTCATCTTCTGCTAAAAATAAATCCGCAAACACCCAAAGTAAACCTCCAAAAAACAATGCCCCCAATCCTCCGCGAATCACCCCGGTTAATACCCGGCTTCCCGCTAATACACTGCCAATCGCCAGAATACCAAATGCCAGTAAACCAAAAGCGAGGGCCATTTTTTGTATATTAACAGGATTCATTGCACTTGAAATGCACTCCGCCAAAAATAAGGTTGATCCCCATCACTGGCCAGGGGACTAGATTTCTCCTTGGAAATTTTCTCCGCCAACTCATTAATACACCCACTAAACTTTGAGTAAGGGTAAAGCTCCAAGAAAGCCTTCTGTTGCCGCACTGCCTTGGGAACATTCGGATCCTGGAGAATATGGCCCAAGTATTCGAGCGAAATATCTTTAAGAAACCGATCCGTAACTGCTGTCAAATTTCTATAAACCCCTTGAGCTTCTCGTTCAGAGCTCACCGAATTGATGATCACTCTGAAATGCTTTTGGGAGTGTTTATTATGAAGAATTTTAATTAACGCATAAACATCGGTTAATGAAGTGGGTTCCGTGGTAGCAATGAGAATCGTTTCATGGGCGGCACTGCAGAAAAAAGTGACGTTGGTGGAAATGCCAGCACCGGTATCAAAAATCAGGAAATCATATCCCTGACTAACACGGTCTAACTCATCCATGAGAACCATTTTCTTTTCGGAAGGCAACTGCGTCAATTCTTGCAGTCCATCTCCGGCTGGCAACACATGGATGTCGGCAGGGCCGCGAAGAATGATATCCTCCACATTAGATTCCCCTGATAAAACATGGCCGATATGCTTTTCGGGAGTCAGCCCTAAAAGGATATCAATATTGTTCAATCCTAAATCAGCATCCACAACGAGCACCTTCTTACCCCTTTTGGACAAGGCATAAGCCAGATTGGCGACGAAATTGGTTTTACCAACTCCTCCCTTTCCGCTACTGACTGCCAAGACCCTAAGGTTCGATCCGCTCATTTTTGCGTATGCCATTCTTTTTAAAGTAGTTGCCTGATTACCCAAGTTCATGCCTTAATCCTTTAATTTATCTTGAAATCAGTTAAAAATCAAACTTATTACCCGTTCTGGCCTAGCCACTTCCAAGTCTTCGGGCACCTGTTGACCAGAAGTGAAGTAAGAGATGGGTAACCTATTTCGAACACTAAAGTTGAATAAGGAACCAAAGTTCAAGCCCTCATCCAACTTGGTAAATAAAACCCGATCAACCCCCATAGAGGAAAATTGGTGATACGTAGCGGTAAATAATTTTTCCTGTGCGGTCACACTGAGAACCAAATGAGTTTCCACCCCTCCCACAGCATCAAAGACTTCCTTCAACTGTCGAGAGTAGTCTTTATCCTGATGTGACCGGCCGGTAGTATCAATGAGAATAAGATCTTTATCCTTATGATTGGCGATAATTTGGCGTAATTCTTCCTTTCCTCCAGCTACTTCCACAGGGACTTCCATGATCTCCCCATAAATCCTCAGTTGGTCCACAGCGCCCAGCCGGTAAGTATCCAAGGAGACTATTGCTACCTTTTTCCCACGGCGAAGGGCGTATTCCGCTGCAATTTTTGCAACTGTAGTGGTCTTTCCTACTCCCGTAGGTCCAACAAATGCGACAATTTTAGGCCCATTAATATTTAGATCAATCTCTCCCTTACAGGGAAGAACCCTTTTCATCAAATTCATGACCTTTAACGATTCATTGTGAGAATCGGCACTCTGCTCCGAGTTTTGTTCCAAGGCTTTTTTCAATATTTTCGATGCCAGTTTTTCATCCAGTCCACCTTCAACCAAACGGGAAAAAGTATCAAATTGGTGCGGCATGAGACCCATTGATTGCGCCCGATCGGTTTGGCTGAGAAGACTGAAGATTAGAGATTTCAAGTCGGCATCCTTATTTTCCGGCTTATCTTCAACCTGTATTTCAGGTTCAACGACCGGGGCAGCAAATTCAACCGCCGCAGTGATTTCCACTCGAGTTGCTTCCTTTTTCCCAGCTATGGGTGATGGGGGCTTGATAGAACGGGTACTCAATATAAGAGCATCCGCACCCAGTTCCTGTTTAACCTCTTGTAAGGCGATAGAGTAATTACTCGCCGTAAACTTTCTAATTCGCATTTAAATTCACAATACCCAAGGTTTTAATTTGCACGGAGGGCGCGACCTCACTGTGCGAGATAATAATCAGGTCAGGAATAAAACGTTCCGTAAATTTCCGGATATGCATTCTCAGCCCTGGGGAAGCCAGCAATACTGGCGCTGTATCAATTGTCGGAGTAACTTTTTCAATCATCTCTTTAAGGCGGGTCAAGAAGCGTTCCGCCACATTCGGCTCAAGGGCCAAAAATGCCCCCGAATCAGATTTCTGGATAGAGCCTTCGATAATATCCTCAATTCCTCTGTCCAGAGTCATGACCGAAAGTGTTCCGTCAGTGGATTGATATTGCTTGGTGATCGGCCTGGCCAATCCTTGACGAACATACTCTGTCAAGACATCAGGGTCCTGAGTCACTGAAGCATAATCGGAGAGTTTTTCCAGAATGGTTCTAAGGTCACGAATAGAAAGTTGTTCCCTGAGAAGATTTTGAAAGACTCGTTGAACTTTACCCAAACTCAAGGCATTAGGAATAAGCTCTTCAACCACCTTAGGATTGGTTTCCTTGAATTTATCCAAAAGTGCCTGGCTCTCCTGCCGACCCATAAGCTCATAGGCGTGTCGTTTGATCGTCTCTTTTATATGAGTGGTAATAACCGTTGCAGGATCCACCACCGTGTAACCGGCCACTTGAGCCTCCTGTTTTTTATTGCTAGGAATCCAGACAGCAGGCAGTCCAAAAGTAGGTTCAGTCGTTTTTACACCTTCAATTTCCCGGTCCGTTGTTCCCGGATTCATTGCCAATATCCTTCCCATCATGATGGAACCATGGGCGACATCCACCCCTTTAATGAGAACTGCGTATTCATTCGACTTCAATTGCAGGTTATCCCTGATATGCAAAGGCGGAACAATGAAACCCATTTCCAGGGCAAACTGTCTGCGAATAGATTTGATTCTTTCTAAAAGTTCTCCATTTCGGTCTGCATCAACAAGAGGGATCAATTCATAACCCACTTCCAATTCCATGATATCAAGAGGAAGAATGGACTCCACTTTTTCTGGTAACGGAACCTTGGCCTCATTTTCTTTTTTACGAAGTTGTAACTGTTCAACTTTCAAATTGTTTTGCATCTTGTAATAGGCAATAAATCCAGCCAGCAGAGACATTAAAATAAATGGAAAATGAGGTAGCCCTGGAA
Source organism: Nitrospina sp. (assembly GCA_018673915.1). Taxonomy (GTDB): domain Bacteria; phylum Nitrospinota; class Nitrospinia; order Nitrospinales; family VA-1; genus LS-NOB. The sequence goes on along the minus strand of JABHBK010000005.1, from coordinate 47,314 downwards.
TCAGACCAAAGAAAAACAAAATACCTGATGCAATGATGAACGCATAAGGCTGATCCAGCAACTGCTTGATCAATTCACCGGGCAGGTTCTTGTCCGATACAGCCCGAGTCACTACAAGGCCTGCAGCAGTAGAAACCACCAATGCGGGTAATTGAGTAACTAAACCATCTCCGATCGTCAATAGCGTATAGACTTGAGCCGCTTCACTTGCTTCCATTCCCTGCTGAAACACGCCAATAGCAAAGCCACCCAGGATATTAACCAGAGTTATAAGAATACCTGCGATCGCATCACCTCGCACAAAGCGAATCGAACCATCCATGGATCCGTAAAAATCCGCTTCACGCTCAAGGTTTCTCCTGCGTGTTCGGGCTTCCTGCTCGTTAATCAGACCGGCATTCAAGTCAGCGTCAATACTCATCTGCTTACCGGGGATAGCATCTAATGTGAAACGGGCGGCAACTTCAGAAGTACGTACAGAACCTTTGGTAATAACAATAAAGTTAATCATTACCAAAATTATGAAAATAACAGTACCGACCACATAATTACCGCCAACAACAAACGACCCAAAAGATTGAATCACCTGCCCCGCCGCTGCGGCACCTTGGTCTCCATTTAAAAGAATGATTCGAGTCGAAGCAATGTTCAAAGAAAGCCGCAACAAAGTAATAATGAGCAAAAGAGAAGGGAATACAGAAAACTCCAGAGGAGAAATCATAAATACCGCTACCATGAGCACAATCAGTGAAAAAGTAAGACTGAAAGAAAGAAGTAAATCCAGCAACACAGTGGGAATAGGCATTACCATCACCCCAAGAACTGTAATAATTCCCAGCGCAACTAATAATTCCTGCGGTCTCTGCAATATAGAACTTATTCCACCCTTATTAGCCATGATCTCTACATTCAACCTTTCAAAATTTTGACACCGCCCAAAACTGAGCTAGGCACCCTAAACTACTTTAAATAAAGGACCTGGTAAAGTTAGGCCTGTTTTCGGGAAGTGAGAAAACCTCTCAAATCCTTTAATAACACTAGAAATGCAAGCTTCATACCTAAGCCCTCAAATTATATTAAAAATTTCTCAGGATATAATGGTTTGATAATGGCTTTTAAATAAAGTGCATCCAAAGGTTTTATAAAAAACACAGGAAACCTGCAGGTGAAGAAATATTTTGCCTGTCATTTTAAGTGTCTGATGCTCGACCATTTACAATACTACCCGTCATGAAAAAGTTTCATTTCTATAAATTCGGCACGCTTCTGATTTTGCTCTTCCCCGCATACCCAGTATTCGGTAACTCGTTTTACAATTCGCTTCCTGACAATAAGCGCGAAGAAATAAAGATCATCGATAACCATACGGTAGAGGTCGGAATTGGCTCCGACAACCGTTCGGTCAGCTGTAACATTCTGGACGCGATACAGAGCATCCCATACGTTGGATCAGGCGGAAAACCAGCAACCGTATTTGTAAACAAAGAAAGGATATTTTTATTCCACAACAAATCGTATACCTGGGACCGGGAGAGTAAATACCGAGTGCGATTGACAACGAAGTACATTCGAGAGTTTGGAAACATCCGCATCCACGTACCGAAAGAAGGGGCCACATTGATGGAGGAAGTGCAGCCAGCCGCCTCTACGCTTTCTTCCTCATATCATCAGAACCTTCCGCAAAACATAAAGGAGGAGATCACCATCATTGATGAAAACATGGTCGAGGTTGCAATCGGCCCCGATGACCGTTCTATCAGCACCACCCTCCTTCATGCGGTAAAAAGCATTCCATCGGTGAAAGAACATGTGGAGCCAAATCATGTGTTCGTCAATGACGAACCGGTCCACCATATTAGAAAAGGGATATACGCCTGGGATGCAGAAGGGAAAAATCCAGTTAAATTGGCAACAAAATATGTTCAAAGTTTCGGTAACATTAAAATCCACATTATCGATGAAAAAACTCTTTCCAACTTTGATGATGAAACCGAGCCTGGGGCATCAAAAGAACCGATCGACTCGCCGGAACCTAGAACTTTACCTACCGCAGATCCTAATGAAAAAATTGAAAAGGAAATTCAGGGTGAAGTTTTTACCCAAAAAAAGCAAACTCCAGAACCCGAGATCATAGAACCTCCTTCGATTGTGGACGAGAAATCATTCACATCTCCAAAGCCTTCATCGCCCATCGAACCCAAAATAATTAAGACAGGAATTGTGAAAGGGTTCCGCCTCGCACAATTTGGCATGAGTGAGGAACAGGTAATCCAGGCGATAGAGGCTGACTCTGGTCTTCCAGAAAAAAGGGTCGAAAAGAGGAGAGACCCTGAATCAAGCCAACGAATTTTGACCCTTGCATCTCTGGCGCTGGATCCTGCTAATGGAAAAGCCCTGGTTCATTACTATCTTTCTTCGCCGGAGCAAACCCTGAATCGGGTCGATGTAATATGGGGCCATCCAGATCAGCCTAAAGTAGATCCAGCAATGCTGAAGAAGTCGGCCAAAAAATTCAAAGATTTGTTTACCCAATTCCGTCTACTGAAAACTCAGACCAAGGACCCCGTTACGGGTAAAGGGTCTTATCTTTTTTATGGAGTGGACACTATGGGAAATGGAATTAAAATGATGTGGGCTACCCCTTTAGATAAAAACTTCAAATCTATTCCCAAGTCAGAACCCGCGCTGAAACTCTCTTATTTTCTATCTCAAAAATAAATGGGAAAAACTATATGCGTGGACTAAGAGAAGTTTTTGAGTCTAAATACATAAGCCAGAATCTCCGCCACCGCCTTATATAGGCTGGCAGGGATTAATTGACCAACCTCTACTGTCTTGTTCAAAGTACGGGCCAAGGGTTTGTCTTCCACCAGGGGTATCCCATGCTCCTTGGCAATTTCCCTAATGCGCATGGCTATCGGGCCAACGCCTTTGGCAACCACCACAGGGGCAGCAGTTTTTTCAGGATCATACTTGATCGCAATAGAAATATGCGTGGGGTTGGTCACAATCACATCCGCATCGGGAACGGCCGACATCATACGTTTGCGAGCCATCTCCATTTGCACTGTTCGAATGCGCTGTTTAATTTGTGGATTACCATCCGTCTCTTTTCTTTCTTCTTTAACTTCCTGCTTGGTCATACGAAGATTTTCACGGTAGGTGAAACGTTGAAATGCAAAGTCGATAAGAGAAAGAAAAATCATAATTAACAAAACATTAAAAATGATTTCCAATGCAACAAATCCCATAAAAGAAAGGATCTGCCCCACCCCAAAGCCCATCAATGGGGGAATCTCTTTCCAATGTGACTTTATGACAAAGTAGGAAACAACCGAAATGATACCTACTTTAAAAAGGGATTTGAACAACTCCATCAAGGTGTTTTTAGAAAAAATTCGACCAAAACCTTTTAGCGGACTCAACTTGCTAAATTTTGGGATTAGAGGGTGTGTTGAAAAACGCAAACCTCCAATCTGAACCAGGTTGGACAAAACTCCTCCCATCATAACGAGTAGCAAAAAGGGGCCAATAACTTTCAAAAACCCTTTCATGGAGCTTGCAATGACTTCAAATAATGATTCCTGAGTTAATTGTATGGAGCCCGATTCAGCGATCATGGTGTACCAGGAACTCATCACATTGCGGGTACTTTGTTCACCCAGGGTCATAAAACCAATAAGAGCCGCAAGAAGAACGAACGAAGAGTTAATCTCACGACTATGGGCAAAATTACCCTTTTTCTCACTATCGGTAATACGTTTGGAGGATGGTTCTTCAGTTTTTTGGTCTTTATTGTCTTCGGCCATTATGCGCTCATAAGTTTATAGGGCTCGCAAAAATCCCATAAATTTCATAGGTAGCTCATACATTTGCTGTTGAACGAGAATGCTAAAAAATGACATCGACAAGCCGACCATTACCAGCCCCACTCCGATTTGCAATGGAAAACCTACAATGAAAACATTCATCTGAGGAACCGTTCTAGCCACCAGACCCAACCCAACACTTAGAAAAAACAGAATTGCCATGATCGGAGCCGCAATTTTCACAGCAGTCGTAAAGGTTCCCGAGAAAAGGTGAAGCATATACTCCGGAGTAATACTGCTAAAATCAACATCAGCTGGGTTTATGATAAAAAAACTTTCCACGATAGCCTGAAGAATAAAATGATGCGCATCAACAGCAAGAAAGATCAGGACGGCTAGAATGTTATGGAACTGTGCAGTAACAGACACCTGCGTTTCTGTTTGTGGGTCAATAACATTCACCACTCCAAAACCCATTTGAAAATCAACAACAGTTCCGGCAACCTGAACGGCCGCGAAAATAAGCCTTGCAATATAGGCAATACCCAAACCGATGGTCACATCAGCTATAAGAAAAACCGAAAGCTCTAAAATACCACGCGGATCGGGTAAAGGCCGGTCCTTCACTGATGGAAAAACTACAATTGAAATAAAGAGGATAAGTCCTACTTTCATGCTTGTAGGAATCTGGCGACTTCCTAAAATCGGAACAAAAAGGATTAATGCTCCGACTCGAAAAAACACATACATGAAGCTTTCAAACTCAGCATAATTGAGATTGAAAATATCCATTATTGAATATATTCAGGAAAATTAGTGAGAACGGTAGATGTAAAATTAATCATTAACTGCATCAACCATGGGAAAAACAACAGAACAGATAAAAATACAGCCAGGATTTTTGGGATGAAGGTCAAAGTCAATTCTTGAATTGAAGTTACCGCCTGGAAAATAGAAACTGCAAGACCTGTTATCAACCCAAACCCCAGCATGGGGGCGGATAAAAGCAGGGTAGTTTTAATGCTTTCCATTGCAAAATCTATAATAAATGCTTGAGTCATGTTTATTTATCCTCCAAAACTTCTGACCAATGAACCAACGGTTAAATACCAGCCATCCACCATCACGAACAGCATCAATTTAAATGGAAGAGAAATTAAAACTGGAGGAAGCATCATCATTCCCATAGATAAAAGTATGCTGGCTACGACCATGTCCAGAATTAGGAAAGGGATATAGATTAAAAATCCGATCTGAAAGGCCGTTTTTAATTCGCTTATAATAAAAGCTGGAATTAAAGACTGAATCTCTACCTCAGCATCGCTGGTGGATTGCCCTTCAGCCATATTCACAAATAACGAAAGATCTTTTTCTCGGGTTTGCTTTAACATAAAATTCTTAATAGGTGCCTCTGCCAGCTTTAGCGCATCCATTTGCGAAATTTCTTCATTCAAATAGGGTTGCAAAGCATTCTGATTGATCTCGCTCCAGGTCGGCCCCATCACAAACAATGTCAGGAACAGGCCTAACCCAATTAAAATCTGCGTTGGCGGGGTTTGTTGTGTTCCCATCGCCTGACGGAGAAAAGATAAAACAATTATGATCCGGGCAAAAGAGGTGGTCATAATCAGAATCGATGGAGCCAACGTCAAGATGGTGAGCAGAAATAGAATTTGTAAGGCGCTGGAAACTTTTCCAGGATCGTCTATATCCTCCATCCCTAATTGCAAAGAAGGAAGCGGGATCGCCTCAGCTTGTACAATCTCCCCAGCAAAAAACGCCAGCGCAATAAGAATCAAATAAAGGTTAAATTTTTTCATATTCATGCTCTGGCGCTTTTAAACCTTCCCATTTTCTGTTTAATCTGTTCCGTCACATCGGCTACAGATTTGTTTTTGTTCATTGGCTCAGGACCGGAAAACTTTTTCATAAAATTTGAAAACTGACCAGCCGTTTTACCTTCAGATGTTCGGACTGCTTCCGATTGGGTGCTCCCCATGTTCCAGTTCAGTCCACTCCCACCCTTACCGCCTCTGGATTTAATCTCATCTATTTTCTCCGGGTCGGTAATATTAGTAAGTAGAGAAATATTATTCTGGGACATTCCAAGTACTAGCACTTCATCCGCGACTTCAACCAAAACAATATTTTTTTTGGGCCCTAAATAACCACTCCCAAGAACATTAATCAGTTTCTCTCCACCTCCGAACATTGTGTTTTTCAGCACATATTTCTTGAAACCAAAAAACAGGAGGAACATGATTCCAAGAACAACGGAAAGCATCGAAACCATTTTCAAGCCAGAAGGGATTAATTCAATTGGCTTTCCAGTCGGTCGAGAATCCTTTAAAGAAAAACTCTTTCCATTTTTGTCCGAAGAATGTTTGTTTTTTTGTTTTTGTGCACCCGTTTCATTATCAGGTTTAGAACTTTGCTGAGCAGCTTTTCTAATTTGCTCCACGATCGGTTCAACCCCCATTCCTGCTCGAGTCACTTTTGGATACGGAACCTTTTCTACTTCTTCCGTTTTTGAGGTTTGAACAGGTGGTATTGCTGCTTTTGTTAATTCAGTGGAAGCTGAAACTTTCTTTTTATCCAATGCTCGAATTTTTTCAGAAGCTCGGGCCAAAAAATCAGCCAATTCATCTTCATTCATCAAGTCATGGTTAGCAGGTTCCACCCTTTCAATCTTTTTAGCAGTACTGAAGTTGGATACAGGCTCATTCTCATCAAGGCGGACAATCAGAAATCGCCCTTGCCGAGCGACATGAAATCGATCCTGAAGATCAATGGACTTATTCTTTTTAAGGAATCGAACCCTCAGGGTTTTCTCATCAAATTGAGCGGCAAATATCTTAGTGGTGGAAAAACTGTCAGCAGGAAAATATTTTTTTGCGGGCTTAATAAAAGCCGATGGGAAGTCAATTTGAACCGATTTGTCAAAAAATACCGGCTCCTTATAGTCACCAACTGGCTTCTCAAATTCAAACCGGATAATGAACCCATTGTCCACTTTACTGGTAACCACATTTTTCAAAGGATTAAGAGATTCCCATTTCACGGAAGCCCCGGCCATAGTGGTGAGAGAAAATAGAAGTATCCCAACCAGAATTTTTATTCCATGTTTCATTGTAAGTACCCTTACTTGTTTTAAGTTCCGTCAAAAAACCCGACAGGTTTTTCCTTAAAACAACAAATTGCAAGGGTTGTACCTAAATGAAATATATTTGAGGTAAATACAATTTTTTTAGGAATTTCTTTTGTTCAACAGGTAGGGAGTTGATGCCAACAGTATTTTTCTGGGCAGGAGTAATTCGAGGGGTTATTATAAAATCAGCCGCAAAGTTATCAATGCGGCTGATTTTATGACAGAGACTGCACGCGCTCCATGGGAGAAACGATATCCGTTAACCGCACACCAAACTTTTCGTTTACAACAACCACTTCACCACGGGCTACTAACTTCTGATTAACGAGAACTTCCAAAGGCTCACCCACCAGCTTAGTAAGTTCTATTACCGAGCCCTGCCCCAGTTGTAAGAGATCGTTGATCAACATTTTGCTTCGGCCCAACTCTACGGTAACGGTTAGAGGGATGTCGAGAATAAGGTCCAGGCTTTTGGTTTCGCCACCTGGAGCCCCGGATTCACTGACCTCATCCATACCTCCATCGTCGTCTCCTGAATCGATATCTTCGATATCTTCCAGCGCTTCAAAATCCTCTTTTGCGGATTCATCTTCCATAATCTTATCCTTCCCTTTCGATTACTTCAGTTATCTGTATAGCTTTGTTTCCTCGTGAAACGCCGGGAAAACCTTTAAACTTGGGGTTTTGCTCTACTTTCAAAGTTAGTGGGTCGGTGACATCATTTCCCAGAATAATTGTATCCCCCACCTTGTAGCCCATAAGATCCTGTGGAGTAATCTCCGTTGAGCCCAACTCAGTAATAATTTCCACTTCAGTGGTTAAAAGCTCTGTTCTGAGTCTGCGGACCCAAACCTGATCCACCTCTAACTCCTCACTCTGGAACTGCGCTTTAAGTTTTGGAATCACCGGCTCAATGGCCGCATAGGGAAGACAAATTGTCAAAGTCCCGGAAATGTTTTCCATTTCGATTTCGAACAAGATGACCAATACGATATCGGTTGGAGGGACAATTGCCGCAAACTGAGGGTTAACTTCAGAACGAACAAAATTTGTGGTTACCCTATGCACAGGCCGCCAGGCTTTTTCCAGATCTTCCAAAACACTCAAGATAACACTCTTGGTCATTCTGATTTCAATAGCACTGAAATCCCGACCTGTGATCTTGGCTTCCTTTTCACCAGAGCCACCAAAAAAAGTATCAACTACCGCAAAAACCAATTTACTTTCTACAACGATCAATCCATGACCACGCAAAGGTTCCATACGGAAAATATGCAAACTGGATGGTACAGGAAGGGATCGTAGAAAATCACCAAACTTAATCGTATCTGTTGAAACCGTGCTGACATCCACGGATCGACGCATCAAGGTGGAAAACGTATTCCGGAACAACCGGGAAAACATTTGATTAATGATGTCCAGGGTTGGAAGGCGGCCACGAATGATTTTTTCCTGGCTAGTGAGATCATAAGGGACTATCCCGGAAACCTCTTCCGGTGCTTCATCCGTTTCTGTCTCAATATCGCCATCTCCGACACCTCTTAATAAGGCATCAACCTCTCCCTGTGATAGAACCTCACTCATAACTAATCAACGCCTATGAATTAAACTTTAATATTGTATCACTGAATAATAAATTCAGTGAAATATGCATCTTTAACATGCCCTACCACCAGAAACCGATTCACACGGGTGGTAATCTCATCTTTGAGCTTGAACTTACCCTGGACGGAGTAGACATCTTCAAATGCCTTACTGCTCAACAGGACCAAAATAGAATCCATAACTTTATGGATATTTTCTTTTATCTCTACATGTACTTCCGGAGTACTCAACTCCAGAGAAATTGTAACTTTAAGAAAACGTTTGCCTTCGCTACCGGCCAAATTGACAACAAATGGATCCAGCGGAAACATAACACCCAAGTTAAGATCTTCCTCAACCTCTGCTTCCTCTTCAGCTTTCTCCCCTTCAGCCGGAACTTCTTCAACTGGCTTTTCCTGAAAAAAGTTGATGTAGGCATAATAGCCACCCCCACCCAATACAAGCAGACCAACTATAATACCAATGATCATGCCTATCGGTTTTTTTCCACCAGTCGCTTCCGCGGCTTCAAGTTCTTCTAGTATGTCCTCGTCTTCTGCCATTATTCGCTCTCCTGCCCCTGATCAACCAAAATAGTAATTTAAACCTTAAATTTCAGAGACTTATTTGTTTTCTCTTAAATTTAGCAATTTATATGCCAAATAGGACTTCGCCAAGTCAAAAACAACAAAGCCATTAGTTTAAAAGGGGTTATAAGACTATCTGCTCGGGCTTCCCTCATCAAAATCAGGAATGTTTTTCCTCATTCAGTCATATTATTGACGTAATAATTGTGATACCAAAATCTATTTCAAAGTTTGAAGTCTGCTTTAAAACCAGTTTTGATGCATTTTGTAGCAGTTTCAAAAAGCTTTTGCTAACAAACCAAGCAATCCCACTCAATAAATATACCCCGATAGTTTAACCCAACGGCTAAAAAATTACACGTAAATAATTGTTTTTAAATTACTTAACTAGAACCCCCTCGACTCATAAAACTTGTTTTCTCATATTGGTATAAGAATTGAAAACCAAGTATAGGAAGTATATTAACCACCACCCCTATTTTACTTTATCTAGGAGATCGGGTTTTATGAAATTCAGAATTCAAGCGATTATGATCGCCCTAACTTTTTTATTCATATGCTTTCCTGCGATCGCGGGAGCTGAGGAAACCAGCAAAATCAGCTACCCAGACACCGCCTGGATACTGATCTCTTCAGCGCTAGTGATGCTCATGCTTCCTGGCCTGGCGCTGTTTTATGGTGGCATGGTGCGACGAAAAAACGTTTTAAGCACATTAATGCATAGTTTTATACCGCTTGGAGTCATTACCGTCCAATGGGTGCTGTTTGGCTATTCTTTAGCCTTTGGTAACGATATCGGACATTTTGTCGGAGACCTGAGCAAAGTGTTCTTTATGGGAATTGATTTTAAAACCCTTTCTGGCACCATTCCGGAATATTTGTTCAGTATGTTTCAGTTGATGTTTGCAATTATCACCGTCGCACTAATCAGTGGAGGAATAGCTGAGCGAGTAAGCTTTAAAGCTTATATCGCCTTCATCTTTATATGGTCCACCGTTGTTTATGATCCCATTTGCCATTGGGTTTGGGGTGGCGGATGGTTAGGCGATATGGGAGCTCTGGATTTTGCAGGTGGGACCGTTGTCCATATTGCCTCAGGCACCGCCGCATTGGCTGCGGCCCTCGTTCTTAAATCTCGCAGAGGGTTTCCGGGAAAACTCATGATTCCTCACAGTCTTCCTCTTACTCTTCTAGGGGCAGGATTATTATGGTTCGGTTGGTTTGGGTTTAATGCGGGTAGCGCATTAGCCGCAGATGAATTAGCAGTTCTCGCTTTTACGAATACCCAAATTGCCACAGGAGCCGGACTCCTCGGCTGGCTTGTTGCTGAATATATCAAGGTGGGAAAAGCCAGTGCCCTCGGTGCGGCATCCGGAATTGTAGCCGGCCTGGTAGCAATCACTCCAGCCGCAGGATTTGTGGAACCCCTTTGGGCAATGGTAATCGGCTTCCTCGCAGGAATCATCTGTTTCTACGCTGTGATCATGAAAATAAAAGTCGGTTACGATGATTCCCTCGATGTTTTTGGAATCCATGCCGTGGGGGGTGCTTGGGGAGCTTTGGCTACCGGGTTATTCGTTACCATAGGGGGAACGGGGATGCTAACCGGCAATTTTAATCAGGTTTGGGTCCAATTAGTGGGCATTGGAGCTGCAGGAGCCTACTCTTTCGTCGTCACCTATATTCTGGTCGTAATTATTGATAAAACCATCGGCTTCAGGGTAAATGATGAAGACGAAGAAATGGGGCTGGATACCACCCAGCATGGAGAAACTGGATATAACCTGGTATAAAAGGTATAAATTTTTTCATAGGATTGCCCCTGGGGGTTATACCCCAGGGCAAACTTACATAAAGCCTTATAATGTTTGACTTTTATCCCCTTATAAGTTATTGTTTTCTTATACTTAAATATATTAGCTCAAAAATGACTGGCTTAGATTGGAAAGCCTCGAATTTTATATTTATTGCACTCAAAGATTAGAAAGGATTTAACCATGCGCAAAATAAACTCTCTCATTTCTAAAGCTGCCTTGGCACTGCTTCTTATGGCCAGTTTGGTTTTTACGGCTGATTTTAATACAGCGGCTTATGCAGAAGACCCAGAACTCATCAATCTTCCAGGTAGTTTTTCAGGTTCAATGGGATTTGTCACGGACTACAGGTTTCGTGGTGTCACCCAAACTGACGAAGAAATGGCCATTCAGGGGAGTTTTGACTGGGCCCATGAAAAAGGATATTACTTCGGTGTCTGGGGTTCCAATGTAGACTTTGGATCACAAGGTAATGGAAATACCGAGTTTGATATCTACGCAGGTGTAGCGCGGGAATACTATGGCATCACTTTCGATGTAGGCGGGATTTGGTACACCTACCCCGGTGCCACAAAAAATTTAGCGCTGGACTACGTCGAGCTTATGTTTGGTATGTCCCACGACTTTTCTTTGATTTCAACGGGTGTTTCTGCTTATTACAGCCCACAATTTACTAGCGCCAGCGGAGAAGCCATCTACATAAGTTTTGATGCAGAGGTGCCTCTGGCAAATCGCCTTGCCCTGACAGGCCATGTTGGGCATCAGTGGGTTGCGAAGGAAGACGCGATTACCAGGCCGGACACCGTTGATTGGAGCATAGGTGCTTCCTATGCCACTCACGGTTTCGATCTCAGCATTACTTATATTGACACGGATCTGACCACTACTGAATGCGCCGAAGGTTGTGACGGCGAGGCAGTCTTTGGAATTTCACGTAGTTTCTAGTATTCATTATACAAAGCCCGGTGGCCGGACGAAAGTCCGCACCGGGCTTTTTCTTTATGCGCCAAAGATATTGCAACCCACCTCGCAATTTTAAAGTTTAAATCTCCCGACATACCTTATAAGATATTAAAAGATCCTCTTAAAAATTTCTGACTCCTTTTAAAGTTTAAACCCATGCTAACGCAGGCCCAGAATCAAATCATTTATCTAATGTTCTTAAACGGAATCCTTTTTCTGGGCTTGAACTTCATTGCCTACTCCTTTATTTTTCCGGGACCAAAAGGTTCCAAACGTATCGGTTACTTATTTCTTGCCTGTGGCCTGTTAGCTTATTTGATTCAACTGATGTACCAGGGTTTGCTGGCATTGGACTATCCCCCCGATAATATTAGAGCTCTTTTATTGAGCGGATTTGTCATACCGGTCTTTTTTATTTCCCTGGCCTATTACCGGGTTAAACGAAATCGTATGGAAAAACCCGGGCCACGCCCGGTGGAAACGAGCAATGAACCCTAGAGCCGAGAGCACAATTGCCAGCAGAAATAAGCTATTGCACTTTGGGTCCAGCGCGAAAGGGGAAAGTCATGAAACCGATTGACTTGAGAAGCGACACCCTCACACAACCAACACCCGCCATGCGTGAAGCGATGGCCAATGCAGAAGTAGGGGATGATGTTTTCGAAGAAGACCCAACCCTTAAAAAACTGGAAGAACTGGCAGCCCAAAAAACAGGCAAAGAGTCGGCTCTTTTTGTTCCCAGCGGCACCATGGGGAACCTTATCAGCATTCTTAGCCATTGCCAGCGCGGGGACGAAATATTGTTGGGAGACCGAAGCCATATTTTCCTGCATGAAGTGGGGGGCATAGCCGCCTTGGGGGGAGTCCATCCAAGAATTATCCCCAACAATCCCGATGGCACCTTACTCCTGCCCCTGTTAGAACATTCGATAAGACCCTCAGATATCCATAACCCCCCTACCCGACTGATTTGCCTTGAGAACACCCATAATTTTTGCCAGGGCTCACCCCTTAACCCAGAGTATATGGATAGCGTAAGGGCTCTAGCCGCAAAATACGGGCTTAAAATTCACTTGGATGGAGCAAGGTTATTTAATGCCGCTGTAGCACAGGATATCAATGTGAAGGATCTGACACGACAGGCAGACTCAGTCATGTTTTGCCTGTCCAAGGGACTCTCCGCTCCAGTCGGTTCGCTCGTCTGTAGTAACCGTGATTTTATCCAGCGGGCCAGAAAATTCAGAAAAATGGTAGGAGGGGGAATGCGCCAGGCTGGGCATCTGGCCGCCGCAGGGCTGGTCGCATTGGAAAGCCTGGTCGAACGGTTAAAAGAAGATCATCAAAACACTCAGCTTCTGGCAGAGCAATTGGCATCTGTTGAGGGAATTGAACTGGACCCTGCTCAAGTAAAAACCAATATTATTTTTTTCAAACTAAAGCATTCCAAAATTGATGGAGAATCCTTTTTAAACCTGCTGGAAGAAAATTCCATTAAAATTCTCATGACCGATCCAGGTGTATTTCGGGCAGTCCTGCATCGGGAAATAAATCGGGAACAGGTTGAAACTATCGCTAAAACTGTCCGATCCATTTTAACCCTCTAGATAGGGGGGCTAGCGGTTGACAGGAAATTGAATTGCCACTACAATAACCAAAACCTTAAAGAATAGGAAAAACATGATTGAATTGGAAATGCAAGACACTCTTGAGTTGGTTCGCCAGGCACAAGATGTGGTAAAAAGCCGGTTTCTGCTATGCATTCTGGTAACACAAAGGATTCATCAACTTGAAAATGGCGCTCAGCCCACTATTGAAGTTGATCCCGAAGAATACGATTCTCCTAAAACTTTTTTTGAGCTGGCACTTAGAGAAATCATTGAAGGGAATATGGACCTGGAACAAGTTACCGAAGAAGAATAATCCCCCCTTTCTACTTTTAAACCCCAACAAAATATTTCTGGTAAAAACAGATTCTGTCTCGCAGTTCATAAGTTAAAGAACTGGTTCTGCGAGACTTGCAGGGTGAGGTAATACTTTTAAACATCACTGCCTCTCAAGCATATCTATGTTCAAGACAAAAAAAAAGCCCGCCGAATAATCGGCGGGCTTTTCTTATAGAACTAATGATGACTATTTGGGAAGCTCGTCACGCTTAACTTTCCCTTCATCATACATTTTACGTGTACGTTTCGTCATCCATACCAACCACCCTTGGAACACGACAAAAATAGCCGCTATGATAGGAGGCATATAGTAAAGAGACGCCGGCAGAGCCGGTTTCAGAATGGTGTAGTACCAGGTAGAGATGGCGTTATGCTCATCTTTTTCCTTGTCTCTACCCGACCATTGCATAAAGGCCACCGGAATGAACTGCTCGGTCGGAATCTGAACATCAAATTCACCCTCCGTAGCAAGATCCCGTTTAAACATGATTTTCACACGGCCTTGATGGTAGATAGAGTCCACAACCTGCACCTTAGCTTCTGATTCTTTGGCTTGCAGAGCGTCAAAACCAAAACCTACAGTTTCTTCCACACTCACGTCCAACTGATAGCCCTTTTCATTGGGGGCAGCGGTCGCACTGTAGTCCTTAGGTGTGAAACTTGCCTTCCAGATATCAACCGGCTTTTTGGAGTCACCCATAATAAAATAGGGTTTTTCCGCACCGAACAGATCCTGAAGTTTAGCCGGCCATTGAATCGCTACCGCATCCGGATACTCTGGATCATCGGTCATAAAGCGCAAATGGTATTCGACCAGGTAGTAAACCGCGTTCTCTTCAGCACTCCAACGGGAAGTGACCCAGAGGTCGTCCGTCTTCGGATCGAAGTTTCGTTTACCACGGGTAATCTGACCCGCCATCGCGATATAATGCCTTTTTGGATTTTCCGCAATCTCTTCAGGTGGAGCAACGATCCTGGAGTCTGTATCCGGAGACTGCCAACTCGGGTCATCAATCTTTGGTGACACAGGACCTTCCGTATAAACCGACTGAATCAGAAAATCTGGAATAGGCTTATTGGTCAGCGGATCAATATTCTTCCGAGGACAAAGTGAGTTAACGAACGCCGCAATTTTCCAACGGTCTTCAACTGTGATCTGCTCTCTGAAGTTCGGCATGGGTGTGCCATTCAATCCGGTAGAAATCGTACGAACTACATTAAAAGGATTGAAAGCATCCCGACGTGAACCACGAAAGTTCCAGCACTGTGTCCAGTCTGCCGCTACGATTGGGAAACCCCAGTCGTCTTTCATGGTTGGGTTACCATCACCACGGCCTTCACCACCATGACACTCGAAACATTTATTTTTAATAAATATTTCTTTACCCGCGTCAACGTCAGCCTGAGGAATGCCCAAGTGATACGGACCCTTTGTTCCCCACGGGTTAGTACCAAAATCCATTATATTGACTTCTTCGTCTTCGGTATCGTTAAAATCCCGATCCTGGATCAGGGTTTTAACAAAGTTCACTACCGCAACGATCTCGTCTTGCCCTAAAAATTCACCCCAGGCAGGCATTGCCGAGCCTGGAAGTCCATTTTTAACGGTTTTGATTAAATCTGCTTCCAGAGGAAGTTCACCAGAATCCGTGGTGCGGATCTTAAACGTTCCCTGAATGAAGTTTCTGGGCCGGGTAAACAAGCGGTCTGCAGAAGGGCCATCTCCGCCCCCTTCAACCCCGTGGCACCAGACGCATCTTTTAAAATAGACCTTTTTACCTTTTTCCAGCAGGTCCTTCTTGATCGCATCCGGCGCCTGTTGAGCCAAGGCGGTACCCGGTACTACGATCAACGCCACAGCCAGAAAAGAAAAGATCAGGCGTTTGATATAGTTATTATTCTTATTCATGTTCATTCCCATATGTTTTAGGTTATTTAGTAACCGAAAGTTCATATTAATTGTTCTCAACCCTCAGAACCTTCTGTTCCGAATGTTCTTGGATGCCATCCCGTATACCAGTATTCAAACAGGATAACCTTCCAGATTTCATCCGTCTTCAAATGTTCCTCCCACGGAGGCATTGCTGAAGACCAAGGAGTCGACTCATTAGGCAAACCAGGGCCGCCTTTCGCTACCCGCCAGAATATAAAAGCTTCCTGTAGCATGGCGATGGTTCCCGGATCGATGAAGTTCGCCGGGGTCGGGTTGAACACATGGGAGAACATGCCCAGTCCATTCAACTGGTCACCATGACAATAATGACAGTTCTGAAAGAAGATGGTCCCTCCCTCAGTCACATACTTCATGTACTCCGTTTTGTCCGCATCCAGAAACGGGAAACTGTCCTTATAGTTATCCTGTTCATCAACACGGAAAGGATTATTGGTAGACTCCAATGGATAAGTCTTGCCATGTACCTTTGTCGTAGCAGGCGGTGCGGGATGCACCGTCCTCAATTCCACCGGCTCCTGATAAGACGGATAGATGGAGTTATAGGTCGCAAAACCAACCAGAATCGGCATCGCGATCAACATAATAATCTGCGCAAACTTGTATTCACCAACAATGGTCTTAACGATAGGTTTCCTGAACTCTCTAAAAGTTTCAGGATCCTGACTGACGTACAGGAATGTACCAATCGACCACATCACCATATAAGTGATGAAAAGGGTCCATGGAATTGGCGGATACAATACAAATTTATAAAAATAGAAACCCAAAGACCAGACAAACAAAGCATTCATTGCAATTGGCGGCTTTAGTCTGAGGATTAGATTAGTAATAATTACATAGGCAACGAATAGTAAAAAGTATACATACCTATTCAATACCCAGCCGACCTCCTTCGGTGTGAAGATAGGAAAGATGGCGTTATGAAACACCGCCAGGCCGACAACAAATACCAAAAAACTAACAAGCGACTTATTCATTGTTGTCTCCTAATTAACTGCCAGCCGGTGCTTCGGTCTGACTAATAAAGTCTACAAGCTTGTCCATAGCTTGAACTGAAAGCTGCTCGGAGAAGGTTGTAGGCATTAAACCATCAGGGAAAGCCTCCCCTGCTTCTTCATTAAATACTACGTATGCGCCAGGATTCAAAATAGACTCCCGGACATACTCTTTGGTGTTAGTTGCTGTACCCTTGTAGTTGGGGTCTTTAATACGATTCGGAGCATTGGTTTTTTCATGCAGTTTTGGTCCCAATTCTCCGACCGCACCCTCAATACCAGGGATAGTGTGACAAAGCGGACAACCCAGTTTATTAATCATAGTTGGGATGTCTTCTTTACCCGTGACAAATATAGCCCCATCATCTTCTTCAACCACTTCAGCTATAGCACCACCGGTATTACCGGCATCATCCTGAGGCAAAGGAACCGTCACCGAAGCAAACTCACCCGGAGTGTCTTTGGATTGCAGATAAGCAATGACCGCATTGACTTCAACGCGGCTCAAGCTGATCGGCGGTTTGACGATAACCGGCATCGGGCTCTTCGTATCACCCGCACCACCGAAACCTTCAACCACGTAACAGGTCGGGCACATCATGGATTCCCTGATATAATCTTCACCAGTTAACTCATCCGGACCATGTTGGCGTCGATATTCTTCCGGGATCTCATCATACTTCCCCTTCACAATACCGGCGGCTGGTTCTGTTTCCCCGATTTTCATAGGCAAATTTTGATATCGCTCTTCTTTTACCCGATCGTGACTTCTTTTTTCAACACCGAACAGGTTCGGACATCGGCCCATATGATCCGCTGGATCAAAACCATGACAGAGAGGACACTGGCCCTTACCGATTGATTTCTGACCTGCCACCTGCTTGGCACCGAAGATAATGACACGGCCCATTTCAGCAAATTCTTCCATGGTCACGTCACCCACAATGGCCGCTTCTTTCGGAGGCGGATCACTACGCTGTTGTGGCAACCAGTTGGTATACCCCGCGAGCGAAAGAGAAACTACCGTCCAGAAAAACATCCCTCTGATAATTGGAGGGGATTGACTTTCAATTTTATTGCTCTTGAAAAACATACCCCAAGTCAACAGCAATAAAACAACAACCCAAACATACGTTCCAAAGAAAAATGCCAACTGATCAGCCTGAACGAGATCGAACATATGGACCGTCATCAAAAAACACGCGAGCGCAAAACCAGCAAATATTCCGCCCCATAGCGTTGTGTTTAAACCTTCTCTCTCTCTACAAGCCTGAATCACATTGCCAAAAACAAAGATTCCGAAAACGCCAAACAGGATCGCAATAAACGAAAATAATATGTCATGTTGCTCTGGTAACATCTTTCTCCTCTCTCTCCTGATCCCTCAGATTACATTGGTACGGGGCTCCCCAAAAATAAGGGAGCCCCCCAAATAGTTAACAGTTATTGCTGTTGAGCCGGTACCGGAACACCTTCCGGAGCTTTTGCTACGGCCTTTTTACCGGTCAAACTACCCACCCAGAACACCACTACAAACTGAACCCAAACAAACAGGGTGTTAAAGGTAAGCATCTTCCCCGCCTCACCAATCGTGAGCGTATAAGCATCAACAGAATTATCACGAACTACTTCCGTTACATGCCAGAACAAGCGAACCGCTGAACGGATGTAACCCATGAGCCCCATTAACCAAGTAAAGGAAATCGCCAAAAGGAAAATGGCGTAAGTTCCAACCTTGGATTGAGTACCCCATTGGATATCCCCATAGGATTCAGAATCCTTAAACATCGAGATATTAATGGCTGTACCCGCGAACAGGGTTGTCAGAGTAGTAGTTACCTGTGGAACAGAAAGCCCAACCCGCTGGTTAGCAGGGAGGAAATAACCATAAACACCCAAGAAAATGATGTTAAGAGCGGCGCCAACAAAGATAGCCGCGATCCAGCAGTTGCCGACCGTGGCCCAAGGCACCGTTATCTTCTTATTTGCCTTCTGGTATAGCAGAAAGCAGAGGATGGTAGTGGTAATCATCAGGTTGACCGCTGTGTTCTTGGCCGACATAACACCAAAGTGGCCCACCACCGGATGTTGCGCGCCACCCATTGCTTTCAACTCCGCCGGAGTCATAACAATGGTATGAGGAGTCATCCACATGGTGAAACAGCAGATCAGAAGAAGTATCATGTACTTACAATACTTCATATAACGGTGCGACCCCTTGACCCGCGCCATACCATTATGCAGATACGAGTTAGCACCG
Organism: Nitrospina sp.; assembly: GCA_018673915.1. Taxonomy (GTDB): domain Bacteria; phylum Nitrospinota; class Nitrospinia; order Nitrospinales; family VA-1; genus LS-NOB. The sequence continues at coordinate 28,257 of JABHBK010000005.1, read as the reverse complement.
AAGAACAATAAACCGATCATTACCGCCTGAATGATGAACAACCAAGCCATGATGCCGCCCATCAAGGTAATCCCCATCTGCTGACGGAAAGCATAAACTTCCTTCATCAGCCAGTAACCCGCGAAAGGCAGAGGAATCAGACCGAAAATCGCGATAAACATCGCCACATAACAAACCCAATCATAATGAGCTCTTTCCTCTTCCGTCTTAGCGGTGAGGTAATGGTATGCAGCGTAAGCACCTACGATTCCACCACCAAATACAATGTTTCCGAGAATCCGGTGAACCCCAACTGGATTCCAGAGAGTGGAATGGATAACGTGCCAAATATTTCCAAGAAAACGCCCTTCCGAGTCAATTCCACCAGGAGCCTGCATGAAAGTGGCCCATGAATTGGCCAAATACATAAGGATCGTACCAATGAGATTGAGCAATACAGAAAGACTACAATGAACCCATTTCAGGAAGGGATCGCTACTCATCTTGTCCCAACCGTAGTAATAAACATACAGAACGCCAGATTCAGCCAGGAACATCAATGCATACACATGCATGACCGGGCGGAAAATGCCTGCCATATACTTAAAGAAACCCGGAAACAACGTGATGAACGTAAAGAGCAGAACACCACCGAGAATCGCGGTCCAGGAATAAGCGGTCAAGCTGACCTTCATCAAGTCATGCGCCAAACGATCATACTTGGCTGACATAACCGGATCTTCTTCCTTGGATCGAATTCCAATAAACTCGATGAGCATACAGAAAATCGGAACCGCAAGTACGAAGCTACCAAAATACAGATGCTGCTGATTGGCAACCCATAAGAGCATACGACTAGGAGCGAACTCATAGTTGTTATAATCCGACTCATCCAACTCCGGCGCAGGAAAACCACTCACTGGACCTTTCAGCGGATTGCCTTCCCAGTCCTTATAGAATACGTCCTGACTCCATTCGACTTCCGACTCGCCTTCACCCTCTGCGGCCTCTTCTTCAGCCAAAACTTCCTTGGCAAAAGCCTCTTCAGCAAATACCTGCTCTGCAAACGCCTCCTTGGCGATGGCATCACTGGTCATGCCCGGAACGAGATACATGGCCATCGCCAGTATCAGCCCCAATGAAAATGCTGTAATGCTACGTTTGTTTTTCCCCAACATGGCTTAACCTCCTTTTGGATCTGATCAGGATCCGTAGCTTAGTAATACAAAACTTTAAAAAGGTACCTAATATATTTATCAATCTAACTTTTCTAAACTGAACTTAATCCTAAATATTTTAAAAATCTCAATAATCCCACCGCCTGCGACAACGCCAGCACGAGTCTGAAACCGTCTAATTTTGCAGGCAAGAGAGCTTTACAAACCCCAATAACTCATGGTTTTACAGGGTTTACAGGCACTGAGCCACTACCAGATTTTGGGCGCATAAAGGCCCAAAATGATGGTGATTAAAACATAGCCTTCCTTGTGTGTCAAGACAAAATCGAACCTTGGAGCCCTGAAAATATAATGTTTTCACGTTTTTTTGTCAGCTCCGTGAATGCGCAATTTTACCGAATTTGCATGCGCCCCCAAATCCTCCATTTCAGCCAGTAATCTAACAGTTTCGTTACATTTTTCCAAAGCGGGCCGGGAATAGGAAATTAAGCTGGTCCGCTTGATAAAATCATACACCCCCAAGGGGGATGAAAAACGGGCAGTACCGCTGGTTGGCAATACATGATTAGGTCCGGCCAAATAGTCTCCTACCGCCTCCGGCGTGTAATGCCCTAAAAATACCGCACCGGCGTTCTGAATCTTGTCCACCCAATGGTCAGGGTCTTCCAGCGCCAACTCCAAATGCTCCGGGGCTAACCGATTAGCCAGGTCCACTGCCGCCTCAAGGGATTCCGTTACCAGCAGTCGGCACTGTGAGTTTAAGGATGCTTCCATTATAGACTGGCGACTCAGGGTGTTTTTCTGCTTTTCCAATTCGACCATCACCTCTCGGGCCAGCCCTTCTTCCGGGGTTACCAGGATCGGGACCGCTTCTTCATCATGTTCAGCCTGAGATAAAAGGTCAGCCGCTACATAAGCAGGATTAGCACTGCTATCAGCCACAATCAGAATTTCACTAGGACCGGCAATCATATCGATATCCACAATTCCGAATACAAGGCGTTTCGCCAGAGCCACATAAATATTACCCGGTCCGACTATCTTGTCTACACGAGGCAGGGTTTCGGTACCAAAAGCCATGGCGCCAACCCCCTGAGCACCCCCAACCTTATAAATTTCGCTGACTCCCGCTATGTCTGCCGCAACGAGAACATGCGGTCGAGTTTGTCCATCGGGAAACGGCGAGCACATGACAACGCGCTCCACCCCTGCCACTTTGGCCGGAATGGCATTCATCAGAACTGAAGATGGATAGGAAGCTTTACCACCTGGAACATAGATTCCCGCAATTGCAAGCGGCCTTACCATTTGGCCCAGAGTTATCCCCTCCTCCTCATAACGCCAGGACTCCTGCTTCTGACGCTCATGAAAACGCCGAATGCGTTTCTCCGCTTCCTGGAGTGCCGCAAGTTCTTTCGCGCTCACCCCTTCATAAGCCTGTTGAATCTCATCCGGTGTAACCCGCATCTGCTCCAGCGAAAGATTGTGGCGATCAAATCGATGCGTATATTCCAGAACTGCCGAGTCCCCTCTTTCCTTTACATCCTGCAATATTTTGCGGACCGTTTCATCGTGAGTAAACAAATCCATATTGGAACGATTTTCCAACGCCTCAATCACCGCCTGATAATCTGAATCTGTAAATTTGCAAAGCTTCATAGTTTCCTGTTCTGTTAAATGTATGGGCACCCAGACGGCCCAAAATAATTTCAGTGGTCCGACAAAATTTTGTCCAGCAACTTTCCTGTCTCACCGGCTTTTCCGAGTCCGGCCTGTTCGATGAGTTGTAAATGGGTCTTGAAGAATTTTAAGTCATCAGGGCCATCAATATCGTACCAGACCGGCAAAAGCTCCAGCTCTGCTTCATCCTGCATCAGGCGTTCACAGGTTTCCTGTAAGACCTTGTCCGTCCCCCAAGTCACGCCATCAAACACCTCGGTCAATTTCCCACGCATTCCGATCAGGTAGTAACCGCCATCGGTGCTAGGCCCTAAAACTATATCTTTATCCGAGCCAAGAGCCTGCTCAATATAGGAAACGGGGAGAGATGGGCTATCCGAGCCAATAATAACTGCCCTCTCATAACCTTCCTCAAAGCGATCTTGAATAGCCCGTCGCATTTTGTCTCCCAGGTTATTTCCCTCCTGAACAAAAAGTCCCATATCGGCACTCTGCGTTCCGGTAAAAAACCCCGATTCGTTCGAAGGAGAGACTCCTACAAACAAGTCTGCATTTCTTACTTGCCGGACTTTGTCAAGGCTGTCATGAAGAAAACAAGTATAGAGTTGCAGAATAGTTTCCTCATCCAGTAAGGAAGATAACCGGGTCTTCACCCTACCTAAAATGGGATCTCGAGCAAAAAGAATCATCGCATTGCCATGAGTTTTCGTCATCATCAGCTCTCGCCAAAAGATAACAAGGACTCATTCAGTCCGGAAAACAAGCTAGCTCTCCTAATCCACACCCATAAGAAGCGATAAATCGTTTGACTCAAACCACCAAACTCCATAAAATTCTCAAGTAACTTCAATTCCCGCAAAAAGGAACCCACCATCTTATACGATCTCGACGTTTCGCTATTCTACTGGATCAACCAGCATTTTCAATCCCCAATAATGCACGAGTTCATGGTGTTTATGACCATGAAAAACAACTTTTACCATTTAGGCATCGCCTGCGTAATAGCCATCCTTTTTGTTTACAGGATTAAAGGACTGGTCTTTCTAGTGACCGTAGGTGCAACCATCGCCCTCAACGATGCAAGTAGCCATTATATTCTTAAGGAAGGGATCGGCCGACTCAGGCCCTGTCATGTTTTGCCCGATCTGGAGATGGCATTCAGGTGCTCAAACAGTTTTTCTTTTCCTTCAAACCATGCCAGCAATACTTTTGCCGCCGCGACTCTGCTAAGCCTGTGTTTTCGTAACACAACTTTACTGGCTTTTGCCCTGGCACTGATAGTTTCATATTCAAGAGTGTACTTGAAAGTACATTACCCTTTTGATGTTTTAGGGGGAGCGCTCTACGGAAGTTTGGTAGGCTACCTGTGTTACCGCTACATCTATACCCGGATTTTAAAATTCATCAAACCCTGATTGCTATATCCTCTGGCCTCATGAACGCGCACAAAATATTAATTCTGAAGTTTAGCGCTTTGGGGGATGTGGTTCACACCCTTCCCGTAGCCGCAACCATTAGAAAGTCTCTGCCCAATGCCACCATTGTCTGGATGGTAGAAGAACGTTTTCAGGATATTTTGAAGGGCAACCCGGATATCGATCAGGTCATTCCCATCCGCACCAAAGTATGGCGCAAAAACTGGAACCGTCAATCGCTTAGTGAAATTCTGAAAACCATCAAAACCCTGCGTCAGCATAAGTTTGATCTAGTGCTCGATCTGCACGGGTTGATAAAAAGTGGCATCATTGCCAGGTTGAGTGGTGCCCCAGCCCGAGCCGGATTCCACAGAAATAATTGCAAAGAAAAAATCAACGCCCTGTTCACCAACCAAAAAAGCCCCTACACAGCAGGAGGAATCCATGTTGTGGATATGTACCTTGAGATTTTACAAACTGCATTGGGCAGCGTTGAAAAAACAAAACTTTTTCCTCTCCAGATTCCTGATGAAGCAGATAAAAAAATAGCCCGTTATTTTGACGAGGACCTGACCCACCGTCCTATTATCGGAATCAATCCGGGTGCGGGATTCGAAACCAAGCAATGGGAACTGGCACGCTTCGCAGAATTGGCTGACCGCATTTCCGCCGAACTGGGATACTCTGTATTGCTGACCTGGGGGCCGGGAGAAAAAACCAAGGCCCAGCAAATCTCCACCCATATGAAACAAAAATGCTGGATCGCTCCACCAACTTCAATTTTAGAATCTATTGGCCTGTACAAACGGATGACACTGCTGGTAAGCTGTGACTCAGGTCCACTTCACTTGGCAGCGGCGTTGGGCATCCCTACGGTTTCAATTTTTGGTCCCACCGACCCTGCACGTAATGGAGCCTATGGCGTGAATCACGCAACCGTTTATAAAGTGCTTTCATGCAGTTTTTGCTGGAAAAAAACTTGCCCACTGGGAACCAAAGAATGCATGAATAGAGTTACCAGCGATGAAGTGTTTGAGGCCGTGAAAAGTCATCAGAAAATTACAAACCAATTATCCTGAATTTTTCAGCATCACCAATCAAGGAGAATAATTATGGGAATTGATAAAGAACTTCTGGATATCCTGGTTTGCCCCAAGTGTAAGGGAGATCTTGAAATAAGCCAAAATGAAGACGGGTTAGTTTGTAAACCCTGCGCCCTGAAATACCCGATTAAAGATGATATTCCCATCATGCTTTTAGATGAAGCGCTTCCTTTTACAGTCCCATAGCCAACCCGATAAGTTCCCATTCTGCATCGCGGATGAACGGAACAAACCCCTTATAGCCTATCAATCTATGGCAAACCCATCCCTGCGCACGCTGGAAAAAAAAGCCAAACAAATGTTATGGAGCCTGGTGGGCGCATGCACGGGAAAAGCCCCCAATCCACCCAATCTGCCTCTGGACTTTACCAACATCAACAAGGTATTAGTCATACGCCCTGACCGACTGGGTGATGTAGTACTATCCACCCCGGTTTACGAAACCCTTAAAAAATCATTCCCGCATTTAAATATCAATGTCCTGGTAGAAAGTGCCCATGTAGGACTCCTGACAGACAATCCAAAAATTAGCAGGGTATTATCTTTCGATCCCAAACAACCTTTAGCTATCTTTCGCCAACTGAGGGATGAACATTTTGACCTGACGTTAACTCTCAATAAAAAATTCAGTGCCACCGCTACCTTTTTTGCTCTTTGTTCCGGTGCAAAAATCAGGGTCGGATATGATCATCCAGAAAATGCATGGGCCCATAACGTCCGAGTCCCTGTGGAAGGCCCACCTCAACATGAAAGCGACAATAACCTGGAACTTCTGCGAGCCCTGGGCATTCAGGAAATACAAACCCAGCCCAAGCTTTATTTCAATCCGGAAGAAACTCAAAAAGTTGTAGAACTTCTAAAAGAATTTCGCACCTCGTTGAACCAGCCCGTGGTGTTGGTCAAGTCCGGCACTCGTATCGCACAATGGGGTTGGCGGTGGGAGAAGTTTCAGGCCGTGATCGAACACTTACTGGAATCGAACCAGGCACAGGTCTGGTTGGTCAACGGACCCGGAGAGGAAGCCGAACTCAGAACAGCCATAGCCAACATGCCAAATAAACCTAAAATTCTTCCTCTACTCACCGCAAAAGAGCTTGCGCTTTTGATACAGGAATGCGATGTTTTACTTTGCAATCACACTGGCATCATGCACCTTGCCTCGGCAGTCGATAAACCGGTTTGCGTGATTTTTAAACATGGGGAAATTAAACGCTGGGGCCCCTTGAATGCCAATAGTATAGTACTGGAAGAAAGGTACGATGACTCTCTGTCCCCCGACACAGTCCTCAACACCCTGCAGGAAATGCTGAGCACCCAATAACTATTCCTTAAAGAAGGAAGAATCATGAACGAAGCACAAGAAGCAAAAGAGCTGAAAACTCCAGGAAAACCCGGATTGATCTTCGAGGAGCCCATTGTTTTTGAATTGGGTTCGCCGGGTCGAAAGGCTTATTCTCTGCCTTCCTGCGATGTGCCGGAAGTAGAAATTGAGACATTGCTCCCACCCGGAGAAATCCGCGAAGCCATTGATGATCTTCCAGAGCTATCAGAACTCGATGTCGTGCGCCATTTCACCCGGCTTTCACAATGGAATTTTAGCATCGACACCAATTTCTATCCATTGGGTTCCTGCACAATGAAATACAATCCGAAAATCAATGAGACGATGGCAAGGTTGCCCGGCTTCGCCCAGCATCATCCAATGACAACGGATGCAGATTCTCAGGGTAGCTTGCAGTTGATGTATGAGTTGCAGGAGTGCCTGAAAACCATCAGTGGGATGGATCACGCCAGTCTGCACCCAGCCGCCGGAGCCCAGGGCGAGTTTGCCGGCATGCTGATGATCAAGGCCTATCAGGAAGCACAAGGTAATCCCAGAAAAAAAGTATTACTGCCCGACTCTGCCCACGGCACCAATCCGGCCAGCGCCACACTATGTGGATACAAATCCGTTCAACTCCCATCGAATGCAGAAGGAACCATCGATGTCGCAAAACTTGAAGCGGCGATGGATGAAGAAACAGCGGCCATCATGCTGACCAATCCAAATACACTCGGAATGTTCGAGAAAGATATTTTAAAAATCACCGAGATTGTTCATAAAAAAGGAGGGCTGGTTTACTGCGACGGCGCAAACCTCAATGCTGTAATGGGTATCACAAAAATGGGAGACATGGGGATTGATGTGCTTCATATCAATCTGCATAAAACCTTTTCCACTCCACATGGCGGGGGCGGACCTGGCGCAGGCCCCGTATGCATTAAAGATATTCTTGAACCTTATCTCCCCGCTCCAATAGTGGAAAAAGCCGGATCAAAGTATCGCTTGAATGCAGACCGGCCTCAAAGTGTGGGCAGACTAAAATCGTTCAACGGCAATTTTGGCATGCTCTTGCGTGCCTATGCCTACATCCGCACACTTGGACCCGAAGGCATCCGGGAGGCAGCACAATCTGCGGTGCTCAACGCTAATTATATTCGCGCGAAGTTAAAAGACACATTCCATCTTCCCTTTAGCGGGGCCAGTCTGCACGAGTGTGTTTTCAATGATAAAGGCCAAGGCATCACCACGATGGATTTCGCCAAAGCGCTCATCGACCACGGGTTTCATCCTCCGACGGTTTATTTCCCACTAATTGTTAAAGGCGCGTTGATGATCGAACCCACCGAAACAGAATCGAAAGAGACACTCGACAACTTCATCGAAGCCATGCAATCCATCGCTAAAAAAGGCAAAGAAGACGCCGATAGTTTTCACGCCTCCCCAAGACTATCAAAAGTGTCGCGTCCCGATGAAGCTCAGGCGGCACGCAATCCCAAACTGCGCTGGCAGCCAGCGTGACGCGGGACTCAAATAAAACCAGAAAGCCTCACATGTAACTGTGACCGCAGTAATCCTCCTTGGTCTAATGGGCACTTTGCTAAAATATCAGGATTCCGATACAATAAAGCATGGTTATTCACCCAAAGAAAAAAACCGAAATGGAAACAGAACAGACGTTTGAGCTGATCGACAAGCTTTCCTTTTTTGATGGGTTTTCCAAAGAAGAAAAAAAGTATCTAACCACATTGAAAAGTCAGATCCTTAAATACCTGCCTTCCGATACCCTCATTACGGAGGGAGAGCTGGATTATTCTTTTTTCATACTCCTCAAAGGGGTAGTACGCATTGTCAAAAGCTACCCGAAGGAAATGCCCATCACCAAGCTCAAGGCCGGAGCCGTGTTTGGGGAAATCGCATTCGTTGCCCACCGTACCCGAACCACCAGTGTTATCGCTGATGGTGATGTCGTTGCTCTAAAGATCGACACTAGAAATATGGATGCCCTGAAGCCAGCCATTATAATCAAACTGAAAGATAAAATGATACAGATACTGGTGACGCGGCTCGAAGCCATGAACGAGAAGGCTGCCCAAAGTATTTAATCGGTAAAAACCCTGCCCTTATTAAAGTCAGGCTGCGCGCCCCCTATAGACATAACGCCGCCAAAGAGCAAAAATGCCCTCACGTCTACACTTCATCAAGAGATGCTGATAAAACTTTATGAACCTTCTTCGGCTGTCCACTTTGCTAATACTCCCGATTTCCGTTACAATAAATTTTAACCTTTCACCCATAGGCTTACCTGTATGGACCGAGAGCAAGCGTTGGAGCTGATTGAAAAGCTGTCTTTTTTTGATGATTTTTCTGATAAAGAAAAACATTTTCTCAGTACTCTGGGAAGCCAAATCTACAAATATCTGCCTTCCGATACCATTATCAAAGAAGGGGAAAAGGATTATTCTTTTTTCATACTGCTAAAAGGGGTGGTGGCTATAGTTAAAAGCAACCCTACAGAAAAGACCATCACAAAACTCAAGACCGGAGCCGTGTTTGGAGAAATTGGCTACGTTGCAAAACGCGAACGAACCACCAGCGTCATCGCAGATGGGGATGTCATTGCTCTAAAGTTCAACACTAAAGATATAGACTCCCTCAAGCCAGAGATTCCCACCAAATTAAAAAATAAATTGATTGAAATTCTAGTGACCCGACTGGAATCCATGAACGACCAAGTCACCCGGAATTATTAGTGGCGTACCGCCACGGGTAAAAGCTCAGGAAGAGTAGTTACCATTTGCCTGCCATGCTAATGGCCTTTCCACTTGGCGTTGATGGCGAGAGAGCCCATGCGGATACCACCCATTCTAAGGCTGGTCAAAAGATCAAGGGAAGGAAGGAAAAACACCCCGCGCGAAACCGGAGGACGGGAGACAGAGTCTCCATGCTCTTCTAACTCTGCGGGATTATTGCTGTAGGTCAAAGTATACCGGCCTAACCCCGATTCGGTCTTGCAAGGAAAACTGGTTTGATATTGCGTTGCATGGATATCATCTTCCCCCTGAAACCGTTGGGTGAAAACAAAACTGCTTTGCTCGGTATCGAGATTAGTAGCGCGATCGATCAAAATATTTTCTGTGGTCGGTTCAACATTCGTTGGAGTAAAACTCTCCGCCACAACTTCTTCAATCAGTTCCCCATCTTTTCCAAACATTTCGCGCACTTGATTGGCTATTTCCCGGTTCAAGTCCGCATGGTCAGAAGAAAAATAGAGCAGAATATCGCCTTCGGTTTCAGGAACGTCTTCCTCTTCTATTTCGGTTTCATCAAAAGCTCTAAACCCACCGGGAACTGGTTTGTCGGGCGTGAGCCAGATCCAGGACATCGGGCCGAAGCCGACCACTGCAAAGTGTTTCTCCTTGCCAGCAATTTCTGAGGCCATGCCGGGAGTTTGTGCGCCGATTCTCGCCACGTTCATGGTGACCAACGGCAGGTCTTCAAAATTATAAACCTGAATCAATGAATGTTTTTTTGGGGGACTCAACACCCCTTCCTGCGGTTGAATAAAACACCTCCAGAGAACTGAAATTCTTGTTCGTCTATAAAGAGAGTTAGGATTTATTTTGAATTAAAGATTTTGTATCTACCATAAAATCTTGGCTGGGGTCGACAAATTTCATTACGACACGATGGGTAACAGGTTCGGTTTCCAGAGCATCACAACGTAAAATTTCTGTCAGCATTTCATGCTTCTTCATTCCCTGACTCTGATGGATATCCAGGGCTACCAGACTTCCTGGAATCAGAGGATATGCCAGTTCCACCGATATTGCTTCCAGTGAGAGGTCAATGGTTTTGCACGCGACCCATTCTTCCATGACATACACGAATACAGCAATTTCCACCATTGAACGCGGTGATATTCTCTTATTACTTTCACTATTCATAAATTCAGATTCTCCGGCCATTCCAAATCATAATAAGGTTAAAAGTCCTTGCCTCTCTTTGGCTCCTGTTAAACTTCATTATCAGGGGTCCATGCCTAGTGGCGTTTTATCAAAACCTGCTCGAAATAGCAAAAAGCCTTTGCTAAGAACGAAAGTTTTGGAAACTGTGGGCTATTAGGGTTTGGGAAAGCTGAGGATTTCGTCGGTGAAATATCGCTTTTCACATTTGTCGACGCTGGATTTAACGAGGGAATGCTTGAACGCGCTGTCTATTCGAATCCATCGCTCGACCAAAGCTTCCTTTACTCCGCACGCGAGAATGGACTCTTTTAAAATTTTGGTACGCAAATCAAATAGCTCTTCGGTGATATACATATGCCGGTGGACCCTCTTCGGCAAGCCGCCGGAATAAATTTTTCCACCCCCCATATTGGAAACCATGAAATCGGTTTGCTGGTTTTCGATAAGCTTTTGCTCAATATGCAGAAAAAATTTCTTCAGCCAGGGATGTTCGTAAAGCTTGTCATAAAAAAGTTTATGTACTTTTTCCAAGACCGCCCTTCCACCCACATCCTGCAGCAGATTATTATCTTCCATCTTCTCTCTTTCCGAAATTCAGTGGTCGCCGGTCTTGCTTTGGGCCATCCCCATGAACCATGTTGAGAGCACCCATCAGGTATTCATCGTTTGGCTCAATCAACCTTGCTACCATATGATAAATTTCAGGGTTGGTTTCGTTAGGGTTGCTGTCGCAACGGAGTACTTCGGCCTGCACCTGATTTTTCTTCATCCACTCGCCATGTTCCAGCTCAATAGTGACTAACTCAGCCACTTGAAGCCGTTGCTGAACTTCCAGGGAAATTCCTTCCACTGAAAGATCAAGAACCTTGCAGTCCGACCAACTGCCTCCGGTCTGAATTTTAACGACCAGCTCTACTAACGAACGTGGAAAACCTCTCTTATCCTCTCCCATATCGCTCTCCCCATTTTGATCCGCATTGAATCAAGGCAATAGGAACAATTCACAGCGATTTTTACCACGCCTTCTCTAAAAAATCAAAAAACCTTTACCCATTATGGGTAAAGGTTTTGATTATCCGAACTCTATTTCCCCCTCGCTGAGTCAAGTGGGTAAAACTCATTAAGCAGAGAAAACTCTTTGTTCTTGAGCAAATGCCATGGCAAGCCGCACCCCTTGGAAACCTGAAGTACGAATACCGCCCTGGTGATTAACCCACGTAGCGGACTTTGCTGGCGGGCGTACGAGTATCCATATTTTTACCGCGTGAAGTATGGTCATCAATTTCTGCGGCACAACCAATCATCCTGCCGAACAGGAAGGTCGCAAAACTGGCGGACTCAATATCTTCTTCTTTCATCTTGCCGTCCTGGAAGTCAGACCAGACCACCTTAAGCAAAATAACAGCGATAACCGCATCGATATTTACGCAGTAAACATTTTTACTAACCTTGGTCTTGAACAAAGACTCAACCAGGCTATGGTAAAAATCCAGAAAAACGTTATTGATACCCTTTTCTTTAAAAAGGTCTCTCACAAAAACTTCCCGAGGATCGTAGTTAACATCTTTCCCTTTGAACACCGGGTGATTGACGCAGGGAAGTTTGGCGTAATCAAGATTGCCAATCGCTTTCTGCTGCTTTTTATAATCAGAGTATTTGTTTGCCACTTCCATTGCCATCGCATCGAGATCCAGTCCATGCCCGGTATCCGCGGCATCCTTAAGACCTTTTCCCTTAAAGTTTTCCAGCAGGAAAGCGGCGGCTTCATAACCGTTTCCACCATGGGCGAACCCGGTATGAGTGAGAAAACCGATGAAAGCCTTGTTCACCTGAACCCGTTGAGGCTGTTCGGGTCCATCGGCACTCACCGCTCCTTTGGAACCCTGAGCCGAGATGGTACCGGGTCCGTTAGTGATGATGAGTCCGAGCAATACCTGAAATTCATAGAGCTCGGATTCAGATGGCTGACGACCCAGAAGCGTGACAAACGCCGTCTTGGTAAAACTGTAATTGGGAATCAACTCTTCCAGCTTAACTCCAGCAATGCTGTCTTCCCCATGTCGGGAGGCAGGAGCTGATGCACCAACAATAGTGCTATAGATACGTGAGTACCAGGGCAAACGCGCCAGGGTAACTTTTGAAATCTTTTTAGTTCTTAAGGCTTCCCAACCGAGAGTGGCCCACACGGCTCCAAAGAGCGCATCGGTAGAGAGCTTGCCACCATTGGCTGCTGCAAAGTCCTGCACAAACTGGACAAAGACAGAGTAGCCCGCTTTATTGAGACATTCTGCCAGCTTTTTGGCACAAGCATCCTCTCCATCAGCAAGGAGAGCATCTTTATGCTTATCAGCTTCTTTCAACTGGGCGGCATAATCAAACTTCTCGCGCACATCGTTCATCTTGGTAAACTGAAACATTTCCGTCAGTGCTGCGGAAGCGTCCATGGCTTTTTGCACAATTTTTTTCCCGCAGATGGCAACCGCCGAGGACACCACAGTATTTGGCGAATTCCCATTTTCCCTTGAGGCTTCTGCTGCCGCCAGAGTGGCCTGACCATGCTGATTGACATACATGTTCAACACAATGTTGGCAATCTTTTCGCCATAATCACAGGTATAAACCCGGGTCAATGCATAGACCAGATTCGCTTCAAAGCTTTTAACAGAAGCATCAAGAATCGAAGTGCTATGAATTTTAGAAACCTGGGTTTTCGGATCCATCATGGAAGCACCGCTGGCATCCTTGAGCGTCTCTCGACGATGCTGTGCACCAACCATTTTATCCAGAGCTTCAATCTGTTGGTTGTAAGGCTCGGATGCCTCAACAATCGGGACATCCAGTTCAGAGGGTAACGACAGGCCTTGATTATTACCAAACCAGCTTTTCAAGTCCAAGCTTCCTTTAGGTGCAAAATCCGGCTTTTGTCCGTTAAGCTCCATGACCTTGCTAACGGCTTCCGGTATGTGGGCGATATTTGTCACCAATGCGCCTTTTTTCGAGAAAATCGGCTTTTGCGGGGTGTAAATACCATCCACACCAAAATAGTCCATGAACCATTGCTCTTTCGCCAGGGCATCGTCTCCGGAACCCGCCAGTGACCCGGCATGTCCGCACGCTTTGCTCAGCCTGGCTTTCCAACGCCCTACCACACAGGCAACGATGGGCTTATCTGATTTCAGACCGTGTTCATAATAACCACCCGGCTCACTGTACATAACTGCCACTTTCGAGCGATCATCATTGTCAAAGGCATGCAAAAACTCTTTCGCCCCATATTGGATATAAACATCCTTGCCGCTGGAAACCGAAGTAGTGGTGCCCCACCCTGCAGTGGTCAGATAAACTGCGATGGTAGTGGTGAAATTTCCTGAATTGGAGAACAAGGCTACGGTTCCCTTGACCAGAGACTCTTCCGGAGCGTTGCCACCCAGCGCACCGCCAAGGCGAACATGGTTCCAGGCATCCGCAAGGCCCAGACAGTTGCCGCCAAACAGGTCAACACCATTGGCCTGACAAATTGCACGCATAACGCGGGAATCTTTTACCGACACCTTCTCAGTCAGAATAATTGCTTTTTTTAGATCCGGATTTTCACGCACCGCTTCGGCGATCCCATCCTTCACACCGGAGGGTGGCAAATAGATCACAACGGTATTAAATTTATGACCGGCTTCCATACCCTCTTTAATAGAGTTGTAAACAGGAATCTTCCCGGTCTTGGTAGCAAGAGATTTGCCGGATTTTCCTGGTCCTGTTCCAAATACAATATTGCCGCCGGAATAATCGTTGCTGATAGGGGTTACTCCTGAGCTTTCTTTGCCCAAAATGTTTAAGACAACAACCCTGTCTTCTTTGACCGCCAGTTCAGACAAGGAGTTAATGCCACAGTAAAAGGGGAAATCTCCCACGCCTTGCTTATGCATTCAAACCTCCAAAACGAAAAACAATTTTAATAGATATTTAAAGTTCATTAAGTCCTGGGCCCGGCTGGTTTTACCTTCCGGAAACTCGAGACTTAGATTTTAAGTTTCGCTTTAATTTCATCCTTGCCGCCATTTTTCATCCACTCGTTAACTGCCAGAGTGTAATTGATCACCTCGGACATAGCACTGTCATGCCCGAAGAAACGGTAAGGAATTCCTAAAGAATCAAGAATATCTCGCAGGTAATTCATACCGCGAATAACATTCGGTCCGCCCCGGCCCACCACAACAAACAAGGGAGTCGGCCCATGAGTCTGGAAGAAATCTCGCAGTCCATCACCCATAGCTCGGAACGTTTCATAGATATCTGTGTTATTGGCTTTACCGCCGATGATGAAAAGCACATTGGATTGTGGCAACCAGTATTTGAAGCTGATTCTGGAAATATCGTGCATTTTTTCATACGGGGGATTACCGCCAAAATCGGAAGAGATAGTCGCGTCTTCACCCAGGAGTTCTGTGACCATGGCGTTAGCACCGCCACCAAAAGTTGGCGCAGTAATGGTGCCCTTATCATTCATGACAAATACGTCACTTTGCCCCTGATAGGTTCGCAGTTGATTGATCTCCTGTTCAAACTCAGAGTAGTCGGAGGCGAATAAATGCGAGGGAAGGTGCAAACGCTTCCAAGCCGGGTCATCCTGATCAAACGCGCATTTAAAGTCGCAAGCAATCGGGGCCAGACGTCCGCCTTTGCCGGGTTGCATGCGGATGGGATTAAGCTCCAGCATCATCATGCCGTAGTTGTTATAAAGATCCCAGAGTTTGGGCAGGTTCTGCACCAGCGGACTGATCACCGCAGGAGGTGCGCCAAGTTCCATCAAAGCATTGGAAACATGAAATGCTTTCAGTCCCGTCAAGGCATCAAACGGCACCACTTTCATTTTATCGTCCCCAAGTTCTTCAATATCAATTCCACCATGATGAGTGATGGTCATCACAGGACACCGATGCTCGGTGCTTTCAGAAATAGAAAAATAAACTTCAAAATCAGCAGTTACCGCACCTTCATAAGTCACACCGTCAGATTTTACTTTACTGAACCCATCGACATGCTCAGCAAAATAAAGGCGTTCCTTTTCCTTCAAGGCGTCGGAGATGTTGTCAACCCGACCCAATAAACCGGCCTTCCCCTTTTTACCAACCCCTCCTTTAAATAAAGGCTTGATAAAAACCTGACCGTGCCGCTTGATCATATCTTTGATTTCATCGACACTGAGTTCAGGACCTCGAACTTCTGAGTGAGGGTATTCTACGAGGTCCAACAGTTTACGCCCCCAAAGCATGCCAGTTATCTGCATCGTTTTCTCCTGCCTTCCAAAATAAAAAAGGGTTTTAAGTGTGAGAGTCTAAAGAATCAATAATTTAATGGAATTCTATCGGACTAAATTCCGGCTAAATTCATATATTTACTTAGTTTCAGGGTAATTCGAGGGTTGTATTGTAAGACATTTCAGTATTTTGTCAATAAAACATCTAACTGAAGCCTTAAAATACATCTTTAGGCAGGTAATCGGTACTTGGGACAGTCCCGCGCGTCCCATTTTTATGCGCTTGAAACTATGTACTAAGGATTCTGAGTAAATATCAAAAATATCCTTAGACCGCATTTGGGACGTTATTTCTTGGGTGTGATCCAAGTGACTATCATAGATATACTTGATATATACTTGTGATATACTTCTTTTTGAAAAATTCAGATCGGGCCTCGCTATATAAGGCAGAGACCCGACCTGTCTGTTAGTAGATGGCCTGTCAGTGTTGGTGCACTGATGGGCCTTTCTTTTTAGTTCTGCATCAGCTTATTAAGCAGATAAGCAGTGTCACTAATCTGTCTAATCTCTGACTCAACCTCGGATGGTGGGTGGCAGTTGCTCTCCGCCAACTCTGTCAACCTCACAGCGATCCTTTTGAGGTTATCCGCAGATTCTTTTAATACTTGTTGCTTTGGTACAGGTAAATGCATAGGCGTTCTCCATGTTGGTTATTATCCATTTTGCAACTAAGTAGTTGTAGCACAACACCCCCAACAGAAATTGAAATTCTTTTTTTAAAAACCTTTAAAGCCTATTTTTTCAAAAGGTTTCACCTGCAAACTTTATTTTCACAAGTCAGATGAGTTGCCTTGTGACCGGTACAAAACAGAAACTGGTCCCCTCTGACTACTTCCCCCAGCCTTATTGATGGAATCTCTTTACCCTTTAACCCTCATCCCTAACATCTCCTTCTCTACCTATAGCTGCTGCTCTTCTTTGCTCAACTTAAAAACATTCTATCGAACTATTTTTAGGGTTTTCATGTCCCATCCGCGTACCTGTCCCAATATCAAAGCTACCTAATAAGGTAATTTTTCCTTCGAGTTAGTATTATGACAAAAGGGAAAGCCCAACCCATAAAGGCCAGACTATCAAGTACTTTAGGAATTTTTACTACTGAGGAACAGTTCCTCATCAAGTTATTGCTTTGATATTTTGTCAATAATATCCTGAACGAAATATTGCAGGCAAAAATGGAAAGGAATTGCTTCCATTTAGAAGGAAAGCTTTGCATAAATCATCATTGCGAACAAAGTGAAGCAATCCAGCGAAACTCTGGATCGCCACGCCGCTTTGCGGCTCGCGATGACGACCCTGTTAGAGAAAAAGAATATCAAGGCCACCGGCGGCTCGCCGGTTTATTTAAATCGCTTTTTCAGCTCTTTGATGCGGAATTTTTCTTCATCGCGGGAGATAAAATTTCGGGAGGAATCGTATTCAAGCATGAGAATTTCAAAACGTAATGCAGATCGAACCGCTTCGAAGTAGTCTCGCCCCGGTTCGACTTTGAAGGTAACAACCCGGGTATTAAACTTATCCGGCTTGACTTGTTCCAGGAATCCACCAATGGTCTCAGGGGTGATTCCTCCGCCTACCGAAACGGGAATTTTTTTTCTTTGGATTTTCTTAACCGCCTTTACCACCTGAAACATGAGGTTTTCTGACCACCGGGGTGCCTTCATGGATTCCGACAGGTCACTACAGCCGATGGTAATCTCGTCAATATAATTCGCTTCTGGTGCAGAAAGAATTTCATCCAGTTGCCTGACAGCAGTTTCAGTTTCAATATTAATCTGTTTTTTCACCCGCTCAAATTGCATGGGGGTGGTGAAATCGCGCACCGCTGAAATAAAGTTTTCCAGACCATAAGGAGATTCCACCATAGGAGCGATCAAGCCATCAATGTTCATAGGGAGGAATTGTTTGATATCGTTCCGGGCATTGGGGCCGCCTATCTTAACCACCGCAGGCAAAATATTTCCTGCGGCCTCTACCCAATAGCCAACTTGCTCCATACTCATGGCAGCATCTTCAGTGGATAATTTAAGCCCACAAGCCCCAAACTCATTTTTTAATTCCAGGAAGGTGGACCGCAACCCTTTATCCGGCTTGACCGGAACCACCTTCAAAACCGATTTTTTGGGTTTCATTTACCGGTCTCCTTTACAGCGGAATATGACAGAAGGATCAATACGACCAATGGAACCACAACCTGTCAGAATCATGGCTTTTTTCAATTCATTCATCTTTTCCCTTAAATAAAAGGAAACGCCTTCTTGACCCGCTCCGAATGCGGCAATACAAACCGGTCGACCGATCATAACTGCATCGGCTCCCAATGCCAGCATTTTCAGGATATCGGTGCCTTCACGAATGCCTCCATCGACCAGCACTTTAACTCGGCCTCCTACTGCATTGGCAATTTCGGGCAGTACTTCCGCCGTTCCCGGCATATGGTCCATCACTCTTCCACCATGATTGGAAACAACAATAGCATCGGCCCCGGCTTCTATTGCCGCCAACGCTGATTCCACATTCATGATGCCTTTTAATATAAATGGGACTTTTACATGCGATTTCAGTTCCTGCAATTCAGAGATGGTTTTGGGTCCCACTGCCTGGCCCTTCAGGGTCATGGTTTTAAACGATGCAGCATCGATATCAATTCCAACGGCGATGGCTCCTGCATCTTCGGCAGCTTTGAAGCGTTTAATGATATCGAGATTGTACTCCCGAGGCTTAAAAATGGGGATTCCCAGTCCGCCCCGCTTTTTAATGGCTTCCAATCCGATCAAATACTTTTTAGGACTCGCCCCATCGCCCACCATTCCCAGCGTGCCGCATTCGAGACAACCATCAAGAATGGCATCGGCATATTCTCTCTCATCCATGCCTCCTGCCAAATTGGTTTCCATACCAGTGATGGGGGCTGCCAGAACGGGAAGAGCCAGTTTATGCCCAAACAGCTCCACCGAAGTTTCGGGAGCTTTTACTTCATGAATGGTTCTCAGATTAATCTGATAGCGAGCGAGTGCAGTCAGGTTTTCGGTAAAAGAGGTGCCGGTCCCAATTCCACCGATTCCCGGTACTTTTCCGGCACATTCTAATCCATCGCAAACTGTACAAGCTTTGCAGGCAATATAAAATTTCTTGCGGGCGTTGTTGCGAATGATGTCCCAGGTCAGATCATTCGCGGCACCCACTTCTATTTTCAGAATATCTCGAGCCAGATCGTTGATGCGAATGGCTTCTTCACGGGTATTTCCAACTGTGATCACATAACCCACCTTGCCCATATTGCTTCGGGGTTCTTCCGCCATGTCCCCAGCTTCTTTCATTAAAATAATTTCTTTGACCCCTTTAATTTTTCGGGCTTCTTCCACCCCACGAATGGATAGAATTTTCCCCGGTGGGGGAAGCAGAGACCGTTCAGCAGATACCAGTGAGGTTTTCGGTGTCAGGTCGGTAGGTTTTTCTCCCAAGGCAATCTGGATCGCCGCTTTATAAAGATTGACTCCCGTAGACAATGGATAGGTGTAGGCCGACATCCATCCTCCGCTCAAGCGGGCGGCAATCTCAACGATCTTCGGGCCATCAGGAGTTATTTTGATGTCACCTTTAGCAGCTCCAAGGTCAATCCCCAATGCAGAAATGGCTTGTTTAAAAACTTCAATGGCTTTTGCCTGTTGTTCCGCTGGTAATGCAGAAGGAAGCGTATGCCCAACTTCAACAAAATAAGGCGCTCGTTCAATGATTCTATCCGCAACCCCAGTAATATGGATGTCACCCTCAAATACCAAAGCATCCAGGCTCAACTCTGGACCGGCCATGAATTCTTCAAGAATCAGTTTTCCACTTATTGAGGCTTCTTTAGCCTCACGAAAAGCTGGGATGAGGTCATCATGACCTTCTATTTTTCGAACTCCGCGTGCGCCCATGTTATCGCAAGGCTTAATGACCAGCGGCAAGGGCATGTGCTTAACGGCCTCCTGACATTCGTCCAGAGTCCAGATAGGTCGAAATTTCGGAACCGGCACACCCTTTTCCTTCAACACCTGGCGCATTTTGATTTTGTCAGTAGCGCGCTCTGCTACCTCAAATGGAATTCCCGGTATGCCCAAGGCATCGGCTACTGCCGCCACCGTCTGAGATGCATCGGTTCCCACTGTCATCACTCCATCTAGCGCACAAGTACTATGGAATTGCTTAGCAGTGTTTACGGTAAGGTTGATATTGCGAGTGCTGACTTCAATCGGATAATCTGCCAAAAGCATGCCTTCTGCTTCTGGGTTATAGTCCGTCACCGCCACTTTCAACCCCATAGACTTGGCAGTCTTGATGGCAGGTACTTGAAAAACTCCACCCCCAATTATCAGCAAATGCTTGGGACGTTTAATAGGCATTCCCCATCCTTTTTTCCAGTTGGAAATATAATTAAACACACGATCTGACATAGTCTTAACGACATCTCAAATCATGACCTTTAACAATCCAACCCCAATATGGACCGAATTCTTGCATAATCCACAAGTTTTTTGAAAAAACCTGCAACTTAGGTCTATTCCAGGTAATAAGTTTTCAAAGTCTTGCCAAAAACCACCACTTTTTCGGAATGTAACGATGTTTCCACATCCCCCGAACGTTCCAAAACACGCTGAGTTTTAGGGCTCCCCAAATAAGGAATAAAGTACTGACCACTGTTGGAATAAAGACTTCCCGAATGGGTTTGCTCAATCAAGTTATTTTTGATCAGCCATTGAGCCATATTATCGGAGGCTCTAGCTTGCGCAACCTGATAGTTCACCGCAAAAATATTGGTCAAAACAAAAACTGCCACCGTTCCCCAACCGAGCACAGTGCGGTAATGTTTATGATTTTCTGTTTTATAAAAAACCAGGTAAAAGAAAATTATTGGAATCAAGAAAATCAGATATCTCTGGGCTGGGCGAGTGGTTGAACAGATCAATAAATAGGGAAGACATACCGTCAAAAGAAATCCTGCAACCGCATTTTTATTTTTGTTCCCGTCAACAAAACAATCAAAAATGAGAAAAACAAAACATATTCCTCCCAATCCCTTCATCAACAGAACCAGTGAGCCATTCATAATGCCATCCAACGGTCCGTAGTTCATCTCCCCGACCTGATAGCCCAAGAGATTTGTTTCCATCCACACTCCAAGCCCCAAACCCACCAGTAAAAAGAGCCACCATTTCTGCGGCCAGTTTTTTCTCACACTGAAAATGCTGACGAGGGCAAACGGCCCCAGTAATATGCCAAGATAACTGGCATACAGGGAAAAGTTTTTCAGCGAATTTCCAAGTCCAGGTACGAAGGGTTGGGAAACTGAATTCGGAATCAGAAAAAAACCGTGCAGGTTGTACATGGCCACCAGATACGTAAAAATCCCAAGCAACGGAAAGAGAAAAAATTTCCCGCATTTTTTTGCCCATTCCCCATTGAACTGACACTGGTTCTGACACCAAAAAATATACATAAAACCTGGTGCCATCAACAAGGCATGGTATTTGACGACTATTGCCAGCAAAAATATTGTCGGTGCCAGCCATCTACAAATGGGCCTTGTCTCACTTGTAAAAACCATGGCAAAGCTCAACAACAACAAACCTACCGGCAATACATCGGCCGTGGCTCGGCCTGAGAACAACCAAATCATTGGAGAAAAGGTAACCAGGGCGCACCATAAATGAAATTCTCGAATAGAGTTCGACTTCAAAGAAGACGTAAATATTGCTCCCGCACCCAAAATCGCCACTAAACCTGAAAGCGATGCCAGTCGATAACTCCAGAAACCTTCTGGTTCTCCCGTGAGAAAATGAAAAACCGTAGAGAACCACACGTACCCCAGTGGATTAGCCTGCATGGAAAAATAAGTAGACAAACCCTGCTTGGCTTCAGAATCCAGAACACTCTGAGTTGCAGTGGCAAATACATACTCCAAATTCACAAAGGGTGTATTGATATATAAGGCATGGAGAATTGCAGAAAGCGCGCTCCAAAAAATTAGAGCGGATAACACTGAACGATTCAAAATTTTAGAAGGAAGGTTCAAACAGTCGGGTGCATTTAGCGGTAAGTTATGATTTTAGTCCGAGTCAACACCTGTAATCTGGCAGGCGCAAAATTCAGATAATTCTGATAAACTGACTAGCGTAACGCTGGACTCAATGAGCAATGACTTAATTTAGCGAGCTACGAGCGATCTCGGCTTAATGAGTTCTTGCCCTGTCTCCCCCGGGCCTGACCCGGAAGCATACCCTATGATTTTGACCCGATTTGACTTACAAATCAAGTCTGCGACACAAATAACAACAAGTTTTCACTTTCTTAGACTTGTCGACAATGCCCATCTATAACAGTAATAGCCTGTGAAACATTCCCTGACCCGGCTGAGCACCTTCAATATTTTTGTTGTCATCGCTGGGATTATATTTCTCATTTATGCCAATGGATTGAACACACCCTTTCAGAGCGATGACGAGAGACATATTTACGGAACACCGCAAATAGCAAGTGTCGATCATTACACCAACCTGTCAAACATTGGTTATCGCCATATCAACGGCTTGAGTTTTGCGCTTAGTTACCAATGGGGTCAGGAGAATCCATTTGGCTACCATCTATTAAATATCCTGATCCATATTTGCGCCACTTTTCTGGTTTTCATCATCACTCGACTGACCATCGCAAAAGGAACGCCTTGGGGTGAAGACGCCGCTCTAAAAATAGCTCTGATTACCACCTTGCTATTTGGGCTCCACCCTATTCAAACAGAAACCGTTACCTATATCTCGGGTCGACCCGGTGGCCTGGCAGGATTTTTCTACTTTTTTTCCTTGTTACTGTTCATTCTCGGAAGCTTGAAAGATTGCAGAGCTCCCAGATCCATCCTCTATCTTTTATCCTTGGCAGGTTTTTTCCTGGCAGTCTTGAGCAAAGAAAGTGCCATCACCCTGCCAGTAATTATTATCATCTATGACTTATGCTTTATAAAAGGCCCAGATTGGTCATCATTTCGTTCACGGCTGGTGTTTTATTTGAGCTATCCCGCTCTTGCTGGAGCCGCGTTTTTCTTTTCTCCGCATGCGTTCAATACCATTGAAGGCTTTTTTCATAAAATCAATTTTCCTATTGGATTGGTACAACTGGATCTTCTCAAATATCCACTGAAATTATTCCTGTTCCCGATCAACCTGAACTTTGAGTACGATTTTCTGACCCAGGTATCCTGGCCCTCCCTATTGGCTTCCATTGCAATCATTCTCTTATGTGTTTTTATGGCTTTTAAAAAGTTCTACATTAAGAGCTCGGTTCTTACGTTCTGCGTCTTATGGTTTCCACTGACCATCGCTCCCACAAACTCTTTCATGTTACGCACCCACTTGTTCAGTGAACGAAATATGTATATTCCTTCATTCGGGCTCTGCCTGTTCCTTGCAGTCATCCTGTTCCTGATCGGATTCAAAAACAGAACACCTAAAGCAATATGGGGAACGGTTCTGATACTATTTATCTGCACTACTTTTTCAGCTCTGATCGTCAAAAGAAACCAGGCTTATGCTTCTCCATCCAGTCTCTGGGCCGACACCTTTAAGAAATCCCCTAACAAATTGAGTGTCGGTAAAGCCCTAAGCATTCATTACCTGATGGAAGAGGATTATGCCAACGCAGTAAAACCGCTAAAAGCCTTATTGAAGATTAACCCGAGGCTCTTTGACGTCCATCAAAACCTCGGTATTGCTTATAAAAGTCTTGGAAACTTTTCAGAAGCCGAAAAACATTTTAAAGAATCCATTCGTATTCAACCTATGGACCCTGCTTCACATTTCAACCTCGCCAGCTTGTATGGAAACCTGGGGAAATTTATTCAGGCAACTGAAGAATACGAACAAGCTGATACGCTATACAAAACCACGGGCAAGTATCACCCTGCCCCATTTTATTCTGACAAAGCCCGCGCCCATAACCAGGCCGGAATCCAACTGGGGCAATCGCAAAAGTTCGAGGAAGCCCTTATCCAGTTTAAGAAATCAGTCCAGCTAGACCCAAAACTCTTGTCTGCGCGATTCAACCTGGCGAAACTATTATTGGAATTCGAGAATGATTCAAAGAAGGCGGCAACTCACCTCAAGTCAGCGCTCGCACTCAACCCAACACCTCAACAAACCCAGGTCCTAAAAGACCTGTTAAACCAAATTGAAAAACCTTCACAAAAGTGAATTGATGCACCTCTTTGTGCCGGGACACGTTTATGCCAGTGACTTTTTGGATGAAAGCTCATAGAAAAAAATAAACGCCTTTAAAAAGAAGTAGATTTTTCAATTCTTTCCACTCCCAAATTCACCCGACTCCTATAAACAGATGACCCGCAGGCTTGACCGAAATAGCCCGCTCGTGTAGGTTGGGTTCTAAATCGGCATACCAAAATAAAAATAGACCGATATTGGGCAGAAACTACGCACCAACATCAAACTATAAGAGATTGGAGAACTTTTGGTCGCACTCGTTCACAGTGGAGCAGTTCTGGGAATTGACGGTTACCCCGTTGAAGTCGAAGTCAATCTCTCACAGGGCCTACCTGGAATGTCCATCGTCGGCTTGCCCGATGCGGCCGTCAAGGAAAGCAGTGATCGCGTCTCCGCCGCTATTCGCAATACCCAGTTGGCTTTGCCAGTAAGAAAAATCACTATCAACCTGGCTCCTGCCGACATCCGCAAAGAAGGTTCAGCTTTTGACCTCCCGATCGCTCTCGGTATCCTTTCGGCAGCAGGAATGATCGATAACGACCGACTAAAAAAACTGGTTATTCTAGGGGAGCTTTCTCTCGATGGCCGAGTCAAACCCATTCGCGGCGGACTGTCAATTACCGCTATGGCGAATGAAAATGGCATGGAAGGCGTTCTTCTACCTGCGCAAAATGCCGCCGAAGTTTCTGTGATCGAAGGCATTCCCATTTATCCGATAGAAACCCTGCCCCAAGCCCTGGAATTTTTGTGCGGGAATCTGGCGCTTCAGGCAGTGACTCCTGAAATCCAATCCGAGAGTCCACACGCCAAAGAATATGAGTTGGATTTTACCGACGTCAAAGGTCAACACCACGTTAAACGCGCCTTGGAGATCGCCGCCTCAGGCGGACACAATATTTTAATATCCAATATACCGGATTTTGGTCTGCTTACGACCCATAGCGGACATTCCCATAAAGAGTGAAAAATAGGTTTACTGTGCTAATACATCTCTAGCCAATTCCCTACCTTGATCCTGATTCAATTGACGACATGCATTAAATTCTTTAAGTTTCCTGAATTACTTAATACCAATGATCTTGTAGCTTCCCTCAGTTTGTAGTGTCACTACAACGTCATAGAGCCCCTTATTTTTCCAGTACCACCCATGGGAGCCATCAAAGGTAGCGGTAAAAGAGCCACGCACGGTCTTAGCAGTACTAATAGTATAACTTTCAAAATACCCTGTTGTATCGCCTTGAGGTTCTCCATGAAAATCAAAAAAGAGCAATTCGCCATCCTTTGTTGACCAACCATATCGCATGGCATCACCTTTTGATAAATAAAATTTATACTCCAACCCCTTTCCTGCCGGAATGCTAATATCCACGCTATTTTTTTGATCCGGTTGTCTCTGTTTAGCAGTATCAGCTTTAGGAATTGCAGCTTGGGCCGCCGGTACTTGACCTGACAACTGAATTAACCCCATCAATTTTCCTAAACCTGTTGGATCAGTCCCAAACTCAGCTGGTAATATCGCTACAAAAAAAATAAACACTGCTAATATCGCCGCAGAGGCCGTTGCCTTAAATAGCGTTTTTTTAGATTGGACAGTATGTTCCAATTCATGCTGTGCTTTTCCTGTATGTTCTAATTCAGTCATATCATTATCCTATGGTATGCCAAAAGTAACCAGTGAGCTGGTAAGCGACTAACATCATGCCACCACTCATCAAAAGCGAATTGGCTACAGTTGAGAATTGTAAAAAGCTCTTATGTCTACGCCAAAAACTAATTGCAATGAGAACTAGCGTCAACGCAAAGAATTGACCGAACTCTACGCCAACATTGAAGGCAATGAGATTTTCAAGTAAACCGTCATTGGGGATTTGAAATTCTTGTAATTTGGTAGCTAAGCCAAAACCGTGAAATAACCCAAAAATAAGAACAGCAAGTTTAGTATTAGGCTGGTAGTGGAATAAACGTTGAAAACCTCCTAAATTGTCAAAACCCTTATAGACCACAGAAAATCCAATAATGGCATCGATTAAATAGGGGTTAACAGCAATATTATTCAAGACACCAGACATCAAAGTGAGGCTATGTCCTATGGTAAATAAAGTGACATACACTAAGACATCTTTTGTTCGATAAAGAAAAAAGATGACACCTATGAGAAACAGTAGGTGGTCATAACCCGTCACCATATGCTTTGCACCAATATATAAAAAAGGAATTATGGACACGCCTTGATTGTCGATTAAAAATTGCTTTGTATTGTCATCAACACCATGAGCCAAAACTAGTGATGGCAAGCCTACAAGACAGGCTAATAAAAAAATGATTATGATTGACGTTGATTTGAATGACATGTTGAACATTACTCCTATGTTATCCAAGAAAACTGGAAGTTGGACAGACCATATTACAAGCCTTTAAAGGTTCCTTGAAAATTTGCTGCGATATACTCTCCATAAACGTTAAGCAGGAAATAAAGAGTTTTCTGCTCCTTAACATTGTTGAAAGATACAATGAAATACTGAAGACCCTTTTTGAATATTTTCTTGTCCATCACTTTCGTCCAACTGGCATTTAATTTCCCATCATTATTGGCCTTTGACTTCTCGACCATTATTTCTAAGTATTTTGAAGCTGCAATTATTGCCTGCCCATCATTGATTGGTTCACCATGATCTCCATGACTGAAGGCAATATTTGGGACAAGCATTGCCAATCCTAAAAAACAAAACATAGTGATATTTATAAATATACGCATAAGTTTTCCTTTTACTTATAGGTTAAGAAAAATATTAAGATTAGATTCAGGGACACTTTTCTTCTCATCATGAACATGCCTCCAGAAACTCGGAATAGCACTAGCAATCCAAAACCAAGTTCCCTGATTTGTAAAAAACAAACAGATTACACCTGTTGAGGCACTTAAAATGCGTTAGCGATTAGTGAGATGAAAAATTAAATGAAGAAAGAAGGGGGGGGGAACGTTCCCTAGGCCTGTCAGGCAGACC
Organism: Nitrospina sp.; assembly: GCA_018673915.1. Classification (GTDB taxonomy): domain Bacteria; phylum Nitrospinota; class Nitrospinia; order Nitrospinales; family VA-1; genus LS-NOB. Next base: position 1,042 of record JABHBK010000005.1, on the reverse strand, counting down.
GAGATTTTCTATAGTGAGGTTTTCTGGAGAAATATTAGAGACAAAAATTGGTTCAGAGATAATAATCCAGTTTTTGAAATCTCCATGCATGACCCTCTGAAAAGGTGATTCTGGTTTCAGGCTCGCCTTGTGGAGACTAATTTCGTATGAATCGGAATGGTTACTATCAAAAGGGTCAGAGTGATGATGATCTTCATTCTGCCAAGGTTCTGGGGCATGATTGTTTACTGCATAAGTAAGAGCTTCAAGTTCATGAGAATGAGATTGGCTTTGATGTTGGTGAGGGGATAGTTCATCAGAATGTGCGTGATCACTCTCTAGATGGTAATGATGGGACGAAAAAAAGACAAATTGGAATCCCCAAAGGAAAACCAATGCAAACACCAATCCATAGTTTTTTCTGAAAACTTTAATCATAAAAAAAGCTCTATACCATCCTTGTTGAGTTCATTCATTCTGCTCAAAAATTATAAGGACAAGTCATGAGTTTAGTCAACTATTTCTAAACAAAGAAATAGATCAATCAGGGAATTAAATTAGCGTCAAAATAGTTTTATGAATGAAAAAACCAATGACCAGCATTCCTAGTCCAGCAGAATAGGATTGCCAAAAGGACAAATGTAGTTTCCCGGCCAATAAAAATGGTACAAAAAAGAAAAAAGATACGGGAACAGCGACAAAGATACTTTTTGCAAATGCTATTGTTGCTTGAACATCTTTGTGCTCACTATAGGAAAAGGCAAGTGCAATGAGGCTTGCTACAGGCAAGGCCAATAAGAAGCCAGCAAGATCAGGCCGTTTTCCAGAGAGCCAGGAGCAAAAACTGATTACCATTCCAGCGAAAATCGTTTTAAATAGGAATAAAGTCATTCTAAATTGACCGGGTGCTTCATATTTTGGAAATTAAACCAATTTAAAAAATTAGAATACTATTGCTTTATCCTATCCCCTAGGATAGGATATGTCAAGTTATGAACAAACACTCCTCACATGCAGATATAATTAAGCGTCTAAAAAGAGCTTCAGGGCATTTGGATAAGGT
>JABHBK010000006.1 GCA_018673915.1 Nitrospina sp. | reverse complement strand
TGATTTTATCATAGTTGATAAAAAAGGGCCTGTCTCAGATGAGACAAACCCTTGATAATGTGGTGCCCCCGAGGCGATTCGAACGCCTGACCTACGGATTAGGAATCCGTTGCTCTATCCTGCTGAGCTACGGGGGCTTATATTTTTAGTTGCAATGAATTATGGTATATTTGCCTTAGATATAAAAAGTGAAATATTTGTTTTCTTGCCACTCTTTTGCCACTTTTCGCGAGAAAGGCCTCAGTTCGGGTATGACCCTTGAGTTTCTTCTAGTGGAATTTTAACCGACAACATAGGAAAAGTGGAGGGAATTGTTCATCCTGCATTCCAGCCTCTTGAAAGGTGTCCGATTCGTCCGACCCTCCCTGTTCTCTGCCTGTTAATTTCCTTAGTTTTGATCTTTATAAAATGAGAGGTGCGAGGAAGCAACCGATTAGAATAACGACACAAGTTCCCACGATATAAACAATCACCTTGGCAATTGATTGAGTTCTTAGAAGAGCACCACAGGCCGGGCAGGAGAGCGCCTATTGCTAAACTCTATTAAAAGCTTCAATATCATTTCCCGTAATAACCCATTGGCAACCTATCCTTAAACCTCACAATGCTAAAGCAAGATCAAGAGCTCGTTTTTTGAGTTTAGCATTAGGCCCGAACCAAGCCTGTCTAAGTCGAGAATCCTGATTAGAACCAAGTTGATGATCAACTGTATAAGTCACCGCGTTTAACAAACCCCATGCCGTATTGCTGGAGGACTCCAACTCTTGTCCTGGTGCCTTGGAGAAGGCCTCTATCGCCAGCCTAGTTTTATTTTCTGCCAATTCCTTCCATGCATTCTCACCGATTATGGAGACATCTGCATCAGGTTGAAAGACATCGAACATGTACGCTATCGGCTCCGCCACTTTCTTATTGACCAGATGCTGAGCATTATCGACAAAAGCAGCAATCGCTTCACGTCCTTGAGCGACCATAGCACTTGCTTTTTGCTGCATTTCTTCGTCAAACTTTTGTGCTTTCTGGTTCAAAAATGGAAAAGTAGGTTTAAATGTCCGTCTAAAAATATTTTTAACGGATGGTTTAGCATTGGAAGGAATTTTTAACATATTGTGACAGCTTTCCCGCACGACAAGAAATTGGACTTCAATCTTTTCCCTACCCTCATCACGCGAAGCCAGCAGGACATAACCTTTTACTTCATCGCCTCCTTGCAAAGTAAAATCCTCATTCAATCGGGCAAGACCCCAGAGAATGCGTGCGGCATCAAGACCACCAACAGTTTCGATATCCGCCTCCCCTGCTTCGAAAAATCCTTTAAAGAACCTTATTGTTTCCTGATTGCCATAGGACTTGGGACGCTGAGATGGAATTTTAGAAACTTCCCAATCGAGTTTGGCTTTGTATAACATCTCACGGCTGGACAAATTCGCATCCACCTCCACACCGATTCCGTGCCAGGGTTTTAGAGTCGCTTCTTCCATTCTAATTTTCCAAAAAAATGAGGATAGATTGGAGATTCAATTATATGCCAGATGGAACAAAACAATCTCTCCAACAACTAATTGCCAAAAACGTTTTTCAAAAGATCAGTGACTCTTGCCTGAGGATTCGTCCTGATATTTTTTTCTTCTTCGCCAAGCATTACAAATAACCCTGTTATAGCTCTATCGGTAACATAATTATCCAAATCTAAAGACTCAGCCTTTGCAAAAGGAATATCAGAGAATTTCCCCATCATTTCCTTATAATTTGAAGTCACTCCCACCTTATTAACCATCTCACTAACAGTAGGTTTAAAAGCTCCAAAAATATCATTGAAAGTTTTCTCTTTTAAATATTCTGTAGCCGCAGTATCCCCACCATTTAAAACATTTTTGGCGTCTTCAAAATTCATATTTTTTACTGCATTCAGCAAATAATCTTTCGCTTTTGGAGATGCTGCTTCAGCCGCACGATTCATGCTTAAAACAAAATCATCGACCGGTTTTTGCAATCCAATGGTTCCCAACATATCGGCCACATTCTGAATCTTTTCAGGCATCGGTATTTTTATTTTAGGATTCCCCTCATAACCATTTAGGTTTGAGGTTTGACTAATGGCTTTTCCTACCCCTATTTCGAGAGCTTCTTTTAGACCTGAGATTATAGAATCCTCAGAAAGGCTCATTCCTGTTGGGCTCTTGTCCTCTGACAAAGTGTCCATGCCCTTTTGTAATAAATTATCCAGGAATTGAGCGTTTCCTATTGCTGGGTTAAAAACAAAACTTACAAACATTAACAAAAGTACGAGTTTATATTTCATGAAGCCCTCTTTCATATTCATATTCCCTAAAAATAAAACTCCACAACAATCTACATAGAGAGCGGAGAAGTCAAAATATATTATACCCTTATCATACAAATCCAACTGCATTCGTCGCAATATAAGGGAATTTAAGTATAAATAGGCCGGAGCTGATCTGGGAGGTGATTGTGAATAGACGCTTAATTGCGCTGGGTGTCTTTATTACTCATATATACATCCGCGAATAGCTGCTGGATTGTCGCCAGAAAAAAATGTTTCAATTATTCCATCAGATAAAACATAGTATCCTTTTTTATTAAAATGATCCTGGTCGACAGAACCATGAAGAATTTCTTTTTTGGTTACTCTTCGAATATATTTACCAGCGTCTAAAAAACCAAAATTATATTTAGTAGCAATCTCCTCAATTTTATTGCAAATAAATTTGCTTCTCTTTTTTATTGTGTGTAATCGCAAATTATAGTCTGACCTAAATCCCTTTAACTTCTTCAGCCCGCTTTCCTCTAATGTTAGCAATTGATAGGATGAAAGGGTTGAGGGTATATAAATTATACTTATTTTTGAATCCTCAAAATATTTGCGCATAAACTCCAGAGACTGTTCAAAAACATAAACTCCTAAACTTATTTCTTCTCCACTTAGCTCGAGTGATGCGCCCATATTCCTTTTATTAAATACCCATTTTTTATTATCCACCGTTGCAATATTTATTAAATGGGCGGGGTGAGTATGAACGGCTTTCTTCAAGTCTAGCTGGTAAAGCTTTTCCTTATTTTTAAGAATTTGCCAATTTTTTTCATAATGGTCCTCTTCAGTCCAAAATTCATTAAACAAATTAAGCAAACCTTTTCCTAAAAATGAGGAAAAACTCAAATTATTAAAAACTGTTACATTTCTAATCAATGAGTGGTTTTCTATAATTTCAGTTTTCAAAAATTCCTGGAAATATTTTGTTTCATAAATTTTTTTCATATCGTATTTGGGCTTATAGAAGCGATCCAAATCTCTTAGGTTATCTTCAAGGTCATTTCCCTCAAAGAAAAAAGCCAGAATTTGTTTTGGGTTATCCTGATTAAAAGCCCAATGAGAGTTGATGGTTCTAAGTTGAACTATGGGCAAAGAAACTAAACCTTCAATACTCCCAGTTCCTCCTGAGCCAAAACTCACAACGTCCCTTTTAGTTTTGTTATGTAAAATATGGGCTGCTCCATAATCAGGATTGGATAAAGAGTTTGTTTTTATTCCTTCGTTTAACCATTCCCCTAAGCCAGCCGCATAGGAATCACCAAGTATGGCAATATAGTCTTTAGGGACAACGTAATTCTTTGAGGATTGAACCAAAGTCAATAAAGCTCTATCAAGATTTCCATAGAGTTTAAGTGGGATTTTTGTGAGAAAAAGGGGGAATAGCCATTCTCCTATCAATAAAATAAAAGTAAGGCTAGAAATACATAAGAAGAAATTTTTTAACCAAGGCTTTGAGTAAAATTTTCTATCAACCATTCTCCATTTAACGACAATTATTTTATTTTCTCAACTAGGAACTCACCCGTTCCCATCAATCAGCAAAACGATTGCGCTGATAGCAGACTTTCCTGAACGGCCTCATGAGGAGATGGGTTTTCCCAACAGATTCAATATTTATGAAGAGAATGAAATGATTACTAGGGAAAAGAGCGTGATGGTAAGACGGATTATTCCTCTTAATACTTAGGAAAAAATTTAGATCACCCCAAACCACATATTTAGGTTATAGAAATAATCACTAGCTAGCAAAGTTTATGGGTAAAAAATCGCCTTTATTTATTATCAACATCCGGATTGATAGAAAAAAATTCCGCCATCAATTCACTGTTGCTTTTTTCTGACTTAGTTTCTTGCTTATCCTCGACTAAAGTTTCACAGGTATTTTCAGAGCGTAATCCAGGCTGATTTTGAGTATTTGTGGAAGAATTCAAAACGGTCTCCTTAAAAAAAAATTCATCATGCCTCTATTGAGATGTAGCTAATAACCTTATCGGTTGAAGATACTCACTCATTGTTACAAGGGTGTAACGTTATACCCTCACCCAATTCGAGTCTCCAGTCTGACTGCTGATGGAAAAATGACCGGTTAATATTAATACTCGGAAAAACCTTGAACATTCTAAAGCCTTTAAATAAAAAGGTTTATAAAGCCCTTAATATCAATGATTTTGCCCGACAAGGCCATCTCTATCATTTATGAATAGCCAAAGCTTAAAATGCTAATTTATTCTGTAAACAGAGTTAGACATTTATTTTGATACTTTAAACTGGGTTTTGACATCAAAGGACGAGAGTACTATCATAATCCTTTACAATTAAAGCAATTGGGAGACAAAACCTATGATTCAGGTTCGCGCGAGCCAGATTTTTACCCATTCCATGGAAGACGTTGTTGCGGCTAAGAAACTGTTAGACAGCGGCACTCCATTTGAGGAGGTAGTGACTCGCTATAGCACCTGCCCATCGAAAGAAAATGCTGGCGACCTGGGGTGGATGCCAGAAGGGAATTTACAAACCATTATGGGGCAGGAAACCTCCGAAGCTGATTTGGGGAAAATTATCGGCCCGGTTCATTCTCAATACGGTTACCACATCCTGAAAATTTCTGAAATTGAAGTAGAAAAAGTTGAAGGGCCTTTTAACCCGGAACTTTCTCTGGAAACCGCCAATCAGATTTTCCCTGAAGTCCATACCATACTGTTTAAGGAATTTCATATTGGCCTCCCCATAACCCCTTATAAAAAAGAAGAAACCATTGCTTCTCTTTGTCAGGTCCAGGAAAAAAACGTACAGGAAGTCATCAATCATCTGAACAAAGAGTTCTTAGAGAAAAATATTGCTGTTATAACTTGCGAAGAACTGAAACAAAGAATAGATTCCGGTAACAAACCCGTCCTGCTGGATGTTCGCGAAAGTTGGGAGAGGGATATTTCCAAAATTGAAGGCTCACACATCATCAATTCCGAAAATAATGAACATGTTCTGGGAACCTTTGAAAAAGACCGCGAAATAGTTTTGATTGACTGGAAACAGGATCGTAGCCCCAGCTTTCAGAAATGGCTTAACCAGAGAGGCTATACCGACATCAAATGTCTGGAAGGTGGTATTGACCTGTGGTCTGAAAAAATTGATACCCGGCAAAACCGTTACGATATTGATGAGGATGATGGGTACCGCTATGAAGACATCATCGAAGAAGATGGAAACGATGACCACGATGCGCATGACGATCACGAAGGCCATGACCATTCATAGAGCCCCCGTTTTTATTCAGAGCTAAAATGAGTTCCCCTTCTCTTCTCGAAATCCAAAACCTTAGTACATTTTTTCACACCGAAGACAATATCGTTAAATCCGTACGCAATGTTGACCTCATTATCCAAAAAGGTGAGACCCTTGCATTGGTCGGGGAATCCGGTTGTGGGAAGTCGGTAACAGCCTTAAGTGCTATGCGCCTCATTCCCAGCCCTCCGGGAAAATTTGAGTCAGGCCGTATCCTTTTTAAAGGAAAGGATCTGCTACGGGCTTCCGATAGAGAAATGCAGGACATCCGGGGCAACGAAATCAGCATGATTTTTCAGGAGCCCATGACTTCCCTCAATCCCATATTCACGGTTGGTGATCAGATCATGGAAGCCATTCGCCTGCACCAGGACAAGACGGAACTCCAAGCCCGTGAGTTAGCCTTACAAGTCTTACGTCAGGTAGCCATCCCCGCTCCCGAGAGCCGGATCGATCAGTATCCGCACGAATTGTCCGGTGGTATGAAGCAAAGAGTGATGATTGCTATGGCTATTGTTTGTCGACCAGCCCTTCTCATCGCCGATGAACCCACAACCGCTCTGGATGTTACCATTCAATCACAAATTCTCGACCTGCTTGATCAATTGAGAAAAGAAACCCAAATGTCTATTCTGCTCATCACGCACAACCTGGGCATCGTCGCCCAATACG
>JABHBK010000032.1 GCA_018673915.1 Nitrospina sp. | reverse complement strand
GAAACGTGGAACGGTGGTCACGCTTCCGCGCAAGAAAAAAGGACTCCCTGGAAAGCAGGAGCTCAAACGGTTTGTCACGGGTACGGACCTTTTTTTTCATCTGGGAGGGGTGAACCGGGATACTGACGAGGAGATTCTCAATGGAAACATTGTTGGCACCTCTCGATTGCTGGAAGCCATTTCAGACAACGGCAAGTCTTCCGCTCGTCTTGTCTTTGCGTCCTCTGCGCAGGTCTATTCCACGGTTAACTGTAAAACACCCATCCGTGAAACGAAGAAAGCAAACCCCGACACGGTTTATGGGGTTAGCAAGCAGGGCGCGGAAAACCTCATAAGGGCTTCCGGGATTCCGTTTACGATATTGAGGTTGTCGAATGTTTACGGGCCGGGGTGCAGGCCGAATTATAATTCTGTTGTTGCGACAATGTGCTATAGGGCGGTGAAGGGTTTGCCTTTGGTGGTCGATGGAGATGGTCGGCAAGGCAGGGATTTTATTTATGCCGATGATGTAGTGCGTGCGTTTGTTCTTGCCGGATTTGAATCTGTTCAAGGCGTGAGAAAAATTTTTAACGTGAGTTCTGGGCGGATAGCTTCAATAAAACAAATTGCGCAACAAGTCTGCCGACATCATAAAAACACCCAGATTGAGTTTTTAAAGGATAAAAAGAATGCGGAAATTTCTTATTGTTGTGATTCCTCAAGATTTTCCGGAAAATATGGCTGGCGGCCCAGGGTTTCTTTGTCTAAAGGGATTGAGCAGACCCTGTCCTGTTACCGTGGGAGAAAAATAACGTGAAGAAGTATGAAATTCAGGATCTGGACAAAAAATCAGATGAGAGAGGATGGTTGATAGAAGTTTTGGGAGGCGAACTACCGGAAGGGTGCAAAGAATTCGGCCAACTTCATGTTTCGGTTGCTTACCCTGGTAAAGTGAGAGGAAACCATTACCATACGAGAAAGGTGGAATGGTTTTGTGTCCCGACCGGAACGGGGCAAATTTTGCTTAAAGATAGAGAAACCGGGGAGACTCAAGAAATGCTCATGGGCGTGAATGACTTGAAGACCATCAAGATAGAACCCGGAACCATTCATGCCATCAAAAATACTGGTGAGGGGGATATGGTTCTTCTTGTGTACTGCAATGAAAAATTTGACCCGGAAGACCCTGATACCTATTATGAAAAGATTTTGGAATAATTCTCAGATGTCATTGGTTGGAAGTTTTCCAAGCCACTTGTTTTCGTAAAATATGAAAATCACTTTTATTACCAGCCAGTACAATAGAATCAGCGGGGGAAACAGGGCGCTGTTTGAATACGCTAACCGTCTTCAAGCAATGGGGAATGAGGTAAGCTGGTATGTTTTGGGAAAGCCAGCCAGATGGTATCGAATTGACCATTGGCAGAGAATAATGAGTAAAAAGGTTACCCTGCTACCCCCTAAAACCATTGATTGGCTGGAGAATAAGGTTCCCATCAGCGTCCTTTCGTATAACGATGAAAGGCTGATCCCTGATTCGGACATTTTGCTGGCTACTGCGTGGCAAACGGCTGACTTCGCTAATCGTTTTCCAGAAAGCAAGGGAAAGAAGTTTTACTTTGTTCAACACCATGAAAGCTTGTGGGCTCGTGAGAAAAACAAGGCGCAAAAAACTTATTATATGCCCTTTAAAAAAATGGTGATATCTACCTGGCTAAAAAAAATTCTTCAGGATAAATATAATCAGCAGGCGGAAGTAATGATAACCCCTGTCAACGAGAATTCGTTTTACCGTGAAGAGGCGAATCAGGATAATGCTTCCAGAGTATGTTTCTTACATCATGATTACGATTGGAAGGGATATAGGGATGCTATAGAAGCTGTGAAAATAATTCGATCCCGTAATTGTAAAATCGATCCCGTGGTTTTTGGAGAAAAACTCGAAGACCCTTCCCCTCTCTACGAGGAGGCAGGTTTTAAGTTCGAATATCATTATCGTCCTACAGGAGAAACGTTGCGTCGTATCTATGCTTCATGTGGCACCTATTTGTGCGCAAGCTGGTATGAAGGATTAGGAATGCCATCCATGGAAGCCATGGCCTGTGGTGCAGCGCTGGTGACGACCGATACAGGAGGAAGCTGGGATTATGCTGTGGATGGAAAAACAGCTTTGGTTTCACCGCCTAAGCAACCGGAGCAGTTGGCCGATAACCTTGCTCGCGTATTAAATGATGAAGCGTTAAGAAATAAGCTGGCTGAAAATGGGTGCCAAAAAATCAGAGAGTTTTCCTGGGAGGCTAATAGCTTGAGACTCGAAAAGCTCTTTAAAGAATCTTTGGCTGAAGCAGAATGAATGTTGAAATGCTGGTATCTCTTTACTGACTCAGTGTTGAAAGATTCTGACTGTCCCACATAGGATGGGTTCCTCCCTTCCAAATTTCTAGAACCCTCGATGAAAAAAGTTTCCGCAATTGTTGTGAACTGGAATGGCAAGGACGTTCTGTCCGGGTGCCTTCAATCCCTGTTAAAACAGAATTATAAAAATCTGGAAATTTGGGTCAGCGATAATGGCTCGGAGGATGGCTCGCAAGCGATGGTGAGAGAGTTTTATCCCGCCGTGCGCTTGCTGGAAAATGGAGAGAACCTGGGCTTTGGTTCAGCCGTTAACCGGGCATTGGAAAAGGCCGAAGGAAATTATTTTCTGTTTTTGAATAATGATCTGGAACTGGCTCCTGATTGTGTTGGACAGCTTGTGGATTTGCTGGAATCTGACCAGCGCATTGGGGCGGCGATTCCAAAAATTCTTTATCACCCGGATGATCGGGGGTCCTCCCTGAACAACTCGGCGAAGATCAACTCGTTCGGGGTTTTAGTAAATTATACGGGAATAGCTTGCCCGAATCTTGTAGATCAGCAGGATAAAGATGATTTGCCTTTAACTGAGACCGCGTGTGGCGGAATATTCATGCTCCGCCGGGAAGTGTATGAGCAGGTAGGCGGATTCGATGAGGATTTATTTCTTTACCATGAGGATCACGATCTGTCCTGGAGAATCAGGCTGGGTGGGTGGAAGTTGATGGTGACACCCAAGTCGGTTTGCTATCACCACTATAATTTTAATAAAGGTGTACATAAGTTTTATCGGTCTGAAAAAAACCGGCTCCACATTCTTTTCAAAAATATGGAGCGCAAAACCCTGATCCTGATTTTCCCTGCTCTGGTTGTTATAGAGCTGGCCCAGATTGTTCATGCCCTGATACATGGCTGGTTGGGACTCAAGATAAAAAGTTATTTTGAGATTCTGGGACAATTTATGTGCATCGCCAAAAAACGCAGGCAAATACGATCTTTCCGGAAAGTGAGCGATAAAGAGATTGCCCGTTTATACCGGGGGACTATTGCCGTGAGTGGAATGAAAAATCCGTTGATGGACAATGTATTGAGTCCGTTACTCAGTATTTACTGGAAACTTATTCGTGCATGGATTTAGGGTTTTGAACAAATAGTTTTTCGATTTG
>JABHBK010000007.1 GCA_018673915.1 Nitrospina sp. | reverse complement strand
TGCTATTGCCTCTTTTACCTTTTTTCAGTACTTTCTTCATGACATGGCCTCCTTAGGTTGGTTTGGGCTTTTATCGCTAAAAACCATTCAAACTTACGTGAGGTCATGTTCTAATTTCAACTAACTTTGGGGCAAACCCAGCACCGCATCAGCAAACAACTTGATTGCCTCAGGCGGGTAGCTTATGGCAACTTTTTTTTCAGAATATAATAGGTGAACATAACCCCCTGGGTTTCTTCATAACCGCACATCTTTTCTCTTTACTCAAAGCATCCAAGTAATCATTTTAACATTAAATGTCTATTTTTAGTTGTAAACCTAAAAAACTTTCTTTTATCTTTGATATAATCCGGTGAAAATTGAAAGGTGCTTGCAAACCATCTATTAATTGTTAGCAGTTTACGACTAATTTATTTTTGATTGAGTAAATAATATGTGTGGCATCTTTGGTTATATTGGGTTTGAGCAGGATGAACGTCTATTGCGACGCATGGCGGATGTAGTCAGCACCCGCGGCCCAGATGATGAGGGGTTCTTAATGGGTGAGCGGGTAGGCTTGGGCATGCGTCGGCTCAGTATCATTGACGTGAACTATGGGCATCAACCCATATTCAACAAAGATAAAACCCTGGCAATTTTTTTTAATGGAGAAATATATAACTACAAAGATCTCACAAAGGACCTTCAACAAAAAGGCTATAAGTTTCGTACCCATTCTGACACCGAGGTGATCCTTCACCTATTTGAAGAATATGGCCCCCAGTGCGTAAATCACTTGAACGGAATGTTTGCTTTTGTAATTTATAATATCCCCCAGAAAACTCTTTTTATAGCCCGTGATCGCATAGGCATTAAACCCTTATATTATTGGGCGGAAAATGGCGAATTCCTTTTTGGCTCTGAAATCAAGTCCATCCTGGAATATGAGAAAGTGTCGCGGGAACCCAATCTCGCGGCTATTGACCACTATTTGACCCTTCGTTATGTTCCCGGTCCCAGCACAATGTTTGTGGATATACATAAATTTCCCGCCGGTCATTGGGGAATTTGGAAAGAGGGTAATTTGGAACTGCATAGATATTGGAGCCCTCAACTTTACTCAGGACCCTACCATTCGGATGAATACTATCATGAGCGTTTTGCCGAGTTGTTTAAGGAGTCGGTTCGAAAACGGATGATGAGTGAGGTTCCTTTAGGGGCTTTTTTAAGCGGGGGGATAGATTCCAGCGCTATTGTTGCTGCTATGAGCCAATTGACAAATGACCCCGTGAAAACCTTTTCGGTCGGATTTGACTGGCCAGGTGATGAATTACCTGCCGCCAGAGAAGTGGCCAGAAAACTGGGTTGTGACCATCATGAAATTAAATGCAGGCCGGAAGATTTTTCCTTATTTCCGGACATTATTCAGAGTCTGGATGAACCTATTGGAGATGCGATCGTAGTACCGCTTTATCTTTTGTCGAAACTGGCCCACCAACACGTTAAGGTGGTTTTAACCGGAGATGGTGGTGATGAAGCTCTGGCCGGGTACATATTTCATAAGGTAATGTACTGGGCTCGGCAGTATTCACGATGGACACCCGACATTATCCAAGACAGGATGGTCAAGCCTCTGGTTCTAAGATCTCCATTTTGGTTGATCAACCTGGCTTTTTCTTATCCTGAAGGATTAGCCAAGCGTGGTCGGCTACGTTTATTTGATTATCTTTCGCTTGTTCAGGAAAATCGACCGGAGGCCGAATATCGTAGCCTACTCACTTTGTTCGATACGAGAGACAAGGAAAGACTTTACCGGGATGGAATGAATCCTTTTATAAATGGCCCCACCGATCGAGAGGGAGACCTGAGAAATAACAGGCCTTATTTAGATGTTCTCTTGAAATTACAATATTCAGGATGGCTTCCCGACTGTATTCTGAACAAACTTGACAAAACAAGTATGGCGCATTCCGTTGAAGCGCGAGTTCCATTTTTAGACCATGACCTGGTAGAATTTCTTTATAAGTCGCCTTCCCACCTAAAATTGAATGGCCTGAGGGATAAAGTGCTTTTGCGGGATCAACTTGCTCAACTTTTGCCGGGGCATTTTTCCCGAAGAAAAAAAATAAATTTCTATATTCCAATAGGGAATTTTCTGCACAAAGAACCTCTCAGGGGTTTTGTCGAAACATGCCTCTCAGAAGAAAGTGTACGTAAAAGAGGTTATTTTTCCTGGGAAATGGTAAAGACTTTACGAAATTCAATCGGGAAAGAATTTATTTTTGACAAGCAGGTGCTAGCCCTTGTGGCACTTGAAATCTGGCACAGAATTTTCATTGATCGTGAGTCTGGTTGGGCAAGTTCAGGTTCAGTTAAGCAAAAGAAAGATTTAGGGAATTCTGTGGTCTTGGTTTAACCTTAGGTAACAACCGGAAACCATTTGTCTTGGATGAAGTCTGCTTAAATTAAGCAGGGCTTAAACTAATATTTTTTTCATCCGATAACATATAATGCATTGCATAGATTTTGGCAGAAGTGTTGACTTGAGTTTTGGGCCATGCTACTGTTTATTCGCGAGCTGAATCTTTTAAAAACAAGCACTTAACCTTAGAGTTGTTGAGAGCATCATCTCTACTTAATTAAAGTTCCATGCAGATTTCTGGAGTACTCAAAGGAAACTATGGAGAGGCGCAAGATATTGCCTGCCAAGATACGGCCAATCGTTCTTTACGGGTGCTATTGATACAACCCCCTACAGCAGGTGGAGTGACTTCCTTTTTACATCAGGTTGACGAAACCTCTGAAGGTATTGGCTACAAGCCTCCGTTGGGAATCCTGTATGTAGCAACAACCCTCAAAAAGTACACGAACCACGAAATTAAAGTCATAGATGCGGTCGCTCAGCAACTGCAAGTAGATGATGTAATTCGTGAAGCCTCCGCTTTTCAACCTGATGTCGTGGGCATATCGGCTTGGACCGACTTCTGGTACCCCGCTTATACCGTGGGAGAAAAAATTAAACAGGCCCTTCCCCACACCCATCTGACTTATGGAGGCCCTCACCTGGGGATTTTTCCGAAAGAAACATTGGGGATTCCATTTGTGGATAGTGTCATTGTGGGGGATGGTGAAATTCCTTTTCTAAGGCTTTGCAATTTAGTTGCAAATGGGGAAACAGATGATAAATTTCCCGGACTCCACTTAAAGAAACATGGGTTGAGAGAGGGGCCCGATACTTATTATATTCAAAAGGAACTGGACGATCTTCCCATACCAGACAGAACCTTTCTTCCCATAAAGCTATATGGTTCGGTTCTGGGGAAAAATAGCTATAATACCACCATGATAACAAGCAGAGGGTGCCCGTATAAATGCACTTTCTGCAAGCTCAACTTTCAAAAGACCCTTTGCCAGTCGGCGGAACGCGTAGTCGAAGAATTCAAGAAAATATCTGAACTGGGTATTCGAGAGGTCGAAATCTATGACGATACTTTCACGTGGTCCAAAGAACGTCTGAAAGATATTTGCCGGGGTCTTATCGATGCGGATCTTCCGGTTCAATGGGCGGTTCGGGACCGAGTCAGTTCTGCGGACTCCGAACTTTATGAGTTAATGTACCGGGCAGGTTGTCGGCGAATTCATTTAGGCATCGAATCTGGAGTCCAACATGTTCTCGACCGAATGCGCAAACAAATTAAAGTTGAACAGGCTCAACAAGCAGTCAAGCTAGCTAAAAATGCCGGGATGACTGTTTTAACTTATTTTATGTTCGGAAATCTGGATGAAACTCTGGACGACATGCGTCGGACCATTGACTTCGCTTTGGAATTAGATGCGGATTATGCGACATTTTCTGTCACCATCCCCTACGCTGGAACAGAAATGTACGAGGAAGCCCTTTCAACAGGTCTGATTCCTGACGATTACTGGAAAGAATATGCTTTATCACCAGCTCCGAACTTCCGCCCTCCCAAATTGATTGAAAACCATGTCAACATAGACCAAATGATAGAGTTGAGCAACGAAGGCATTCGCCAATTCTATTTCCGGCCGCGATACATCTTTCGGCAAGCTAAAAGTTTGAGAAACATAGCAGAATTTTTTAGAAAAGGGCGCATGGGCCTGCAACTCTTGGCAGGGGTCTTAAGAACCCCATCGGTATACACTAAGTAACAAGCCTCCAATACCTGCCCCCTATCGCTACCTTTCCGCTGGAATTGAATAAGAAATTTATTTTAGATTACTAATCTAATTGATTTTTGACTATTTGACAAAACTACTAAGTTCGAATTGGTGAAACAATGATATCAATTGTATGTCCATTTTATAATGAAGAATCGATAATTGAAAAATCTATTCTTTTAATGCTGGAAAATCTTAAGTCTTTGCCTGACGATTGGGAACTTATTATTGTAAACGATGGATCGACTGATCGGTCATTGGATATTGCCCAATCTTTGGCGCAAGATCATCACAGATTGCATGTAACGGGTTATGCAGACAACAGAGGTAGAGGGTTTGCGCTCCGAACGGGAGTGGCTAAGGCCAGGGGTGAACTGGTTGTTACAACAGAAATTGATTCTTCCTGGGGAGATGATATCGTTCACAGAGTTGTGACCGAGTTTGGCAAAGAAAAGGATGTTGACATAGTTATTGCTTCGCCGCACTTGTCAGGTGGCAGATATAAGAATGTTCCGCTGAAAAGGGTCTTTTTAAGTTCTGTGGGCAATATGCTAATTCGCGCTGGAACAAATTCACAGGTGACAATGAATACTGGTATGACCCGTGGTTATAAACGGGACAAATTTCTAAGTCTCCCATTGAATGAAGACGGAAAAGAAATACATCTCGAAATTATCCAGAAAGCTATGTCTTTTGGATACCGCATTTGTGAGATTCCTGCAGTATTGGAGTGGAAGGACCATAAATTAACATCCAGTAATAGTAAAAAACGCAAATCGTCCTCGAATGTAAATAGACTAATTCGCACCCACCTTATGTTCACTCTAATGGCGGCTCCATTTCGGTATATGTTTACCGCAAGCGCTATATTAACGCTTGTGGGGTTATTTTTCTTTTTCTGGGCCGTTTATAACTTGTTTACCCCGGAACCTTCTATCTTTTTGGCAATCACCAGTTTTTTTCTTTTTCTTTTCGCGTTCCTGATTTCCGCGCTGGGTACCCTTTCTCAACAAAACTTGGAAGTCCAGGGAGAATTATGGCGGATAAGGTCTTTTTTAAGTAAGCTTGATTCCACAATGCTGAGGAAAGAGGCTCAAGATAAAATGGACAACAAAAATTAAAACTAATGCAAAGGGAGTTTGAACATAATTCGGCTTTGATCGACTGGTCCTCGATCATCCTTAAAAGTTATAGTTTTTAAAATTTGTGTAAATGAGAAAGCCGGCTGGCGAAACGGCCTGAAATTGTGAAGTGCATCAAAACCAAGAATGTATGGCCTTTCAAACATGTTTTTTATCCGCATTTATCTTAAATTCCAAGTAATCTTCAGATGTCATCGATTCCCCTTCTCGGAAAATAGGAAACTTCCCAATTGCGTAAAACCGTAGAAATAGAGTATGTCATTTTGCGCGAGTGTTGGTATTTAGGGGGGTAGAAATTTTATGAAAATTCTTAATATTGTCGGCACAAGGCCAAATTTTATAAAGATCGCTCCTATTATTGAGCAGATGGATCAGTCTGCTAAAATTTCCTATGCGCTAATTCATACTGGTCAGCATCATGATGAAAATATGAATCAGACATTCTTTAATCAACTGAATATACCCAGCCCGGATGTAAACTTGGGAGTCAGGGGTGGTAGCAATATCCAGCAAGTTTCGCAAATTCTCCAAAAATTCGAGCCTGTATTATTGCGGGAAAGACCTCACGCTGTGTTGGTGGTAGGTGATGTTAATTCGACGCTGGCCTGTGCCATGGTGGCTGCTTACCATGGCATAAAAGTTGTGCATGTTGAAGCAGGATTACGTTCTTTTGACCTGAGTATGCCCGAAGAAATTAATCGCATACTTACCGATAAGATTTCAGATCTTTTGTTTGTTACAGAGGCAAGTGGAATGAAAAACCTTGCAAGGGAGGGAATTGACCCTCAAAAAACCCACTTTGTTGGGAATGTTATGGTCGATACTCTTCTCAAATATCAAGATTTTGCGGCCAATTCAAGTGAGATACTGAATGCCCATGATTTGAAGTCCAAACAATACATTGTTTTGACCCTGCATCGTCCTTCAAATGTGGACAGAAAAGAGGTGTTGCAAGGCATCTTAGAGGCCATGGTGGGGCTGGCACAGGAGTTGTCGGTGGTATTTTCCATTCACCCGCGGACGGAAAAGAAAATCAAAGAATTCCACTTAAGCCATTTAATTGAAAACCTGATTCTAATTCCACCGGTGCCTTACCTGGATATGCTTCAACTTATGTCCAATTCCAAATTAGTTTTAACAGATTCGGGAGGTATTCAGGAAGAGACCACAATTTTAAAAGTTCCTTGCCTTACCCTCCGCGAAAATACAGAAAGACCTGTCACTATCGAAAAAGGGACGAATGTTTTGGCGGGGACTAAACGAGATGATATTTTAAATGCCGCAACACAGATCCTTGCATGTGAAAATAAAAAGGGGAGTTGCCCTGAGCTCTGGGATGGTTTTGCGGCAAAAAGAATTGTTGAAATCTTGGAGGATTGGGAGCCCTCTTGCCCCTAAATCCCAAAGCCTTATCGGCCCACTAAAAGATATATCTACCCTGGAGAAATCCTTGTAGTTGGCAGGCAAACAAAACAGCTCAAAGTTTCCTCAGCGATGCACAAATAAGGAATCCAAAGTTGCGGGCCAAAAACTTATGAAGCCAGCGAGGGATCTTGAACGGAAGTGTTCTTGCTGGGAAAAATTGAAGAAAAATTTCCTCTATTTGGAAATAAGGGGTCAGCATTTCGATAAATTGATTTCTTGAGTAACCTTTTCCGACAGGATTTTCTTGACCATCATACAACCTGATAATATCGTCCGTGTTATCCAGAGCAAAGATACTTTCCCTTCCCCGCCCTTTTAACTTTCCCCCAAGCCTGTAGATAAGTTTTCCTGCCCAATTTATGAAAGGCCAGAATCGCAAAAATATATTTTTGTAGTAAACTGAGATGATCGCTGTTCCATTCGCTTCAAGGATTCGAGCAATCTCGCGAACGCAGGCGTCTGTGTTTGGGGTATGGTGAATAACCCCGGGGCAATTCGCATGTGAGAACACTGCGTCTCGGAACCCCAAGTTTTCGGCATCCTGCTGGCATATTACAGCCGGGGTCCCATAAACCCGACATCTTTCTCGTGTCAGTTCAAGGGCTTTGTGGGTGAGGTCTGCCGCGATCAAATTTTTGCAACCTTGCAGAGCAAACTCAACCGTCCAAAACCCTGGGCCACAACCTAAATCAAGTACTCTTCGCCGATTAGTTCCAGACGGAAATAATTTTTGATTAAGTTTTCCCTCATTGCAGTCTTCAATCACAACTTTTCGGTGTTCCTCAAAATAAGGCTTGGTGCCTACCGGATATACGGATTCCCCGCTCCAAAGTGGGTTGTCTTCCCAAAAAACTCTGACATCTTCAATGTTTTTTGCCGGCGTAGTCCCATTGTCAGTTGAAATTGAACAATGCCTTACGCCACTTTAATAATATTTTCTTTAAAATTCAAGTTCTTCATTGCCTCTCTGAGTTCTTTGAGATGGCGATATCCACGCACCGTTCTTAAATTGGGTTC
>JABHBK010000075.1 GCA_018673915.1 Nitrospina sp. | reverse complement strand
TCGCACAGGGAACCTACCAACAGCTACTCGAGCGCAGTCCTTCTTTTAGGGGAATGGCTAAAACCGGGGAGGGAGACCAGCACAGATCAAACACTTGACAGTTTGACATGAAGCTTTTCGCTGAGTCTCAAAAGAATGTTTGGTTATGTTTCAAAACTTATTATGTAAGGAAGTCTGAATGAATATATTAGTGACAGGGGGATGTGGGTATAAGGGAGGTGTGCTCGTTCCCAAACTACTTGCCCGAAATTATAATGTGCGAGTGCTGGATATCATGTGGTTTGGTAACTTTCTTAAGCCCCATCCAAAATTAGAAATAATTCAAGGGGATGTGTGTGATATCGATAAGATTTCACTGGATGGTATTGATGTCATCATTCATTTGTCTTCGGTGGCTAACGATCCTTGCAGTGACCTTGACCCCAAATTGACTTGGGAGATCAGTGCGCTAGCCACCATGCAACTTGCCGATAAGGCGGCTCGAACTGGTGTCAAGCAGTTCATTTTCGCCTCATCAGGAAGCGTCTATGGCATCAAGGAGGAGGAGAAGGTTACTGAAGACCTTGAGTTAAAGCCGATTTCTGAATACAACAAAACAAAAATGGTTTCGGAACGTGTGCTTCTTAGCTACGCCGATAGAATGAGGGTTCAGATTGTTCGGCCCGCAACGGTTTGTGGTTATTCACCTCGCATGCGTTTAGATGTATCTGTAAATATGCTGACAATGCAAGCACTGTCGAAGGGGAAAATCACAGTGTTTGGTGGCAAACAAATTCGGCCTAATATTCATATTGACGATATTACCGATGTTTATCTCCACTTAATCGATCACCCGGATGTTTGTGGTATATACAATGCAGGTTTTGAAAACATATCGATTCTTGATATAGCTAAACTGGCTGCAAAGCACATTCCTGTGGAAATCGAGGTGACCGAATCGAATGATCCACGTTCGTATCGAGTCAACTCTGATAAACTTCTTGCTACTGGGTTTAAGCCGAAAAAAACAGTGGAGCATGCTGTGGAAGAAATCATTGAAAAATACCGTAGTGGCATTGTTAAAGACGAAGAGCATTGTTACAACCTCAAGTGGATGCAAAGCACTTTATTTGCTAACAGATAACTATGGATTCTAATAAATCTCAGGAGGAGTTTTTTGCGGGATATGCGACGCGCCTACAATCTATCTTGGGCTCAACGGAATGGTCTGGGGTGGCACAGCTAGCACGAGAAATGCGTAATTGCTGGGAAACGGGACGACAAGTATTTTTTTGTGGAAATGGTGGCAGTGCGGGAAATGCGAGTCATCTGGTGAACGATTTTCTGTATGGGGTTGCCAAGCGTACCGGTGGTGGCATAAAAGCCCTGGCACTCTCTGCTAACCCTGCAGTGATAACTTGCCTTGCTAACGATGTGGGTTACGAGAGTATTTTTTCCGAACAACTTGCTGTACAGGGAGAGAAGGGCGACCTGCTCATTGTTCTTTCTGGTAGTGGGAACTCACCCAATGTAGTCAAAGTGCTGGAACATTCCAAGACCATGGATATAAAGTCATTTGCTATTCTTGGCTATTCAGGAGGGCAGTGTAAATCTCTGGCGGATGTTGCGATTCACTTTCCTATAGACGATATGCAAATTGCAGAGGATATGCAATTAGTAGTAGGTCACATGATCATGCAGTGGCTTTATGATAACAATCCCCTGGCTGAATGATTATGGCGGAAAAATATTTTATTATTGGGAGTAACTCGTTTTCTGGGGCAAGCTTCGTAGATTTTTTGCTTAAACAGGGACATTCAGTGATGGGCGCAAGCCGATCAGATGAACTGCATAAAGCCTTTTTACCCTACCGCTGGAATGGGAAGGATGCTGATTTCAGGTTTTATAAATATGACCTAAACAAGAACCTGGAAGAAATTGTATCTTTGGTAAAAAACGAAAAGCCAACATTTGTGGTTAATTTTGCCGCTCAGGGTATGGTTGCTCAAAGCTGGGAATACCCGGATCACTGGTTCATGACAAACGTGGTGTCGACCATCCGTCTGCATGATCGCTTGAGACATTTCGATTTTTTAAACAAATACGTTCATGTGACGACTCCTGAGGTTTATGGAAGCACGGATGGATTTATTAAGGAAGATATACCCTTTAATCCAAGCACGCCCTATGCTGTTTCGCGTGCCGCCGCAGACATGAGCCTGAAGACCTTTTTTGATGCCTATAAGTTTCCTGTAGTTTTTACGCGTGCGGCCAATGTTTATGGTCCGGGGCAACAACTCTATCGGATCATTCCAAGAACAATTCTATCGATATTGACCGGCAAAAAGCTTCAGCTTCACGGAGGTGGACACTCTAAAAGATCTTTCATTCATTTTCGCGATGTTGCAAGCGCGACTCATAAAATAGCCACACAGGGAATTCCGGGAGAAACCTACCACATCTCAACCAATGAGATTGTGACGGTGCGTGAGTTGGTGGAAAAGATTTGTCAGAAACTGGATGCTGATTTTGATAATTGTGTTGAGGTTGTAGGAGAGCGTCTTGGTAAGGATGCTGCGTACATGCTGGATAGCTCCAAGATCCGCCAGGGTCTTGGCTGGAAGGACGAGGTTTCTTTGGATGAGGGATTGGAAGATTGCATTGAATGGGTGCAATCCAATTTAGGTGATCTTCGTGATATGCATTGGGATTATGTTCATAAACCTTAAATAGAAATTCTGGAATGGAATTGGAAAAATTACAGGAAATTGCTAGCGAGATTCGTGGACGAATCATCTCCACTTCACATAGGACAAAAACTCCGCATCTGGGTTCCTGTCTTTCCTGCGTTGATATTCTCGTGGCAGTATATTTTCACAGTTTGCAGATTGACCCAAAAAAACCTAGAGACCCTGAACGGGACCGCTTCATATTGAGCAAAGGACATGGCGCGGCGGCTTTATTTCAGGTTCTGGCAATGAAAGGTTTTTACCCTGAATCAATGTTGGATTCCTATGGGGAAGATGGGGGGATTTTTGCAGAGCATCCTCCTACTCCGGATCATTTAGCTGGAATTGAAGCGGCTACAGGCTCTCTTGGGCATGGCTTGCCGATTGGGTTGGGGATGGCATTGTCTGCCCGGATTCAGAAACAAAGCTATAAAGTGGTTGCGCTTCTAAGTGACGGCGAGTGTAATGAAGGGTCTGTGTGGGAGGCTGCCATGATGGCTGCGGCCCAGAAAGTTGATAATCTTATGGTGGTCATTGACTTCAACAAATGGCAGGCTACAGGTCGAAGTGAAGAAATTTTGGCGTTGACTCCGCTGGTAGATAAATGGCGTGCATTCGGTTGGGATGCCTGCGAAATTAATGGTCACGATATGGGCGCACTTGTAGAGGTTTTAACTAAAGAAAAAAACAGCGAGGGGAAACCGGTTGCGGTAATTGCGCATACGGTAAAAGGTAAGGGCGTTTCTTTTATGGAGGATGACAACAATTGGCATTACAGGATTCCCTCAAAAGAAGAACTTGTTTCCGCTCATAAAGAACTAGGACTCGTTAAATGAGAAATGCTTTCGCTGACGAAGCCACAAAACTGAGTGCCGAAGATTCCCGCATAGTACTTTTATCGGGAGATATAGGTAATAGATTGTTTGATAAGTTCAAAGGGCAAAACGGAAGACGTTTTTTCAATTGTGGTGTGGCTGAAGCCAATATGATGGGCGTGGCTGCTGGAATGGCCCTTTCTGGGCTGCGGCCGATTATATACACGATCACCCCTTTTACGACTACGCGATGTTATGAGCAAATAAGGGTTGATGCTTGTTATCAAAATGTCCCCGTCACTATTGTTGGAACGGGCTCTGGGTTGTCTTATGCCGACCTCGGGCCTACTCATCATTCCTGTGAGGACTTGGCTATTATGAGAGTGTTGCCAAACATGACTGTTCTTGCGCCAGCAGATGAAGTGGAACTTCGCCAGTGTCTTCGGGCTGCTCTCCAGCAAGAAGGGCCGGTGTATATTCGTATTGGTAAAAAAGGTGAGGCAGTTACTCCCAAGAAAGATGATCATTTTGAAATTGGTCGTTCTATTACTGTCAAAGAAGGTTCGGATGTCTGCCTGGTCAGTACCGGAATCTTATTGCCTATAGTAGTGAAGGCGTCGGAGATACTATCTTCGCAGGGGGTTAATGCTCGGGTTGAAAGCTTTCATACGGTTAAACCGCTTGATGAAAAAACAATAATGAATGTGTTTACCGATTACCCTGTTGTGGCTGTTGTGGAAGAGCATAATAAAATTGGGGGACTTGCGGGCAGTATTGCAGAATGGCTGGCTAGACAAGCTCCCATGAAAGGTAGACTGATCTCTTTTGGCACAGATGACGAATTCATGCACGAAGTCGGCTCTCAGAGTTATGCTAGAAAAAAATACGGTTTAACCGAAGAGAATATTGCCCACCAAGTATTAGCCGCATACAAACACACTTAGAATGCGGATCGGATTTGATTTTGACAATACCATTGTCAGCTATGACGAACTGTTCTATAAAGTCGCCATTGAGAAACAGCTGGTCCCCGCAGACCTGCCCAGGTCTAAACTGGCAGTGCGCGATTATCTGAGAAAGACCGATAACGAAGATACATGGACTGAAATGCAGGGGTACGTCTATGGGACAAGGATGGGTGATGCAGTAGCCTATCCCGGGGCAATCGAGTTTATGCAGCTTGCCCGTAATAGAGGTGTAGCTATGGTCATTGTTAGCCACAAAACCAAAAATCCTTTCATAGGTCCGAAATACGATCTTCACGAGGCCGCCAGAGGATGGATTGAAAGTCGTTTAGTGGAGGGTATTAAAAACCTGATCGAGCCGGATCAGATTTTTTTTGAAGTGACTAAAAAAGATAAGATAGCTCGTATCGCCCAATGCGAATGCGATTTTTTCATCGACGATCTGCCTGAAATTTTATTGATGCCTGGATTTCCTCAAAAGACAGGACGCATTTTGTTCGATCCGGAAAATAGTCACGATGAGGAGGCGATGAAGGCCAGACTCGAATCCTGGAAGGAAATCAGAAATTATTTTGAGATGATATGGAAAACCTAAAGTCATCCCTCGCAGATATGTTAGTGGGTGCCGGTATCGATTCTGATGGGATAGAGATTAACCCTATATATGGGGGCGGCAACAATAGAGTAGTTTCGGTTCAAACTAAAGCTGGAAAATACCTTGCTAAAACATATTACAGCCACCCTTCTGATACGCGCAATCGTCTTGCTGCCGAATATGCTTTTCTTTCTTATGCATTAAATATCGGGCTGGATTGTGTTCCGAAACCGATTTTTTGTGACCAAAAAAATAATATAGGTTTATATGAGTTTGTCGAAGGGAGAAAGCTGAGAAATTCAGAATTGACCCAACAGCATATCATGGAGGCGGCTAGTTTTATTAAGGGGCTCAATGACCGGCAAGATCGAGATCAAACTCTCCCAACAGCATCCGAAGGTTGCTTTAGTATAGAGCGGCATTTTTCAATCATAGATGAGCGCTTAAATCGTTTGAGGCATTTGCCTGTAGAGTCAGAACTAGACCGTAAAGTGATTTCGTTTGTGAAGGAAATTGAAAATGCATGGAAGTCAATAAAAGACGAAATTTCTAGTGGAGACGGATCGATTTCTAAGGAACTAAATGCCAAGGACCGGTGTATTTCTCCATCGGATTTTGGTTTTCATAATGCTTTGTTAAAAAACTCTGGAGAGGTCTGTTTTATTGACTTCGAGTATGCGGGTTGGGATGATCCCGCAAAAATGGTTGGAGATTTTTTTTTGCAACCGGCAGTTCCCGTTTCGCTAAAATATTTAGATGTTTTTATTTCAGAGGCTTTGGGCTATTCAGAAAACAAGGCGGAGTTGGCTAAACGGGCGCGCTTGCTTTTCCCTGTTTTTAAGATAAAGTGGTGCTGTCTTATGTTGAATGAGTTTTTGCCGGATGCTGCAATAAGACGCCGCTTTGCCAACCCGACCCTGGATCCTGAACAAAGCAAATTAATACAACTAAAAAAAGCACAAACATTTTTCAATTCAAATGAGGCCTGACCTTGGCATATCTAGACTTTCTTTCCTCAGTACATAAAAGCACCGTACGCGATTACCTTGCGCGGGTGAACGATCCTGAATTTCCTAAAGAGAAAGCCGCTGAGTTGGCTAAAAAATGGGGGTTTGATTATTGGGATGGCGATCGCAGAATATGTTACGGAGGCTATCGTTATATGGCCGGTCGTTGGGCGCCAGTCGCAAAAGCCATGATCGAACATTATGGTCTTAAGGATGGTGATAAGGTTCTTGATATAGGTTGTGGAAAAGGATTTTTGCTTTATGAAATATCTCTGCTGGTTCCAGGAATCGAAATTTATGGAATAGATATTTCGGATTACGCGATTGCCAATTCCAAGGAAGAAATCAAGGACTGTTTGCAGATAGGAAATGCAAATCAATTGCCATTCCCAGATAACCACTTTGACCTTGTTTATTCGATTACCACCCTTCACAACCTGCATAACTATGATTTGGATAAGGCGCTACGGGAAATGGAACGTGTAGGAAAGCAAAATAAATATTTATGCGTGGAGTCTTACCGCAACGAAATTGAAAAGGCGAACCTGCTTTACTGGCAGGTAACTTGCGAGGCTTTTTGCAACCCGGAAGAATGGAGCTGGTGGTTCAAACAGACCGGCTATACCGGGGACCATTCTTTCATCTATTTTGAGTGACTGAAAATGCGATTCCCTAAAAGTATGAACGCGGCCATTCTTGTCGGACAGAATAAACCCTTGGTTGTTGACAGGGTCGAGCTCCCCCGTGAGCTTGAAGTGGGCCAAGTTCTGGTCAAAATACATTGTAGTGGCATTTGCGGTTCCCAGCTTGGCGAAATTGATGGGGCCAAGGGGGAAGACAAATATCTTCCGCATTTACTGGGTCATGAAGCATCGGGGATCGTCCAGTCTGTGGGTGCTGGAGTAAAATTTGTAAAACCTGGAAACCACGTTGTTCTTCATTGGCGTAAGAGTCAGGGAATAGAATCTATTCCACCCCGTTATACCTGGAATGGAAAGCCATTGAATGCTGGGTTAATTGCAACATTTAACGACTA
Organism: Nitrospina sp.; assembly: GCA_018673915.1. GTDB lineage: Bacteria > Nitrospinota > Nitrospinia > Nitrospinales > VA-1 > LS-NOB. The sequence goes on along the minus strand of JABHBK010000075.1, from coordinate 13,564 downwards.
TGCTATTGTTTCGGAAAATCGAGTGACCCGGGTTGATGCCACGACTGATATGGAAATAGCTTCGCTCTTTGGTTGTGCGGTCACTACCGGATTTGGTGTGGCGGAAAACAATGCCAAAATAAAATTGGGCGAATCCGTTGTGGTATTTGGTGCTGGTGGAGTAGGGCTTAACATTGTTCAGGCCGCTAACTTACTCTCGGCCTATCCTATAATTGCTGTTGATTTGCATGATGATCGACTTGAGCTGGCTAAAGCATTTGGTGCCACCCATACCATCAATTCCAATAAGGCTGACGCAAAGGCGAAGATTAAAGAAGTTTTGGGGGATCAGGGAGTGGATGCCTTTATCGATAACACGGGACAACCCGCTATTATCGAGATGGGCTATGACTTGACGAGTTCCAAAGGACGTGTTGTCCTGGTAGGGGTTCCAAGGAAAGGAAATAACGTAAATATTTATTCTTTACCGCTCCACTTCGGAAAAACAATAAGTGGCTCCCATGGCGGTGAATCCATTCCACACGAAGACATACCCCGTTATCAGAAATTACTTGATGCGGGCCGAATTCAACTTAAGCCTCTCATCACAGACTATTTTTTGCTCAGCGAAATTAATACGGCAATTCAAAAAATGCGTGACGGTGAAATAACAGGTCGTTGTTTGATAAAAATGGATAATTAAATCCTCGTAAGACAGGGCTATTTTCAACCAAAAACTTAGGAATATTTAATAAATGACTCATTCTATTATTATTGGTGGCACCCGAGGTTTAGGCCGAGTTGTTACACGGCAGTTGGCAGAACGTGGCGATGTGGTGTCAGTTGTAGGAAGAACTGAAGTGCCTGCCGAGGACTTGAAGTCAGGAAAAATTCATAGCTATAAAGCAGATATCGATGACAACGATTCTATTCGCTCTACTTTGGATAAAATAGTGAAGGAGAATGGCAAAGTAAACTATTGTGTATTTCTCCAACGCTATCGAGGCAAAGGTGATGATTGGATGGGAGAGTTTCAAACGACTCTTACCGCAACGAAAACCATTGTGGAGCACTTGGCGCCCCAGTTCTCGGAGACCGAAGATAATGGGTTGGTAATGGTTAGTTCCGTTTTTTCCCAATATGTTGGTGAGGGCCAAGCGGTTAGCTACCATGTCGCTAAGGCCGGGCTAGATCAAATGATGCGATATTACGCCTTGAACTTGGGGGCCAAAAAAATTCGGGTCAATGGTATTTCGACTTTTACTTTCTTGAAAGAGGAATCGAAAGAGTTCTATCTAAAGAATAAGCCGCTGATCGAATTGTATGAAAGTATTGTTCCCTTAAAACGCATGGGAACAACTGAAGATTCGGCCAACGTTATTTCCTTTTTGTGTAGCCATCAGGCATCTTTCGTAACCGGACAAAGTATTTTAATTGATGGTGGGCTATCGTTGCATTGGCCCGAATCACTGTCTCGCCGTTTGAAAGAAATTTGACTCCAATTAATTAAGATAATGAACTATGGCTAATTATGTATCAAGGCGGAAATCATGCCGCTTGTGTGATAGTGAAAATTTTATCCTCGTGATGCCGATTTTACCGTCCCCGATAGCGGATGCATTTGTCGGAGCTGATAAAAAAGACTTGCCCCAGCCTCTCATTCCGTTAGATCTCTATCAATGCCAAGACTGTGGACATGTGCAAAACTTGGATATTGTTAATCCCGATTTACTGTTTAGAGATTATATTTTTCGTACTTCCAGTTCTGCTGGGCTGGTGGAGCATTTTCGAAAATATGCGGATGATATCGCAACAGGTTTTAATCTGGCCCCAAAATCATTGGTTCTGGAGATAGGTAGTAACGATGGTACGTTGTTGCGATTTTTTAAAGAAAAGGATATGCGGGTTCAGGGGGTTGATCCCGCATTGGAAATTGCTCGGCAGGCGTCTGAATCTGGCATTCCAACAGTTCCGGATTTTTTTACCGCGGAGCTTGCCGCAAAAATTCTTCAAGATCAAGGGCCCGCAAAGTTGGTCGTTGCTAATAATGTTTTTGCGCATGCTGATCAATTGGCAGATGTTGCAAAGGGAATTGCGACAATCCTTGATCAAGGCGGTGTGTTCGTATTCGAGGTCTCATATTTATTGGATATCATCGACAACTTTGTCTTTGATACTGTTTATCATGAACATTTGTCCTATCACTCTATTGATCCATTGAGCCGCTTTTTCTCAAAACATGGGCTTCACTTGTTTGATATACAGAAGAATTTATCAAAGGGGGGGTCTTTCCGAGGATTTGTTCAAAAGACCGGAGGGCCTCAAAAGGAGAAGCAAATTGTTCGCGAGATGATAGCGGAAGAAACTAAACGAGGTCTTCACCGTCCTAAAATATTTCAGGATTATGAACAGAGAATTTTGGCTTGTAAGGACGCAATTTTAGAATTTTTAGACAAAGTTCGCAAACAGGGAAAGTCGGTAGCTGGGTATGGAGCATCAACAACGGTAGCGACATTGATGTATCACTATGAGTTGTTTGATAAATTGGATTATTTGATCGATGATAATTCAATGAAACACGGTTTATATAGCCCTGGGTGTCACCTTGAAGTGAAACCCTCCTCGATACTTTATGAAGAGAAGCCCGATGTAGTTGTGGTTCTCGCTTGGCAATATGCGAGCCCTATTGTCGGTAAACACGAACGCTATATCAAAAATGGCGGACAGTTTGTTATTCCCTTACCTCAACTTAAAGTAGTCCAGTGAAGCAAGGTGAATTGTAATTAGGGTATTTGTTTTTAAGATGGGGTTTATGGTTTGAGATTATAATAGTTATGTTGTACGGTTAATCGAAGTATATAAATTTATTTGATTGGTTGATAAAGCCATGAGGACGTACTTGAATGCACCCTTTGCCAGATTATCCCAAAAAGCTCATTTTTGGAATTCATGAGAATGCTTGTAACCTGGCCTGTCAAAAATGCCTGGTTCATAGTGAGAGCTATCCAAGAGGGATAAAGCTTAAGAAAAGTTTAGGCTCTATGCCAATTGAATCTATAATTAAGATTTTTGACGAGGTTAAAGAGGCTAGGCCCACGCTTTCCCCGAGCTTCTGGTCTGAACCGCTCTTGAATAATAAACTGTTTCGAAGCTTTGTTCTAGAAGCGGCAGTAAGGGGGTTGCCGGTTTCAATTAATACTAATGCTTTATTGATAACTGAAGATATGGCTGAGTTTCTTGTGGAGCACCTAGACCAGATATCAGTGAGTATAGATGCGACAACAAAAGAAACATTGTTAAAAACTAGAGCTACGGATGAACTTGAACTAATCACCGACTCAGTTTTTTTGTTATTGAAAAAAAGAGGTGAACGGAAAAAACCTAGAATTTCTGTAAGTTTTTCCGCTGAAGAGTGTAATGCCAGCGAGAGAGAAAGTTTTGTGAATTTTTGGACTCAGCATGCCGATTCTGTTCGAATAAATGAGGTTTGGTCTGATGATAGAAAAATTGAAAAGGAAGTATCGGTTTTGGATAGGTACCCTTGTCGAGAAATATATGACAGTATGAATATCGACTACAATGGTGATGTGCGAATTTGTTGTTTAGATGGTTATCGCGAGACTAACCTGGGTAATGTGTTTAAGGATGGGCTGTATAGTGTCTGGCATGGCGATGAATTTCGAAGAATTAGGGAAATACATGAAGCTGGCGAGTATAAAAAATATAAATTTTGTCAAACATGCGAGCAATGGGCAGGTTTTAAAATAACAAAGGAAAAGAGGGATGAAGAATTTTTAATTAGGGAAAGTGATTTTTCAACTTATTACAACAGGCTCGACAGGCTGGATACATGGAGCGATGAGCTAAAAAGAGACGATTCTTAGGAGGTATCTGTTTGACTCATACTTCGCGATGTATTTGCCTTTATTTTACCTTAGTGCTGACAAATGATAGCAATAAGGCCATACAATGAACCTGCCTCTAAAATCTAAATGCACCGTTTGCCAGTCGAAGGATTTAAGGTCTAGCTTCTCTTTTGGCAAGCAACCCCCCTCCAATCGATTTGTTGCCTCTGAAACTGGCGAGGTAAACTCAGAGGACTTCAGTGCCTTGAGTCTGGGATACTGCCAGCAGTGCGGAACTATCCAACTGGTGGACAGGATGCCCATTGAAATAATTCGACCCCGATATGATTGGCTGGTGTACAACGAGCCCGAAAGACACCTGGATGAAGTTGCAAATAAACTGGTTGGATTATCAGGTATAGATGAGTCTTCCCGGTTTCTTGGAATTACTTACAAAGACAAAAGTACTTTGGATCGAATTGAGCGTCTTGGATTTCCCCATACGGCGTGTATCAGCGAAACCGACCTGAAATGCTCCGAAGAGCCATTCGGCTTGGAAACTATTCAAGATACCCTTGGTAGAGAGTCTACTGTTGCGCGACTTAGAGAAATTTATGGTAGTGCAGATGTGATCTTAGTGCGCCATATCATTGAGCATGCATTAGACGCGAATGCGTTTATTCGTTCTCTACAAGGTTTGCTCGCGCCCAACGGTTATATGGTGTTTGAGTTGCCGGACAGCGAAAAAATTCTTCGAACGAATAATCATGCCTTTATTTGGGAAGAGCATGTCAGCTATTTTACGGCGGCATCTGTACGCCAACTTGTCAAGGCTGTCGAAGCCGATCTGGTTTGGTTGGGGCAATTCCCATACCCCTATGAAGATTCGTTGGTAGCTGTGTTTAGTTTTGCTGAGGCCAAAGGGGTTCCCGCTGAAGCTATATCGCAAACAGCCGAAATTCCTACTGCAGTGCTGGATGAGTTTGCTAAAGGATTACCCATTTCCCGCGAAAAATGGCGTAAAGAACTTGAAGCGTATCGTTCCAAAGGTGAGAAGGTGGCCATATTTGGAGCGGGTCATCTCACGGCCAAGTTCATTAATTTTTACGGCTTGTCCGATTTGATTGATTGCGTTATTGACGACCACCCTAAAAAAGTTAGCATGTTTATGCCGGGGTCAGGTTTGGAAATTGTGCCCTCTGCGGAGCTTTTGTCACGGGGAATTAAAGTTTGTATTTCTACACTCAATCCGGAAAGCGAAATCAAAGTTAGGGGCAAGCTTGCCAGCTTCTTCAATGCCGGGGGTTGTTTTGTTCCGGCATTTGTCACCGTTTAGAGTCCAGGATATGGAATTACCACTGAACAAAATCAATGATGAAGTTTTTATTGCATCGGATGAAATTGTACACTTTGGCTCAAGGGAAGTTGACTTTATTAGGGAATGTGCTCTTCAGAACCAACGGGGTCGCGCAAGGATTTGTGCACACAAAGAGCCAACAGACTCTCTACATGAAATGCTAATTGGGATAAGGTCTGACAGCTATATTCGACCACATAGGCATGAGAAAAAAATTGAGTCATTCCATTTGGTAGAAGGAAGTGCTGATATAGTTATCTTGAATGATGATGGAGATATTTCAGATGTAATTGAACTTGGGCCTGACCGGAATTTTTATTATAGATTGGATATCCCTAGGTACCATACTTTATTAATTAATTCCCCCGTGCTAGTCATTCATGAAATAACGAATGGTCCCTTTGATCCAACTCAAAGTGATTTCGCCTCTTTTTCCCCTCCAGAAGGTGCCTCTGCAGCGATAGATTATATTGAGCAAATGAGACTACAAGTAAAATCCTGGAAAAATAAACATATTGGATAGCTGGAGTTCTTCGTCAGACAAAGTTTTTCCATGGAGGCTTGAGGTCGCGAAACCCATCGTAAATGGACATCCACTTTATACCTGTCACAGAATTAGATGTTTATCCAGGCAACTTGTTGTTAAAGAATAGGGTTGGGAGTCATTGTTTTTCAAGGAATCTTTATGTACAATTACCTGCTGACTCTTTACGCTAATCCTACCATGAGCATTGTGAATTGAATCCCCTCAAGCAAAACCCGGAAATTATTGCCGAGATAAAAAAGATGGCGGGCCTGGAAAAACGAATTGTATTCGTTTCTGGAAACTTCAACACAATTCACCCTGGCCATTTTCGCTTGCTAAGTTTTGCCGCCGAATGTGGTGATTTCCTTGTCGTTGGTGTCACTGATGATAATGCTGATGGTGTTTTGGTTCCTGCAGAGTTGAGACTAGGAGGCGTCCAGTCAATCAGCTATGTTGATTACACCTTTGTCATGAGTACTCCGCCTGAACATTTAATTCAAATGTTGAAACCGATGATTGTGGTTAAAGGCCGAGAGCATGAGACACACTTCAATTTTGAACAAGAAGTGGTAGAGAGTTATGGTGGAAAATTACTTTTCAGTTCTGGCGAAATGCGGTTTTCATCCGTCGATCTTATTAGGAAGGAGATGCTGGAATCGAATTTGTCATCCATTATTAGGCCAATGGAATTCCCTGATCGGCATGGATTTGCTATGGCCGATCTGCGCGCTGTTATGGACAAGTTTAAAGGTTTTCGCGTCACCGTTTTAGGTGACCTTATTGTGGATGAATATATTTCCTGCGCTCCACTTGGTATGTCCCAAGAGGATCCAACCTTGGTTGTAACTCCAATACAAAATGAAAAGTTTTTGGGTGGAGCTGCCATCGTTGCTGCTCATGCTCATGGCCTTGGAGCCGATGTTAGGTATTTTTCGGTTTCAGGTAAAGACTCGTCTGCCGAGTTTGCGCGTGATAAATTGCAGGAGTGGGGAGTAAAGGCAGAGGTGTTTGAGGATGAGAGCCGGCCAACCACTCTCAAACAGCGTTTTCGTGCCAGTGGAAAAACTTTACTTCGTGTCAGTCATTTACGGCAGCATGATATCAGCCATCAAATTATGTCCGCATTTGTAACTGCTGTAAAAACTGCTTTGCAGAATTCAGATCTTGTGATCTTTTCTGACTTCAATTATGGATGTTTGCCGCAACCTTTGGTGGAAGAGATTTCCGAAGTATGCAGGCAAAAAAATATACTGATGGTGGCCGATAGCCAGTCTTCTTCACAAGTTGGTGATGTATCTCGTTTTAAGGATATGTTGTTGTTAACACCCACTGAGCGCGAAGCCAGACTTGCAGTACGTGATTTCAATTCTGGGTTGGTTGTTCTTGCCGAAAAGCTTCGTATAAAAGCATGTTCTGAAAATATTATCCTGACGTTGGATTCCGAGGGAATGATTGCTCATGCCGCTTCTAAAGATGATGGCGCGTGGCATACCGACCGTCTGCCCGCCTTTAATACCGCTCCTAAAGATTCTTCAGGAGCAGGTGATAGCCTATTGGCCTGTTGTTCGATGGCAATGGCGGTTGGCGCAGATATTTGGAAAAGCATGTATCTAGGTTCTATTGCTGCTGCATGCCAAGTGAGCCGAGTCGGAAACACCCCTCTGTCACCACGGGATATTAGATTAGAGCTGGCAGACTAAATTATGCGAGCCCTCCTTCTTGCCGCAGGTTTAGGTACCCGTTTGCGCCCCATAACAAATTCTGTTCCAAAATGCCTCGTTGAAATAAACGGAAAACCACTGTTGGACTATTGGATTGAGCTCCTGAGTAATGGCGGTGTTACGGAAGTTCTGATTAACCTTCATTACCTGCCTGAGGTTGTGAGACCGCATATAAAAAAATACCGTTATCCTGTGGAAATATCCATCGTATGTGAGGAAAATTTGCTGGGTACGGGGGGCACGTTGTTGAAGAACAGAGATTTTTTCCATCACGAACCCTTAATGCTTATTCATGCAGATAATTTATCTATATTTGACATGAGTGCTTTTGCTCAGCGCTATGAAAATAGAGCCAAAAATGTTGAGATAACTATGATGACTTTCGAGGCTTCAAAGCCGGAAGCATGTGGTATAGTTGAACTTGACGATCAGGGCATTGTTGTAGCGTTTCATGAAAAAGTTGAGAATCCTCCCGGAAGTTTGGCCAACGGTGCGGTATATATATTGTCGCCAGCGGTTTTGGATTTTCTGGTTAGTCTTGGAAAAGAAGTGATAGACTTTAGTACAGAAGTGTTACCCCAATTCATGGGGCGTATCAATACCTTTCACAACGATATTTACCACAGAGATATTGGAACTGTGGAAAGCCTTATGGATGCTCAACGTGAGTTTCCTGCGATTTATGCTAAAGGGTTACCTCCTCGTGACCTTTAACGGGGTTCTGAAAAACTACGAAGTTACCCGAACTTGTCCCTCCAGCAATAGCTAGAGTTGCATTTACTAGTTGAGTTCAAGAAGTATTCAATTGTAAATGGAAAATATATTTAATTCATGCTGCAAATGTCTGTGCGAGTCCAATCTGCTGAAATAATTTACTCATTGTAATAAAGGAGATGGGATTGGAATACATATTATTCAGCGATGTAGAATCATGCAGGCGCGTAATGGGAAATAAAAAATAATGTGCGGTATAACTGGTGTATTTGGGCACGGAAACAACCGGTCCTTGGAAAATAATGTTAAATCCATGGTTGCTTCTTTGGTTCATCGAGGCCCAGATGATAATGGTGTGTGGGTGGATGATGAGGCCAATGTTGCTTTGGGACATCATCGGCTCTCCATCCTTGACCTTTCGTTGGAAGGCCATCAGCCTATGTTGTCGAAAGATGGCCGTTATGTAATGGTATTTAATGGGGAAATATATAATCATTCTGAATTAAGAGTTGAGCTCGAAAAGGAATTTGAAAGCATTGATTCCCATGCGTGGCGGGGGCATTCCGACACGGAAACGCTACTTTCCTGTTTTTCACATTTTGGAGTAGAAAAAACTCTAGAGCGTTCAGTGGGTATGTTCGCTATTGCATTGTGGGATAAGCTTGAACGCAGGCTTTATTTAGCTCGAGATCGATTTGGCGAGAAACCCCTCTATTATGGATGGGCCGGTGGTGCGTTTGTATTTGGATCAGAGCTTAAAGCGCTTCAAAGGTATGAGGGGTTCTCCAATCCTGTTGATCGAAACGTGCTGGCGCTATACATGAGATATTGTTATGTGCCTGCCCCCTACTCCATCTACCAGAATATCTACAAACTTGAACCGGGTTGTCTGCTTTCGATTTCCATTGGAGCGACGAAGCAGTTCCCCTCATCAACCCCAAAGGTGCCAACGTCTGAAAAGGATCTTACTCTGGATCGTTGGTGGTCTATGGATTCATTAATTTCCACTAGTGTCCAACATCAAATAAAGGATGAACGAGAAGCCATTGATATGCTGGAGTCCAGATTAGCAGAGGCTATCCGTTTGCAATCCATCGCTGATGTTCCGCTGGGGGCGTTCCTTTCTGGCGGAATAGATTCTTCGTCAATTGTTGCCTTGATGCAAAAAAACTCTTCCCAGGCAGTAAAAACTTTTACTATCGGGTTTGAGGAGGAGGGGTATAACGAAGCGACCTATGCCAAAGCTGTTGCGAAACATCTTGGAACCGAACATGTTGAATTATATATTACATCTTCAGATGGTCTTAATATAATTCCGAACTTACCACAGCTTTACGATGAGCCTTTTGCAGATTCTTCACAGATCCCAACTCATATGGTATGCCGGCAGGCTAGATCGGAAATGAAGGTGGCACTATCTGGAGATGCGGGAGATGAGTTATTTGGTGGTTATAACCGATACTTCTGGGCAGAGCGGATTTGGAGTAAAGTGTCTTGGCTGCCACGACCCTTGAGATCAATACTGGCTGACGCCATACGTAGAATTTCTCCTGGTAATTGGGATATTTTGTCTGGTCCGGTAAATATGTGTTTGCCGTCTCGGAAAAGAATTTCGTTGCTAGGTGACAAAGCACATAAGCTTGCTTCGAGGCTCAGGAATGTACGCGATTTGGATGATCTTTATTTAAGTTTGGTTTCTGAGTGGACATATCCAGCTTCAGTCGTGATTGATGCACAGGAACCTGTTACCATACTGGATGATAGATCTGTTAAACCCGGCCGGAGTGAACATGAGCATCGAATGATGTATTGGGATTCTATGACCTACCTTCCAGATGATATTCTTTGCAAAGTAGACAGGGCGGCTATGGGGGTGGGACTGGAAACACGAGTGCCTTTTTTAGATCATCGTGTGGCAGAGTTGGCTTGGCAACTACCTTTGAACATGAAAATCCGGAATGGACAAGGAAAATGGGTGCTCAGACAGGTATTAAATAAATATGTGCCACAAACCTTGATTGATCGTCCGAAGGCCGGATTCGGAGTGCCAGTAGGTCAATGGATTTGCGGTCCATTGCGTGACTGGGCGGAAGCGTTGTTAGATGAGACTCGTCTGAAGCAGGAGGGTTATTTTAATCCAAAACCTATCCGTCAAAAATGGGCTGAACACAAAGCAGGGACCCATAACTGGACGCCGTCACTCTGGACGGTCTTAATGTTTCAAGCTTGGCTGGAGGCTAGGCATTCTTGAGAAATTTTTATGTAAAAACGTAGGCTATGAAAATCTCTGGATTTCAAAACACGATATGAGGTATTCTTCGTGTAGCATAGCCTAACTTCCACTGCACTTGAGAATTGTAGATTTCGACTTCTTTTTGATTCCCACTAAATATGAATGATCTTTCTAACATCAAACTCGCTATTATCGGCCTTGGTTACGTTGGGCTTCCACTTGCTGTCGAGTTTGGAAAAAAATACCCTGTTATTGGATTTGACATTAACGAAAGGCGGGTTGCTGAACTTCAATCGTGTCAGGACCACACTAAAGAAGTTGAACCCAATGAACTCAGGCAGGCCAAGTTCCTGACCTATACTACCAACCCGGAAGTTCTGCGAACCAGCAATTGTTACATTGTTACAGTACCTACACCTATCGATGAGCATAAACGCCCAGATTTAACTCCGCTGATCAAGGCCAGTGAAACTGTTGGCAAGGTGTTAAAGTCGGGGGATATCGTGATCTACGAATCTACCGTGTACCCAGGTGCGACAGAGGGAGATTGTGTCCCTATTCTAGAAAAATTCTCTGGTCTCAAATTTAATCAGGATTTTTTTGCGGGTTACAGCCCAGAGCGTATCAATCCTGGTGACAAGGAACACGGCATTACTAATATCAAGAAAGTTACCTCAGGCTCAACACCTGAGGTGGCCGATTTTGTGGACCGGCTTTACAACCAGATTATCACTGCAGGCACTTATAAAACTTCGAGCATCATGGTTGCTGAAGCTGCCAAAGTAATCGAAAACACTCAGCGTGATCTCAATATTGCGCTCATCAACGAATTGGCCATGATATTTAATAAAATGGGCATTGATACCGAGTCTGTGCTTCAGGCAGCTGGCACGAAGTGGAACTTTCTTCCTTTTCGCCCTGGTTTGGTGGGTGGGCATTGTATCGGTGTTGACCCTTACTATCTGACTTATAAAGCACAGGCCTTGGGTTATCATCCTGAAATCATTCTCGCCGGCCGACGATTGAATGACAGCATGGGTGGGTATATTGTTTCTCAACTCATAAAAGCCATGACTAAAAAACGTATTCAAGTAGATGGTGCCCGAGTGTTGGTAATGGGCCTTTCCTTCAAGGAGAACTGCCCAGATTTAAGAAACACCAGAGTGGTCGATGTTGTCAAGGAACTTAAGGAGTACGATTGCCAAGTAGATGTTTATGATCCATGGGTATCAAAGGAAGAAGCTCAAAAAATTTATGGTATCACTCTTCTCCAGGAACCACCAAAAGGCGCGTACGAAAGTATTATCCTCGCTGTAGCCCACGAGCAATTCAAAAATATGGGTGCTGAAGGCATTCGCGGTCTAGGTAAGAAAACCCACATTCTTTATGATCTGAAATATATTCTTCCTAAAGAGGCGGTAGATTTGCGTTTGTAATTAATTACTGCTTGGTAATCGTGTCATCACAATTCCAATCCGCTGTCTAAAATTATTGGGAAACACGAACTGTGTGAGGCAATTTATTTAATAATAAAACTGTATTAAAATTGCCTCCAATCAGAGTTGATTTATATGCAAATAACGAAATCATATATCAATGTCTAGAGTTTTATATATTTCTTATGATGGCCTTACGGATCCCCTTGGCCAATCCCAGGTTTTGCCCTATGTCATAGAGTTGAGTCGCCTGGGTTTCAGTTTTGTTTTGCTCAGTTGTGAAAAAATGGACGCTTATAAAAAAAACCGAGGTCTGATAGAAAAAATTTTGGAGGGAACCGATGTAGAGTGGGCGCCAATTTTCTACACAAAAAAACCACCTATTTTGTCAACTCTATACGATTATTGGAGATTAAAGCGAAAAGCCATTTTTTTGCATCATAAAAATGAGTTTCAGTTAGTTCATTGTCGCAGTTATATTGCATCAATGATTGGTCTTTGCTTGAAAAAAACTTATAGAGTTAAGTTTATATTTGATATGCGTGGTTTTTGGGCGGATGAAAGAGTTGATGGAGGCCTTTGGGATTTAAAAAATATAGTTTACAAGTGGATTTATTCTTTCTTTAAAAAGAAGGAAAAAGCTTTTCTCGAAAATGCCGATCATATAATTAGTTTAACTCTCGCCGGAAAAAAGGAAATGGATAGTTGGAAACATATCAAAAGACTATCTTTACCCATAAGCATTATTCCTTGCTGTACTGATACTGCGCTTTTTGACCGAGGAAAAATAAAAATAGAAGCAATGCAAAATGCTCGCAAAGAATTAGGTGTGGGAGAAGATGAGCCGATTTTAACTTATCTTGGTTCAGTTACATGGTACTTGTTAGATGAGATGCTTGCATTCTTCTTGATTTATCTGGAAAAATTTCCCAACGGAAAATTTCTATTTATTACGTATGCAAATGCAGAATTTATCCGGTCAAGAGCCCGCGAGGTAGGTGTGCCACTTGATAAAGTTTTAATTGTCTCCGCCCAAAGATCTTCGGTTCCAGTTTTTGCATCATTAGGACATTTTTCTATAATTTTTAGAAAACTAGTTTACTCAACAAAAGCCGCCTCTCCTACTAAACAGGGTGAATTGATGTCATTAGGAATTCCCATAATATGCAATGCGGCTGTTGGAGATATGGACATACTAGTTAGAAAATATCAGTCCGGTCTTATAGTTGATTCCCATGGTGATCTTAATTACCGAAAAGTTGTTGACGATATTGAGCGAGGCTCATTTGATCCAGATAATATACGTAAAGGCGCATTGGACTATTTTTCGCTCCAAATTGGCGTGGCGAGCTACAAAAACATATATGGTTCGCTTCTTAGCTGAAAAAAAACTGCCGTGAAATGGTTGGTATTTAGCGCAATACATTTTTTTAACCAGGGCGATTGGAAATGCCCCGCAGGAAGAGCTGATATGTAGTGAAGATTGGTTCAATCTCTGATCAAGAAACCTTTGGTTTTAAAACATTCCTTTAACTGTTGTATTTGCGAACCAACATGTGCAAAATTTCAAGATTTATAGTTCGGGTATAAGAGGCTATGAAAAATATTTTTGAGGTTATAGAGCAAAAACCAATTCAAGTTGTTGTTGGTTTACTGCTTTTTCATATAACTGTGGCCAGCCTAGCTTCTTTTATTGCGCATTCCCCATATCTTTCTCATTTGCATAATAATATGGGTTTTTGGTATTTTGCAG
>JABHBK010000064.1 GCA_018673915.1 Nitrospina sp. | reverse complement strand
GGAAAGTGCCACAGAAAATACACAGCCTACCCGGCCTTGTGTCGGCGGCAAAGGTGAAAAGGCGAGGTAAGAGCTCACCAGTATCGCTGGTGACAGCGGTAGCTTGGTAAACCCTATCCGGAGCAAGATCAAATAGGAAAGTGCTTGAGGGCGGCCCGTCCGATACTTTCGGGTTGATTGCTTGAGCCTGTTGGCAACAGCAGGCCTAGATTAATGGTCACCACTTCATGTTTCATGAAGTACAAAACCCGGCTTATGGTTTACTTCGGCCACTCGGCGTGGGGTGTGATAGTTCCCCATTAACCTTCATGCCCCGGAGGGGTGGAAGGCGCAATAACTTCTTTTATTGGCAAAAGGCCACCTTGGTCTTTGGAGCACTTGCTATCAGCGCCTCTCTTTTTCACTCCCCGAATGGATAGTAGATGAGTGCTTGAATTTATTCATATGGTTTTGAATTTTTTCTCCCAGAGGGTCCGGGAGCGCTATGCTGTACATGACATTGATGGCTAGTACCATTACGACTAGAAGGGTGATCGACAGAATGTAATGGGCAACTGGTTTTGCTGGTTTTCTTTTTGGATAAGTGGTTTGCACGGTTTTCCTCCCTGAATAGGTGCATTGATCTTCCCTTTTATTATCGGCTCAAAGTATAAAACCCTTTATACCTGAACGCATTTAGGGAATTACCCTCATAAACTCAATCCATTTCGCTATTCTCAGTATTTATATTTTCCCTTCCACCCCTGATTACCGGAAAAAGTGCAGATTATTAATTGCCATGAAAAACTTTTAGTAATCTGTCTAAAAATGCCTTGATTTCAAGGGTTCATAAGCCGTAAACGCTATAGAGGGCTTTGAAATTTCAATAAAAACTCTTTAGGTGTTTGGTTTTCTCTGGTTAATCCTCTGGGCGATCAATAAATACCAACAGTTCATGGCGAATACATATATTTTAAAATTATTTTTCAGAGCGATTTTAGTTGTCCTGGGGCTGTGTCTTATGGCTTCTGCTGTCATGGCTCAAGAAATCCCTGTTCCGCAAAATTCTAGCGTCGCACTTTTCAATGGGGGGGGCGATTTTTTCGACGGAAACATTTTTGAGAATGAACCACGTCTGGTTAGAAATACCAACTATTCTTCAAACCAAAGAGAAGAGAGGGAAAGGATAAGTCAGTACAGAAATCTAAAACTGGACACCAATTTATTTAAGGGTCTTGTTCATGACACTCGGTATGCGCTGACATCTCCCTGGCGTTGGAATGATTCGGATTGGACTACTGCCTCGATAGTGTTAGGGGTGACTGGGGGACTATTTTTGTTGGATGATAGAATTCAAAATGTAGTGGAAGATAACCGAAACTCTACGACCGATGATTTATCGAATTTTTTTGAACCTTTTGGGAATGCTATTGTTAGCTTGCCTGCCCTGACGGGACTCTATCTTTATGGTCGATTAGGCGAGAATCATAAAATGGAACGAACCGCTTTGCTGGCTACGGAAAGTTTTTTGGTCACCGGTTTGTTCACGACGGTATTAAAGATAGGGATAGGGCGACCCCGCCCAGATAAGATAGGTTCTTCTTCTGACACTTTTGATGGCCCCTTCTCGAGCAATGTTTCCTTGCCTTCTGGTCATACCTCAACCGCCTTTGCCATTGCTACGGTAGTGGCCCACGAATATGAAGAAGTTCCTTTTCTAGCGCCTATTTCATATGGCATTGCCACCCTGACAGGACTTTCCCGAATTAATGAT
Source organism: Nitrospina sp. (assembly GCA_018673915.1). GTDB lineage: Bacteria > Nitrospinota > Nitrospinia > Nitrospinales > VA-1 > LS-NOB. The sequence goes on along the minus strand of JABHBK010000064.1, from coordinate 8,782 downwards.
AACCAACATTGGGCTTCAGATGTTTTTTTAGGGGCTGCTCTGGGCTATTTCACATCAAAAACTATTCTCAGACTCCATAGCAATAAAAAAGGCCGACATTTTACCATCTACCCTCGAGCTGATAATAAGGGCGGTGGTTTCATTTTGTCATCCAGATTTTAATAAGGCTTGCTTGCCGGGGAGCAGTTTGAATAGAGTTATCTTGTCGTCTTTTTTCAGGAATTGATGATGGGAATTAAGAAACTCATAAAGCTCCGAATCTGTCTCTTCAAGGTTACCTTCAACCATAATATACAGTCTTGCTCCTTTTGCGACATATTCGTTAAGAGTTGCCGAGCTTAGTTTTTTATCGTGGGTAGTTCCCCATCCTTTTCGCTGTCCATAATAGAATAGGTGTGGCTTCAGGAGGTGCTGATTGGCAATAATCAGATCACCCTGTTTAGTATTGTTTTTTATTTCCGCGCCAATCATCAAATAGGTATCGTTGTAGTTTAACCTGCCCTTAAGTTTGTAAATCGAATGGATGGGGATAAAAATGATCATGAGTAAAACGATCCACACCTTTGAACTTTTATGCCAACCCTCTGAGATATTATTTCGGTAAAAATCCGATATGAATTTTCCAGCAAATAGACAACCGACGGGGATGATCGGAACCTGATAATACTCGTGAATAAAATTGTATTTGGCGGCAATTATAAAATAAGCGCAAATGCAAAAGAACCAGGTATGAAGAACATAGCGTTCCTTATTGGAAGTGTAGGCCCTCATTCCCATTATTAAAAATGGAAAAACGGTGAAGGCAAACATTTTTTCTACCAGGCGGGTCCAGAAAATCAACTTCCAATATCGGAGAGTCAGGAGAACTTCCCAATCCTTGAGCATATCCAGCCAAACATTTCCACCTCCATACGCTTCAAATTGAAGCCGGGCGATGTAGCTATACCAGAGAGCAGGAGGGATCAGGATTATTGCTAAAAATATGTATAAGAGAGGTTGGTAGAACATTTTTCCGCGATACTTGTTCCAGGTCAAAAACAGGAGGGGTCCACCCATATAGAGAGTAGGAAGTTTAACCAGAAAGGCCAAAGTTGCGAGAAGCGACGCGAGAAGAAAATGGCTCCATTTTTCAGTGTCGAGCCAGCGAGCAAACATATACACCATCGCAATGGAAAAAAAGAGCATGGCTGACTCGGGCATGAAGGTGCGGGAATAATAAACGCTGAAAGGGAGCACGGCGTAAAATCCGCAAGCCACGAGGGCAGATACCTCGTCGAAATAGCGTTTCCCTAAAAGATAAAGAAACCAGATGGACCCCATGCTGAATCCAATAGCTACTATGCGCCCAATAATTTCGTGAAAACCGAAAACCTTATATAGAAGAGCAATGAAATAGGTATAGAGAGGGAATTCAAAGTGGAAAATCGAATTTATCATGCTTGGGCTGGGATTGAAAAAGTTCATCCCATTGACATAAAAATTATATGCAAATGAGGCGGTCAAAGTCTGCCGCCAGCCATGAAAGTCCAATAGCGGATTGGTCACTCCCCATAGCCGGAAGGCAAGTGCGGTAAAAAAAATCCCAATTAATATTCTGGAAGGATTGAAGGAATTAGGTTGAGAATCTGAAGTATGGGAAAACATCTAAGATAGAGAAGCTTGAATTGTTTATGAGCCTTGAAAAACGTTATTGGTTTTCAGCCCAAGTGGCCAGTTTCTCGCGGAAGATTTTGGCATTATGCCTGACATCCACAGGAAAGTCTGAATAAAAAAGTATTTTCTTTATGGAGCGGGTGTTCGGAGATGCGGCTCCGAGGACCAATAATTCACGGATAAGTATTTCCTGGTCCTGGCCTACCCGATCCATATTTTCGGGCTCTATAATTATGACGGGTTCACGATTGCCTCCTATTCCGACCAGGGCAGAACGCTTAACGTCGGCGTGCTGGTTGAATATGGCTTCGCAGGGAATGGTGAATAAAGTTCCCAAATCAGTGATGACACGGTGACTTTTTCTGCCACAGAACCAAAGTCGATTTTGTTCATCCAACCTTCCAACATCTCCCATCCTGTGCCAGAAGGTTTTTCCATCAGAAATTTTTGCCAGACTTGTGACATCTTCTTGGTTGAAATATGATTTTGTGACCCAGGAAGCTTTCACGATTATTTCTCCTATTTGGCCCTTGGGGATTTCCAGATCCTCTTCCCATTTTGGAATGGTTTCATCAGAAATTCGGATGATTTTAATTTCAGCTCCGGGAACGGGTTTGCCCACGCAGGTTCCTTCTCCTCTTTCTGATTTTTCCCAGGTGTCACTTAATATCTCTTGCCTCTCTATGGAAGTAATAGGCAGGGCTTCGGTTGCTCCGTAAGGAGTAAGGACTTGGCAGTCTTGCTCTAGAATGGACTCAAAACGCTTGAGCAAAGATCCTGAAACCGGGGCACCAGCAATCAGGATTCGTCGGAGAGAGGGAAGCTGTACTTTGTTATTGTTGCAATAGCGACTCACTGTGTCCCAAAGAGCTGGGGAACCAAAACTGCTGGTGATGTGATAGTCCTGAATGGGATTGATGATGTTTTCAGGATTAACCTTTGCGGGACGAGTGGAGTCCATGTCAGGTATCACGCTGGTCATTCCCATTCCAGTGCTGAACAAACCAAATAAGGGGAAGGTCGGCAAATCTTTTTCACCAGGAAGAATGCCAAAGTGCTCGCGAAGAATTCGAGTCTGCTGGTCAAACATTCCGTGAGTGTAAAGAACACCTTTAGCCGGACCGGTACTACCACTGGTGAATAAAACTGCCGCCTCCTGCTCTTCGTGAGTTTCATTCATTTGGTAGTAGGGGTTTCCGTTTCTTTTTATCTGCTCCAATGTGGGCCCCCGCCAGAACCATTTTCTTCCAACAGTTACTGAGAGTTGAATCGATTTGAAAGGATTTGGAAACAGGGTTTTTATGGCATGGACCAAAGGAATGGCGATGATTCCTTGAGGTTTGGACTGCTTAATACAATGCAGAACATTTTTTTTTCCTAACCCGGGATCAATTAGCACGGGAACCGCTCCGGCTTTAAATAATGCGAATGTCAGGGTAACAAAATCAGCTCCGTAAGGAACCATCACGAGAACCCGGTCTCCTTTTTCCATTCCATGGTGGAGAAGGCCAGAGGCAATTAAATTGCTCTCTTCTTCCAACTTCTTGAAAGTGAATTGAGTCCCGGTCTTTATTTCAATAATCGCTGGTTGGTTGGGCATTTCTTTTGCCCAACGTGCCAGGCTAGCGGAGATATTACAGGATTCCATGGCTGGCTAGGATAAATCGAGGGCCATCTTGACCAGCGGCAGGGTTACTTTTTTCTTCTGAACATAAGATTCCTTGTTGATGATCGAGACCGCATTTTGAATGGAAATAAAATCTCGGGGAATACGGGAAAGTAAAAACTGGATGATGGATTCTGGCAGGACCAGGTTGATATCTTTTGCCAGCTTCAAAATTATTTTGGCGGTTGTGGAATCATCAATGGGTTTTATTTCTGCAACCATTCCCCACTGAAACCGGGAAGTCATGTAGCTTTCCATGGCAGAGTTTTTATCAGGAGGGAGGCTTGCGGTGAACGCAAGCTTCCCGCCTTTATCCATCATCTGATTGTAGATATGATAAAGTTTTTCTTGTGCTTTCGGTGAGTGGGCAAGATTTTCCACATTATCCATGAGAAAAAAATCTACGTTTAAAAGTTGTTCCATCGCTTGCAGGGTATTGGGCGAAAGGTCGTCCGCCATCTTGTTAACAAAATCATGTCCTTGAATGCAAACTGCGCGTAATCCCATCTCTGCGGCATGATTGCCCATTGATAGGAGTAAATGGGTTTTCCCCAGGTTTTTCTGACCAAACAGATACAGGGCTTGATAGGTAGCCGGGTTTGGGGAGCAGAATTCTTTCGCTGTTTCAAATGCTATGCGTGATCCATCCGAAACAACAAAATTGGAAAAATTATATTCCGGATATGAAGGAAAGTTTAGCAGCAATTGTTGTCCGGATATATCGGTCATGGTTTTAGCACTACCCTATAGCAAGGGAGGTTGCGATATCTCCATCATTACCTAAATGTTTCAACGGGGTAAAAACTGGACAAGCGCTTAAATGAGTCTGCATGCGTGGCTTTAAATTATTTTGGGCCAGCCTGAATTTCAATATAAGCTTTGCCTAGCGTGGATTTTATGCTCAAGGCGCAAAGCCAGCCTTCTTTTTCATAATTTAGGATTGTGTTTTCATGCTTGATGGAGTTGACCAGGGTCCAGCCTTTATTAACCATTTCATTTTGGTAAAAATTGACAACGTCGTTTAGCTGGCTCCATCCAGAATAGAAAAATCGACCGACCTTGACGGTACCACTTCCCGACTCATAGACAAAGGACTTTGCATGGTCTCGCTCAAAGCCATTGGGTATCGGGATATCAGAAAAAGGATAGACCAGCTCAGGAGGCGGTGGAGGGGCTGGGGGTTTTTCGGCGGTCATTTCTTCCAAAGTCGCACATCCCATTGAGGACAACCAAGCTCCAAATATAAATAACAGTAACAGGCGTTTAATCATTTTATGCTCTTCCTCCTCCCAAAAATACCACCAGTAAGCCCGCCATTATAAGGCAAAATCCTATCACTCTCATGGTTCCCACAGGTATTTCCGGAATTTTTCGGGCAAAAGACTTTACTTGTTCCGGAAAACAAAAATAAGGAATCCCTTCAAAGACCATCATTAAACCCACGGCGGACAGGAAAAGACTCATAACTTGGACTTTTTGTTAACAAAGAATTTCATTAATCTATGTCTTAATTTGATGTTTTCAAACCTATGGAAGGCCGGAGGGAAGTAAGACCTTTCTGTAAAAAGCCTGCCTCTTCCCGTTGACTAAGTAAAACTCTCGATAAAATTGGTTGGTTAATCAAACCAAAGGCCTGTCCGCATAAAAACGGGTTAGCATACAGACCTAAAGCCTACTGGGATTATCTTTTATCTCATAATACGAGTCAATATATAATTAGAAAGAGAAGAGCAGGCAAATACGCATCCTATAGGTTCTGCATAAGGGTTTTGAGGTTGTAAATAAAGGAAAAAGCATTATATAATTAACAACAATATATATTCCTTTTCATGACCCATTTCAAAGTTTGGCCCAGTGCTTGATGTTGCGCAAATAATTGTCCTTTGTTGTTTTAGGTTCAGTTAATAAGCTTCTTGAATGCCGGATGAGTTTTAAAAGGTTTAATTATAGGCCCATTTTTAGAAGTCTTCTGCCTTGTTTAGGGTCTTTATGACATTAATAAATTTTAACTTTTATTTAATTGAAAATTAATGGTTAGGTATTAAGCTAAATTAAATTCGACCGCTCTTTTTAAAGAGCCTGAGCTTTCATCTGGAGGCTCCTTTTTCAGGAATTCATTTCCGATTGTTCGTCAAATTGAGGATTATAAAATATGCTTAGATCTTTTGTTCATCGCGTTTGTTTAGCTGCACTTGTTTTTATTTTTCTATTTCCTTTTGGGCTGGTTGTTACGTCTGAGACCCTTTTTGCTTTAAGCAGTAACACTCAGCCGCTTGCGAGCAATATATTTGTTGAAATTGCTAAAAAGCAAAATCCCGCTGTGGTAAACGTGAGCACTAAATCTAAGTCAGAAGCTGCACATAATAATTTCCGTCCCCCGAGACCCAACCCGCGACCTGGCCCAGGGCAGGACCGATCTCCTGATCCTTTTCGTGATTTTTATGATCGTTTCTTCGGAGATAGGCAAAACCAACAGAAACCGAAACAAGGTATGGGTTCTGGGTTTGTGATTGACAAAGAGGGACATATTTTAACCAATTACCATGTCGTCGAAGGTGCCGATGAAATTGTTGTGGTGCTTGATGATCATGGAAATGAAAAAGAATACACGGCCACCCTGGTAGGATCAGATCCTAAAACTGATATCGCATTGATTAAAATTAACCGTGAATCGGGAGACACTCAGGATTTCCCTTTTCTCAAGCTGGGGAGTTCTGAAAACCTGGAAGTTGGAGAATGGGTAGTGGCCATTGGTAATCCTTTTGGTCTCAGTCATACCGTAACAGTGGGCGTGGTGAGTGCTTTAGGAAGAAGCATTGGTGCAGGTCCCTACGATGAATTTATTCAGACAGATGCATCCATCAACCCAGGCAATAGCGGAGGGCCACTGATAAATATTGAAGGCGATGTAATTGGCATCAACACGGCTATCATTTCTGGGAATACAGGTGGAAATGTAGGGATCGGGTTTGCTATCCCTATTAACATTGCCAAAGGAATTTTAAAGGACCTAAAAGAAAGAGGCGCGGTTACCCGAGGCTGGTTGGGTGTCATGATTCAAAAAATTACCCCTGAGTTGGCTAAATCATTTGGGCTTAGCCAAAGTGAAGGGGCTCTTGTGGGCGATGTGATTCCCGATGGTCCTGCGGCCAAAGGAGGGGTAGAACGGGGAGATGTTATTACCCGATTCAATGATAAGCCGGTCAAAGATATGGAAGATCTTCCCAAAATTGTTGCCGCTACCACCCCAAACTCTGTGGTAGATGTGGTGGTGATTCGTAACGGCTCTGAAAAAACTCTTCGTGTAACTATAGAATTATTGAAAGATTCGGCGGAAGTGGTTGTGGCCAAGGTAGATCCGTTGGGCCTCCAAGTCCAGGATATTACCGATGTGTTAGCGAAAAGCCTGCAGCTGGAAGGTGTTGAAGGTGTGCTGGTTTCTGATGTGACTGCAGGCAACGCCGCTGCGGAAGCGGGTATCCGTCGAGGCGATGTTATTTCGGAAATGAATCGTGGTACGGTTAGAAATATGCAGGACTATCAAAACCTTCTTGCCTCTGTGGAAAAGGGCTCTTCTGTTCTGTTTCTGATCAAACGGGGAGGAAGTACCATATATATTGCTGTCAAAGTCGAATAGAGCATTGCTTGCCCTTCGAATTTGTCAAGCTTTCTGTTAAGGGAGGGGTGATGGTTTCGACCATGCCCCTTTTTCTTTTTCACCTACTCTTACTATTTCAGCGTGCGTGTTCGATGGTTCTGGATTATTACTGTGTTTGTTGTGATAGGGTCCGTGCAGCCCCTATTCGCCGAAGAACGTTATAACCGCAGGACCCCCTTGGTCCGGGCCGTAGAAAAAGTCAGCCCTGCTGTTGTGAATATTTACACGACAGAGATTTCACGGTCAGCGCGTAACCCCTTTAGAAATTTTAACAACAACCTGTTTGACCAGTTCTTCAAAGATTTTCTTCCTCCCAACAAAAGTCAAAAGCGCAGTCTGGGTTCTGGGGTTCTCATCAATGGTGAAGGATTTATTCTCACCAATGAACATGTTATCGCCAAGGCCACGAAGATCCATGTCGTCTTGAGCGATAAACAGGAGTTTGATGCCAGTGTCATTGGTGCGGATATAAAGTCTGATTTGGCGATCATCAAAATCGACTCCAGTAAACCCCTGCCCTATGTTGAAATGGGGAGGTCCGATGATTTAATGATCGGCGAGCAAGTCTTGGCCATTGGAAATCCTTTTGGTTTGCAACAAACGGTCACGACCGGAATCATCAGCGCCTTGAATCGTAATATCCGTGCTGGTAAAAATATGGTTTACAGCGACTTTATTCAGGTCGATGCCTCAATAAACCCGGGAAACAGCGGTGGACCTTTACTAAATATCAATGGCTCCTTGATAGGAATCAATACCGCCATCTACCAGAAAGCCGAAGGGATTGGTTTTGCTATTCCTATTGACCATGCGAAACGAATAGTTGATGAGTTGATTCGTTATGGAAAAGTTCGGCGTGGCTGGATGGGAGTTTCCATACAGGAGTTGGATCCTCAACTTGCAACCCATTTTCAATTAGATGGACATAAAGGTGTGCTGGTCGTAGGAGTTGCCGAGAAAAGCTCGGCCGGGAAAGCGGGTTTGAAACGTGGGGATATTGTTATTGCAATTGATGGTCATGGGGTGAGCAACAAGTCAGATTTCCGGGGACGTATGGCTTCTTATACCGTGGGAAGTTCAATTCAGTTTTCTATTTTGCGAGATGGAAAAAAGATAGAACGGAGAGTTCGTGTTACATCCATTCCCAAAACTTATGTAAAAGAATTTACCCGAACCTGGTTTGGGTTACACGTCCAGGAAAACAGCCAACGCTTTGCCAGGGCAAACAGGCTGGCAACGGATAAGGGAATGGTAGTCCTGAAGGTGGTTTCCAACAGTGCGGCTGGAAGAATCGGTATGAGCCCCGGTGATGTCATTCGACAATTGAATCAAGTACGTGTGGACAGCGAAGAGGATTATAATAGGGCTGTGGAGGATATAAATAATCCGGATCGCATTTTACTTCTGGTTCAGCGTGGACGGCAGGGGTATTATGTGACTTTGGAGCCTTGATAAAACCCCTATTTTTATATGACGGTAAAACAAGAAATCGAAACCCTCAAACAAACGATCCAGCGGTACGACCATCTCTACTACGTTAAAAACTCCCCAACAGTTTCTGATCAGGAATATGACGCACTTCTTCGTCGTTTGAAAGAACTAGAAGCCGCCCACATCTTAAAGAAATATTGTTTAGGTATAAGAAGCTATGAAAAATGTTTTTAAGGTTATAGAGCAAAAACCAATTCAAGTTGTTGTTGGTTTACTGCTTTTTCATATAACTGTGGCCAGCCTAGCTTCTTTTATTGCGCATTCCCCATATCTTTCTCATTTGCATAATAATATGGGTTTTTGGTATTTTGCAG
>JABHBK010000074.1 GCA_018673915.1 Nitrospina sp. | reverse complement strand
GCGGCACGAATCGCTTTATGAACTTGATATCGCCTTTGACCAAATTTCCGAAAAAGAAGAAGTACCTCTTTGGCTGGTAGACCGATTGTTTCGTAACTTGCTTACGGACCTTACGGGCATTACCCATCGAGCTGAGTTTTGCATCGATAAACTCTACAGTCCTGACAGCGACACGGGGCGGTTGGGTCTATTAGAAATGCGTGGCTTTGAAATGGCACCTCATCCTCAGATGAGTCTTCTCATGACCCTTATGGTGCGGGCATGCATCGCCTGTTTTTGGAAAACGCCCTACAACCATAAACTGATTCGTTGGGGAACCCGGTTGCACGATCAGTTCATGCTTCCTCAACGGCTTTGGGAGGACTTAGCCGATGTGGTCCAGTTTTTGAATTCAAATGGATATTCTTTTCAGTTGGACTGGTTCCGGCCATTTTTAGAATTCAGATTCCCCAAATACGGATCGACTCAAATAGGTCCTGTCAAACTGGAATTAAGACTGGCTCTTGAAGCGTGGAATGTCATGGGGGAAGAGCTTTATCAGGGTGCCGTGAGCCGGGGTGTGGACGCAGCGGTGGAACGGCTGCAAGTTAAAATTGAAGGGTTTATTGATTCCCGTTATGTGGTTACCTGTAATGGTCGCCGACTTCCTCTGAAACCCACTTCCGAAAATGGGACATTCATTGCTGGTGTCAGGTTTAAAGCATGGCCGACTCCATCCGGCTTGCATCCGACCCTTCCGGTAAATTCGCCGCTAGTTTTTGATGTCATCGATCTTCGCTATAACCGTTCTATTGGAGGCTGTACCTATCATGTCGAGCATCAGGGTGGGCGTAATGAGGAAGACCTGCCGATGAACGAGCAGGCAGCCGAAGGTCGATGTCTTTCCCGCTTCCAGGAAATGGGTCATTCGCCAGATAAATGTAAGATCCCCCTCACCGAGATTAATCCAGAGTTTCCTCACACGTTAGATCTTAGAAAAAAAGGTCCTTAAGATGGCGGAATCTGGACGGTATGTGACCTAAGGGGCGTCATCCGATAGCAGAAATATTCGTCTCAGGGTTGGGGTAATTCTCACCATCTTGGGCTATTATATTGAAACTACACGGGTAATTTTTAATGGCCCAAATTTGTGCTAGTTATTTTAAAATAAAGGCTGTAGAAGTAGAAGGATCGTAGTAAGCGTTTTTAATTTTTAGCAAAGGATTCACACGCGATATGCCCGGAGAAATTCTAGCGCTTAATTTTGATTGTATGGGTTCCCCTTCCATCAAGCTCAAGACAGGTGAAGATTCCAAGACCCTCAAAACCCCGGGTTGGGGATTTGGCTGGTATCCCAATGACGACTATGCGGCCTCCATCATCAAGGATGCCATGGCCAATGATACCCAGACCTTGTTGAACGCACTTCAGGATGGGACCAGTTTTCGTTCCACCAGTTTTATGTGCAAGGTGAAAGGGGCGGGCCAGGAATTTACTCAGCACGACACGCAGCCGTTCCGGCGCAGTTTTGGTGGCTATGACTGGCTTTTTCTGCATAACGGTCGGTTGGACCGGGCCGCCTTGAATGATCTTCATATAGATCCGTCTGATCTTTTAGAGCCTGTGGGGAAAACCGATTCTGAGTTGGCGTTCTGTTACTTGTTGGGAAAACTTCTGGCATGTTCCGCGAAAGGATTGACCGACATCAGCGGCAGTGAACTTCTAACGTGGATGGAGGAGTTGGACGGATTGGGAAGTTCTGACTTTATCGTGAGTGATGGCAGAAGTCTGGCTATTTACCACGGAAAAAATTCAGAGCGAGACCTTTATTATCATAGAGTGCAGCCTTCCGAAGAGCCGCCTGTTTTCGAGTCCGATCTGGTTTCCTTAAACCTGGATGACCCGCGCGATTCGTTACGTACTGTTTTTCTGGTTTCGTCTTTCCAATTTGATGAGGCATCTTTTCAGGCCATGGAGCCGGGACAACTCATCATCGTCCGTAGGGGATCGGTATACTGGGATAGCCAGCCTTCTGAAGAAAAATCCAAGGTGCCTGTTATTGAAAATCCCCCGGAAGAAAAAGAAGAGATAGCGACAAAAACAGAGTTGTTTGTTTCCCAACAACAAGAACAATCTCAAACCAGTGCACAAGCTGTTGCTGAGGAACCTGCTGCAACAGAAAACTTTTCTAATATCATCAACATCAAGTCTCTCACCCATGCATCGGATGGGATTCCGCTGGAATACCGGTCCTACGACATCGCTCATTTGACGGAATACAATTACTCCGTTCCGGTTGAGCACAGTACTCATACCTTTCGTTTGAAACCTGTGGAAGACTCCATTCAGGAGGTGGTACAGGCCACGCTGGAGCTTTCAGTCGATGGAGAGTTATTGCAATTTGAAGATGTATTTGCCAATCATTCGATCCATTACGATATCACTCATCCCTATAAACAACTTTTGATTAAAAGTAAAAGCCGGGTCAAGGTTTACTCCTGTCCCCCGGACAGTCATAGTCCGATCATGCGGCGCTCACAGATTCCACTTATGTGGATGCCCTGGCAACGCCAGATGATGCTTCCCTATTTGTTACCCCCCGAGCTTCCAGAAACGCAGCTCCGGCAGTTGACGGATTTTGCCATGAGTTTTGTGAAGCGTAACGATTCCCATCTGATCGACAGCCTTATGGATATTAATAAAAAAATCTATGAGGACTTCTCCTATGTTCAGGGAATCACCTTTCTTGAGACCACAGCATTTGATGTTTTTTCTATACGTAAAGGCGTGTGCCAGGACTTCGCTAATCTGTTCATCTGCCTGTGTCGGCTGATTGACATTCCAGCGAGATACCGGGTGGGCTATATTTATACGGGCGGAGATTATGAAAACAAACTCCAGTCCGATGCCTCACACGCCTGGGTGGAAGTGTACCTGCCATTCCTAGGCTGGCGTGGATTCGATCCCACCAACGGCTGTATGGTGGCGCAGGATCATATTCGTGTCGCGAGCGGAAGAAACTACCGCGATGCCACTCCTGTCAGCGGAACTATTTATAAGGGTGGTGGCACCGAACAACTCAAGGTTGAAGTCCAGATCAGGAAAGTTCCCGTTTAAGCCAGTTTTTTTTATCTTACCGCTCCTTCTTTTGCCCCATTCAAAGTTTATCAATATTAGAATCCGTCCATAATTTTAGTGATAAAATGGACTCTATGCATAGCGATCAAAAATTTTTATGGATGATCATTCTTGCTGTTTTGGCTGGGGTGCCCTCGATGGGTTATTCCAAGGCTCAGCCACTTCATGTCTCCATCCAAAATAAAGTCGATGATTCTGGAAACGTTAAGGTGGCGCTTACCCTAAAGAACTCGGGTTTCAAGCCGGTTTATCATATACACCCGATGTTCCATTTTCACCACTCGATGTCCATGATGTCGAAGATCATGCGCCTGGATCCGGGACAGAGTATTACTCTGGAAAATGACAGGCATCCTCCCGTTATGCGAGTGGGCAGGTATCCCTTGACCGCTATGGTGGAATATTGGACGCTTCCAAATGAAGGAAAAAAACAAACAGTTCTGGCTACGGATTCCTTTTACTTCAAGGAGCCGGTGGAGTCCAAGATAGAGGGAAGTCTGGAGTCGGCAACCGACTTGGATTCATCAATCTTGAAGGTGTTTCTCCAGAATCGTTCAGAATCTTTTAAAAATATTAGAATGATGCTTCTCCTCCCCCCAGGAATAAAATCAGATGACTTCTCGGGGATGATGGGATTCACCCTGCATGGAGGGGAAGAAAAGAACTTTGAAGTGCGTGTTTTTCGTAAAGAAAATCAGGAGCAGGATCGTTTTCCTGTTCGCTTGATGATAGAATATGGGGAAATGCTGAAGCATTATTCCGGCGAGATAAATGGTACGATTCGTTTTTCTCCCAGTTGGTATTCTGTTAAATACCTGGTCCATTTTTCCGCTTTAGCGGTTATGGCCCTGATTCTACTGGGCTATTATTATAGAATTTATAACCGTAAAAAATAATTGAAAGGATGTTTTCATGACTCAAGCAACGGCTCGACATATTTTGGTTAAATCTGAGGATGCCTGCAAGGATTTGAAAAAGAAAATTGAGGAAGGTGCGGACTTTGGCGACATGGCTAAAGAACACTCCGACTGTCCCTCTGGAAAAGATGGCGGAAGCCTCGGATCCTTCGGCCCCGGTCAAATGGTTCCTGAATTTGATACGGTTGTATTTAACGAAGAAGTGGGTGCTGTGCATGGTCCCGTTCAGACCTCGTTCGGATATCACTTGATTGAAATCACCAGCCGAAGCTAAAAGGAGAACGATATGGCAATAGCAACTTTTGGCGCAGGGTGCTTTTGGGGTGTGGAGCTGACTTTTCAAAAAACGAAGGGAGTCACTTCCACTTCGGTAGGTTATACCGGCGGGACAACCCAAAATCCCACCTATGAAGAGGTTTGTACAGGACGCTCCGGGCATGCCGAAGTGGTTCAGGTGGAATATGATCCTTCCATTGTTTCTTTCGATGAACTGCTGGATGTCCTATGGGGTTGTCATGATCCAACGACATTAAATCGGCAGGGACCTGACAGAGGAACCCAATATCGTTCTGCGATTTATTACCATTCGCCAGAACAAGAGGCCTCTGCAAAAGCATCAAAGGAAAAGGCTGATAAGTCGGGGAGGTTTAACTCTACGATCGTTACGGAGATCACTGCTGCATCTGAATATACTATGGCGGAAGATTACCACCAGAAATACTTGGAAAAACGGGGTATGGGAAGTTGCCATTAGGGCTAAAAAAATTTCAGCCTTTGTTCTTCAGAATGCAGGGGTCTTATGTTGCCAATTCGACTAACTTTGAGTTCTCTTCTTGCTCCACGTCTGTCGTATCTGCTGAAGAAACGTGAACACCTGTTTCTCTTCGGGTTTCCTGTCTCCAAACGTCGAGTTCTTTCAGAGTAATCCCCAGCATTCGAGCAGTTCTAATTTTATCTTCTTCTGATCTGAAATTGATGCGATCCCATTCATAGGCTCTCAGGACTTGAAGTTCCATAGGGGTAAAATGTTCTGTAGTAATCATCCCCTTGCCAAAACCATAAAATTCGTCTGGGTCAAAGTCGTCAGGTAGATAGCCTCCTGCCAAGGCGGTATCTGCCAGTTCTGTACCGGGAAGTGGGGTGGCAATAGAGAATAGAACATAATCCAGCAGGCCATCCCGTCTCAAATTGTCAGCAAAATTAAATGTTTCCCTGATATCATCCCAGGTATCGCCAGGAAGCCCGATAATAAAATTTGAGCAGATTTCTTCCCACCCTCTTTTCCTCATAGCTTTCAGCATTTCGATACCTTTTTTCATGCTGTAGCCTCTTTTCATGCGTTTAAGAGTATTTTTTGATCCAGATTCCAGTGAAAAAGATAACTGATAACATCCGCTGGCTTTCATCCAGTCTAATATTTCCTCATTCACATGCCGGATATCTAAATTGATTGATTTCCAAATCAAGTCAGAACCCTGTTCACGTTGTTTTGCCATCCCTTTCATGAATCCTATTGCACGCTCGGATGGAATCAAAAGGCTGTCATCGACCATTATCAATTCGCGCATACCAAAGGATTCACGCATATAATCTATTTCTTTCAATATGCTTTCTGGAGACCGGGTTCGAACATTTTTTCTGTCATTGATTGGATTCAAGTCTTTGCCCGCTGCGCAATAGGTGCACCGGTAAGGGCAACCTCTGGAAGTCATCATTACTCCAACGGGGAATTGCTTGTACTGAAATTGATGAACATACTTAGCTCCCCAGTTCATCAGTTTTTCCATATCATAATCACTGTAGTCAGGGAATGGATTGGAATCTAAGTTTTCAATTCCTACACTATGTTGGGGGTTATCAATAACTTTGCCGTTCTCCCGATACATAAGCCCATCAACATTTTCAAACCCACTCGATGCCTGAATTGCCCGGAGTAATTTTGGCAGTCTTTCTTCACCTTCTCCAACGACTAAATAGTCAATGTTTTGGTCCTTAAAGGCTGCATCTTTGGAAATGGAAGGATAAACACCTCCCATGATTGTTGTTATATGAGGGCTGACACTTTTAACAACATCAAAACAAGAATGAGAACTTTTCTTATATTCAACGCTCATGCAACTAACGCCTACTATGCTTGGAGCCAAGCTGGCTATTCGGGAAAATAATTGTTCATGAGATAAATCTTCAACGTTGGCATCAATGACATTTACACTAAACCCTTCACGGCGCATAACGGCCGTTAATATCCCTTCTACATATGGGATATGATTCCAGTATCTTTTTTCATACCAGCGTGTATTTGGGATGACCCATGTAAAATCAATAGATTCCATTTTTGTTGTTTTCCCGAGTTCCAAGTCAATGATGAATAGCCGATTTATAGCTACCACATTGTTTTATTTATAAAAAAATGATCGCTTATTCCTAATTCGATCATGGAATAGTCCAAGAGTATGGTACGAAAATTGTTGTGATAATACAATCATATTTGATCAAACCCGGGGTCGTTGAAAATTATTTTTTGCCAATTGTGACTTGTAAGCCACTTAACATTCCGGGCTTTGCAAAAGATACATTAAGCGCTGCATCTCTAGGGTGATGCCTGCAATTTTAATATCCTTTAGCTCACTGTTTGAGGTGGCAGTCCGATTAATTTCCTTTTAAAGGTATTCTGCTTTAATTCGTCGGGCAACGAAGACTGGATGGATTTTTTCAGCGCCAGAAGGATATTCGTTTTGAGATGAACCCGACTGTGAACCAGGCTGACTTCGCGTGTGGGAACTGGGGGTTTAAAAAACCGCAACTTCTTTTTTCTGTCCTTCATTCCTTCCAATGCCAGATAGGGGATTAGTGTGTATCCGAATTTACTGTCCACCAATCGCTTCAGTGTTTCCAGATTCCCGCTTTCAAAAATCAGATTTTTTCGCATCGATTCTTTAGAGACTTGTTTTTTGCAAATTTCAATGGCCTGATCGCGAAAGCAATGACCTTCATTCAGTAACCAAATGTCCTCCCTGCTGAGCTCTTTTTCTGTGAGCATTTTTTTTTTCAAAAGAGGGTGCATGGGGCTAAGGTAAACCACAAAGGGTTCATAAAATAGTGGCTGCTCCAGGATTCCTTTGTGCCCTAAAGGGGTCGCCAGAATTCCTCCATCGAGGGTATCGAGTTTAAGCCGTTGGATGATTTGCCCAGTTTGCAATTCTTCAATCACCAACTCAATCTTGGGGTGGCTCTGAATAAAACTTTCCAAAAACAGTGGCAATAGGTACGGCGCAAGGGTAGGGATCACCCCTAATTTAAATTCACCGCGAATCTCCCCCTTGTCCTCATGTGCCAGATTCTCAATTTTTGATACCTCCAGCAAGGCTTTTTCTGCCTGCTCAATGATTTCAAATCCTGTTTCAGTGGGCTCGACCGGTTTTTTGGATCGGTCGAATAGAATGACCCCCAGATCTTCTTCCAGTTTTTGGATCTGCATGCTCAAGGTGGGCTGGGTGACATGGCACTCGCGGGCGGCCATGCCGAAATGACGGTTTCGAGCCAGTGAAACCAGATATGAAAGCTGAATGTGAGTGATAGGTTTCATCTATCATAATTATAAGATTAATTGATTAGACTTATCAATATAATTAAATGAAAATAAGATAGAGTTTAATGATTGGAGTAAGATTAATTAAGGAGATTTGCGATGAAACGCCTTTTGATTATAACGGTTATGTGTGCTGTGGGTTTCTTGTCAGCTATCAGTTTTGCTGAGGACTCAGTCTATGAACCTGTCCCGGTGATGGAGCATCCGTCTGATAATAAATGGTCCAAAGTTAAAGAAGAACTGGGAAAGATGCTTTATTTTGATCCTCGGCTTTCGGGAAGTAACTGGATCAGTTGTGCCACCTGCCATAATCCGGGGTTGGGTTGGGGAGATGGCTTACCCCGCACCATTGGTGATGGTCAGAAAGAATTGGGTCGGCATGCTCCCACAATAATCAATAGTGGGTTTTTTGAGGTGCAAATGTGGGATGGTCGTAAAAAATCCCTGGAAGATCAAGCCCAAGGACCTATCGCCGCAACCGTTGAGATGAATCAGGATTATGATGAATTAATTATGGAGTTGAAGGCTCTTCCCGGTTATGTGAATCGCTTCGAAAAAGTATTTGGCAAAAATTCATTAACCATAGGAAATATTGCAAAGGCGATTGCAACTTTTGAACGATCGGTGGTTTCAAAAAATGCGCCTTACGATAAATATTGGGCTGGCGATAAGAGCGCGATGTCTTCTTCGGCTGTGAATGGGATGAATGTGTTTTTTGGTAAAGCCAAATGCTCTATTTGCCATAATGGTCCGGTATTTACGGACAGCGGCTTTCATAATATAGGTGTTAAGCCAGCGGGACCTTTGAAAATTGACCTTGGACGCTATAACGAAACAAAGGATGACTTTGATAAAGGAGCCTTTAAGACCCCTGGCTTGAGAGACATAACTCAGTCTTCTCCCTACATGCATAACGGTGTGGAATCAACGTTGGAGGACGTAATAAGTTTTTATAATCGTGGCGGGGATGTGAAAGAAAACTTAAGCCCTTTTATCACTCCGTTGGGTTTAAGCAAGCAGGAAGAAAAAGATTTGGTGGAGTTTTTAAAAGCTCTTGATGGAGAACCGATTCTTGTCACATTCCCAATTCTTCCCTGATTGATTATGGGATTACAAAAAGGCCCGGGGCAACTCGGGCCTTTTTTATTGGGCTTTAGAATGTTTGAATAGACTGTAGGCCAAGCTGAACCAGCCGATCATGAAGCAGAGTCCGCCGAGGGGAGTGATGGGACCAAAAAATCGTGGGCCATCAAAAGTGAGCGCGTAAAGACTGCCACTGAATAAAAGAATGCCGGCACTGATCCAGCGAGCAGATCGATTTAATTTGGAGCTTATCTCCGCATTGAGAACATACATTAAAATGCCGATGGCGATCAGGCCCAAAGCGTGATAGCCGAGATAATCAGTAGCGGTGTGAAACGTGGCGAGTTTTTTTTCCGTCAAACGCGCTTTTAATGAATGCGCGCCAAACGCGCCAAGCATAACGCTCAATCCTGCAAGACCCGCTCCCAGCGAAACCCAGCCAAGACCGGTACGTGTATCAGTGTTGTCGATTTCCTGCTCTTTGACTTGATTGCTAGTATCTTCCATTAGGGTCTTTCTTTCAGGGGTGAAAAGCAACCCACTCAATACCCCTTCGGGGCACGAGAGCTTGGGATAATTATAACGTCCCCTTGTCAGGGTTTATGAAGGTTCCATTATTTAAAGCGATTGCTCACTGGCCCCACGCCTGGTGGGCTGCTAACCGACGATGTTGTATCTACGTGCTCGGTATTTCACCCCGAATTCTTTATTGATGATGTTCTCGCACTGAACCTCATCAACATTCTTCTGGTGCGTGACGATAGATGCTTGCACTTCGGGGATATATTTCTTGGCTTCTACGATAAACTCTTTAATCTTGTCATAGATTCCGTTTCGGAACATGGGTAAAGGCTGACAGATTTCGTCATAAGATTCGGAGTTATCGGTATTGAGACTTACCGAGATTTCATCGACCAACCCAGATAATTCCGGAAGAATATTACGCTTGTTTATAACGTTGCCGTGCCCATTTGTGTTGAGCCGTACACGGCCTCCGTTTTCCTTTATTTTTTGCGCGACTTCCTTGATGACGCTCAGTCTTAAAGTAGGTTCCCCGAAACCGCAAAAAACGATCTCGTCATAGTTTTTAACATTGTCAATGGACTCCCAAACTTCTTTTGCTGTCGGTTCTCGTTTCAGAGCCAGGTTGTAACCTTGAACAACTGGTTTTGTCAGCCGGGTGCAGAAGACGCAATCTGCCGTGCACCGTTGCGTCAGGTTAAGGTAAAGCGAGTTACGAATTTTGTAAGAAACGGTTCCCGTTTTAGCATTTTCACCAATTCCAAAAAGGTTGAAAAAATTAAGGGACATGGTGCGCTGCACATCTTCAATTTTTAGTCCACGAAGTTCTGCAAGCTTTTCGGCGGTGAAGTTCACGTAGGCGGGTTCGTTACGTTTTCCTCTATGCGGGACGGGAGTCAGGTAAGGGCAGTCTGTTTCAGTGAACAAACGATCTGCCGGAACAGTTTTAGCCACTTCTCGCAGGTCCTCGGCTTTCTTGAAAGTGACTGATCCTGAAAAAGAAATATAAAATCCCATCTCCAGCGCTTTGTCAGCCAGTTCCTGGTCGCCGGAAAAACAATGGAAGATTCCTGAATGCGCTGTGGGGTCTTTCGGATAAAACTCGGACAAAATAGCGATAATATCTTCTTTGGCATCACGGCTATGAATAATGATGGGCTTGTTCATTTCCCGGGCCAGTTGGATTTGCTGGCGGAAATGAGTTCGTTGTTCATCTTGCGGCGAATAGTTTTTAAAGTAGTCGAGTCCTATCTCGCCCAGAGCGATGACTTTTGGGTGGAGTAAAAGTTGTCTCAAATGGGAATAGGTATCTGCGTTTATGGATTTTACATCGTGCGGGTGGATGCCAGCCGTGGCATAAATAAAGTCGTATTGCTCCGCCAGTTCCATGGAGCGGTAACTGCTTTCGACATCGCAACCGATATTGACCATATATTGCACGCCGTTTTCGCGGGCGCGTTCTATAACCGCTTCGCGATCTTCGTCATAATCAGCGACATCAATATGTGCATGAGTATCAATGATCATCTTACTTGGATCCCTTGGCCTGGTTCCTGATCGAACCCGGCAAGCATGATGGTGCCATCGTTACTTGCCGCCAGAACCATGCCCTGCGATTCGATGCCCATCAACTTTGCAGGTTTAAGGTTGGCAACGATGATTACTGTTCTGCCGATGAGGTCTTCGGGTTCATAACTTTCAGCAATGCCGGCGAGCACTTGTCGGGTTTCAGTTCCGATATCGATTTTAAGTTGGATAAGTTTTTTCGATTTTTTAACTTTTTCTGCTTCGAGAACTTTACCCGTTCTCAGTTTCACCTTCATGAATTCGTCGATGGTGATTTGATTGCCATCCTCTTTTTGTTCTTCTTTGGGTGCAGAGAGTTCGGCTAGAAGCTTTGCTGCTTGCTTGTCTTCAATTCTTGGGAATAGCTGTTTAGCTTTTTGCGTTTGGCTTCCGGATTTTAGCCCACCCCATTGGTCGAGAGACTTCATACCCTGCTCTTCAATGGAAGTTTCAACGCCCAGTTGTTTCATCAGGGCCTCTGTGCTCACGGGCATGAACGGATTCAATAAAATTCCCAACACGCGAAGCGATTCGGCGGAGTTGTACATCACCGTTTTTAACCGTTCTTTTCCTTCATCAGTTTTAACAAGGTTCCATGGGCCAGCCTTGTCGATGTATTGATTAGTGGCGTCAACCAATTCCCATATCTTCTGTAGGATTTTATTGTAAGCCAGTTCGTCATAAAGTTTGCGTACATCGTCAATGACTGCCTTGGATTTTAAAACTAGTTCACTATCTTCATCGGCGACCGTGGCAGGAGTAGGGATGACCCCATCATAATACTTTTTCATCATACTGATGGTTCGGTTCAGCAAGTTGCCGAAATTATTGGCCAAATCGCTGTTGAGTCTGCCTATAAGAGCTTTGTGTGAAAAGTCGCCATCCAGTCCGAAGGGCACTTCGCGTAAAAGAAAATAACGAATGACATCGACCCCAAACTTGTCAATCAGATGGTTGGGCTCCACAACATTTTGTAATGATTTGGACATTTTCTGTCCGTTCACTGTCCACCAGCCATGTGCAAAAATATTTTTAGGCGGTTCCAGTCCAATGGCTTTCAGCATGGTAGACCAGTACACTGCGTGCGTGGTGAGAATGTCTTTGCCTACCATATTATGGTCGGCAGGCCAGAATCCTGAAGCTTTGATATCGTCCAGCGAACCGTGGACCGAGATATAGTTGATCAGGGCATCAAACCATACATAAGTCACGTATTCCTCATCAAAGGGAAGAGGGATTCCCCAGGGAAGCCTGGATTTGGGCCGTGAAATGCATAAATCCTCCAGTGGCTTATCTAGAAAACCGAGTACCTCATTTTTGCGTGAAGCGGGCAAAATAAAATTTGGATCGTTTTTAATCCGATCAATCAGCCATTCCTGATATTTGCTCATGCGAAAAAAATAATTATGTTCTTTGATCTTATCGACTTTGCGTTTGCACTCAGGGCAATTTTCTTCTGCAAGATCTTTCTCGGTCCAAAAGCGTTCGCAGGGTGTGCAATACCAGCCTTCGTAGCTGTCCTTGTATATTTCATCTCTGGAATGCAGTTCTTGAAGAATGTCGCAGACTAATTTTTTATGTCGTTCCTCGGTAGTACGGATGAAGTCGCTATTAGAAATATTGAGTCGTACCCAAAGCTCTTTGAATCGTTGATGAAGTTTGTCGACATGTTCTTGAGGGCTCACACCCAGGTTGTTGGCGGCCTGCTGGACTTTTTGTCCATGCTCATCGGTACCGGTCAGGAAAAATACCTCAAACCCTTCGAGTCGTTTGTAACGGGCGGCTACATCTGCTGCGATGGTGGTATAAGCATGTCCAATATGAGGAACATCGTTTACGTAATAAATGGGAGTAGTGATGTAAAACTTGTTTTGTTGCATGGAATGATTTTCAGCTTCAGGGTTTTTGAGGATTTTGAGACTTTTGGGGTTTTGGTAATTCGTCCAGATGATAGGTCATAACACTTTCGTCTTCCAACAGAACTACGACCCGTTGCTCCAGAATTTCGTTTTTCAGAGTCCGACCAGGGCCATCCGGTGTTTGAATCTGGCTGTTTACTCTGGGAAGGTTTTTAATGAGAACCTTATAGTTGTCATGCTCATATTGCAGGCAGCACATGAGTCGTCCACATACGCCAGATATTTTACTGGGATTGAGAGCCAGCCCCTGGTTTTTAGCCATTTTAATGGTCACCGGAGTAAAATCCGGGAGCCAGGTAGAACAGCAAAGAGTTTCCCCGCATACGCCATAGCCCCCTATGACTTTGGCTTCGTCACGCACTCCAACCTGTCTCATTTCAATACGGTGGCGCAGGTTCGAGGCGAGGTCGCGGATCAATTGGCGAAAGTCCACCCGACCTTCAGCCGTGAAGAAAAATATGGTCTTGTTCATATGCGGCTGATGCACCACCCGACTCAGGTTCATCGGTAGTTTCAACTCTGCAATCTTGCCACTGCATAGAGTTTTAGCTTTATCCTCGACTTGGTGCCGCCGGTTTTCTGCCTGAAAGTCGTTGTCATTGGCGATGCGCAATACCCGGTTATAGTCGGTGTCCTGACGAAAATTAGGCAGCTTGTTAGATGCCACCACGCCCATTTTTAATCCCTGATCGGTGTTGACCATCACCGTATGGCCCACTTTCAGCTTTAAGTCTCCGGGATTATAAAGAGCCGACTTAACTTGATCCAGAATGCGCACTCCGATAAGGAATTTGGAGGGTTGCTTGGCAGGAGGAGTTTTAGGGGTTTCTTCAACAGCGGTATTCATAAACTTTACGCGGCCTCACAAAATTCGATGAGCATATTTTCCAGAAACAGTTGAGCATTGGCATTGCCGGACAAGGCGATCTGAGTATTACGGACAGCGGTGAATCGATTCAGCCAAGTTTTTAAACTGTGAATTTGTGCTACAGGTATCATTGTAGCCGATAAATTTCTGTTTTGGATATCCGATTGACCGCATCCAGAACGATAAAGTGCCAGATCGCGAATCAAACCCAG
>JABHBK010000049.1 GCA_018673915.1 Nitrospina sp. | reverse complement strand
CAGAACGGTTTGTGGGAAAAGTACCCCAGCCCGCTCCTCTTCCGGAAGCGGTCTGGATAAATCCTCCAAAACCAGAAAAACATGAAAAAGGACAATAATTAAATACATTTTAGTGTCTCAAAATCATTGACACGTTCCGCTCGATGAAATTAGCAAGGGTGTTTTGAGGGTCAGTTGGAACCACCATAATCCCTCTGGAAGCAATCATCGTTTCCGGAAGCATCGGCAACAGGTTTGAGATGTAACTGGATTTGATGGCGTAGTTCACGTTCTGCGGTAATGTGCCAAAGGTTCCCATCGCCACTTTAGGGTCAAGTGACGCTTGCGTTATCCCGATCACTTCACCATTTGAGTTGAAAAGCGGTCCACCGCTGTTTCCCGGTTGTATCTGAACGCTAACTTGGAAGACCGTTGGATCATCTTTTAGTCCGGATGTTGCATTAACAACACCCTCGGTATATTTCGGGTTTTCACCCATTACCCAGTAAGCGGGATAACCGATGGTGAATACCTTGTCACCCATTCTTACCTTAGACGAATCGCCAATCTTTAAATCGCTGGGCGGTAATTGTGGCTGTTGTTCCAGTTTTAAAAACACAATGTCGTTTTGAGGGTCCTTTAGTACGACTTTTGCTTTAATATTCTCACCATTAAGAAACTTAACCTGAATGTTTTTAGTACCACGGATAACGTGCCAGTTGGTGATGACGTAATCTTTGGCACTGAACAAAAATCCGGTTCCAGTGTAGGCGGATTGCACCCTTGGTTCCTGTTTGTGTTTTCTGCTTTCTTCATCTAAGCGGCGATCCTCCCATTTCTTTCTTTCTTCTTCAAGGAGTCGTCTTTCTTGTGCAAGTTTATCGGCTTCCTTTATATTCTTCCGGGCTTTGTGTTTCTTCCGCTCTTTTTCGAGAAGGCGTTGCTCTTGTGCCAACCTTTCATCCGCTATCTTTTGCTCCAGTTTATTCAAATTATTCCGAGCGTAAGTATGGTTAGGGTCAATCCTTAATGCCTCTCTGTATTCTGCAATTGCTTCAGCGTTGCGACCCATATCCTCATAGGCAACTCCAAGGCCATAGTGTGCAAAGGCATAATCCGGTTTGATCCGGATGACTTCCTTAAATTCTGTAGCGGCTTTCTGATGCTGGCGTAACCCACTGTAGGCAGCTCCAAGACCATAGTGTGGTGCATAGGCATAATCCTCCGGTTTGATCCGGATCCGGATGGCTTCCTTGTAAGGAGCGATGGCTTCCTGAAACTGGAATAGTTTTATGTAGATATTTCCAAGGTTATTGTATGAATCGGCATAATCCGGTTTGATCCGGATGGCTTCCTTGTAAGAAGCGATAGCTTTCTGAAGCTGGCCTGCCTTATGGTATGCCTGTCCAAGGTAATGGTGTGCCTTGGCATCATTCGGATGCAGGCGAACTTGTTCCTGTGCATCCTCAAGGCTTTCCGCTAAGGAAACAACAGGAGAGTTAACGACAACGGATATTGCTAAAAGGATTGGTGCTAGAAGAAACCACCTGAACTTTGCGTTGCTAAACATAAGTTCCTCTGCCTGTGGAAGGACGAGTCTATTTTATGCCAGTTGGTGGGGATAGGCAAGGGAGTAGCTAGAGGGCCATAAGAAAAGTTCTTTGACTTAGCTTTTTAGAAGCCGTATATTAAATCTAACGCCGATTTGAACATCAGCTTGCAGGGCGTTTAACAAATATTGCTAAAGCGGGGAAATAGCGTTACGGCAACCCGTCTTGGCAATTAAGCTGATGCGGGTTTTTTATTGCCCAATTTTACCGCCGATTTAACCAACAACTTGCGGGGCGGATATAAATACTGCTAAAGCGTGACAGGCTCCACTCCCGAACCTGCCTCGTAATCCATTCGGGAGTATAAGGAGCATTAAAATGAAACTTACGATAGCAACATACGAAGAAACGGAGGAGAGGCTAAGGAGCGAGCCATTTCGGATCGTATCTCGAAGAAACTCAAAGAAGTATACCGAGCAACGACGAAAGAACAAGGAGGAGCTTTCCAAAAAGGAAACTAAAAAGACGGAGTAAGAATTAGCTGAAATACTAAGGCCGGGGCCTCGAAAGGGGTTCCGGTTTTTTATTAAGAAAGGCCTACCCTTGCTGGTGTTCGAAACTGGCAGAGGAGCGGGTAGGGCTTGCAATGCCTGGTGTAACCTTAATAGTATTACTGAAAAGCTCACCAAACGTGTAACCAGCTAATAATACTTTTTCACCTAGTGCTTAAAATTATTCAAATAGTGATTCAAAAAAGCTAGTTTCCTCAACTTGGTATATAGAATTATAAGTTTTGGTGGCCAAGTCTGTGTAGTTGCTGTGCATATCTCCACTACTTAACAGAGTTTTTTTCTCAATAATAGTAACTTGATGCTCTTTACTAAGTTGGGCTATGACTTTCAACATTTTTTGTAGAGCTTTTTGGGTCATTTCTTTTTCTTTCAAGCCAAATTCATTGTTCTTGTCCTTAACATACTGTTCAAAATCTTTTTTTTGTTGCCGAAATTCGGCCCCTTCACGTAGTTCATTGATTCTCAATTCCATCTTCTTTATTTTTGCTTTTTCTTTTTCAAATTCAGCTTTAAACAAATTGAATAAATTTTTCCATTCATTGGTGGCTGAAAGAGCCTTCTGAATATTCACATATGCAATTTTTTTTGATTGAGGCAGACTGGCAATTTCCATATTTTTTTCTTCATTTGCCAGCTTCTTTTTCTCTACTTCCAATTCACGTTTGACATCGGCTAACTCTTTTTCCAGTTCAAGTCTTTTACGCTTGTCTTCCAATCTTTCCCGCTCTCTCACTAGGTTTATTTTTTCTAACTCTAGGGCTTCAATACTTTTCCCCGAAACCGCCGAATTATGTAATGAAAATACAAAATCTCCTCTATCAAGATTGGGGTTCCGTATTTTCCCGTATTGCGGGTGCTGACTACCTTTGGAGTAGTTGACTACGGCTTTCTGAAGAAACTCTCCAAGTTCTACCCCGGTCACATAACCATCACTGTCGGCGTCCCCTTCACCTCGGATGGCCCGGATAAACTGGTCTCGAAATATGCTCTCATCGGGAACGGTCTCGTTGGCACTCCCGGCGGTAATAAACTGTCTGACCGGTTCACTGGTCTTGTAATTGATATTTGCGGGGATTGCCCTGCTCAACGCAAAGATGGAACCAGCAAAACAGGAGTCAAATAAAAACAATGCGTGCTTAGAACGGATACGCTTGGCATAGACTTCAATCATCTGCATATCCAATGCTTTGGAAAGAAATCCATCTTTATCATAATTGGGATTGGGAGCATTAGTCGGGACGATGTACCCCATTTCCTCGCCGTACTCCAGCCTGAGAGTATGACCATGCCCTGCAAAGTAAATCAAAATCCGGCTGTCCTTGCCCTTACCATACTGACTGATAAATTGGTCTAATCCATCACGCAACTGGTTGCGGGTAGGGTCTTCAATAACAACCACGTTGAAGCCATTAGCCTCCAACGCTTTTTTCACCATACGAACATCTTTTTTCACACCCGGTAAATCAGACCAACCTGCCGTATAGTCACTCACACCAATCACCAGAGCATGGCTTTCTTTATAAAGTCCTACTTGGTTCCCAGCCGTATCTTTAATGGGGACAGGATTAATTCCTCGCTGGGCAACGGCCGATGACACTATGAAGGCAGAAGCCAGCAACGATGCAAGAAGAAATATGAATGTGCGGTGTTTCAACATTATTCTATTTTATTATTCTTTCGCTTCTATGAGAACGATATTATTTGATACTTTTTCTATGAAGTTGGATAACGATTCTGAGTCCTTGGGAGTAACGACTATCCCTGTTGAAGAAATTAATGACTCTGGAACCATCGCCATCATGTTTAAAATGAATGAAGATTTTATGGCAAAATTAACATTTTGAGGAATAGCTCCCGTAATTTGCATAGTATTTGCGGCATCTAAAGAAGCCATAGTTATTCCGATAACCTCTCCTTTTTCATTAAAAAGTGGGCCTCCACTGTTTCCGGGCTGGATTGGAACACTTATCTGGAATACCCGGGGATCGTTGTCTACACCATAAATGGAGCTAATAGCTCCCTCTGCAAACCTTGGCCTATCCCCTAAAATATTACTCATTGGGTAACCAATTGTGAAAACCTTATCCCCGGATTTTACCGATGAAGAATTTGCCAAAACAATATTACTGGCAATAATTTCCGGAGATTCATTTAGTTTTAAAAATGCCACATCATTGGATTTATCCTTGGCCACCATTGTGGCCGTGTAACTTTTTCCATTAGAAAATTTAACATTAATATTTTTGGAGCCAGCTACTATATGATAGTTTGTAATAATATAATTTGAAGATCCAACATAAACTCCTGTTCCTTTTAATAATTTAAGCGGGGCAGGGCTTTGGGGGGTTTTTGGTTGGGTTGGAGCAGACGCAAAGCTGCCGACACCTCCCGATCCTCCCATTGCTTGTCTGATTTTTCCTGAGTTAAGTAACCTCTCAGCCAACCTCTCCGAGACTTCTCTAACTGTTAGATTAATTGACTCCGCCAAAATTTCGCTTACACCACCGCAATACATTCCTCCTCCGCCATCTGTAGTGCGAGTGGCCCCAATTCTAGTATTAACTAATTTCTGCTCACCCTTTCTAACAGAAACCTTAAGAGTAAGCTCAGTTGTGCTAGTGCAACTTGGTTCCCAAAATCCCATGCTGCAAGATACCTTTGGGTTAAAGTCGGCCAATCTTATGCTCACAATCGGGTTGGAAGAAGAAACACTAGTTCCACTAGTTGGCTTTTGCTGAGAAATCTCCTCAAATACATCTTGAAGCGTTGTCGTGATTGAAGTTTCTATTGAATTCCCCACATCGACTGGATAAGTGTGCGCTGTGCATATGTAAGAAGTGGTACTTATCTCTCTTTTTATATTTTTCAAATCATCTGAAATCATCAATATATATTCACCCGGTAATTTTCCATCATAGTCTGACATGATGTCTAGTGCGGGAGAAGAACTCGTGGTGACTTTATAAGCACATCCGGTAAACGAAAAAGCGAAAAAACCAATAATTAGAATTTTAAGTATATTTATCATTTTGTTAGTCTCTCCTCCAAGAGTAAGATTAAATTTTGTGTATGGCGATATGATCCTGATCTATCCCTATGGGTTAGGGTCGGTTTTGAGAGCAGTTTTTAGTTAATGCACAATTACAGTCTGTTGAACATTGGTAGTTGGTTGCGTTTGTCCTTGTGAAGAGGGGCCACCTAGTACCTGCCAACCGATACCTACAAGTTTTCCGTCATTAAATGTATAGGGAGTAAATTCATCATCCGTTGTGAGACCATCTGGCTGCCGACCTGACCGCATAAAATAGATTTCGACCAACACATTATTTTTTATGTATTTTTCTGGAGGTTTTTTTAATTTTGAAGTAAGTCTTGCCTGAGTAGGTATCAAAATAGCTAACACACTATCTTTGTTGTCACCTAAATTGACTTGCTCCGCTACATTCTCATAGCTTTTAATGGCCGAATCAATTTTTCCTGCGACACAACCTGAAAATAAAACAACTGCCAATATAATTCCTATTATTTTTTTCACGGTGACCTCGAAAATATTTTTTCTGTCAATGGGTTCTAAAAGTCAAAGCCATAATCTTTTCACTTTTTCCAAGACTTATTTTGCTGCTTAATTAATTTCTTCCCACCAGAACAAACCCGCCCCAGTTTGCAGGATTCGGATATTTTTCTTTTGTTTTCAATTGAGCCATTCTCAGAGATTCGCCCAGGGAGTTTTTCTTCAATGCCTGATAGAACTTA
Organism: Nitrospina sp.; assembly: GCA_018673915.1. GTDB lineage: Bacteria > Nitrospinota > Nitrospinia > Nitrospinales > VA-1 > LS-NOB. The sequence goes on along the minus strand of JABHBK010000049.1, from coordinate 16,433 downwards.
TTTATCAAGAAAGATGTGGCCTCATCTGGAACAGGCCATAGTGTGGCTATAATAGATTTTGCTCCGGCATACATGAAGGCCCTATAGAAACCTATAATTTCATCTCCTGCAGAGTATTTTCCCAGTCCTGTTTCGCACGCGCTTAAAACGACAAGAGAAGGTTTTAGTTGCAGTTGATATATTTCTTCCACGGTTAGTTTTCCGTCATTGATTCCATCGCCTGCTAATAAAAGGGATGAATTGAATGGCTCGTCATTGTCAAAGGTTGCATGTGTTGCAAAATGAAGGATGTCATACGAAGAGGCTTTGTTCTTTAAATTGGTTTCGCTGGCCTCGCCACGCGAGAGTTTTAATGAATCAGGAAAAAATGTGGAAGCATTGTCAATTTCGATTTCAGAGTAGGGCAAGTTTAATGCTTCGGTGTCCAACTGAGGGTTTCCCAGCAACAAAATGCTTTCTGGTGGTCCTGAATTTTGGTTGCCATAGACACTTTCACTGACATCTTCAGTGCCCCAGCCGGGCAAAAACTCACTGTCATTGACAACGGCTTTTTTAAACTCGGACTCACCATCGGGGTCTAGTGGTCCGATCGGCGATTTGTTGGCCAGATATCTCAGTACTGTTGCGCTGGGGATATAGTTTAAGGTGTGGCTTTCGATCAGATATTTTTCCCCATCATGCAGTAATTGAAACGGTAGGTAATGAAGAGGTCCATGCGGGGAGATAATGACCCGATTTTTAGATATTTGAAAGGCTATGGGTTTGATCAGTATTTCATATAATTCCTTGGATAAATTAAGATATTCATCCTGGTTCTCGCTACCTGCGGAGATTAATTCCCTAAACCGGGATATTTTTTTAATCAGTTGGTCTTTGCCAACAGGGACCTCCATTATATGTTGAGTGCGCCCTGCCAGAACAATTATGGTTTTTTCAGGTGCGACAAAGTACTGAACAAAGTCGCTGTCAATGGTTGGTTTTGCGAGCAAACGCTGAGTTTCCTCAAGCGTAATGGGTTTTGCCTCATCCAGATTATTGAATTCGATTAATGGGGTTGTTCTGAATTTCGATGAAACATGTATTCCCCGGTTTTCCTCCAGGTATTTGATCTGGTCAAGGCCGATAGATCCGTGAGATAGAATTTCATTCATTTCAGAATTTTTCATCAAGTAACTTTGGTAAAAATTACTTTCATCGTTGCTTGCCAGTTGAAGGTTTTTACTTTCCAAAAGATCAGCAAAGACCCGGCTTTTCGATCTCTCGATCATATGGAAACCCTCTCCAGGGTCATTCTCCTGAGAGTAAATTTCTACCAGCTTTACGTAAATGGAGTTTCGATGTCCGGCGAAAACTATTCGTTTCGTATCAGAATCAATTGTAGCCCGTTGCTTTTCTATTAGACTCAATGCGTTCAGATAGAATTCTTTTGCGCCGGAACTATCGCCTGATGCGGATAAACCATCTCCTCTTGCCACAAAAAAATCTAATTGTTCATTCGGCCCCATGAACCTAGCGTATTTTAATTGTTTAAGAGTAAGGCTGCTTTTTTGAATAAAAAAGTTTTCTTCAATACCTTTTTTAGATTCAACATACTTTGCTTGCAACTCCACCACATCAGTTTGATGTTCATATTCGATTTCTTCTCTTTGCGCTGTTCCGCTCTCATGCATTGCAGTACTAATTTTTCCGGTGCCTTCTGCCAGATCATGTATTTGTTGAGAGGATAAGGTCTGTCCTCCATAAGCTGCATTATAGCCATTGGCGACAGCCACCATAGCCAAGGCTGTATACAGCGCCACTTGCCCAACGCCTTCAAGTACTGCACTTCCAAACTTTTTTGTACCACTCCAGAAATCAAGCCACTTCTTGTCAGATAACTGGTCCTCCTGAAGGTTTGCCTTTATTTTTTTCTCAATATCATCGATGAAAAGCTTTTGATCTTCATATCCCTGCTTGACCATGTTCTCAAGTTTCTCAATGGTTTGATCAAATTCATCAAGGTGAGAAATACCTGGCTGAGTTTGGTTCATTTTTAAATGCGACATCCCAACCCAATAATGCAGTCTGCAGAGCAAAACCAAGTTTTCCGGGCTGGTTTCCTCTAGTTGGTCGATGGCTTTTTCTCCAAATTGTATAACCGGAAGGTATTGGTCTGGAAGTGCATTGGGTGAAATGGATGACCAGGAATATTTTGCAATGAGGTAATTTTTTTCTCGCTCAGATAAGCTATTGTCCTGGTTGTCGGATTCCAACCCTTTGAGGACTCCTGATTTCTCCAGTGAAATATTTTGTGGCGAAGGGGATCCAACCCCCAGGTTTTTTTGGAGTAAAGTCACCCTTCTGTGGATACGTTCGCCTGTGGCGAGTAGATCCTCTTTTCTGACCTGCTCGACCATTTTCTGTGGGAATTCCGTTATGAGGTCTGGACGTTCGGCAAGTGTCTTATTCTCAAGATCCCAAATGGCTAAGTTAGCCTCATCCGGTGTGTTTTCTTTTTGTAAGGCATCAGAGGAAAAATAAAATAAATTCGATATCAGTCGATTCTCATTGAAATAGTTTGAGAAAGGCAGTTCTTTTAAATTCCTGTCTTCTAGCGAGGAATATAAATCTTGCGCCTTTTTATTAAACTCGTCGGCCTTTTTAAAGTTGATCAGTTTTGTGGTGTAGAGGTTTGCCAGGTCATCTAAAATGTATAAGCGGGTTTCAAGGTTGAATGACGAGTTGGAATAATTGTTTTCAAGAAATGTTTTCAGGTCAGAAAACATCTTATATTCATTCAAATGTTTTAAGTGGGCTTGAAGTTCCCAGGGAGAGTTGAAACGAGTAGATTTCTGCTCTTCTCCGTGAGAGCGATTGTCACTTTCCAGATTTTCAGTGCCTGCCTTTTTCTCCAGCTTATTCAAGCCGAGAGAGGCCCACACATGGTCGGGCTCTATTTTTAAGGCCTCTTTATATTCTGCTATGGCTTGTTGGTCCTGGCCCAAATTTTCGTGGGCAATCCCAAGATAATAGTGCGCTCCAGGTAAGCTTGGATTGGTTTGGGTGGCCTCCTTTAGATGGGGAATGGCTGATCTATAATCCCCGCTATCTATGAGCTCTTTCCCTTTAATGTATGCTCCATTTTCTTCATCGCTATGTGCCTCTGTGGCATGTGCAATCATAATCAGCATTGTCATGCCAAGCAAAGCTGAAAAGAGCGTTAATTGCCTTAGCTTTATTTTTATGGGCATAAGTTCACCGTACAAATGTAGTCGGGATTACTCCTGACAGAAAACTGTGGGATGAGAGAGCTTCGATAGCAGGACGACCAGAATAAATATTTTTAATTTTCATGGGATTTGTTTTCGTCCTCTTTGTGCTCTTCAGTTATCATTTCTAGTAAGTCCATGGTGTTTTTATAGAACGCCATTGTTAGGGCATGCCGTAACCCTGGAAATTGGCTGTCTGGATGGTTGTAGTTAATGAACGGATAATTTTCTTCCTTTTCAGGGAATTTAAAATTCGCTGCTTTGTGTGAAGTTTTTATCGTTCTGGCAGTCTGTGTGCCGGTGTTATTTTGTATGAGGTAGCGAATCTCTACATAAGCCCTTTGGCAATACTGGTACTTTAAAAGAACTGGCTGTATTAAATAGTGGGAATTAATGCTTTCATTGTCATCAAGTTGGTTGGCGTTCACAGAACTTAACCCCAGGTCTTTAATAAAGACATGATAAAGTCGCCCCAGTTTGTTGGTTGAGTTTTGATTGTTAGGTGAAAAACAATTGTCGCTTGAAAGAGAGCGAATTGATTCTTCAGGGTTTTTTGAATAGACCTCGCCAGCCAAAAAGAATTTGTTTTTTTGCATCCCTTCCTTATTAAGGTCCTTAAGAGAAATAATGGGTGAAAATATGAGCCTTGTTTCTTTTAAGGGAGAGACTACTTTAGCGAGCCTTTCTTTCTTGTCAGAAGCTTCCTCGACTACAAAATCTTGTAATTCAATGTCAGGCATTTCCATGTCCGTAACAAGGTTTTTCATGTTTTCAACGGACTTGTCTATGCTTGCGCATGAAGGAAAAACCAACGCTAATATCAATACTGGAAATAAAGCGGGTATGTTAACGTAGCGAGGTTTTGAAAAGTTATTGAGCAAAAATTTCCAGTTCATCGGGATATTCCTTGATGAGTAACGTGAAATCTTCTCCGGGGTCTCCTTTATTATAGAGAACCTGGTTCTATCCAAATTTTTGGGAAGGGCCTCGGACTGCCGGGCTATAAAAAACAGTCACTATTGGTCTCCCATATTTTCATGCGCTAAGTATTAAAATTTTTACAGGGTCAACGTTATTTATAGCATTTATAGGCCAATAAAAGAAAAATATTCCGTGTGGTTGAAAATTAGACACAGGTTTCGCTTCTCCAAAAAAATATTCTTATTTGATTGATTCCTTTAATAGGTCTGCTAGAAGGGATCTGTAGTGAGGGTAGATTAATGGCGTGTATTCTATGCCCTGGGAGATTTGTAAGCTTTGCATGTTTTTAGAGATAAGCTTGGAACTATTCTTCCAGATAAGAAGTATTTATTTTGCTATTTATGCGATCGTAAGCCTTTTTAAATGATTTTGAGTTTCGTGTTTCTTTGTCCAGTTCATCGAATACATCCTGCTTGCGTCGAGATTTTTTCTTCAAGAATTCCTGATATAGCTCGTACGCTTCTTTTTCAATGGACTCTATTTTTTCTAGCCGGTCATCATATTCCTGTTTAGATATGCTCCCGGTGTTGAACCGGGCGCAAAGTTCCTGATAGCGGACAATTAAGCCCTGCATTGTTTGATCCCAATCAATACCGGTTTTTTTCCCAAAACTGATTTCAGGGCCTGCTCCAAAAAGAAAGTTTCCGACCTTAAATCCAAGGGTAATACGGCCGTCTTCTGATTTATGGACGGAACAATCCTGTTGTTCGACCATGATGTGTTTCGTTCGAGTGTTGTCGAGATACAGCTTGAATGGGTCAGCCAATGCAAGGGCTGGTATGGATACCATTATGGTGATTAGAAGAAACTTTATGATCGTCTGCATGTTTTCTGTAACCTCTTCGACTTTTAATGGCTTCTAATTCTGCCCTTCATTTCTTCCATCATATCCTCCATCTCATCTTCTACTTGCTCAAACAGGTCCTTCTCCTTGTATGGGTGAACCTCAGTTAAAATTTCTGGTTCATTAGGAGATTCTTGTTTAGATTGAGGAATAATTTCATTTGGTTCTTTGGATAGTTGTTGTTTTGGCTCCGGCTCGATTTCAGTTGGCTCTGGCTCCTGAGTTGGAACAGGGACTATTCCAGCTTTCTCTGTTGGAGCATGTTTTTCTGTAAGAGGGGTGGCTGTCTGTGGTGATAGCATCGCATATTGCTGCGAATAGCCAACGGAACGCATCCATTTCATCGCGACAGTAGATTTAATTGAAAAATTTACATCGGTTATGGTTATGCCGCTCTTTCCTTTACGGGCAATCATTGAGTTGATGCCTACCATATGACCATTCTGGTCAATCAATGGTCCTCCAGAGTTTCCCTTGTTAATGCTCGTCTCTGTCTGGAAAACATCTTTACCGCGAATGCCCTCAAAACTTTCAATAAAACTACTGATGGTTCCAGTGGTTAAAGTCCATAAACCACCTTGTTCGGGGTGTCCTATTGCCAAGACAGGGTCACCTATGGAGGTATTACTCAAATCGGACAGTTCTAGCCGCGGAAGCGACCCAGAATTCTGATGGTCTTGAATTTTTAATATTGCCAGGTCCAGTGAGTTGGAGTAACGAACAAGAGTTGCTTTGAATTTTCGAGAGGTATCTTTCTTTAAATTTCCGGTTACACGTTCAGGCTTTAAAAAAATTCTTATTGCGTTATAGGGTTTTTTTCTTTCTTCATCGAAAATTACATGGGCATTGGTGAGGACCAAGCCGTCTTCACTGACGATAGAGCCTGTTCCGTTACTGGCGTATCGCTGACCACCATTAAATGCAGAGATCAGGACCACAGCCTTAGAAGTTTCCTCATAGATCCTCTTAGGATCAAAATCCCGGCCGGAGGCTGGACCGGTGAAACAAAGGCTGAAAGTAATCAGTGTGATCCAGAGTTTCATTAGGGTTTAGTTTCCTTTTTGGTGACTTCCTGCTCCAGTTCCTCATGGAGTTTGTCTGCCCTTTCCTTAATGGCTTCCCTTACTTCATTGGAGAGTTCCTTATGTTCATCCAGATTTTTTTTGAATGATATGAGGTCCAACCGAGCTAGAGAGAATAATTCATTTCTTCCAGGATGTTCCCAGTGGTCAATAATCAATACCCCTGTGAGGGTCGCGGAAGTTACGGTCTTGATAGCTACTTCCACATTCTGCTCTTCAGATGTGGTTGTAAAATCACCAGATGTAGTGGAAGCCATATAATCCTTGGTCAAAGATTTGGTGTAGAACTCAAATACCTTTGCCAGATCGTTTCTAGCCCGGTCGTCCGCCGCTGTTCTTTGCAGGGAATAGTTTTTAATCCCTGACGCAGAGCCCACGCCATAAAATGCCTTGCCATTAGAATCTTCAAAGGCCCCAGAACTTTTCATTACCCATTCAGGAGGTTCATATTCATTCATTGTGGTTCTTGTGGATTCCGGTGTGCTAGTGCAGGCACTAAACACAACCATGATCGAGAGTAATCCCCAGAGAGCTGCTAGTTTGAGTTTCATTTTATTGCCTCCTACTTGTGTTTCAGTGAAATTATGAAGTCATGCAAAATGCTTACACTAGATTATATTTATAGCGCTTCTTCAAAACCTAGCTTATACAGTACACTTTTCGTGCCACTTGAGAGTTCTGGATTGGATAAGTCCAATTTTACACAAAAATACCATGATGAGTGCTAAATTAGTAAAGAATTCCGATAATCCAAGCTGCTCGGAATAAGTTTTTCGCTAAAGTTGATTTTAAGAGTACAGTTTATGACGCATGGACGCATGGTTCCATGCGCTAATCCATGCATGGATTTACTGAAAACTATGTCACGGGTTCACTTGATCTTTGAGAAATAAGCGAATAAAGGAAATATCTGAGCACTATGGGAAGTTTGACCATATGGGTATGGATATTGCTCTTTAAACAGTCAGGTCGTATCAGAAATTATATTTAGGGGGAAATAATGCTGTTTAGAATAGCCAAAACTCTGGCAGTTTCTTTAATTTTAACCATAGTATCCGGTTGTGCGGGTGGAATAAAAGGATTAGGGGTAGAGCAAGAGACAGTCCTGGAGGAATCATCCCCTATTTCCTCTTCACCTCCGGGCTGGGTATTAGGAAAAGGCCACCCTAGCTTTCCTCAAAACAAGTTCCTTATTGGAATTGGAATTTCTGAAAAGAACTCGGTCTCTGCCAACGAGTCGGCCCGATCTAACCTGGCCAAAAACTTAAAGGTCAAGATCCACTCCACCATGGTGGATGTTTCCACAACAGAGCAGTCGCATGTTGAGTCGGTCATCGAAACAGAAGTAGATACGGTCCTTGAGGGGGTTGAAATCAAGGATGGCTGGCTGGATCAGGGGAAGGGTGTCTACTATTCTCTTGCAACCGTAGAGCGAAGTCTCGCAGCGTCCACCATTCAGGACAGGATCAGAAATATTCAATCCGTACTGCAGCGAAATATGAAAGAGGGAGTGGAAGCTGAAAACAGGTCCGAGGTTGTTACCGCCTTATCAAATTATCTATCGGGATACCAGAAGGCCCCGGCAATATTACCGTTAAAAAGTGCTCTTAACGTAATCAATCGCTCTCGGGAGAATTCTGAATCTCAAAATATAAGCGCGGGCGAATTTGAATCCAAAGTAAAAGGTATTGTCCAAAACTTAAATCTGGCTACAGTTTCTGGGGATAGGCAAATCGTGAAAACTCAGAAAGGTGTAGCGGATCCTCTTGTTGCGAAGGTCTTTCTCCTGAAAGGCGGGAATCAGTCCCCTGTTGCTAATATCTCTGTGGTTTATAATTATGAGACAGGGCAGGGAGAACTGGAGCAGGAAAAAACCAGCGGGCCTGATGGACTGGTACAAACCACCGTTCATAAGATTTCTTCCTATGAGGAATCCAACCATGTGATCACGGTGAAGTTGGACTATTCAAGATTTCTCTCTAATTTCAATGGAGAATTTGTTGAGAAATTTCTTTCACCTCTTAAAAATAAAAGGGCTACTTTCAATTACATTGTACAAACCCCTAAATGGGCTTCAAATAAATCTCAAGCTTGGCGAGAAAGCATTACCGATCTTAGCAATCAGCTCATAAGAAATATTCCTCCAGGAAAAAACCCTCTCCTGGGTGTAATGCTTTTCAAGGATCTAAGATACGAACGGGTTACCCCTTTTAGTCGTGTACTGAATGAGGATATAAAAACCCTACTTGCACGAGCTGAGGATCTTAAATTGCAGGAAATTGAATTTGATGAGGAGCAACAGCCAGGAGAAATTGCTAAAGCCAACGGTCTGGACTATTACGTGAGTGGCTCCTATCGGATGGAGAGAGGGGGGCTTGAGATCAGGTCCCGCTTGATTGATACGCAAACCAGAAATATCCAATCCTCTGCCCATATTTTGATAAAGCGAAAAGAATTGAACCCGGACGACCTGGCGTTGATCGACACCATGGCAGAAGAATTTAAGTCCGCCGAAAAAAAGAAAAGTTATCAAGAGCAACTTGAGAAACTTGTAGCAGCAAAACCTCATAATTCATCGTTCCTGGCCAACGTTTGGACAGATAAAAAGGAATATGAGATCGCTGAAAAAATTGTTTTTTATGTGAAGGCAGAAAAAAATGGCTACTTAACCCTGCTTGATGTCGGACCTAATGGGAATATCACCGTAATTTTTCCGAACAAATATCACAGGGAAAATTTTATTCGGGGAGGGGTTACCTACCAGATTCCTTCACCAGATTATGGGTTCGAGTTTGATGTGCAGGGCCCCGCAGGATTAGAGCGGATCAAGGCCATCATCACCCTGAATAAGGTTTCTCTTTTGAAACTCGATCTGGATAAGGGTTTTCACAGCGTGGAAAGAGAAACTACTCGCGGTACAAGAACCATCCAGGCCCTGTCAAAACAGGTTGATTCTGTGGATAGCTCCTCATGGGCCGAATCCTATTCAGAAATATTCATTTTTAAGAAGGGTGAAAAATATACAAGAGGTTCAAGGAAAATTCCAATCATTCCAGAACCCAAAAAACCCATCGACATGATCGGGACTTTTGGCCTTGAGCAGAATAAAAATTAGCAATTAGGAACTTTTGACATGAAAAAGTCCATCATCCTGGGGTTTGTTGGAGCGGTCATCACCCTGTTGTTGAGTCTGGGGTTTTCTGATCTGTTCCATGCATGGGAACTTAAAACACTGGACGCAAGATTCCAGGTTCGCGGTTCCATCGAAACTAATCCCAACATCATTATGATCGATGCGGACGATGCAAGCGCTCAGCAATTAGGTCGGTGGCCTTGGCCGCGTTCTCTGCATACCCAAATGATCAATTTCCTGAGCAATGAGAATCCTGGGGTCATTGTTTACGATATTCTTTTTTCCCAACCTGTTGATGAAGCTGAAGAAAGGTTACTTGCGCAGGCGACAAAAAAATCAGGGGGCATGGTTTATCCCTTTGCGGCCAGCCTGATAAATTCAGATAAGGCGCTCGGAAAAGTAGCTTTGCCAGAATATTTCCCTGTCACCCAGTTTAAAGAAGCTCCCGGAACAAAGAATTATCTATCTATTGAAAGCGCGATCCTTCCTTTGCCGGGTTTGGTGAAGTTCTCCAGGGGATTAGGTCATATAGCAGCCAATCGCGACCGGGATGGTGTGATAAGGCGCACCCCACTGTTTGTTCGCCATGAAGAGCACATCGTTCCCTCGCTTGCTCTTCAGGCAGTCTTGACCTGGCTGGATGTTTCTCCTGAACAGGTTGAGATTAATGATTCAAAAATTCTTCTAAAGCAGGCAAGCCTTCCCGGTAACCGGGTTGATATTCAAATCCCTGTCGATTCAAATGGCCAGATGCTCATCAACTATGCCGGGAAATGGAGCGAGACATTCAAGCACGCCTCATTTGCTTCTGTGTTAGCCAATGATGAAAAAACAACCGGCAATATGGAAGAAGTGGAAGGGAAATTGATCCTTGTCTCGAATACATTGTCGGGGCAGGATATCAAGTCTACTCCAATTGAAAAAGATTATCCCGGTTCAGGGATTCACGCCAACATCATCAACACCATCGTTACACAAAACTTTCTCCGGGAAACAGGCCAAGGTTTTAATGCACTACTTATTCTATTGTTGAGCATCACCACGGCAAGACTCCTCCTCCTTAGAAAATATCTACTTCAAGCCGTTTTCATTTCAACTTTGTTGGCCGGATACCTGGTTGCCTGTGGCGTGTTCTTCAATTCCGGACTTGTCTTACAAATTGTTTCCCCTCTCTGTACCATAATATTAACGGGTCTCCTCGTGTCCATTTACCAAGCGGGTTCGGAAAAGAAATTATCAGATAACCTTCAGCAGGAAAAGAACCGAGTGGAGTCTCATCTCGTGTCAATATCCGTTGATCTTGCAGTAAAAGAGGGGGAGTTGAAAAAAATACAGGACCAGTTGAGAGGTCTTCAAACAGGTATGCAGATAGGTCAGGAGCGTGGGCAAGAACAGGCACTGCAAATAGATGATTTGCAAAGAAAACTGCAGTTATTGGTCCAGGATAAAGAGGAGCTGCTGGTCCAAAGGAACCAACTGGAAGACAAAGTGTTGGATCTGCGTGTTCATATTTCCTTTGATCCATCCGGCGAAGAAATACTGGAACCGTTGAAACAGGAATGTGGAGAGTTTGGAATTAATACAAGAAGCCAATCGGTTCTGGAGGTATTTAAAAATCTCAAGCAAGTGGCACCGGTTCCATCGCCTGTGCTGATTCTTGGGGACTCCGGTACGGGCAAGGAACTGTTCGCAAAGGCTCTTCATTTATTGAGCGATAGAAAAGGAGAATTTGTTCCTGTCAACATGGGGGCCATCCCAGAGGGATTGTACGAAAGTGAACTTTTTGGTCACATGAAAGGGTCTTTTACCGGGGCCGTAACAGACAAGAAAGGGAAGTTTGCACAGGCCAGCGAGGGAACGATATTCCTCGATGAAATTGGAGAAATCAGGCAGGACTTGCAGGTTAAGCTACTCAGGGTATTGCAAGAGAAGGAAGTCCAGCCTGTAGGAGGTAAGGCAATCAAGGTCGATGTCAGGATTGTTGCCGCTACTAACAAAGATCTTCAAAAGGAGATAGAAGGAGGGGAGTTCAGGCAGGATCTGTTTTACCGGCTAAACACGGTTACCCTAAAACTACCTCCGCTGAAAGACCGGAGGGAGGATATTGAAATTCTTGTGGAGCATCTGATCAAAAAATACTGCGCAGAATATGGAAAGGATATTCAGGGAATTTCGGACAAGGCAATGCGGGTGATATTGGATCATGACTGGCCTGGGAATATTCGTGAACTGGAGAATATCATTCAACGTGGAATCACTTTTGCCACTGGAGAATTGATTCAAGAAAAGGACTTGGGAATGGATCAAGCCAAAGCCGAAGTCAAAAGGCCCCTATTGAAAGCTAGCAAAGCGGAAGGAGATGAGCTTCTTTTGAATGCTTTGAGGGAAAATAATTTTGAGATAAACCAGACAGCCACCAGATTAAAGATGCATCGCAATACCGTGACAGCGCGGTTCAAGGGTATTTGTTTTGATATGCTAGTCAGGCATGGAATGGACGATGCGGTAAAGGAAATTGCAGAAATCCCTTCGCACTATGAAACCGTTATGCAGATGCTCAGCGAGTACTGGAAAAACTTGATTAATACAGTAGAAGAATTTGAAACAGAAGCAGAGGCCATCAAGGCAGCTTTGAAACGCAACAAAAACGTGCCCGCGCAATATCACGGAGCCATTGAAGAATTGGTCCGTGTTCATTGTGAGGGAAAAGAAAAGAGTGCAAACTCATGAGACCCAAACTTAATATAATATTAATGGTCATTATTTTAATTTTGAGCATTACTGTTTTAAGCATAGCAGAAGAAATGAAAACTGTTTCGTGGATCACAGAAAAGGAAGCTGCGCTGCCTGCCATGAAACCTTCTAAAATAGGCACGAAAGGTCAACCGGAGTCTGATGAGCTATTTCAAGTTAAAAAGCAGTCTATGGCTGGACCAATCATAATAGTTGAGAAACCTGACCCGGATCAACTCTATGATGACCTGATCGACGTCCTTATAAATTTTGACCGGAACCCGATTGGTGAACCCGTGAATATGGAGTCTCTAAGGATCATTTATTTGAAAATGTTCGGCATTGACATCACGGACCGGATACGTCCTTATATTAAGGAAACCCGCATCGATGCCAATGGGATCAAGTTTCCCGAGGGAGAGCATGAGTTTGAAATCCGCATAAAAGATATTGAGCAGATGGAGAGTTCTGAAATTTTCAAGATCAAGGTGAATTGAGGAATTTTTATGAGGAAGTTTGCTTGCATAATTTGTATTGCTGTGCTTTTCACCGGATGTCAGACGCTTGACCACACAACCGCTCCAAATTTCAGTGATTACCAGCTTTGTGATTTTCTGACCCCAAATTGGATTACTACTTCAGACGAAAGGATGGCAGTTTTAAGTGAATTGAGTAATCGAAAAATAACATGTAATGGGGGGCCTATCCATGAAAATGGTAGTGCTGGAGCTTTAAAATCTCCACCTCCAGTTGTTCCGCGCCCTTCAATTAAACAGCAGGCAGTATCGGGTGGGACAGGATTTCTTTTCAGCTCCAAGGACTATGTGATAACAAACTATCATGTTGTAAGGGGAGCAAATTCAATACTCGCGAAATTTACGAACGGGAAAACGGTTGAGGCCGTGGTTGTGGCCAAAGATCCTAAGAATGATATAGCGATCCTGAAGCTGGAAAAGTCTCCTCCCTTGTCTGCTACACCCATAAAGCTGGGGGACTCATCACAAGCTAGGACTGGAGAGAAGATTTTTACCATTGGCTACCCGGCTTCTAAGATCATGGGAGAAAAACCCAAGTACTCTGAGGGAGTAATCAATTCTATGACAGGGTTGAAGGATGACCCAGCTTTCTTTCAGGTCAGCGTACCTGTCCAGCCTGGGAATAGTGGAGGGCCATTGTTTAATGAACGGGGAGAAGTGATTGGAATCACAACAGCATCGTTGTCTCTTCTGGCGATTGATGCCATGGGGGCAATACCTCAGAACGTTAACTATGCAATCAAATCGTCGTTTGTGAAGAATCTTCTGTCAACGATTCCCGAATTGATGATTGCAAACACGGGTATTGTTGTAATTCCAAATGAACCTGGAAATTCGCTCCCTGATTTTATAGAACAGGCATCTAAAAATATTGTCCTTATAGAGGCGAAAGAGTAAATGGGTAAATACTATAGATTTATATTTGTGCTTATCTTTTTACTGGTTTTTATGACGGCCTGTGCTAGCCCTCCAATCAGAAAAGAAGATATAAGAGTCCGTTACAGTTCAGGGATAGTGGAGGCTTTAGGTGATACTCAACTCATCATCCATATGCGACCTGAGGACAGAAAAAAAACATACCCAATTAGAGCCTCGCTAACTAGGCAAGTCATGGGACATTTGGAAGAAGGACTCATTATTGAATCTGCCGCAATCAAGACATTCTCAAAAGTTTTCGGGAAAGTAAGCTCTTCAGAAAGTTCTAAAACTTCAGATTTAGTGATTACTGTTTCTGGGATTTCGGATATAGAGTTAATGAATGGCATTTATACAGCCGAAGCAAGCGCTATCGTTGCATTAGCCAGCGGAATAAAACTAGGTGAATACGAAGCCACTGGCAAAGCCACCCATATTACAGTTAAAGATAAGAATGTATTTGAACTAGCCTATGTAAAGGCATTCGTTAAAATATTAGAAGCAATGCTGAAAGATGAAAGGCTAGCAGGATACTTTGACAATGGGTTTGGTAATTTGGAAACAGCAAACCTTGCACCTCAGACTGTCACTCCATCCGCAGAGCAAACACCCCAATCAGGAACAGGATCAGGCTTCTTTGTTTCCAAGCTGGGCCATGTGATTACCAATGCTCATGTAGTAAAGGGTTGCAACAAGATAACTGTAGGAGATAGTGCCAATAAACAAGTCCCAGCCGAGATTGTCAACACAGATAGAAGCAATGACTTAGCCCTTTTAAAATTATCCTCCCTCGAAATGGCTTCCGCAGAAAGTAAGTCTCTTATCCAAAAACTAAACATTGTAGTTGTTCCTCTTGCATCCAAAGGCTTGTTGAGATCCGAAGATGTAAAACTTGGTGAGGAGGTTTTGGTTGCAGGTTTTCCATTCGGTGATTTCTTCAGCAACAGCATAAAAGTTACTAAAGGTATCGTAAGTGCCGAACGAGGTGCTGGTGATGATTCAGGCCAGTTTCAACTGGATGCCGCAGTGCAACCGGGTAACAGTGGTGGGCCAATCTATGATAGCGGTGGGAATATTGTGGGTGTAGTTATTTCTCAACTTGATAAGATGAAAGTAGCTAAAGCTATTGGCTCAATGCCAGAGAATGTAAACTTTGGTATCAAAGCATCTACGGTAAGACAGTTTTTAATTTCCAGCGGGCTTCCTTCAAAAAAGGCTGGGCAGACTGAAGAAAAATCCACCGAACAGTTGGCAGAGATTGCTACCAACCAGGCATTGATGGTGGTGTGTCATCATTAAGAACCAACCATTATTACAGCGATGGATATGAAGAAATTGACTTTAGGGTTACTGATTTTAACAATGCTCTTTTTCCTTGGTTGTGCTGGAAAAACTATTAACTTAAAAAGCTCAATGGTTGGAATTCCAAGTCCATATAAGACTAAGGTAGCTCTTTATTTTGAATCATATCAATACGGCGTAGTTCCCGCCGGAGGTATTTTGTTTGATCCAAACCTGTTTAGAGAAAGGGCACGGAGGTCAAAAAATTACGTCCAAGACGTGTTTTCTCAGGTCTTTTCAGAGGTTGAAATAGTTTCTAGTCTGAGGGAAGTAGAGAAAACGCAGTCATCATTAATAGTTTTGGTTAAATTTAGTGGAACAACTAAATTATTGATACGAGGTGAAGCTACTGTATTAGTTTTTGATAAAAATGGTAAAGAACTTTTTTCTGGTTACAATAGTTCGTCGACTTTGAATTGGAATGCCACAAAAAAAGATTTTCAAGATGCCGCAATAAATGTCTTTCTTCCCATAGCCAAAGATTTAAGCCAAAATTCACAAGTTGCAAGTTACATTAAGTCGGAGCAAACATCTCATTATGCCAAGCAGTTTACAGAATCATCTGGAGTGAGATCCTCAGCTATACCTTCTCCACCTATTAAGGCACAGACACCCCAGTCAGGAACAGGATCAGGCTTCTTTGTATCTAAAATGGGACACGTGATTACCAATGCGCATGTGGTGAAGGGTTGTAATAGGGTAACAGTTGGCGACAATGCCAATAAGCAAGTACCGGCTGAAATTATTAATACCGATAGAAGCAATGACCTAGCATTATTAAAACTGTCTTCCCTCGATATGGCTTCTGTTGACAGTAAATCCCTTATTCAAAAACTTAGCATTGCAGTTGTCCCTCTTGCTTCTAAAGGATTGTTGCGTTCCGAGGATGTAAGGCTTGGCGAGAAGGTATTAGTTGCCGGTTACCCATTTGGCGATTTCTTCAGCAATACCATAAAGGTTACAACGGGAGTAGTGAGTTCTACCCGTGGAGTGGGTGATGACTCAGGGCAGTTTCAACTAGATGCCGCTGTGCAACCGGGCAACAGTGGTGGCCCTATCTATGATAGTAGTGGGAACATCGTAGGTGTAGTTATCTCCCAACTGGATAAATTAAAAGTGGCAAAAGCCATTGGCTCCCTCCCAGAGAATGTGAACTTTGGTATCAAGGCTTCTACGGTTAGACAGTTTCTGACATCCAGCGGACTTCCTTCAAAAAAGGCTGGGCAGACAGAAGAAAAATCCACCCAACAGCTTGCAGAGATTGCTCAGAATCAAGCATTGATGGTTATGTGTTTACAGTAGATATATGACGACATGCAATTGCTATAGATGACCAGCGATGGTATCGCTTGATGTACTTATTCCAAATGAGCCGCCAAGCACGAAGGCACCAAAACTTGCAGGTGGGTAGCCCTTTTGTTTTAGCTCATCTCGCGCACGCAACCATGCAAGCCCATAATTGCCGTTTCGGGATTCCTTATGAAAAATCTCCATGAACAAGCGGGTTGCATTATCCTCAACAGGCCACAAACTGCTGACTACAACACGACTTCCACCTAAATAGAAACTGCGGGTCAACCCCAGTAAGTCGTCCCCGGCGATTACTTCTCCCATGCCAGT
>JABHBK010000073.1 GCA_018673915.1 Nitrospina sp. | reverse complement strand
ATCCAGGTTCAGAGTGGTCTCAGCTGCTCCTAGAAATAGATAACCATCGGGCCTGAGTATTTTTCGAATTCGACCCAATATATTTTTTTTCATTTCCACATCAAAATAAATGAGTACATTTCGCATCATGATCAAGTCAAGGGTCCCCATCATAGGCCAATTTTCGGAAAGGTTAATGATTCGAAACTGAATCATTTTTCGAAGCTCTTCCTTGACCTGCCACTCAGTTCCAATACGTTCAAAATACTTGACCATAAGGGGAGCAGGAAGCCCGCGGTTAATTTCTAATTGGCTATATATGCCACTTTTACAGCGGTTGAGCATTTGATTGGAGAGGTCACTAGCCGAAAAATTTGTTTTCCATGTGTTGAGTTGCGGAAAACTGTTTTTTAGCAACATGATTAGTGAGTAAGGTTCTTGACCACTGGAACTGGCTCCACACCAGATATTTAATTCTTTTTGGGTTTTGCGTTTTTCGATTAATTCTGGAAATATTTCTTTTTTTAGTGTTTCAAAAGGGTGGATATCTCTATAAAAAGATGTTTCATTGGTGGTCATGGCCTCAATGACGGCATCCTTTAGGGTGCCTCGAGGTTTCATCTTTATTTGTTTGACGAGATTTTCGAGAGACTCCAGTTTTTCCTGATGAACCAGAGGCATAAGTCTGGATTCAACTAAGTATTCTTTGCCTTTCTCCAAGACAATAGCCGATTGTTCTCGAACAATCTTACTAATGAAGTCGAAATCTGCAGGGTTGACGGCCATTACAATCCTTATTTACAGCGTTTATGGTTCAAAGAGGTCAGTTAGCGATGCTGTTCAGCCAACATCAAGGCCCATAAGAGTTAATTTTTCGACAATCATATCTTTGGTAAATGGCTTCATAACATATTCATTGGCACCCGCCTCTAAAGCTTTTATTACCTGTGCCATTTCAGTTTCAGTTGTCACCATCATTAGTCTCATATCTTTGTACTGATCATCTTTTCTGACCTCACAAACGAATTCATATCCATTCATTTCGGGCATATTCCAGTCCACCAAAGCCAAGTCCAGAGGGCCAGTTTCCTTGAGTCTTTCTAAAGCTTCCAGCCCATGTCCAGCCTCAACGACTTCAATTTTGAGGGCTTTAAGAATTTGTCCAAGAATCAATCTTATAGCTCTGGAGTCATCAATTACCAGTGCGCGCACAACAATCTCCTTTTAGGCAGAGGAAAAATCCACCTAGGTTTGGGAAGACAAACATTTAGGTCCATTTATAAACAACAAAAGAGAATAATTTTTTTCTTTAGTATAAATATAGAATAATTGATTATCTAGTTCTGTCAATGTGAAAATTTTTGCATTGTAAGCCAATGAGTAAAATTATTGAAGATTGAACAAAAAAAGCCCGCTTAAAAATAAGCGGGCTTTTTATTATCGTATTAACTGAGCTTAAAACAATTCTTATTCTGCGTTTTCATCCAAGCCTTGTTCCAATTCTCCCATAAACAAAGTCGTGTCTTCTTTGGCGGGAGATTTTTCAGCTTTTTTTCTGGCAGCAGTTTCTTCGAGTTCTTCTTTTCCTTGCTTACTCAAACCCCAAGGTTCTACACCATCCTTTTTGGCTTGGCGAATTGCATCCGTTACTTTCTGTAACTTGGGGCCATCTAAGTCTCTTAAGGAAAGAAGAGCATCTTCATGACCATCGTAGGCACAAAATGCCATGGTGTAGCAATTGGTATTTGCCCGGATCATTTTAAGGGTTACATTTGCGAAATGGCAGTGCACTCCAATGAAGACACAGGTATGAATTTTATTGTGTTGAATGGTCAGATTCGGATGGCAGGGGTTCATCACTGCTTCCGGATCAATTTTGGGATAAATGGGCCGGTAGTCGGGCATTGGAATTACATTCATGCCGGGAACTTCCTTAACCAGTTCCATTGCCATTTCTGCTTTATGTATAGTTTCATCGTTCCAGCCCCAAACAATCATTGGTCCGGGAAAAAGAGTCGGGTTTCGGCGGGTCAACAATTCATGTGCAGCTTTTTTAATGGCCTCATCGGTTGTAACATGTTTTCCTTCCACTAAATCCATTCCAGAACCTTTTTCAGGCTGGAAAATACCCATAGCTGCGGCAGAAGGGGGGAGTAAACCAATAGGACCTAACTCTAATTTGGGCATTTAAACAAACCTCCAAAAATTTTTGCAATTTGAAACCGGGTTTTCCAGCAATAGGAAAACCAGAATAATTTAATCAATAAAAACCAGAAGCTGTTCCTTTTATAACTAACCGTAATTATTGGCTTTGAGCCAGCTTCATTTAGAAACGGGCATACTATTATTAAAGGAGGTCTTTGTCAATAATATTCATGCCAGTCCTTGGGGGAAAAGCAATTGTCTAACTCAATAATCGTCTAAAAGCCTTTATTTTTCAGCCCAATTGAAGGGATTTTTTTGCCAGGAGTGAAGCATTTCAACATCACTTTCGGGTAGGTTTTGCGTGGACTGTGCCACTTTCAAAAGTTGGGAAAACTTAAGAATGCAATGGATTTCGCAAGATATACTTTTAAATTTATCTGTTGCTTCGATGAAGCCATAGCTGAAAATGCTGAAACAATGTTTAACAACACCTCCTGCTTCACGGATTGCCGTTACGGCACTGGCGGCACTTCCCCCTGTTGAAATAAGATCTTCAATAACCAAAACCTCTTGATTTGGCCTGAGTGGTCCTTCAATTAGGTTGCTCATGCCATGGGACTTTGGAGCAGACCTCACATAAATTAGAGGAAGTTGAAGCATGTCAGCCAGGGTGGTGGCATGAGGAATTCCAGCGGTTGCGGTGCCAGCTATGACTTCTGCATTGGGTGCATACTGGTTTATTAGTTCCTGAAAACCTTTGGCTATCAAAGAACGGTGCTCGTTATTGCCCAGAAGAAGACGGTTGTCATTATATATGGGCATTTTGTATCCTGACGCCCATGTAAAAGGTTGATCGGGATTAAGCTTGATCGATCCAATTTCAAGTGAAATCCGGGCTAGTGTATCTGCAATGCTAATTGGATTCGTCTGGTTCATATATGGACTCAAATGTACGGTGTATATCTAATATGTTTTGGGCGCCTGATGCTAAAGAACCTAATCCTCTGAAAGTGATGCCTAAAAAGAGTTTCGTTTCATTAACCCCGGTTCCACCACCTGCTCTAAAGTTATTACGTTTTATGAAGTCAAAGTTGAATCCCCAGCACCGACAGGGGTTATCATATAACAAGCTCAGGTGGTTTTCACGGTTAGTATTCGTGACTTCATCTAATCGAGTGCTTGCTTGAAGTCTCCAGCCTTCTTTCATCGCCCAGTCTAATGAGGCTATTGTAAAGACATCTCCTTTTCGTACATATCGTCTCTCTAAAGATAGATACAAAGAGTCTACAGGTTTTACACCAATTTCAAAATTCCAAGTTTCAAATACACTGTTATATATATCAAATGTTGTGTCAGCATTAAACTCGAAGGCATCGGTTAATCTGCTGTCCAGATCAAAACGGATGTCAGAAAAAGGGCGCTTATCATCGGGTTCCTCTTTCCCCGTAGCTTCAATCAAGTTAAATGACTGGCTGATGTCGAAGCGCAGGACTTCGCGGGTTGAAAAGGAGTCGCCTTTTTCAAGTTCCTTTTGCAATAGTCTTTGGGTCAAGGAATAAGAAATTGTGCTTTGCTGATTTACGGAATCTATCCCATCCAGTACTTTTATTTTGCTCCGATCATTTTCATCCATATCTGGGATGTAGCTATAGGTGAGACGAGGTTCTAATAAATGTTTGACCTTGGGTATAAATTTATTTTTTGTGTTATAAATTTTTTCAATTTTGGGACCTTCAAAAGTACCCGTAAAATCAAAGGATTCCCGGGTAAAGAAGTCCAAACGTTTATTATTATCGTTTGCGTCCAACCCCTTACTGTAAGAAGTTTCTCTGGCACCAAGAGTAGGGGTAAATGAAAGCCAGGGGGCGATATGCATCGCATAAGATACCTGGGGATGAAAATCGAATCGCTGGACACTAAAATTATCATCTACATCCTGGGATGTATCCAGGTCGGTGAGAAATGAGGTGAAGCTGGTATCTAGGTTGAAGTAAAAGTTAGTGTCTCCCAAAGCATATTTGGGAACCTTATAGGTTATTTGAGGCAGTTCTGCAAAGGTTTGATCGCTTGATTGCTCTGAGCTGTCTCGATATCGGGTTAGAATATCTAAGGTGCTATTGTTGTCCCAGGTTTTTGTAATTGTAGCGTGAGAGTCTGAGTTACGTCGTGACCTGGCTGCTGTACTGTCTTCAAAATTTCTATTGAATTCTTGGCTTTCCAAATCTAGAACTCCTTCAAACTCAAACTCATAAGGAAGTTCTTGTATGTGGTTAGCCTTTATTTTCCAGAAGGTAGAGCGATTAAGCCTGTCATCTATATATTGAGCATTGATTGAACCACTAGTAGTATCGCTAGGGGTATACCTGTATTCAATTCCTGGTTTAAAGCCGCGCTTACCCTGATATCCCAGGGAAAAAGTAGCATCTGAGTGTCCGTTGATAGCCCAGTAATAGGTGTTGTTTAAGGTTACGCCATCAAGGCTGCTTTGTCCAAACTCCGGAAAAAGAAGCCCACTTTTACGTTCTGTAGATACGGGAACATAACCTACCGGAATATAAAATATGGGAATTCCTCTTATTTTAAAGACACCTTTGGTAAAGAGTGCCCTATCACCTTTAACAATGTCCATATTTTCTGCTTCAAAGACCCAATCAGGCAAGCTCCCTGCGCAGGTTGTGAGATGGCCTTTTTTGATTTTGAAGTGATTTTCTGAGTATCGAGTAATTTCCTTCCCTTTAATGTAATGGCTTTTGCCAAGCCTCCCTCGTGTTACAAAAAGTCTGCCCTGCTCGTTATTAATATTAAATAAAGTTTTCTGGCTTCTGAGGCGAGTTCCATCACTCTGAGTGATTACAACATTTCCGATGGCCTTGCCATCTCCAGTTTCATTGTTTAATTTAATTTTATCTGCCCGCAGTGTTTTATCAGGGAACCCGATTACTACTTTTCCCCACGCCCAAACCATTTGGCGCTTTTTGTCATGGGTCATGTGGTCAGCGGTAAGAGTGATTTTTGCACGGGGCGAAGAGTCAATCACTTTTTCTAGAGGGGGAGAAATGGGAGTCCCAGTATCCTTAATCCAATTGGGGAAAGTCAGCTGGCCTGCCATGTCTACACTTTCTTTTGCCGCCAGAGGCTTTCCATTATCCCAAAACCAATCTGCTACAGGAGTTTTAAACTCCGCTTCCAAATACAGCAATTCCGAGGATGAGAGAGGTTTCCCATTGCCCCAAAGCCAATCAGGCAACGGTTTTGCTTTAGATTTTTCCTTAGTTAATTCAGGGGATTTCAGGACTTCGGCTTGATCGGATTGAGAGAGTTCTTCCCCCAAGTCACTATTGCCCTTAGAATAGCATTCACTCGTTAGAGTGAAGAGTATTCCCAGAATTAAAAAAAGTATTTTCATCGCTTAATAATTTTTTGGCTATTGCCACCAGAAATATTGAACCCGTGATACAAATCAGATCGTCCTGGTTGGCACTTTGTTTTACAGCTTCTAATGCTTTGGCAACCGTCTCAAAAATTTGAGAGGGTTTATTGTAAATTTTTAGTTTCTGGGCCAGGTTATCTGGAGTCTCTCCCCGTGGGGGATTGACGGATACCAGAAAAAACTGATCCCCCAACTGACTCAAAATCTTGATAACGTCATCAACCTTTTTATCTTGCATCAGACCTAAAACAATAAAACATCGGGAAAACTTATAGTTTTCACGCAATTCCATCGTCATATTTCTGACACTGGCCTCGTTGTGGGCACAATCCAGAACGACTGTCGGGTTTGAGAAAACCGTTTCCAACCGGCCTTCCCATGAAACCATTCTCAGCCCTTGTCTCATGTGCTCTTCTTCGATATCGAGACCACATTTTTTTAAAGCCAAACAAGCCGACAGGGCTAACCCTGCATTATTCCTTTGAAAATGGCCGTTTAGGGGCAAAGTCAAGTTGTTTAGAACCCGGGAACCCGATCTATATCTGAAAGAGTTATTACCTATATTTCCTGCTTCAGGTGACACATGGAAATCTACTCCCAGCCTATAAATCTCTGCCTTACACTTTCGGCTCATACTATTAGCGATTTGAAATAGTCTTTCTTCAGGTATATCAGCAAAAACTGTACCGCTTTCCTTTATAATTGAAGCCTTTTCAAAGGTTATTTGCTCCAGATCTTCCCCAAGGTATTGGGTGTGGTCTAGGGATATGGAAGTAATAATGGATATTTCAGCTTTACAAAGATTGGTTGCATCCAGCCGACCGCCCAGGCCGACCTCAATAACATTTATATCGGTATTTTGTTCATGAAAATAAAGAAAGGCTAAAACAGTACCAAATTCAAAAAATGTGATGGGGATATTCAAGCTTTCCACAGCAGATTTGACTTTGAAAACCAAATCTACAGTTTGCTGTTTTTCGATCATTTTTCGGTTAATCTGTATGCGTTCGCGAAAATCCAGCAGATGCGGAGAGGTATAAAGTCCGACCTTATAGCCAGACGCTTTCAAAATAGACTCGGTGATTGCCGCAGTAGATCCTTTCCCATTGGTGCCGCCGATATGAATGGTAGGTGTGTTTAATTGTGGGTCACCGAAATACTGAAGAAGCTGAGCGGTGTTTTTAAGTCCGAGTTTAATACCGCTTTGTGTAAGACTGTAGAGGTAGTTTAGAGCCTCTTGATATTTTGATTCATTCATGAAAATTAAATATTGTTAATGTTGGAATGAGGTGTGATTAATTTTTGTCATTGCGGCGCTTTACTGCGAGGTAAAATAGATGTTTGCTAAAATATAAAAACTCATAGTTCAAGAGAAATTGGGTGAAATATAAAACTATTAAGTGCTGTAATCTGTGTTTTCCGGGAAATAGTTCAGATGACATTCAAGATGCAGGGGCAGACAGAATAAAGCTATGAAGAACGATTCTAAGATTTCGATTCCCCTGATCTCATTTTCCTCCGGCCAGAAAAGGTGGGAGCCCGGCACTGAGAAGGGAGAAAAGATTTTTCTTTCCAACAGTTATACCAGAATATCTCCGCCAATGGAACTGCCAGACTTATGTTATGGGGTTCAAATCGAAGGCGCTTGTGACACTCTTTTTTTGCCTT